>NZ_VDCY01000003.1 GCF_006517395.1 Terrilactibacillus laevilacticus
GGACCGGAATGTAGGTTTTTGCTACATGAGGACCGGAAAAACAAGCGGGCGACCGAGATTCGTAGCTTATCATTTGGTGACTTTTTGAACAACCTCTATTAACCATATAAATTATAAAGAAAACCTTGCCAATTAGGAAGGTCTTAAAGAGAATTTGTACATATTATTTTTAAAAACGTCATAAAGTTGTAAAGGAAAAAGTTTGTCTGGAGGTAGACATGATGACTAAAAAAAAAATTATGTATATCATTATATTCATTTTGTCTATTTCAATTGCCGTAACCTTATATTTAATCCATAATTCTTCTAAAAATATGCGGACGATTATGTACTTTCCAATGGATAGAACAATCCTTTACAAACGAGTAGAAACTTCACTCACGATTGAAACAGTCAAGGATAAAAACCAATTGCAACTCCTCAGTCGATCACAAACAAACAAACCTGTTTCATTTAGACAAGACATTAGTTTACTATATCGCAATGACCATTTAATTAACGTACTCAATCGATATGAGCAAAATGTAAGTTCAATTAAGCAAATCGCTTATGATCCCCTTATCCAAGGAAAATATGTAGCCATTAGTTTTCATCATTCTGAAAACCGTCAAAACCAAGTCATATTAGGAAGGGACCTCCTATCTCATGACGATTTATCACTGATGCCTTTAAACAACTATTTTATTTCTTTTCGCAAACCTGAAACGCCATCTGAGAAAGTATTCCTGGATGCCTTAAATACAAGTCTCAATCGAGAGCGTCTAAAAATGATTACGAAAGCAGAAGATGAATATAAGATTAATCCATCTTCTTATTATATCATTCCACTATCAGAGCTTGTTAAATATCAATCTGTACCCTTACCAGGACTTACTAAAGAAAAAACATATAAAGTGATAAGTCAATTATGGGAAGGACTTTATAAAAATGTATTTAATGGAATAAAAATCAGTGAGCACCACATTGAAAAATCAACTGGTAGTCGTATGCCTATTGTTTTACTTAGTAAACAATCGACTCATCTATATATCCTCTTGGAAACAGCAAAAAAACAACTGGTTATTTTAAAACAACAAATTCATTAGCGAATAAGAATTGAAGTTAATTTATGATTGGCTTTTTCCAAAAATACAACGATATTTTGTAAAAGCCACCGTTTCATCATGTCATAAATTGGTTTTTTTACTATTAATTTCGCTCCGATTAAAGCGATGATCAATGAAGTTAGATTGTTTTTTTTATATTGAAATAACCAATTAATCAATAATAAAAACAGTAATTGTGATATCATTTTTCTCATTTTGAACACTCTTTTCTAGGATTAATTAACCTTAGTGTGTCCATGAAATAGCGATCTATGCTTATTTATCTAACTGGTTGTCTTCATGATTTGATCGGGTGTTATGAGCCAGTTAACCGGAATATCATGTTCCTCTATCGGCACTTGATCTATTTTTTGTTCATCCAATAGCAAAGAGATCTTTTCACCATGATAATGTTTCAAATAACGGTCATAATATCCTCCGCCAAATCCGATTCGATAACCTGACGGTGAATAAGCGACGCCGGGAACGATCATTATATCAATTTCATCTGTTTGTACTTGTGTGACTTCAGATAGTTTAGGCTCGTATAAGTTAAAATAGGACAACTCTAATTGTTCATAATCATCGAGAAAGTAAAATCTCATTTCTTTTTCCTCTGGATAACATTTTGGCACTGCTATCCTTTTTCCTAGTTGCCAAGCTTTATCGATAATCGGTCTTGTCATGATTTCTCTACCTCTAGATAGTGTAATTCCGATGGTTTCTGATTTTTGCCAAAGATCAAAAGTCAATACGTGTTCATATATTTGCTTGTTTTTTTGTATAAAATCCTCATGATCCATGTTCTGTAATTTATGTAATACTTCTTCTCGTATTTGTTTCTTTATTTGTTTAATATTTGTCAATATAGAGGTCACCAGCCTTACTTATAATCATTATATCAAGTTCTTCTCATGGTAAAGGTGCAAATACGTCTAAAGCCCACACTTATACTATATACCTTAATTTTTATGCTTTCTTAAAGTGAAAAAAGACCGTATATCAATAGATATTTACGGTCCTTTTAAGTGTAATTATTTTGTTTCACGATGTAACGTATGTTTTCTTAAACGTGGGCAATATTTCTTAAGTTCAATACGTTCAGGATTCGTACGTTTATTTTTTGTCGTAATATAATTACGATCGCCTGTTTCAGTACATTCAAGGATGACTTGTACACGCATCGTTTATCCCTCCATTACTTTCAATTCAATTATCCATGCATAAAAATACTTTTATATAATATCAGAAAAGATGAAGTAATTCAAGTCTATATACATCATAGCATGAAATTATTTGATATACTAGATTAATAGAAAAGCCTGTCTTCTTAATTATTATATTTGCTACTAGCCGAAAACCTTGCCACCTCTAAAAAAACATGGCAAATGATTTCTGATGGAATTTTACAAATTTCTTTCATTTTCGTCGAAACTCTTTCTCGGTTCCATGTGGTATGGTATAAATAGACTTGGGTTAAACAAATAACTCAGAGAGAGTTAGGAGGAAAAATATGATTTACATCATCTTAATTCTTGTCATTGTTGGTTTGATTGTCCTTGGCCTCTCCTATTTTAAAGAAGATAGTATTAAAGAATTGGAGACCCAAATTGAAGGAAATTCAATTACTATGATGCAAGAATTATATAAAGTAAAAAAGAAACTTCGTATCCTTGAAGAGGAAGTTCTGATTAGCAACAAAGATAAGTAAGAAAGGTGAACTTTAGATGACTAAGAATGGAATGCGTGGTTTCTCTGCTGGTATATTGATTGCTTGTGCTGTTTTTTCCTTTTTTTACTATTTTATCTTTGGCGATCATGAAGTTACGCCAAAGACAAATGAAACAACAAATGGTAAGGTAACGGAAGAAGCGGTAGCAAATTATTTAACTAAAAATAATCAAATTGCCGTTAGTCAAGAAGACTATGCTAAATGGCAAAAAGATCTTCAATCTAAGAATCAAGAGAAAACACAAAGTAATAACAATGACAATAGTAAAGATAATCCTCCCAAGAAGGAAGTTAATAAATTAACTCTCAACATTACTTCTGGTATGGTCCCAGGTGAAATTGCCGAGAAATTACACGATGCAAAAATAATTAAAAGTACTGAAGAATTTAATAAGTATTTCCACACAAACAATCGTGAGAATTATATTCAACTCGGTAAGTTTAATGTTAATAGCGACATGTCAATACCTAAAATCGCACAAGTTATTACGAAAAATCGTGTGAAATAATAAAGTACAATCAGTGGGGATTTTTCGACGCACAGGATGTGCTAGTGCAGGCATTGCGACAGGACGCCTGGTTTTTAGCCTGCGTCACCCCCCCACAAATTGTTAGCCTGAACCAATCGAGCTTTACTGGCCGTTATTCCCCACCTATAAATGCTCGTTTAGGTGGGGGCTTAATGCCTGTTAATGCGGTTAATAAAATGACTGATAAAGGAGTCTTCTCCGAATCAGTCATTTTTTTTTGCATAAAAAAAAGAGACAAAATATGTCTCTTTACTTATTTGTATAATGATAAATGTCATCATAGGCTTGATATATTTTTAATGCAATAGCCGAGTTAGGATGTCCTGAGTAAACATTCGGTACGACAACGGCAACAGCGACTTCTGGATTATTATACGGTGCATAGGATGCTAGCGTTAAATTCTCAAGGCCAGTATTGGTATTTACTTGGGCAGTACCCGTTTTAGCTGCGATCTTATATTTAGCATTTGAACCAAGTCCAAGCATACTTGCTGTTCCGCCAGGTTGAGTAACTAAATAAAAACCATGTTGAACCGTATCGAATTGATCTTTTGTATTTGGAATCGTATTTAATACCTTCGTTTTATAAGAATAAATGGTATTTCCTAATTTGCTTCCATCTTGTGATGGTTCATGAACACTTTGCAAGAAATGTGGAGCTACCCGGTACCCTCCATTCGCGATTGTTGATACATATTGACCTAATTGAAGTGGAGTATACGTATCAAATTGTCCAATTGAAAAATACATAATAACCCCAGAGTTATCCGGCATTCCACCTGAATACCCTGTAGCTTCCTGAGACTGTGGTATATCGATACCTGTTCTTGTACCTAATCCAAATTCACTATAGCCTTGCCTCAAATCCTCAACGGCTTTACGGAACCTTGGTTCTGTTACAGCTGGTACTCTAGCTGAATATTGTCCACCAGCAGGCGTTATCCGAAATCCAGCCATGTTACCTGCAATGGTACCCATAAAGACGTTAGACGATTTCATTAGAGCATGTTCTGCATCGATAGTACCAATGCTAGTTGTCCATGATCTAAATGGATTTGTCCCCTTTATTTTTATAGGCATATCGTAGATACTTGATGGTACAGCGTTATGCTGGTATCCGGTTAATACAGTAGCACCCTTTACTGCTGATCCCATTTGGAATTGTGAGCCTACCGTTCCACTAGACGCATCGACAATTTTCCCACTTCCATCTCTTTTGGCACCACCAAGAGCAAGGATCGCCCCTGTTTTTGGATTCATAACAACAGCGTAAGCTTCATTTCTTGCCCCGTCTTTTCCGAGCTGATTACGAACAATACTGTTGACTTTTTTCTGCAGATCCATATTGATCGTTAATTGTAAATCATCACCCCGTGATCCTTCTTCGCGCTTAGGGGCACCTACGAGTTTGTTATTTTTCATCGGGAATGTGAGGGTTGTTGGGAGTCCCCTCAAATAGCTTTCATATTGACTTTCGAGATAACTCACACCAACTTTATCATTTCGATTATAACCTTTAGCCTCAAAGCCATCTATTTTTTCTTCTGGAATATCTTTGACCTGTCCAAGATAGAAAGCATAACCGTTTGGATAGGTTCTTGTTGAATCCACCGTTGTTTCAATCGTTCCATCGAATTCGTCTAAGTGTTCACCAATCGTTGCCATTTGTTTTTCAGTCAATCCTTTGGCAACGATATGAGGCGTTAATTCTTGAGCTTGATCTAATTCGTGTTTTATAGCAAGTACTTTCATTTCTTCTGGTTTAATCGATTTCACATCATCTACAGTGACCCGTTTGGCCATTAAATTATAAGCAATCGCTTGTTTTTTTGGATCGGTACTATCACTATACTGTTTTATTTCCGAAGGTTTAAGATACTTTTTATACGCGGTATCAAGCTTCTTAAAACGCGTAAGTAAATAATAATCGGCTTTATCACGAAAAGTGACTCTTTTTTCATCTACAAAAATGATCTTAGAGAGCTTCTTCGCTATCGATAAGATCTGATCTGATTGCATATTTGGCTTTCTTATAAAAGCAATGGCAAGTTCTGCTTTATTCCCTACTAATACTTTTCCTGTGGAATCCGTTATTATGCCTCTCGGTGATGCAAGCTGTGTTGTTTGTTTCTTTTTGGCATTAGCGGCTTTGGCATAATCCTCTCCATCAATGACTTGAACAACTCCAAGGCGTAAAACTAATACCGAAAAAGCTAAAAAAACGGCTAAAAATAAAGCATTTAAACGAAAAGGGATTGAATTTCGTTTCTTTTTCTTTATATCTTTATTCATGCAAATATCCTCCAATATCATTACAACTCTTACACTATTCGTTTAAAATTAGACTAATAAGACGTGTATAATTAAGATCAATGACCATTTTTCTTTAAATCACGAGATGCTCAAAAGAAAAGAGACACCAAACGTCACAATGATTGGTGTCTTTGAACTTCATATATTCTATTTTAATGGGGTATTAAGTATCTGTAAACCTTAGAATGACAAATATCTTTATTTTTAATAAAAAATGGAGGACATTTAGATTAATTCACTTTCCCTTTTTGAGGATTGGGCATAGACACTGACTTCATAGAGGTAATTGGGATCGGTATTTTTCTAACAAAAAAATAAATTCCCACATAACCCAATGCTGCTAGTAATATAATCACGCGCGTAATAAACATCGAGGAACCGAATATCTTCATACAAATAAGAAATACGGTGATTGAACAAATTCGACCGGAATTATAAAATAATTCCTTAACGACAATATATTCAATTCGATAATCTCCCGCTTTCCAGCCTTTCCCAATCACATCATAAGTCATTGAAAGAAAAGGAACAAGTAAGAGTGGATAAGCAGAAGATGCAAATACGGCATATATCATTAAATTACGGAAGTTAAGATTAAATACAATAAGCAAAATGCCCATATACATTAATAGACTTCCTATTAAAATCATTCTCTTGCGATATTTCGGTTTCAACACTTTTGTAGCCAAAAAATAACCAACCGACATAATCGAGGATTCAACTAGTCCAAATGTACCTAAGGCAAATTCACTGTTTGTTGTTGAATAAATCCAGATAACAACAATAAACAGATAGACACCATCACGTAGGCCTTGTGAAACGGAGGCTCTTAAAACGGCTCTCCAGTACTTATTATTCTTTCGCTCATTTAGAATCGTACGAAAAGCAAGTACCCCGCTCGCTGGCCTTTTTTTCAAGAAAAAGCTTACAAAAATAGCCAATCCAAATAACAGCAGTGAAATCGCAAAGACAATTTTATAACCTATGGAATCTGACATTTTAGATATTATCCATCCAGCTGAAAACGGACAAATGATGCCGGAAAAAGAGGACAACAAGCCAGAATATCCATTAAAAAAATCTCGTGTGCTTGGATTTGTTACTTCAAACGTTAATACATTAAAAGCAAGCCAAAAGAAACCGAACCCCATACCAATGATCGATCCTAATAGGAGGGTCATTGAGCTCGCCTTTGAACCTAGTAATAAAACAGTGATAAAAAAACACCCGAGCGAAATAATTCCTAAACGAAGGACAATAATCCGATCAACCTTCTTTGCAAGTTGTCCACCAACTAAAAACATCAAAGGCTGGAAAATAACAATCATCAAATTATACAAACCGATATTAATAAAACTTTTCGATTGTTTCCACATATAAATATTCACAAATGTATTCGATAGAGAAATACTTAAAAAATACAGACCTACAATTACAAGGAGTAATAAGAGATCTCTTGGCACTTGATTACTGCCATGCTGTCGTTTCTTCATGCTAATAAGACCTCCAGTAACTTTTGCATTCTATGCTCTATTGTGTCTAAAACAGAGTGAGATATGCAAATTAAAATGAGTTTGGGGTCTTTAATCCATTAAAAAAGCCCACATAAATGTGAGCTTTTTTCGTCATTATTGATTATTTTGATTGTTTAGCCTTTAGATAGCGGTTGTTAACCTCGTCCCAATTAATAACATTAAAAAAGGCATTAATGTATTCTGGGCGTTTGTTTTGATATTTAAGGTAGTAAGCATGTTCCCAAACATCGAGTCCTAGAACAGGTGTTTTACCAATAGATAATGGTGTGTCTTGATTTGGTGTGCTTACAACTTCTAACGCGCCATTGCTTACAACAAGCCATGCCCAACCCGAGCCAAAACGACCTGCAGCTGCTTTTGAAAACAAATCTTTAAAGGACTCAAAGTCGCCAAAAGTTTCGCTTATCGCTTCAGCGATTGGACCTGTTGGGTTACCTCCACCATTTTTTGATAAAATTTTCCAGAAGAAAGTATGGTTTGAATGACCGCCTCCATTATTTCTCACTGCTGTACGAATTTTATCAGGTACAACATCTAAATTACTGACTAGTTCATCAACCGTTTTGCTAGAAAGGTCTTCATAACCACCTTCAAGAGCGGCATTCAGGTTATTAACGTATGTAGCATGGTGCTTATCGTGATGAATACGCATCGTTTCTTCATCGATATATGGCTCTAGGGCATCATAAGCATAAGGTAGTTCTGGTAACGTATATTTTGCCATTTTAAATCTCCTCCAATATATGTTAGACTATTTTTTGAACTTTTGTCCATATTGTTACAATAACAAATTCAAATCGAGATATCAAATCATAGCTATTAGGAAGGAATAATTCTTATATAAAATAAAAAAAAGCCCTTAAATTGGCTTCGGTTTTTTATAATAGTTGGTTGCGGGGGCAGGATTTGAACCTACGACCTTCGGGTTATGAGCCCGACGAGCTACCAGACTGCTCCACCCCGCGATAGTATAAAGTATTTAATTAATAAATCTGTTTGATGTTTAATGACTGTCACTACGGCTTTGCCTTCGTGACAACTCGTAGCTTATTCGAGGATGTGATGCTCGTTGCTCCACCCCGCGATAGTAATAATATTTAATTCTAGATCTACTAAATGTTTTTACTTTTAAAAACGTTGTCCCTACCACTTCGTGCTTACGGGACAGCTCGTAGCTTATTCGAAGATGTGATGCTCGTTGCTCCACCCTGCACTCTATGATAAGCAGTAATATAAAAACTTTTTTAAATAAAAACACGGTTACAACTACATTATAACCATTTCATTCTCATTGTATTCATTTTAATATTATGGAGGAGGAAGAGGGATTCGAACCCCCGCGAGCGGTTAAGCCCCTGTCGGTTTTCAAGACCGATCCCTTCAGCCAAACTTGGGTATTCCTCCAGATAAATATAAAATAACATGGTGGACCCTGTAGGACTCGAACCTACGACCGGACGGTTATGAGCCGTCTGCTCTAACCAACTGAGCTAAGGGTCCATGGGGCGACTGATGGGAATCGAACCCATGTATGCCGGAACCACAATCCGGTGCGTTAACCCCTTCGCCACAATCGCCAAGGTCATTTTATATAATATGGTAGCGGCGGAGGGGATCGAACCCCCGACCTCACGGGTATGAACCGTACGCTCTAGCCAGCTGAGCTACACCGCCATATTGGCTCCACAGGTAGGATTCGAACCTACGACCGATCGGTTAACAGCCGATTGCTCTACCACTGAGCTACTGTGGAATAATTCAACGACATTGATTATTGTAACATATGTATTTCTTAGTGTCAACAACTTTTTTAACTTTGCTATAAGTTGTTGTCTTAACTGTTGTCTTAACGACAGGAATAAATATATCATGAATATTGAACTTTGACAATACCTTTTTTAAATTTTTTTTAGATAACTTAGCCTTTTTGCCACTTCCTCTACTATTATAATAAAGAACTTGTCCCCTCGCTACCTTTTTTTATATTACATCTCCAAAATCCCTAAAGAAAACTTGCCGATTAGCCAGCCTAAAAGGCGTAGACAGATGCCCAAGCCCTCTCATACTTTATACCTTGAATTTTTTATCCCTTAAAGTGTAAAGAAAACTTGCCGATTGGCCAGCCTAAAAGGCGTAGACAGATGCCCAAGCCCTCTCATACTTTATACCTTGAATTTTTATTTAAAGTGTAAAAAGCTGAAACGGAAATTAATCCTACGTTTCAGCCTTTCTTTATATTTTTTCAATTAATATCTTTGTTCCATCTACACTAATCACTTTAATCTTTGATTCAGATTCAATCCATACACCATTTGTGACGGCACTGTATAATTGACCCTCTATTTTAATTGTGCCGACCGGTCGAAACGAAGTCGTAGCAATGCCTTCTTTCCCTACTAAAAATTGATAAGATTCATTAATGGAATTATACCCTTTTTCAGTTGACAATTGATCTTTAAGCAATAGTTTAGACCAATATATTCTTCTTGGCATATATTTCAGAAAGAAAAATGAACAACTGACACCAATAATAAAAGCAATGGATACCAATGTGCCGTAAAAGAAAGTAGGGGCTGGAAGAGCACAGCTAATGATCATTAAAAGCAAACCTAGTGCAGCTACTGATCCATTCACAAGGAGTTTTCCATCTATAATAATTAATATGAGGCCAACAATTAATAAGCCCACAACATATGTTGAAGTTTGATTCGTTAGATGATAAGCAAAGTAATAAACAAATAAAAGACAACCTATGATGCCAAAAAGACCCTTTGCCCTGACAAGAAATTCACCAAATAGAAAAAGTGCAGCAAGAAATATAACAATAAAACCTAATTCTGGGGATATAAGTGCCTCCAAACTTCTCCTCTCCTTCCTTCTATATTATTTTACGTCCAACCAATCATAAAGTTCCCTTTTCTTATCTCATGAAAAAAATTAGTCCCAATAATCTAATGTCCTATTTTGAACCGTCATAGTGATTTATTAATACCTTAAGAATTTTATGAAATAGCCGAGAACACTCGTGACTTTAGTCATGAGAGGTTCAGAGACTGACACGCATTATTTTATTGTTATATTTTCATGTTAAATAGGAATATTTAATACTAACCAAGCATATCTATGACTATAACCTTATTATTTATAACTGAAATAAATCAGATGATCGGTAAAAAAATCAAAAAATATGTAAGATGGGCGGGAGTTCTGTGAAACAATTAACTTTTATTGGATTTATCATCCTTTTAATATGGACAAGCTATACTGACTTAACATCCGGTACATTATCTACGCCAACATCGACTGCAGAAGCTCAGTCACAACAATCTTCTGCAAATGAATCCGTCAAAGAACAAAAACTGATATACAAAACCGTCCAAGTATCGCCTGGTGATACATTGTTATCGATTTCAGAGAATTTAAATCCTACGACGATACCCTCTATTGAAAGGGTCATTCAAGATTTCAAGAAGTTAAACCCTGATGTTTCGCCTACAAAATTAAAACCAGGCCAGCAATATAATTTTCCAATCTACAAGTAAGCTCAAAAACAGTAAACTTGCAAACACAAAACGCTTCTTGGTAAACTCATGTTATAATAACAAAGTTATAACATTTATTTAATAAAAGGAGCGTCGGGTAAATGCCAGAAATAACCCATCGAACACGCACTCGAAAAGTCAAAGTTGGTAATCTCACGATTGGAGGTTCTAACGAGTTAATTATACAAAGTATGACAACAACGAAAACACACGATGTAGAAGCCACTGTTGCGGAAATTCACCGATTGGAAGAAGCCGGTTGTCAGATGGTACGTGTTGCTTGCCCTGATAATCGAGCAGCCGAAGCTATCCCAGAAATTAAAAAACGCATCAACATTCCCCTTGTTGTTGATATACATTTTAATTACAAATTGGCTCTTAAAGCGATCGAAGGTGGAGCCGATAAAATAAGGATTAACCCTGGTAATATTGGAAAACGCGAAAACGTTGAAGCTGTCGTGAATGCGGCAAAAGCGAAAGGGATACCGATACGAATTGGTGTGAATGCCGGATCACTGGAAAAACATATTCTCGATAAATATGGCTATCCTACGGCTGATGGAATGCTAGAAAGCGCCCTACACCATATCAAAATTCTTGAAGACCTTGATTTTCATGACATTATCGTCTCTATGAAAGCCTCTGATATCAATCTTGCTATTGAAGCCTATGAAAAGGCGGCACGCGCTTTTGATTATCCCTTGCATTTGGGAATCACAGAGTCAGGAACTAAATTCTCAGGTTCAATAAAAAGTGCTGCAGGCTTAGGTGTCTTATTACATGAAGGTATAGGAAACACACTTCGTATCTCTTTATCAACAGATCCAGTAGACGAAGTTAAAGTTTGTCGTGAACTTCTGAAATCTTTCGGTCTTGCATCTAATGCGGCAACACTCATATCATGTCCAACATGTGGACGAATTCAAATTAATTTAATTAAAATTGCCAATGAAGTTGAAGAATATATTTCAACCATTAAAGTGCCGATTAAAGTAGCTGTATTGGGTTGTGCTGTTAATGGACCTGGTGAAGCCAGAGAAGCAGATATAGGCATAGCTGGTGGAAATGGTGAAGGGTTATTGTTTAGGCACGGTGAGATCATTCGTAAAGTACCTGAAGATGTTATGGTCGAAGAATTGAAAGTAGAAATAGATAAAATTGCACAAGAATATGCAGAGAAAAAAGCTGATGATAAATCAGAAAAAGAAAAAGTTAATCAATAATTTATTGAAACAAAAAGCAGCTTATCAAAGAATAGGCTGCTTTTATTATATTTATTATTCCGTTATCCATTTTGCAATTTCATCAATTGATTTTCGATCTGGTTGTGATTTTTTCATATCATCAAGAGGATAACCAACATATAAGTATCCAAGTACTTGACCTGGTTTTTCCACATCAAAAGCCTGATTCATCATATCCGTATAGGCTGGATCACCTGAACGCCATACAGCACCAAGACCTAATGCGTGAGTTGTAAGTAACATGTTTTGTACAGCACACGCAGTAGCTTCTATTTCTTCAATTTCTTTCACTTTTTCCTTACCGCTTGGTTCCACATGAATAACAATCACAACAGGAGCGCGAAGTGCCTTGGACACACCTTTCTCATAAGCACTTGTTTTAACTTCTTCTGTCGCATTCTCAGGTAAATTTGATATATTTATTTTACCGTATACATCACCTAATTTATTTCGTCCATTCCCTGTTAAAACCGTAAATCTCCAAGGCTCGGTTTTAAAATGATTAGGAGCCCATCTTGCTGAATCTAGAATCTGTTCAATGTGTTCTTTTGATGGAATAACATCTTGTTTTACCTTACCAATTGATCGACGTGTTTTTATCGCTTCAAAAATATCCATTTCTTCCTCACCCTTCTTAAATCAAATAACTATCATTTTAAGTGTATCAAAATTCACAAAATCGTCAAATTAGTTGGTTTTCGAGTAACATTTTTTAAACAGAATCAAAAAGGCATCTCGTCTAAACGACGAAATGCCTTTTTTGTTAAAACAGAGGTGCAAAGAAACGTACTGTAATGGCAATTAGACCAATGACAATGGCCCAAACACCAAGTGTTTTTGCTCCATCACGATAAGCAACAAAGCCGACGATAACACCAGCAGCTCCCATAATTACAGGTAAAAAGAATAGTGCGATTAAGGATAGAATTATCCCAAACCATCCCATACCTCGACCCTTGGAGGACTGCTCTTCAGGTGCATGAACTAATTGTTTACGATCGATCGCTGATTCTGAAGCAATTTCTTCGTTATACTTATCCTTGTGACCTTGAGCTTTTTTCTTTGATTTATGATCCAATGTTGACCCCTCACTTTCTTTTTAGGATCAAAATTAGTTTGCGCGTTATGTTGTTTTTCATTTATGCAAATAATTCCATGCGTCTAGATTCTAAGAACCATGTGGATTTCTAATAATTTTTTTAACAAAGGTTATGTTAAATATCAATGGTGATTTTGACCATTTGACATCTCTTTATGCGAATAAATCAAAAATAGTGTTTCTGGGTCAAAAAAAAAAGCCTAAACAAAAGGAAGTTTAATGACAATCTCTGTTCCTTCCCCCAAATTGCTATTGATGTTAAATGTGCCATGGTGATCTTTAATAATTTTTTTACACATAGGAAGTCCAATACCCGTTCCATTAGCTTTTGTTGTAAAGAATGGTTTTCCTAATTGGTCTAAGACGGATGGTTCCATTCCAGGTCCATTATCAGAGATGATCAGTGTATAGGCATTTTCACTTGTTTTTCCTTCGACAATAAAGGTTTTATTTTCTTGTTCCTCTTCAAAAGCCTCTACTGAGTTTCTTAAAATATTTAATAAAACTTGCTTAATCATGGATTCTTCTAAATTAATTTCTCTTGTGGATGGTTCAATGTCACATTTCAACAAAATATTTCTAAGTAAGCATTCGGAATGGATTAAGGGCATAACAGATTTAATTATGTTTTGTGGAATAGACCCTTTTTTCTTCGTTGATTTACGTGATAAAGATAAAAAATCGTCTAATATGGTATTCATTCGATCAATTTCGGATAGGATGGTTCGATAATATTTATCCATACTATTCGTTAGAGTTGATAACTGAATAAAACCACGTATAACAGATAATGGATTACGAAGTTCGTGTGCAAATCCAGCCGCTAACTGAGAAACCGATTCCATCTGTTGCTTATACTGAATAAGCTTTTCAAACTCATCCGTTTTTTCAATTTCATTAAAGGTAAAACTAATTTGATTGACTTCTTGATGATAAATGCCATATATGTGATATAATTTATCTTCCAAATAATGATATCGTTCAATATTGTTTTTATTGAGTCTCATGATAAGTGCCATATTTCGTATGACTTCTTCAAATGGATGCTTACATTTGTTTTCTTTCTCGTAAGTTTTAACAATGTGAATGAATTGATCACTCCTGAAGAGGACTTGGTTATCGTGATCGATAAAAATAAACATGAATTGTAACTTATTAAAAATGGTTTTCATGATATCAGGAAATGTGTACCGTGTCATTTCTGCCGTCTTCTCAATATAACCACTGATAAGAATGTGATTATGCATATCAAGTATTCCCCGATAACGGACCTTGTGAATTTCTCCCTTTATACGCTGCCTAAAAACCCTTTCAACCACTTTGTGTGTTCCAGATATTTCTTTTATAAATGAATATAATGATTTTTGATCATATTCTAACACGTGATCGAATAATATATCACCATATTCTTCTATAAGTAGGTGACCGTAATAATTGCAGTCAATAATTTTTCCATTTAATAAAATGCAATAACGAATTTCCTCCGAAAGTTGTTTCTCAAATAAATCACTTGATAACGTTCCAACTAGTGTATCAGAGCTCAAAATGATCGATCCCCCCTGTTAAGGTTGATTGAGACAAGTGTTATTTTAAAGTGAATAAAAATTCACACAATTTTATTTTTGTTACAGACTTGGCTAAATATTTGAAATAAGGATTCTATTTACCGCTTTTTCTTTTCTTTCCTTTAATAATTTAATTATACAGAATTAGAATAGGATTATGTAGTTAAATTTTCACAATTTTTATTGACAAACCTTGATTTTAATTTGTCAATTTGTTCCGATATAGATCGATTTTTTGTTTATGATATTTTTGCTATTGCATCATATGTTAGAAGTGAAGAAAAATGGATAGGAGTGAATCTCATGAATGCATTTATTCAGCAGATGATTAATCAAAAGATTAATTCAGTAACGCCTGAAGAATTACTTCGTTATGGTGCCCAATATGGTTTTCAAATTAATCCTCAACAAGCAAAAGAAATTGTCTCTCACTTCAATGGTAAACATATTAATATTTTTAATGATAGTGAACGTAATAAGGTGATTAATGCCCTCTCAAAAACAATTGATCCAAATCTCGTTGCAGAAGTTAACAAGTTATTTTTAAACTTTATAAAAGGAAACTAAATAGTCTTCATAAAGAATTGAATGTTTGTTCAGCCGATAAAGTGTGAAAAACACGAGAAAAAATGAGACAAACTCGTGTTTTTTACTTTCTTTGATTATTGATTTAATATATCTTCTAAAAGATTTTCATTAAATGACTGATTTCTAAGCATTTCAATTTCAAATTTATAAGGTGGTTTTTTATTCTTTTTATCTGTACCTACATAAGGTGTCTCAAGAATCTTCGGAAGTTTCTCAAATGCTGGATGATGCACAACATAATTTAAAGCCTGGAAGCCTATGTGACCATATCCAATATTATCATGGCGATCTTTTCTAGCACCACAAGGATTTTTACTATCGTTAACATGAACAACCTTAATACGATCTAAGCCAACAATCCGATCAAATTCATCAAGAACACCGTCAAAGTCATTGACAATATCGTAACCAGCGTCATGTGTATGGCATGTATCGAAACATACGGATAACTTATCATTATGAACTACACCATCAATTATTTTAGCAAGTTGCTCAAAACGATAACCACATTCAGATCCCTTACCTGCCATCGTTTCTAATGCAATATTGACCGAATCATCTTTCACAAGGACCTCATTCAATCCTTCAATAATTTTAGCTATCCCTTTATCTTCCCCTTCACCAACGTGTGATCCAGGGTGTAACACAATTTGTTTAGCTCCGATAGCCTGTGTACGATCGATTTCTTTCCTTAAAAAGTTAACACCAATTTCGAAAGTCTCTGGTTTAACGGTATTGGCAATATTAATAATATAGGGAGCATGTACAACAATATCTTCAATATGATGCTCCTCCATATGTTTTCTTCCTGCTTCAATATTTAATTTTTCTATCGCTTTGCGTCTAGTATTCTGTGGTGCCCCTGTATAAATCATAAATGTTGTAGCCCCATACTTTACAGATTCTTGACTAGCACCTAATAGCATTTTATCTCCGCTCATGGATACATGAGACCCAATTTTCAACATGTATATCATCCTTTCAAAGGTTGTTCAAAAAGTCACCAAATGATAAGCTGCGAATCTCGACGCCCGCTTGTTTTTCCGGTCCTCATGTAATGGATATAAGAGGATCTCTAGCTAAAACCGCTCACAATGGCGCCAGAAGCTACCACAACGCGAGGAATGCTGGTCCAAAGAAAACTGACGCCGCTCTTAGCCTTCCGACGCCCAAGACGGGCAAGTAACTGGCGTTTCTTGCAGAATGCCAGCGTACTTAGCCAGTAACCCTTTTCATTTGTCACCTTTTTGAACACGCACTTTCATTCTTTTTTATCTTAACATATTTCATTAATATCAATAACAGATTCAGCTCGTTTTTATATAAACAATCGCTTACACTTTCACTATTGATCATGCATACACTAAGAAGAGGCTATATTAGGCATAGACTTTACAGTTTGTATGTAAATGAAAGGAGTGTTAATATTTGTTTCCCTTCAAACAGGCATTAAATCAAGGGCCCGTCCAAATGCCGACCATGCCATTTACTGGAGGCGTTCCGCCAAGTCTTGGATCTCAGTTGGGTCAATTTGGTCGTCTTGGACAAATGACCCAAGCAGCACCAGAATTTTTATCCCAAGCTGGCCAAATAGCTGGCGCGGCTCAATCTGCTTCCAACGGTTTAAATTTAATGGGGATGTTTACCAATGTACAAAAAGCCATCAATACGGCACAGACGGTCATACCCATGGTTCAAAAATTTGGACCTCTTGTAAAAAATGCACCTGCCCTATTTAAGATGATGAAATCATTTAAAGAATTTAGTGAAGCTGATACAGGAGAAAATGATAAGAAGGAAATAGATAAACAATCTGCTAACGAATCGGATCATGGAGAGATGGATCATACGGAACCTGATAAGCCAAATCATGATCACTCTATGTCTAAAGAACAGCAGAGTGATATGCCTTCATCGAAGGAGAAGAAAAATCGAAAGAACCATCAAGTTAAAAAAAATGAGGATTCCTTAAATATTCGTCCTTCGGTTCCTAAACTATACGTCTAATCATCCTTATTGTCATTGAAACTCGCCTCCTTTATAATGGTTAATGTATGATCCTTTATTCCATAAGGAAAACACGCTTCATGAGGAGGCTTATTTTTGGAAGTTATAAAAATTTCACCACGGGGATATTGTTATGGCGTTGTAGACGCTATGGTTATTGCAAGAAAAGCGGCCATGAATCAAGAATTACCAAGGCCAATTTATATATTAGGGATGATCGTTCACAACCATCATGTGACAGAAGCATTTAAAGAAGAGGGTATTATTACTCTTGACGGCAAGAAAAGAATTGATCTATTAAATGAAATAGATAAGGGAACCGTTATTTTTACAGCTCATGGGGTTTCACCTGAGGTCAGAAAAATAGCTAAAGTAAAAGGTTTAAAAACGATTGATGCGACCTGCCCTGATGTTACGAAAACTCACGATTTAATAACAGAAAAGAAAAAAGAAGGCTATCATTTTATTTATATAGGTAAAAAAGGACACCCAGAGCCAGAAGGGGCGATTGGTGTCGCACCTGAAGTTGTTCATCTTGTTGAAACACACGAAGACGTTGAACGTCTTAATATTAAAGCAGATAAGATCATCATAACCAATCAAACAACGATGAGTCAGTGGGATGTTCGAGAAATCATGAATCATGTGATTGAAAAATATCCACAAGCAGAAATTCACAATGAAATTTGTTTGGCCACCCAAACTCGACAAGAAGCTGTTGCAGAACAAGCTAAAGAAGCTGATCTATTACTCGTCGTTGGCGATAAGCGTAGCAATAATTCAAATCGATTAGCCCAAGTTTCGATCGAAATTGCAGGTACCCCTGCGCATCGCATTGCCGATCTATCAGAACTCGAGCTCGATTGGCTGAAAGGAATTAATAAAGTCGCCGTAACAGCCGGGGCTTCTACCCCTACTCAATTAACAAAAGATGTTATTTTATTTTTAGATCAGTACGACCCAAACAATCCGGATACATGGGTATTACGAAAAAAAGCTTCTGAGGGAAAAAGTATTCTTCCAAAGGTGAAAATATCCGACAGTCGCTCGAAACATCGACGAGATAAAAAAATGACAAAATCATGATCATTCCTAGTTAAACAACTAGTAAAACGGTTTGAATTTTAATAAGGATCATGCATATATGATATATGCATGATCCTTATTTAATAGTTCATACATCATGACTTAATGAAATCAAAACGAGTCTCATTCATCGTTTTGATTACACCATCCAAGTCGCATATTCTCTTTTTCAAGCGCTTTTACCTTATTTCATGCGCGGAATATGAGAAAACCATACAAACCTACACCAGGCATTATTTTCTTACATATAGGTAAAGGGGTTTGTATGACTTTCAGAAACAATAACCTCTGTTTGATAATTTTCTTTTTTGATAACATTTTTTAGAAATTCACAAACATACTTCTTCATAACCTTCTCTATATAATGCCCCGCGTCAATAACGGTCAATCCATGTAGGAGAGCGTCATGTGCCGTATGATAATAAATATCACCAGAAATTAGAACATCGGCCCCTTTATACTTAGCATAAGGGATGAGACTATTACCATCACCGCCGGATATCGCCACTTTACTGACCTGTTTCTTTAGATCTCCAATAACGCGAATTCCGTCCATTTCATAAAGGTGCTTCACATGAACGGCAAGCTCCTCTAACGACATGGTATTCTTTAATTTTCCAATTCTCCCCAATCCATAAGCCTGGCCTTTATTTTCAAGTGGGTAAATATCATAAGCGACCTCTTCATATGGATGTGAGCGCTCGATCGTTCTTACAACCTTGTTTAACAAAGATTTAGGCACAATCGTTTCTATTTTAACTTCTATTACCTCTTCAAGCATCCCCGATTGACCTATAAACGGATGGGTTGCTTCTCCTGGTAAAAACGTACCAATTCCTTGGCTTGAAAAAGTACAAGATGAATAATTTCCAATATGCCCAGCACCCGCTCCTGTCATGGCTTCCCGTACAATGTGCGCATGTGATTCTGGAACATAGACAGACAGTTTATATAATGATTCGTGGGTTGTCGGTTTCAAAATATCGATATCTTGTAATTCAAGCTCTTGAGAGAGCATATCATTTACCCCACCGGGAGCGATGTCTAAATTCGTATGGGCAACATAAACGGCAATATGATTCTGAATACAGGCGGAGACAATTTTCCCCTGACCTTCATCTGGATGAATGGTCTTCAAAGGGCGATAAATCACGGGATGATGCGCGATGATTAGATCAACTTTCCGATCAATCGCTTCTTGTACTACATTTTCAAGAACATCAAGCGTAATCATGACTTTCTTAACTTTTTTATTTAATGTTCCTATTTGTAATCCGATTTTATCATTTTCAAAAGCCAGTTTTTTTGGTACCCATTCTTCTAGTAATTGGATAAGACGTTGTCCGTGAATCCTGTCCGTCATTTTAGCTGCCTCCTTATTTGGTTCTCTCTTTCACAAAATAGTTCGATTTTATTTAAAATGTTTTCGGTTTGTGTTGTTTCCTTTAAGGATTCTATAATCTTCCTCATTTTATCTGCTTCATGAGCCCATTTTTTTATAAATACGTCATTTTTTTCTTTTATCAAATAAGGACCCATTAAACGTTCAATATCTGATAAATTCTGATGAATCTCCTTACTTTTCTCTGCGACAATAATTTCATAAATATGCTGATCTTCCTCTAATATAGATTCATCTATAATTGACCAATCATTGGTGTCTAACCATGTTCTTACTCGATCAGAAGCGACATTTGGCTGTAAAATAAGCCTTTCTTTTGTTGATAATTGACTTTTTCCATTTTCAAGAATTTGCTTTATGAGTTCACCACCCATACCAGCAATAATGATGCAATCAACCTCTCCTTTACTAATAACTGAAAGACCGTTTCCTAGTCGACATTGAACGAGAGTTGATAATTGACATTCTTCGACTGTATGTACAGCAGATAAATAGGGTCCTTCATTTACTTCACCTGCAATGGCTTCATTAATCAAGCCATTTTGTAGAGCGTAGCAGGGTAGATAAGCATGATCAGATCCAATATCAGCTATTTTACTATTTCTGGGGATATACGAAGCCACTTTTTTTAAGCGTTTAGAAAGGTTTATGTTTTGCATTTTATTCTCCATTTTTAATAGTCTTTGTACTAAATATTAATTAAAAGAAAATTTTCAAAGTTCGATAAAAATACCGTTTGCATCTTACAGTAAAAATCAGTAAAATGAATGTAAGGCAATAGCGTTTTGTATGTATCATAAAATACGAATACGACAGTAAAGAAAATTTGCCGATTGGCCAGCCTATTAGACGCAGACAGTGGCATGAGCCCGAACTTACACTTTATACCTTAAATTTTTATACTTTCTTAACAGCGCCGGTCTTAGCCTTCTTTCTTCTAATTTGTCACCTTTTTGAATACGCACTTAAAGTGTTAAAAAGAAAAGCCTACTCTCTGAAAAGAAAGTAAGCTATGACATCAATTAATCTAAGAAGTCTTTAAGTTGTTTACTTCTACTTGGATGACGGAGTTTTCTTAGTGCTTTGGCTTCAATTTGTCTAATACGTTCTCTTGTTACACCGAAAACTTTGCCTACTTCTTCTAGGGTTCGCGTTCTTCCATCGTCCAAGCCAAAGCGAAGTCTAAGGACATTTTCTTCTCTATCTGTCAATGTATCAAGAACATCTTCCAATTGTTCTTTTAATAACTCATAAGCGGCTGCATCTGAAGGGGCTTGTGCATCCTGGTCTTCGATGAAATCCCCAAGATGTGAATCATCCTCTTCACCAATTGGTGTTTCTAATGAGACGGGCTCTTGAGCAATTTTTAAAATTTCTCTAACTTTTTCAGGTGGTAGGTCCATTTCTTTCCCAATTTCTTCTGGAGTTGGTTCACGACCCAAGTCTTGAAGTTGTTGTCTTTGAACACGAATCAATTTATTAATGGTTTCTACCATGTGTACTGGAATTCGAATGGTTCTCGCTTGGTCAGCAATAGCACGGGTTATGGCCTGCCGTATCCACCATGTTGCATAAGTACTAAATTTGAAGCCTTTTCGGTAATCAAATTTCTCAACAGCTTTAATTAATCCCATGTTACCTTCTTGTATGAGATCTAAAAATAACATGCCTCTTCCCACGTATCTTTTAGCGATACTTACGACAAGACGAAGGTTGGCTTCTGCGAGTCTCTTTTTAGCCTCGACATCGCCTTTTTCAATCCGTTCTGCGAGTTCAATTTCTTCGGTTGCTGATAGTAAATCCACACGACCAATTTCCTTTAAATACATACGTACAGGATCATTAATTTTTACTCCTGGCGGGACGCTTAAATCGTTCAAATCAAATTCTTCTTCTTTTGTATTATTATTATCGGACTCTGCATGATCCTGAATATCTTCCGTTACATCGACGCCTTGTTCCGACAGAAATTCGTAAAATTCATCCATCTGCTCTGAGTCCTGATCAAATGGCGCTAACTTATTAGCGATCTCCCGATAGGCCAAGGTACCTCTTTTTTTACCAACTTCAAGAAGTTGTTCTTTTGCTTGGTCAACGGTTAACTCGTGGTCTACCTTGCTTGGTTTCCCAGCCATTTGACCCCCTCCTTCCAATACTCATAGTTCTCACCATCTTAGTTATCTTCTATTCAGCTGATTTTTAATAGTTATCATTTCAGCTAATAGGTTGGTAGCACCTTCAAAATCATTATTCTGTTCAGCTTTTTTTCTTTCAGCCTCAAGCCGTTCAACCTCTGTTATCTTATTATATTTTTGAATCTGATTCATATAATCATCAATTTCTAGGTCTGATACTTCTTCATTTACATCCATCATAGCAATGTCACTTGCTTTTTGCTGAAGCTCGGTATCTTTTAAATATTGTATGAATGCACCCACGTCTGGTGGATTCCCACCTAAATAATAAGCATAAAGGTGTGCGGCTATGGCTTGATGCAGAGGAACATGAAATGATCCACCGATTACTTCCTGCACCTTTTCTGATATTTCATCATTTCTCATCATATGTGCGAGTAATCTCCGTTCTGCCATTTCATGTGCCGGATAAAGTGTTGTTAGTTTGTTAAAGATGACTGGTGGCCTTTTTGGATGATTTTGATTTTGAGTTTGATTTTTCTTTTGCCTTTGACGATAAATTTGATACTGCTGATGTTTTAATGCGTCAAGGGAAATTGAAAATTCATCCGAAAGCATTCTTAAATAATGATCTCGTTCGACTGCCTTAGTAAGAGTCGCAATTTCCTTTATCACTTCTTCTACATAACGCATGCGATCTCCTTCATCATTAAGATCTCTTCCTCTTCTAAAATAATTCATTTTAAAAGACATGACCGTTTGACTTGCCCCTATTACATCTGAACTAAACTTTTCGCCACCAAATTTTGTCATGTAGTCATCGGGGTCTAATCCATTCGGTACTTTTGCTATTTTTATTATATGTTGTTCTTTGCCTAATATAGCAGCCGCACGAAAGCTTGCTTCTATTCCAGCATCATCTGAGTCATAGCAGATAATAATTGTCTCAGCATGACGGGTGAGTAATGAGGCTTGTGTTTCAGTCAATGATGTACCCATTGAAGCCACACAATTTGTTACCCCACATTGATGGGCTTTAATCACATCAAGATAGCCTTCAAACAAGATGACTTGATTGGTTCTTTTAATTTCTTGACGAGCTAAATGAAAACCAAACAGAAGATTCCCTTTATGGAAAATTTCTGATTCAGGCGTATTAATATATTTTGGTTTCTCATCAGTTAACACACGACCAGCAAATGAAACCACTTTGCCTCGATGGTTAGCAATAGGAAACATAATCCGGTTGCGAAATCGATCAAAATATTTATGATCAAACTGTCTCTTTGATAAAATTCCAACCTTTTCCATGAGAGCTAGATCAATTTTTCTTCTTTGCAAAAAATGGGTTAAAGTATCCCATGAATCGACTGCATACCCAATGTTAAACTTTTGGATAATCTCTTTCGTAAAACCTCTGTTTAATAAATAAGTCAAACCAAGATTTCCGAACTTTTCATTTTTAATAAGATAATGATAAAATTGACTTATCAAATCAAAAGCAAAATACAGTGATTCACGATCATTTTTATCCCTTTTTGTCTGACCTACTTGATTGGAAACTGTTTCACCTAGATCAATATTAGCTTTTTCAGCAAGAAATTGAACGGTTTCTATAAAAGACATACCTTCTATTTCCATAATGAACGTGAAGACATTGCCACCCATTCCACATCCAAAACAGTGAAAGATTTGTTTATCAGGTGAAACCGAAAAAGATGGTGTTTGTTCACTATGAAAAGGACAACAAGCAAAATAGTTTCTGCCTTGTTTCTTTAATTGAACATAATCCATGACAACCTCAACAATATCCAAAGATTGCCGGATTTGATCAATCGTTTCTTCTTTAACTCTCAATTGGCTATGCACCACCAATATATTACTAATTTATATCCTAAAGATTGCATTGACATAACAATTTTCTGAGCATAGAAGAAAAATTTTCATGATCTCCCACCGTGAAGGCCTTTGGACCCTTAATTTTTTGCTTTGACGCTAGAGCCTTATAAGATAAATATCGGCGATTTAAAATAGCCGGCATGTCCTTATCATTTAAGTTTTTTCCTTTCGGTGTTAAAACAAAAATGCCTTTAGGTGTTAATAAGCTGGCTAATCCCATATCCTGAGTCACAACGACATCCCCTTGCCTTGCATGGTTGATGATGTATAAATCAGCAGCTTCACGATCTGGATCAACAAATACCCAAGTTGCTTGTCGCTTATTACTATAATGTGTATATGAAGCGACAAATATAGGCACAATTTTAAATTCACTAGCTATGTTAAGAATATCTTGTTTAACCGGACACGCATCAGCATCAATATAGAGATTAATTTTTTTCCACCATACTTTCTTATTCTATACCTATATCCAAAATTCCTTCTTTAAGATTCATGTTTAAATTTTTCGATTTTTGTCGAAAAGAGGTGCAGGATTCAATCACAAATTGGATAATGCTAAGAAGAACTGACCATTTTCTACAACTTGGTATTATAAATTATATTTTCTTAAAAACGCAAGGAAAAAGCATCGTATTTGACGATGCTTTCAATTCTTTATTATTAACCGATCAAAATGGAACTATACATATAAGGGCCCTGCTTAGTTACAAAGTCCATTTTATATTTAACTATTAGATTTCATTATAGCTCTAAAATTTAAATAATGCAACCCCTATTTATTTAATCTGGTGCATTTGATCCAGAAACTTTTTTGACTTCAAATTCAACCCGGAGTGTTGATCAAAATAAGTATTTAATATGAGATTGATTTGATCAATGGTTGTTCTCTTTAAATTGATAGATCCAACTTGATCAATGGTTATTTTTTTAAATAAATAAAGGAGGCGGCTCGTTGCGGGTGTCATTGGAATCGCATATTCATCGACCATCTGACAATCGTGACATAGGTATCCTCCGCCGCTAATTGAAAACGAGAACGGACCAACTGTATTTCCACAATGAATACATCGATCCATTGTCGCGTCTATTCCAGCGATAGATAACATTTTCACATTAAAAATAGCCGTTAAAACTTCTTCATTTAGTCCTTTTTCGATATATAATAACGTCTGAATTAATAAATGGTACAAAGAAGGATAAGGTCTTTGTTCTTCCGTTAGTTTATCGACAATTTCAGCAAGATAAGAAGCGTATGCCAATTTAAAAATATCATTTTTGATATGGCGCAAAGGATCAAGTGTTTCAGCTTGATAGAGCGTACCCAAGTTTTTCCCTTTTGAAAATAAAAATTGACCATAAAACAGATGTTGAGTAACGGAGGCTAATCGACTCTTAGGTTTTTTTGCCCCTCTAGCCATTAGCCCCAGTTTTCCAAATTCTTTTGTATAAATTGTTATTATTTTATTTGTTTCACCATAATCAACCACACGTAGTATAATGCCTTCTGCTTTCTCCATCAAGGTGCGATACACCACACAATTCATTTTCTACGTATTTTTTGTATGATTTAGTTCATAACATCGTCAGTTGTCATTTCATCTTTATCTAATACATCTTGACTATTTTGAGAATCCTCAATTTCTTTAAGTAAAAGATAGGTATCAATGTTCCCTGTCATACAAAAAACCTTCCAAGTTAAGTCTAACATATTTACAACCACCTTTCACATGTTTAAGCTTAGGGTTCACAAAAATGAGAAAAACATGTTAAGGAAAAATTGCTAATAAAGTTCGTACATAAATAAAGAAATGTTGGATTAGAAACCGATCGACCAGTCTATAACGCAGACAGTGGCCTAGAATGTGTCACTACGGCTTCGCCTTCGCGACAACTCGATGCTTAATCAAAGAAGATGATGCTTGTTGCACTTATACTTAATCATTAAATTTTATTACCTTCTTAAAGTGTAAAGAAATACCCCACTCTTAAAGTGGGGTTGCAAGATTTATTCTTCATGGTTATTCTTCTTCCTCAAACAAACCAAAGTCTCTCAAGCTGCCTTCTTTATCCCGCCAATTTTTTTGCACTTTGACCCAAAGTTCCAAATAAACTTTTGAGCCCAATAACGATTCTATATCCTTCCGAGCCCGTGTTCCAATGTCTTTTAACATGCTCCCTTGTTTTCCGATGATGATTCCTTTTTGAGAAGATCTCTCAACAACGATAGCTGCCTGTACTTCGATACGATTTCTCTGATCATCACGCTCTATTCTTTCAATAACCACTGCAATGGAATGAGGGACTTCTTCCCTCGTCAAATGGAGAATTTTTTCTCGTATTAATTCTGAAATAATAAACCGTTCTGGATGGTCCGTTACTTGGTCTTCTGGATAATACTTTGGGCCCTCATCAAGATACTTCGTGATTTGCTCTAATAAAGTATTCACATTCATCCCTTGTAAGGCTGATAATGGTACAATTTCATCAAAATTATAATGACTTCTATACGTATCAATGAGAGGAAGAAGCTGGTCGGGATGTACACGATCGATTTTATTGATCAGTAAAAAAACGGGTGTTTTCGATCTTTCAAGAAGATCAATAATGTACTGATCTCCCCGACCATAACCTTTTTCAGCATCAACCATAAAAGCCACAAGATCGACCTCGTTCAAAGTTTGAACGGCCGTTTTGGTCATATACTCTCCTAGTTTATGCTTTGGCTTATGTATTCCTGGTGTATCAATAAAGATAACTTGTTCACTTTCAGATGTATATACACCTTGAATGCGATTTCGTGTTGTTTGGGCTTTATCGCTCATAATGGCTATTTTTTGTCCAAGTATTTGATTTAATAATGTTGATTTCCCGACGTTAGGTCTTCCAATAAGAGCAACAAATCCAGATTTAAAAGGTTCAGTCATTTAGTTTAAATCCTCCGATAGAAACGCTCCCGGTAGCAATTCAGCGATTGAGGTCACTTGAATATCACCTGAAGCATTAGATAAAATAATTCGCATATCTTTTGGGCATAGTTCCGCTATCACTTGACGGCAGGCCCCGCATGGAGGAACAGGTCGATCCGTGTTCGCTATGACTGCTAGAGTAGCGTAATCTTTTGCGCCTTCTGAAAATGCTTTAAAAAGAGTTGTCCGCTCTGCACAATTACACAATGAGTAGGCTGCATTTTCAATATTAAATCCTGTAAAGACTTTCCCATCTTTCGTTAATAAAGCTGCACCTACCGGAAAATGTGAATAAGGAACGTAAGCATTTTCCATTGCATTCTTCGCGTATTTAACAAGTTCTTTGTCTTCCATCGTAAACCCTCCCTAAGATAGTGTGTCATAAAGAATCATCATGTATATAATCGCAGAAATAATCGAAAAAAACCAAACGGCTCCTGCAGCCATATCCTTTGCTGCTTTTGCAAGTGGATGCCACTCTTCTGTCACAAGATCAACCGTTTGTTCGATGGCAGTATTCATTAATTCTAAACTGATGACTCCACCAATCAAAATGAAAACAATCATGAAATGGGTTAGTGAGATATGTACAAGACAGGAGATGATAATGACTAGTATAGCCATTAGTAAATCAATTTTCAAATTACGTTCTGTTTTAAAAGATTTCACGATTCCTTGTGTTGCTGCACGCACACTAGCACCAAAATGTTTGTTTTTATACTTGTGCTGACTCATATGTCACTCTCTTTTTAAACCAAACGAGGAGAGAATCTCCTCTTGCAGTGTAAACATTTTCTTTGCATCAGACTCTGTCATGTGGTCATATCCGAGTAAATGGAGAAGGCCATGAATGACAAGAAAACCCAATTCTCGATCAAAGGAATGATCATAAGATTGAGCTTGCTCGCGGGCTTTTGGAATCGATACAATAATATCACCAAGTACTCTTGGAGCCTCCAAATCAGGATCGATAATGCTGACTTCATCGTCATCCAATTCTTCTAAAGCAAAGGAAATGACGTCTGTTGGTTGATCCTTGTCACGATATTCAGCATTTATAGCCTGAATACGATCATTGTCCACAAAGGTTAAAGATAATTCACAGTCACCCTCTATCTCCAGAGTTTCCTTTGCATGCTCCAATAATTCAGAAATTAGTTTTTCTTGATCAGGTCTTAATTCACCAGTCTCATCATACATATCAATTGTTAACGTCATTTTGCTTGTGCCTTCTTTCCTATTTGTTCATCTGGATACTCAATTCTTGAGTGGAATACCCCATTCATCGTTTCAGTAATCGACTTCTTCGCTAATTTAAGTTCGTGAAGGGTTAAATCACATTCATCAAATTGACCATCCTCTAAACGATCGTTAAAAATACTCTGAACGAGATTGTTGATTTTCATAGGAGTTGGTTTTTTCATTGAGCGAACAGCTGCTTCAATACTGTCAGCTAATTCAACAATCGCTGCTTCTTTTGTCTGAACTTTTGGACCAGGATACCTAAAATCCGCCTCTTGAACATCCTGTCCGCTTTCTTTAGCTTTAAAATAAAAATACTTTAATAATGAGGTTCCATGATGCTGTTCTGCAATATCAATGATTTCCTTAGGCATTTTATGCGCTCTTAAAATGTCTGCACCATCATAAGGATGAGATATGATGACCGCACGACTTAATTGTGGCGATAGATTATCATGTGGATTAACGCCATCTAATTGATTCTCTACAAAAAAACGCGGTCTTTTCGTTTTCCCAATATCATGATAATAGGCGGCTACTCTTGCCAAAAGTCCATTTGCTCCAATAACCTCACATGCGCGTTCAGCTAGGTTGGCCACCATTACGCTGTGATGATACGTTCCCGGTGCTTCTAATAAAATTTTTCGTAACAAGGGATGATTCGGGTTCGATAATTCGATTAATTTAATTGTCGATAACATACCAAAACCCGTTTCAAGGACCGGGATTAACCCCAAAGTTAAAATAGTTGTTAAAAATCCTGATAAATAAGCAAATATTAAATTGAGAAAGATGTCCCCGAGGCGAAATGTATTATTTTGTATAAGCATTAGCATAATGACAGTAAGCATATTTGTTAAAGAAATGAACATACCAGTCTGCAGTATCTTCGGTTTTGTCTCATTTCCTCGAATAATCGATGCCCCTGCCAATGCAGATATAAGAACATATAGACCCATTTGCGGGTCAAATATGCCGGTTTTTGATACAGAACCAAATGTAATACTTGCAACCATACCAAAAATAATACTCGTAACAATCGCTAATCTCTCAGTAAGGAACATTCGAATAAGCAGGGTTCCAAGGGCGCTTGGAAGTATATAAGCTAAGCCAGGGATATTGGTCAATCGTAAGAATGTGGCTAATTTTATTAACATAACCATACACGATAAGATAATGCCATACATCAATAATTTTTTGTATAGATCATTTCCGTCTTTCTTTTTTAACTGGTTAAATTCAAAAGATAAAATGACAATAATAAAAGAAACAAAGATAAACAAACCAATAAATGGCAATATGTTAAAACGATCCTTAAGAAGACCGACAACTTTTAATTCTCTTAATATGTCACGAGTAATTAACTCACCCTTTTTTACAATTACTTCACCTTGATGAATTTGGACGGGTTCAATTGAATTTGCTGCATCCTGTTTGCTTCGTTTAGTTGCAACAGCATCAAAGACATAGTTAGGTACAATGCCGTAATGAAGAAGTTCAATCAGAGCTCCTCTTAAACTATCACCGATCATAGAAACAGGAAGGGAGGATACAGCACGATTTTGAACTCGTTCTAAATCACTCCACTTCACTTTATTATTTAACGCTTCATAAATAAGATTATTTGTGATGTCTTGAGCCGTCATCAAATCCTTATCTTTAGCATTTAATAGGACTTGAATTGTTTTATCAGACAAGGCTCTACTGGCATCACTCGACAACTTAGACCGAACAGCCTTGACGGCTTCATCTTTGTCAATGTTTTTATCCGATTTAACATCCGAAATAACATCATATATATCGCCCACTTTTTCAACTTGAATAAGTGAGGTCTCCTCGGTATAAGTGTATTTTGATGGAGTAGAATTACTTGCTTCTTCTTTTAATTGATTTGTCGCTTGGAGATCAATGGCTTCTACTGGTGATTGGATATCTTCTGTAGCTGTGTCATGTAAGCGAACATTTAAGTTTTTTGGTAGAAAACTTCCAATCATACATATATAGAGAACCATAGCAAGAACCAGGTATATGACCCAATTGGTATAATTATTAACTATCGTTTTTCGTATCGTTTGCAACGTTTTTATTGGGCTCATGATTTTCCCCCCAAATATTTCTTGCTTTCGACTTAATCCCCATATGCCTCAATTATACGCTGAACTAATGGATGACGAACAACATCCATACGACGTAACTCCACAAATGAGATGCCCGCAAGACTATGAAGCATTTCTTGCGCTGTTTTTAATCCTGATTTTTTCCCTTTAGGTAGATCCACTTGAGTAATATCACCAGTAATAATCATTTTCGAACCAAAACCCAAACGAGTTAAAAACATTTTCATTTGTTCTGAAGTTGTATTCTGTGCTTCATCTAAAATAACGTAGGCATCTTCTAGCGTGCGTCCGCGCATATACGCTAGTGGAGCAATTTCGATTGTTCCTCTTTCAATTAGACGCAAAGTATGTTCAGCTCCTAAAACATCATGTAAAGCATCGTATAGAGGTCTTAGATATGGATCGACCTTTTCTTTTAAATCCCCCGGTAAAAATCCTAGACTTTCTCCCGCCTCCACAGCAGGCCTTGTCAGAACAATACGTTTAATTTTTCCTTCCTTAAGTGCCGTCACTGCCATGACAACAGCAAGATACGTTTTTCCTGTTCCTGCTGGTCCAATAGCAAAAACCATATCGTTTTTTTTCATTTCATGAACATACCGGCGTTGACCGAGTGTTTTAACACGAATCGGTTTTCCTTTTGCATTGACTGTTATTTCCATCTCATAAAGATCTTCAAGTTCAACAAGCATTCCTTCACTTGCAAGTTTCAATGCATAAACAACATCACGCTCGGTTACTTGGATACCACGACGTATTAAACCGAGCAGTGCTGTTAATATACTTTCAACTGTTTGATACGTTTCTTCACTTCCTGAAACGTTCACTGCTCCACCTCTTGTTACAATGGAAATGTCAAGCGTTTTTTCAATTATTTTCAAATTGGCATCTCCTGGTCCAAATAGTGCAAGAGTTTCATTCGCATTATCAAATTCTAAATCAATGGTATATAAATGGCGTTCTGGCAAATGTCTCAGTCTCCTTAGTATCAGCGTGATGTTTTTTTTAGTTTACCATACGATATCACAATATTTCCATTTTCTTTTTGAATATCCATTAGGTTATCTAGATTAATGATAACAAGAACCTTTCATTTATGGAAGCGTGATCAAGATCAATTTTCTGATTTACTGCTGATTTTGCTTTTCTTTTTTCGCCTTTTTCTTCAACTTAACTCTCTCTTTTTTAGAATTAAAGGTTTTTGGTACAGCAATATTTTCATAAACGACAAAACGATGCCGTAAATATAAGATTCCCTTTTCCACTTTTTTAGATTCGATCGTACTTTTAACAATTTCTGATTTAGACGGTAATTTTGATTTTAATCGTCTTTGAGCCGCTTTCTCTCCCTCATCTAAAGCTTGTTGCGGAGAAAGAACTCGATTCGACTGATGAACTTGTCGATGCGTTTCCTTTACATAAGATAGAGGTAAATCCCAAAATAGAAAATGAATCTGTTTTTCAACAGAATCTTTCTTTTCATGCTTATAGGAGCTATTAAAAAACCCCCAAATTAAACATTTCCACTTATTCATTTTTAAATAGTGTTTTGTATATTCTTGTCCTGAAAAGGTTTCATACGTTGTATTTAACGGAACTTTCGTTGTTGTTTGATACCAAGTTTCTCCAAAGACTTGTCCTTTAGATGAAATAAACTTAGGATCATTTTCATTTCCTATGATACCTGATACAAGAAGTTGGCCTTTTTTTACGAATTGATCATCTTGAACCATTGGTTGTCCTTTTTCGACAAATAGTCGATGGATGATGGCCTTTTTAGCCGCAACAAGATTCCTCGGTCCGGTCTCTTTCTGTTTTTTGGGTAATTTTTTTTGTACGACATCGATATGATAGGTTGTTCCATCCTTTGAAACACCGATCCAAGTGACTTTTGGTAATTTCGCTGATAAATTCGTCTCAATAACCTCTGTAGAAGGAACAACAAAATTGATTGCACCAACTTTTAAATGTTGTTGTTTTAACAACTGTCTTATTTTTGTTTCTAAACGCGGATCGGCACCTTTGACATCAATACGCCATACCACATTCGAAAGAAAAGTAATGATAAGAATGGCACACATTAGACCGATAATGATACCCGTGCGATTAAGGAGACGTCTCATAAAGAAAGGGAAACCCTTCTTATCTATAAAACGAATCTTACAGTCTGTTTGTTTCAATAACGGCTTTATTTTAGATATATCTTTAATATAAAGTGAACAAACAATGGTGGTTTTATTACGTCTTTTAATGTCCCAAATAGCAATGTTCCGCTTCACACATAGATTTATAAATGGTTCTGTAAGCTGACCGTGAATGGAAGCTTTCACATGTCCGTAGATTGCATTATTCCAATTGTTTTTCATCCCACTCAGCCTCCAATTTTTATTCATCTATAAATAGTACATTTTTAATTACGCCCTCTAACAAAATTTCTTCAGGTAAAATATTTTTCAAAACAAAGCCGCTTCCTTTAACAAGAAGTTGTCCTTGTTTCATGGCTAATCGTAACTCTTCATTTGAGAAGGATAAAACCCCTTTATGGTTTTCAATATAAATATGTAATTGTCCAATAATCGTAATTCTGGGTAAGTCCATCACTACATCAACTGGCATTTCCGAATGATTGACAAACCACTTTTTAACATTATGCTGCCATTTCCGCAATGTCGCTCACCTACCTCTTTACACTCTATGACTTAAAAATCATCCCTAGCACTGATAATTTTAATCAGATTTAGGAAGCTTAAAGAGGTTGTTCAAAAAGTCACCAAATGATAAGCTACGAATCTCGGCGCCCTCTTGTTTTTCGGTTCTCATGTAGCAAAAGCCTACATTCCGGTCCTCAAAACAGCGCCGTCTTGATCTTCTTGCTTCTAATTCGCCACCTTTTTGAACACGCACTTAAAAGTGATGACGAAACATTTTATTTGATCAGTTGTTTTTACACGAGAGATAAAAGTAAACCTATCATTGGTGGATTGGTTTCCATCCCTCCCTATCGCTTATTCTTATTCCCCTTTAAAAAAGTGCAAAAAAACACAGACAAAATGCATGCCTGTGTTAAATCAATTAATTAATTTGTGATCATGTCTAATCTTCACCAATGACCTTTACTTCCGTTTCTAATTCAACATTAAATTTTTCTTTTACCGTTTGCTTTACAAGTTGAATTAAATTTAGATAATCTGTTGCTGTTCCATGGTTCACGTTAACCATAAATCCAGCATGCTTTGTAGAGACTTGCACCCCGCCAACTTGTGTCCCTTGAAGACCACTATCTTGGATAAGCTTCCCTGCAAAATGTCCAGGTGGGCGTTTGAATACACTTCCACATGAAGGATACTCAAGCGGCTGTTTTGATTCTCTTAAATAAGTTAATTCATCCATCTTTTCTTTGATTTTTCTTTCATTACCTGATTTAAGTAAGAATTCGGCTTCAAGGACAAGATAGTTTTGTTTGGCAATAGCGCTACTTCGATAACCAAGGTCCAACTGATCCTTGTTTAATCTCAGAGTTTTACCCTCACTAGTGACAACAAGAGCACTTAATAAAACATCTGCCGTCTCACCGCCATAAGCTCCTGCATTCATATAAAGGGCCCCGCCCACGGATCCTGGAATCCCACAAGCAAATTCAAGACCGGTAAGATGCTTTGATAAAGCAAATCGCGAAACATCAATAATGGCTGCCCCACTCTGAGCCATGATTCGGTTGTCGATACATCGAATTTCTGTCATTTTAGTTAGATTCATGACGATGCCTCGTATCCCGCCATCTTTAATAATTAGGTTTGATCCATTACCTAGAATAGTTAAAGGAATGCTCTCTTTATACGAAAAAGAAACAATTTTTTGAACCTCTTCATAGGAAGTCGGAAAAATGAGAATATCAGCTTTTCCACCTGTCTTTGTATACGTATAATCCCCTAGATGAGCCTCTTTTTTGATGTTATGTTTATCTTTAATCATTGAAATTAACTCTTCATATCGTTTATTTATATCCATAATTAACCCTCTGCCTTGATGTATTCATTTTAAGTGTATGTTTATTACTTCGTTCATATCAATCTTTTTTTGTTTCAAAATCCCCTTCAAATTATATAGCATTATGGTCCATTCGTCATTATGGAAAAATATTTCACATCTTAAAAAATGATTGAAGAGACCTTGGTATCCATTTTACAATCATAAAGAAAACTTGGAGTGGCCAGCCTATAAGGCGCTAGAACAAAGGCCTAGAATATGTCACTACGGCTTCGCCTTCGCGACAACTCGATGCTTCATCGAAGAAGATGATGCTAGTTGCTATTTATACTAAAATTTTCATCTTTCTTAAGGCGCCAAAAAACCAGGAGCATCATTATCTCCTGGTTTTCAATTAAAATTTTCTTAAGGCCTTATGAGGACGATAGGCGCGCGGTTTTGCAATACATTCTGCCAAAATAAAAGATTCCGCAAATTTCTTTTGATCCACAACAAATGGTCGATCTGATTGTCCCCCTCGACTTTGTTTAACAGATTGATCTTTTAATGAACTCATAGCTCTCTCGCTAAGATTTTTCTGTTTCATTTTTTCATATTGTTCTAATAAAGCCTGCCCGGAAGCACGCTTCTCCATGACTACGGTCGTCACGGGTTGCTCTCGCTTAGGCACTGTATCGGAATTAATCGTCGTTACGGGTTGTTCACCGGCATCTCTTCTCGTATGACTTTCATCTGTAGAATCATAACGTTGTCTTTGCCGATTTTGTCTTTCTCTTATTCGTTTCTGCTTTTCCATACGCTGACGTTGCTCTTTATTTTGTTTCTCGACTGATCTTGCCACATAACCCACAAGCGAGATAACAGCAAATATAATAAACATCGCAATTTCCATTCAATCACCTTCTTCACATAATGACGTTGGTTCATCTAGAATAGGTGGTTAACCGCTTAACTGAAAGTAATGACCTCCTACAAAAAGGGATTATGCAATACCTGAAATTGCATAAATAGGTGGAGAATATGTCTTTAAAAGTTCGAATGAATCAATGAACTAACAGTGGTTTGAAAAATAACCACTGATTGTGAGTTTCACATGGTTCATTCAATGAGAACATTTTATTCATTTTTTTCATCGGAACTTTCTAAATTGGCTTTACCAACTGAATTTCTCATATCTGTATCGGCTTTAATATTATTATAGTTCATATAATCTAAGACACCCATTTTTCCTTCTCTGAGTGCCTGTGCCATGGCAATCGGCACTTCAGCTTCGGACTCAACTACTTTTGCCCTCATTTCTTCAACCTTTGCTCGCATTTCTTGTTCCCTAGCTACCGCCATAGCTCTTCTTTCCTCCGCCTTTGCCTGCGCTATATTTTTATCAGCCTCGGCTTGCTCTGTTTGAAGATTGGCACCAATGTTATCACCAATATCAACGTCGGCTATATCGATAGAAAGGATTTCAAAGGCTGTACCTGCATCGAGACCCTTTTTTAGGACCGTTTGTGAAATGAGTTCTGGATTTTCTAAAACCACTTTATGGTCCTCCGATGAACCTATGGTTGAAACGATTCCTTCACCAACACGAGCCACAATGGTATTTTCTCCAGCACCACCAACAAGCCTATCGATATTAGCCCTAACGGTGATCCTAGCCTTTGCCTTTACCTCTATCCCATTCATAGCAACTCCAGCTATATAAGGCGATTCAATGACCTTTGGATTTACACTCATTTGAACAGCTTCTAATACATCACGTCCAGCTAAATCAATCGCAGCTGCCCTTTCAAACGTTAATTCAATATTTGCCCTGTGGGCAGCAATAAGGGCATTAACCACACGATCTACATTCCCTCCAGCTAGGTAATGGCTTTCAAGTTGATTTGTATTTAAATTAAGACCTGCTTTAACAGCTTTTATCAATGGGTTAATGACACGTCTCGGAACAACCCGTCGCAGTCTCATCCCTATCAGTGTAAAGATCCCAATTCTTACGCCAGATGAAAGTGCTGATATCCAAAGTGTTACCGGTACAAATGTAAATAAAATCGCTAAGATGATAATAATGATAGCCGCTACAATTAATATGCCTATTGCACTTGCGTCCATGATATTCCCTCCTCGTAATTATCTGTCGAGAGTGCTAAGTTCTTCCTTCTTCTATACGTCAATAACTTTGAAAAGGTTTCAAGGTAAAAAGGGTAATCAATCGATTGATACCTTAATATGTAAAATATGCAGGTTATGTATTTTATTAGAAAATATTAAATTAATACTTTTAAGATCATGAAATACCTGGGGTGATGTGAGATGCGTGACGTAATATGATGAAAAAATGAGCCTTGTATTCAAGGCTCATTTTACACGAAGCAATTCTATTATTATAATCTACTCTGAACAAGGCTACTGACTAGTTTACCGTCTGCTTTACCTTTGACTTTAGGCATAAGAGCACTCATGACTTTACCCATATCGGATTTAGACACAGCACCTACTTCAGAAATGGTTTCATCTATGATTGACTGAAGATCGTCTTTCGACAATTGTTCAGGCATATATAAATTAACAACCTCAATTTCCTTCTGTACACCTTCAATTAAGTCTTGGCGGCCTGCATTTTCAAACTCTTGGAGGGAGTCTTTCCTCTGTTTGAGTTCACGGGATAGCACTGTCAATACATCGTCATCCGAAAGTTCTTTACCGTGTTTGATCGACTCATTAGTGATAGAAGTCTTGATCATACGAATAACAGAAAGCTTGACTTTGTCACGATCCCTCATCGCTTGCTTTAAATCCTGGTTCAGACGATCCAAAAGGCTCATCGGAACACCCCTTTTTTAGAACTTACGTTTTTTACGTGCCGCTTCAGATTTTTTCTTGCGACGCACGCTTGGTTTTTCATAATGTTTACGTTTCTTAACTTCAGCTAATGTACCTGATTTAGAAACTGAACGTTTAAAACGTCTTAGAGCGTCTTCGATTGATTCATTTTTGCGTACTTTTGTTTCGACCATCTATGTTTCCCTCCCTCCAAAACGCAACAGCTTTAAGAGAGACATAATAATATGTCTTTTGTCATTATATATGATTCCGCATCTTTTGTAAACTAAATGGTTATTCAATTCCGAGTCTACTCAAAATTTGATTCAAAAAAATCTATCATTCTTAGTTTTTAATCTAAATTAACAATTTCAGAGGACCTAAAAGCCTAAAAGAACCTCATTTACTAGAAAAATGAATAAGCCCTCTATTTTATTATGAGATAAGTTCACCTTACTTTAAAAAGCAGGCGCTTGAATGATTACTCTTAGTTCATTTTAACTCAGTGAATCAACCCATTTTCTAAGAGGATGTAGTTAGTTTTTAATAATCTTTATTAAATCTATTAAATTGTCATGTTTTGCTTCTTCACTTAATAGAATAAAACAAACCGAATGAGTACAAGTCATGGAGATATTCTATTCTAAGGAATTAGAGGTGACGTTTTTGACCTTCATTATCCTAACTTTTTTAGCTTACCTTTGCATCTTTTTATTTGGAATGACAATGATGAAAGTAGGTTTTCGCCATTTAGCGGGAAAATTCATTGAAGAAATTATAGAGAAATTAACGAAGCAGCCGATTAACGGATTAATTATTGGAGCCATTGCAACCATGATGTTACAAAGTAGTTCAGCTGTGACAGTTATTGCTATCGGTTTAACGACTTCTGGATTACTTCGATTCCCAAATACAGTAGGGATTATTTTAGGCGCGAATATTGGGACAACAGCAACAATTGAAATTGCTTCATTCCACGTAGGATATATTCAATATATCTTTCTTGTCTTAGGCTTACTCTTAATGGTCCATCCAATAAAGAAATGTTTTGCCATTGGGGCATGTTTATTTGGCATCGGATGTCTATTCACTTCAATGCACGGCTTTAACCAGATGGCTGAACCTCTTTTTAAATTATCTTCTGTTCAGCATATCTTAATGTTATCAGATCAAAACTACGTCATTGCCATCTTAACAGGAACACTTCTTTCCGCTGTATTACAATCTAGTTCCGCTACGACATTAATTACCATGGCCTTTCTTAATCATGGTGCCTTATCGATAGGATCGGCTATTGCTGTTACATTTGGGGCTAATATAGGAACGTGTGTCACGGCATATATCGCTAGTCTAGGCAATCCTTGGGAAGCAAAATGGACGGCTTATACACATTTTCTTTTTAATGTGCTTGGTGTGATTCTATTTTATCCCTTTATTGATTTACTTGCTGATATCACGATGAAATTAAGTCATTCAACCGAATTTCAACTTGCTCATAGCGGTGTTTTGTTTAATTTAATTACAGCCCTCCTCGCACTACCTTTTGCTAATGTCTATGGTAGATGGGTCGAAAACAAACAGAAACCGAAGCACGTCATCGAATAATCGTTGCCTCATCTTATCGTTATGCCAATCGCTTAATCTAACCTCAAAAACAAAGATCTGAGTCCATCCACTCAGATCTTTGTTTTATCCTCATCACTTAACAATATGAACACTACTACTTGCGCCAATTCGAGAAGCTCCAGCAGATACCATTGCTTCGGCCGTTTCTTTATCTCGAATTCCACCTGAAGCTTTGACACCTTTTGATTCTCCAACAACTTCGCGCATTAATCGAACATCTTCAATCGTTGCTCCACCGCTAGAAAACCCCGTTGATGTTTTGACAAAGTCTGCCCCTGCATCCATAGCAAGTTTGCTTGCTCTTTTTATTTCTTCCTTCGTTAATAGACACGTCTCTAAAATAACTTTGACAAGAGCTTTATCATTAGCTGCTTGAACAACTGCTTGAATGTCCTTTTTTACAAGGTCATCTTGTCCATCTTTCATAGCGCCAATGTTTATGACCATATCTACCTCAGTTGCTCCATCTTCAATCGCACAAGTTGTTTCGAATGCTTTGACTTTTGAGATAGAAGCACCTAAAGGGAATCCAATAACCGTACAAACTTTTACATCTGTTTCTTTAAGTAATGACGAAGCTTTACTTACCCAAACTGGGTTAACGCAAACTGATGCAAAGTGATGTTCCTTCGCTTCGTGACATAACTTTTGAATTTGATCTGATGTCGTTTCTGGTTTGAGTGCCGTATGGTCAATAAGATGGGCTAAATTTGTCATGTTACTCCCTCTTCTCATGGAATTTTTTTATAAAGGCGCAAGACAGAGGCCTAAGCCCGCACTTATACTTATATTTTCTTAAAGTGCATAGATAAGGGAATCTCCGAGAGATTCCCCTTTTATACTTCATTTACCTCTGAGCTATTGCTTTTGCTTCTTCAAGTGGTTCATCATCCATGACTCGAACAAATTGTCCTTGATTGTATGGATAACCCGCTTGAGTAATTTTAACTCTAACTAATTTCCCCTCTAATTCAGGTGAAGCCGGGAATTTTACTTTTAAGTAATTGTCCGTGTAACCGACATATTCACCAGTATTCGAGTCCTTATTAAACGGCTCTTCAGGGATAACCTCTAATACTTCGTTCTCATATCTAGAAGCATATTCTTTAGAAAGCTGATTCGATAATGAAATGAGACGTGTAACACGGGCATGTTTAATTTCATCAGGAACTTGGTTTTCCATTCTAGCCGCAGGTGTTCCTGTACGTTTTGAATATGGAAAAACATGTAGTTCGGAAAATCTAAGGTCGCGAATAAAGGCATACGTTTCCTCGAATTCTTCATCGGTCTCACCAGGAAATCCAACAATGACATCTGATGTTAAAGCAAAATCAGGTAGTGCTTTCCGCAAACGTTCAATTTTTTCCGCAAAAAAGGCCGTTGTATATTTTCTTCTCATTCGTTTCAAAATAGAATCAGATCCAGATTGCAATGGAATATGAAGATGTCTTGCAATCACTTTGGACTTATCGATGACTTCGATCACTTCATCCGTAATTTGACTTGCTTCAATAGAAGAGATACGGATGCGTTTGAGTCCTTTTACTTTGGCTTCTAAATCACGAAGAAGTGCTGCAAAATTATAATCTTTCATATCTTCGCCATATCCCGCTGTGTGAATACCCGTTAAAACAATCTCTTTATAGCCAGCATCAACGAGTTTTTGAGCTTGTTCAATGACAGATTCTGGTTTACGAGATCTTAATAAACCTCTGGCCCACGGAATAATACAAAATGTACAAAAATTGTTACATCCCTCTTGAATTTTCAGAGATGCACGTGTTCGATCTGTGAAAGAGGGAACTTCAAGCTCTTCATAGACTCTAGCTTTCATAATGTCACTAACACCATTAATAGGTTCTCTTTCCATTTGATACTGTTCGATGTATCCGATCATTTTCTCTCTGTCTTGTGTGCCGACGACGATATCAACACCAGGTATGGCCATAACCTCAGCTGGTGATGTTTGTGCATAACAACCTGTTACACAAATAACGGCCGTTGGGTTTTTTCGTATAGCGCGCCTGATCACTTGTCTACTTTTTTTATCACCAGTATTTGTTACTGTGCATGTATTAATAACGTAGACATCTGCAGTCGATTCAAAATCTTTTCTTTCATAACCATTCTTTTCAAAAAGCTGCCAAATTGCTTCAGTTTCATAGTGATTAACTTTACAACCTAAAGTATGGAATGCAACAGATGGCATTTATTTGTTCACCTCATATAATAATTCAAAATGATAAGAAACACACGATAAGAAATAAATAGGTGCTGTCTCAGTTCTTAATATTCGTTTACCTAAACCACAGCAAATAAAACCTGCCTGTTTGAACTGCTGAACTTCGGCGTTAGACAACCCGCCTTCAGGACCAATCACGATTAATAACTTGTCCTCATCACTAGGCGACATTGACTTTAACAAGGTTGGCAAACCTTGTTGCTCGCCTAACTTAGCCGTTTCTTCATAAGCAATGAGTTTGTTAGAGAATTTTTGACCATAGGAAATCAATTCTTTTAAATCCATTGGCTCACATATATGTGGCACGATATCCCGATGAGACTGTTCAGCTGCTTCTTTTGCGATTTTTTCAAATCGTGTTTTCTTTTTATCCCATTTGGATGATGTCCATTTGGCAATCGAGCGCTCAGCTGAAAAAGGAACAAACGCATATGCCCCACATTCTGTTCCCTTTTGTACGATTGTATCAAATTTATCACCCTTTGGAATACCTTGTGCAATGGTGATTCGAACAGGTAATTCAGCATTGTTACTCTTTTTCTCAACGAGTTTTAGAATAACATTTTGCCCCTCAAATGATTCTACCATACAATTGAATACATGACCTTTTCTATCTGCACATTGGCATAAATCACCAATTTCCATACGCATCACTTTTTGCATATGTCTGGCATCTTCACCCATTACAGTAACATGTGTCTCTGTAAATTGTTCAGTCGGGATGAAATATTGTTGCATTAGTCTTCACCTTTTTTGGCAATCATAGCGACCCAATCTTCTTGCTCGATGACTTCAATGAGTGTAAAGCCAACTTTTTCTAAACATTGTCTAACTTCGAGTTCTTTTTGCTTAATAATTCCTGATGAAATGAGAATGCCACCATCTGTTAACTTATCATAGGCATCTTTGGCTAAACGTATAACAATCTCAGCCAAAAGATTAGCAACGATAATATCATATTGTCTATCTATTCCATCTGCTAAATTATTTTGTTTTACCGATACCTTGTCTTGGACATGATTTAATTTAACATTAATTTTAGCTGATTTAACCGCCACTTCATCCAGATCAACGGCAAGAACAGACTCTGCACCAAGTTTTGCCGCCGCGATTGACAGTACACCAGTCCCCGTACCAACATCCAAGACATGATCGGAATCCTTCATGTGCTTCTCTAAGGCTTGAATACAAAGAACCGTCGTCGGATGAGTTCCCGTGCCAAAGGCCATACCAGGGTCTAATTCTATAATCTTCTCCCCTTCAAATTGTGGCTGGTACTCTTCCCATGTTGGTGTTACCGTAATGTGATCAGTTAACCTCACAGGTTTGTAATATTTTTTCCAAGCTGTTGCCCACTCTTCTTCATTCACTTCACTGATCGTGATTGTGTTGTCACCTAGATCAATATCATAGACAAACAAGTTGTTAATCGATTGTTTTATTTCCTCAACCGTTTCCCCTAAAAAGCTGTTGACAGGCAGATAGGCCTTTATATTAACGCCTTCTTCAGGATAATCGGACGGATTAAGATCATACACCTCTGAAAACTCTTGCGGCCAATCTTTTACTAAATCAAGCGGATCTTCAATCACCACTCCGCTTGATCCAGCTTCATGAAGGATATTAGTAATGGCTTCAACAGCTTCCTGTGTTGTATGAATGCAAATTTCTGACCACTTCATGACATCCCCCATATTCTATTCTGCTTTAAATGCACGTTTTACTTTTGAAAAGAAAGTATCGTTGTTTGCATCGTCTAATGGTTTTCCACTTAAATCAGCTAACTTTTTATAAAGGTCTCGTTCTTCATCAGAAAGGTTTTTAGGTGTGACAACTTTTACTGTCACATGTTGATCCCCTTGACCATACCCTCTAACATTCTTAATTCCTTTCCCTTTTAATCTAAAATGCGTGCCGGTTTGTGTTCCAGCAGGAATTTTCAGTTTGACCTTTCCACGAAGTGTAGGAACTTCAATTTCATCCCCAAGTGTCACTTGTGCGAAGTTAAGTGGAATCTCGCAATGAATGTCGTCCCCGTCCCGCTCAAAGAATTTATGTGCTTTTACGCGGAATACAACATATAAGTCCCCTGCAGGGCCGCCATTAACCCCTGGCTCTCCCTGACCTGATAGACGAATTTGTTGACCATCATCAATACCTTCTGGGATCGTTACATGTATTTTACGTCTTTTTTTCACTTTACCCGTGCCGCCGCATGTATGACATTTATTTTTGATGATTTTACCTGTTCCATGACAATAGTTACATACTCTTCGATTTACAACTCGGCCAAATGGTGTGGTTTGTTCAACATTTAATTGCCCTGAACCATGACAGTGAGAACATGTTTCTGGTTTTGTACCTGGTTTGGCTCCAGAACCGTGACATGTTTTACACTCTTCTTCTTTTGGCACTTCGATATCCGTTTCTTTACCAAAAGCTGCTTCTTCAAATTCAAGAGTCATGGTATATTGAAGATCTGAACCTTGCTGAGGTGCGTTTGGATCGCGCGTTCGACCTCCTCCACCACCGAAAAACATATCGAAAATATCACCAAATCCACCAAAGTCTGAGCCGCCAAAGCCTTGACCACCAAAGCCTTGATTTGGATCCGTATGTCCAAATTGATCATAATGGGCTTTTTTCTGTGGATTACTTAATGTTTCATAGGCTTCTTTGACTTCCTTAAATTTTTCTGGTGCATCTTTATCTTTATTTACGTCTGGATGGTATTTTCGAGCTAGTTTTCGATAAGCTTTTTTTATCTCATCTTTTCCAGCGTTTTTATCTACGCCAAGAACGTCATAATAATCCCGTTTACTCATCAAATCACTCCCGAAATAGCTTTCACATAAATTAAATCATAACATCAATGACTTCATTTAAGCAAGAAAAAGCCAAAGCCAAGAATATCTGCCTGACTTTGACTTTTCCCATCGTTCTACATCTTCTTTTTGACTTAAGAGACCTTTTTAATTGCTTATTTACCCTCTTTATCGTCCTTTACTTCTTCATATTCAGCGTCAACAACGTCATCTGCTTTGTTTGTTGCCGCATCGCCCTGACCTTGTGCAGCCTGAGCGTCTTTTGCTGCTTGTTCATATAATTTTACAGAAAGTTGTTGAACAACTTCTTGGAGTTCATCTTTTGCTGATTTAATCGCTTCGATGTCAGAAGCTTCAAGGGCTTTTTTCAATTTATCTTTTGCTTCTTCTGCTTTTGCTTTTTCAGATTCGTTAACTTTATCGCCGAGATCTTTGATTGTTTTTTCTGTAGTGAAGATAAGTTGATCAGCTTCATTACGAAGATCCACTTCTTCGCGACGTGCTTTATCTGCTTCTGCGTTCTCTTCAGCATCTTTAACCATTTTTTCAATTTCTTCATCACTTAAACCTGAAGAAGATTTAATGGTAATGGATTGTTCTTTGTTTGTGCCTTTATCGACAGCTTTAACATTCACGATACCGTTAGCATCAATTTCAAATGATACTTCGATTTGTGGAATGCCGCGTGGAGCTGGTGGAATATCCGTAAGTTGGAAGCGACCCAACGTTTTATTATCTGCTGCCATTTCACGTTCACCTTGGAGGACGTGGATATCTACAGCCGTTTGATTATCTGCCGCTGTTGAGAAAATTTGAGATTTACTTGTCGGAATCGTCGTATTACGATCAATCAATCGTGTGAACACGCCACCCATTGTTTCAATACCAAGAGAAAGCGGTGTTACATCTAGAAGAACGACGTCTTTTACATCACCAGCAAGCACTCCGCCTTGGATAGCAGCACCAAGAGCAACAACTTCATCAGGGTTTACGCCTTTATGTGGTTCTTTACCAGTTAAGTTTTTAATCGCTTCTTGTACGGCTGGAATACGAGTTGATCCACCAACGAGGATAACTTTATCGATTTCACTTGAAGTAAGATCTGCATCAGATAAAGCTTGACGAACAGGACCCATCGTTCTTTCCACAAGATCACTTGTTAATTCATCAAATTTAGCACGTGTTAAAGTGACTTCAAGGTGTTTTGGACCCGTTGCGTCAGCTGAAATAAATGGCAACGAAATTTGTGTTTGTGTCACACCAGAGAGATCTTTTTTCGCTTTTTCAGCAGCATCTTTCAAACGTTGAAGAGCCATTTTATCATTTGAAAGATCTAATCCATTTTCTTTTTTGAATTCTTGAACAAGATAATCGATGATAGCTTGGTCAAAGTCATCTCCACCTAAATGGTTATCTCCAGCTGTAGATTTAACTTCAAAGATGCCATCGCCAAGTTCGAGTACTGATACGTCAAATGTACCACCACCAAGGTCAAAAACAAGGATTGTTTGATCTTCACCTTTTTCTAGTCCATAAGCAAGAGCGGCAGCAGTAGGTTCGTTGATAATACGAAGAACATCAAGACCCGCAATCTTACCTGCGTCTTTCGTAGCTTGCCTTTGAGCATCGTTAAAGTAAGCTGGTACAGTGATAACCGCTTGATCTACAGTGTCGCCAAGATAAGCTTCTGCGTCAGCTTTTAATTTTTGTAAGATTATAGCTGAAATTTCTTGAGGCGTGTATTTTTTGCCTTCAACCTCAACTTTGTAATCGGTACCCATGTGTCTTTTGATTGAAATGATAGTATTAGGATTGGTTACCGCTTGACGTTTTGCTACCTCACCGACTTGGCGTTCACCGTTTTTAAACGCAACGACAGACGGAGTCGTACGATTTCCTTCTGGATTTGGAATGACGGTAGATTCGCCGCCTTCCATAACTGCTACACATGAATTTGTGGTTCCTAAGTCAATACCAATAATTTTTCCCATGATAAGTTTTCCTCCTATATCCTTATTCTGATCATCTATGAACTGCCGAAATCCTATGATACTGCTTACTTCATTTTTATAAAATACCGTATCTTCGAGTATTCTTAAGTACAGTGCCAAATATGTAGTAGGGCTGGCACCGCGATAGGACTTTGCGTCATAGCCATTAGTCGTTAAACTTTAATACCCTATAAGAGGTTGTTCAAAAAGTCACCAAATGATAAGCTACGAATCTCGGCGCCCGCTTTTTTTCCGGTCCTCATGTAGTAAATACCTACATTCTGGTCCTCAAAACAGCGCCGCCTTGATCTTCTTGCTTCTAATTTGTCACCCTTTTGAACACGCTCTATAAAATATAAAATTAAGAACTTACCTTAACCATTGCAGGTCGAACAACTCGACCATTCAACGTATAACCTGCTTGGAGTACTTCAACAATAATATTTGACTCGTGTTCGCTGCTTTCTACTTGCATCACAGCTTGGTGTAAGTTGGGATCAAACGGTTGATTTGCCGCTTCAATCTCTTCAACACCTTCTTTTTTTAATGCTTCTTGAAGTTGGCGTAAAACCATTTCCATGCCTTGCTTAAGGTTTTCTGCGTCGGCTGATTCGACCTTTACAGATAAGGCACGTTGGAAATTATCAATAACCGGTAATACCTCTGTAACGAGATCTTGTGAACGAAATTTCCTAGCTTGTATTTTTTCTTCATTTGATCGACGTTTGAAGTTTTCAAAGTCAGCCTGAGCTCTCAAGAATCGACTATTTAACTCTTCTTTCTCTTTGGCTAAGTTTTCTATCTGTACTTGTTGTTCAGCTAATTTTGCTTGGAGAGTCTCTGCATCTTCTTCAACAATTTCTACTGGCTCCTCTTCGGCAGCGTTAGTTTCCTCATTTGTTACTTCTTCAATGATTTCTTCTTTGATGTCTTCTGCATTATTTTGGTTAGCCATGTGTTCACCTCCTATAAGGATACAGACAAATTCTAGTTTTGAAATTAACAGACCTAATAATTTGAATTCAAATTATTAGTTAAGCTCTTTGAAATAATATCGAGCAACGTAACCACTCTTGGATAAGCCATACGTTTCGGTCCAATGACGGCTACTGTACCAACGTGCTCAGAATCAACTGAATAGGTCGTCGTAATAACACTGCAATCTTCAATAGCTACGAGTTTATTTTCTTTACCAATCTTAATTTGAATACCCGATTTGGGCGATCTTAATAATCCATGGATGATGTCTTTTTTCTCTAGAACGTTGAGAAGTGGGATCACTTTATTAATATCACGAAATTCGGGTTGCGATAAAATATTATTTTTTCCACCATAATAAATTTGATCTGGTACATTTAATGTCAGCGCATGTTCAATTTCTACCATCATGCGTTCATAATGTTGGATGTGTTCATTTAATACAACATGAATTTCTTGTTGCAGACGAACTTTCAACTGATACAACGGTACTCCAATTAAGCGTTCATTTAAAATGTTAACCATTCGTTCGATTTCTGATCCATTAACCTCATCTGGAAGTACGACAGCACGATTTTCAACATGTCCAGTATCGGTGACAATGATTAACACCGCACGATTATCCGATAGACGAATCATTTGGATATGCTTTAACTTCGTATCAAGGAGTTCCGGACCAAGAACAATAGCCGTACAGCTAGTAAAATCTGATAAAATTTGAGCTGTCGTTTCAATCAATTTCTCAGCTTCATAATATCGTTCAGTATAGGCTTTCCTAATATTTCTCATTTCATCATCGGAAAGTAGAATGGGCGATAAAAGATGATCGACATAGAAACGGTAACCTTTCTCAGACGGAATCCGCCCAGAAGATAAATGGGTCTTTTCTAGAAATCCCATCTCCTCCAGATCAGCTAATTCATTACGTATCGTAGCTGGACTTAAATGGATATCGCCACGCTTAGAAATCGATCTGGAACCAATTGGTTCAGCAGAGAGTATATAGTCATCAACAAGAACTTGCAACAAAAACAACTGACGTTCTGTTAACATCTTTATCACCCCTGTTAGCACTCCTAGTTAACGAGTGCTAATTCTACAATAAAATTTATCAATTATTGAACCGTTTGTCAAACGGTTTAACCTAATAAAAATGAACTAAATACATCATTACCTAAAAATAGCCCTTCATGGGTCAAAGCCAATCTATCTTCATCTTCATAAAGAAGGCCTTTTTGCTTCAAATCCTTAATCGTTCTATTATAAAGACTATTCAATGGACGACCAAATTTTTCATAAAAGTGCCGTTTATTAACACCTTGTTTCATTCTTAAACCAAGAAACATTTCTTCTTCAATGGCTTCAGTAATGGATACTTGATGCGTCGCTGTACACGCATGACCGCGATTATTTACGCGTTGTATATATTTATTGATAGGTCCGCTATTTACCACCCGCTGACCATAAATATATCCATGAGAACCTGCACCAAATCCATAATAGGGTTCATTCTGCCAATATAGAGAGTTATGCCTACTTTCAAATCCTGGTTTTGCGAAGTTGCTAATTTCATAATGATTAAAGCCTTTTTCTTCAAGCGTTCGTATCAATGTTTCAAACATTTTAGCTTCCAACTCTTGGCCAGGCAACGTTAACTTCCCTTTTTTCATTCGGTTAAAAAAAATGGTCTTAGGTTCAATTTGAAGAGAATAAATCGAAATGTGTTCCGTTTGTAATTTAAGAGCTTCCTGAATCGACGCTATAAGCATATCCTCAGTTTGATTGGGTAAACCAAACATGAGGTCAATCGAAATGTTTTCAAATCCAGCCTTTTTTGCCTCTCCAACTGCTTTTGCAGCGTCATCAGGATGATGTAACCGTCCTATACTTTCTAGTATCTCATCCTGAAAGGTTTGAACACCAATACTTAATCTTGTGACTCCGCTTTCTTTCATCAAATATAGTTTTTCCGGTGTTATGTTCTCAGGGTTTGCTTCGATTGTATATTCTATAATACTTTCATTTAACAAGTATTTTTTCACTATATTTAACAAGCGATTAAATTGTTGAGTATCTAATGCTGTCGGAGTCCCGCCACCGATATAAATTGTTTTAAGATTTGGGTGACTCCCAGACTGGGCTATTTCCTTTTCAAGAGCATCTAAATAATCATCGACGGGCTGATTTTTTATAAAAACTTTATTAAAATCGCAATAATAACAAATGTGTTCACAAAATGGTATATGAATATAAGCGCCTTTAATCATGCAAACTCCTTCTCTATAAGCCACGCTATTACAAAACATAACTGGCTCTCCACTCTATTAAAGATACCCGGCGGTAACATTCACCGTCGGGATCTTTTTGATCGTCTATATCATTTCTAATATACCAATTAATCCTCATTAATACGAAGAACGGCCATAAAGGCTTCTTGAGGAACCTCAACTCGACCAACTGTTTTCATTCTTTTTTTACCTTCTTTTTGCTTTTCAAGCAACTTTCTTTTCCTTGAAATGTCGCCACCATAACATTTTGCAAGGACATTTTTTCTTAAAGCTTTAATAGTAGATCTCGCTATTATTTTTTGTCCAATAGCCGCTTGGATCGGAACCTCAAATTGTTGTCTTGGGATAAGCTCTTTCAATTTTTCAACAATCGCTTTTCCTCGCTCATAAGCAAAATCTTGGTGAACAATAAGCGATAAAGCATCGATTTTTTCACCGTTTAACAAGATATCCATTTTAACTAATTTTGATGGTCTGTTACCTAAAAATTCGTAATCGAGCGAAGCATACCCCTTTGTGCTTGACTTCAATTGGTCGAAGAAATCATATACGATTTCTGACAATGGCAAATGATAAATGATGTTAACCCGATTTTCACTTAAATAAACCATATCAATAAAGTCACCACGTTTTCCTTGGCAGAGCTCCATTACTTGTCCTACATAGTCATTAGGAGTCATGATCGTGGCTTTAACATAAGGTTCTTCAATTGATTCTATCTCTTTTTTTTCTGGCATTTTTGAAGGATTGTCGACGCGAAGAGACTCTCCATCTACCGTTTCAATTTGATAAATAACACTCGGCGCTGTGGTGATTAAATCGATGTTAAATTCACGCTCAATACGTTCTTGAATGATTTCCATGTGCAGTAAGCCAAGAAAACCACATCTAAACCCAAATCCTAGCGCTTCAGACGTTTCTGGCTCATATTGAAGGGCTGAGTCGTTTAATTCTAACCGCTCCAATGCCTCACGTAAATCATTATATTTGCTAGAATCGATAGGATATAACCCACAGTACACCATCGGGTTCATTTTTCGATATCCAGGTAGCTGTTCTGCTGCTGGTTTTATTGCATTTGTAATTGTGTCACCAACATGAACGTCTTTTACATTTTTGATTGACGCAGTTAGAAAACCTACATCACCTACTGAAAGTTCATCTTTCATCACTATTTTCGGAGTCGATACGCCAAGTTCTATAACTTCAAAGGTTTTATTTGTGGCCATCATCTTAATTTTATCTCCGACCCTAACGGTTCCTTCAACAATGCGAATATAAGCAACAACACCGCGATACGGATCATACATTGAATCAAAAATAAGGGCCTTTAAAGGCGCGTTTGGGTCCCCTTGGGGAGATGGAACCTTTTCAACAATTTGTTCCAATATATCATTAATGCCAATCCCTGCTTTTGCCGATGCTAAGACACTGTCTGATGCATCAAGACCAATAACATCCTCGATTTCTTGTCTCACTCGTTCAGGTTCAGCATTTGGTAAGTCAATCTTATTTATAACTGGAATAATTTCCAAATCATTTTCAAGAGCGAGATATACATTGGCTAGCGTCTGCGCTTCAATACCTTGTGCAGCGTCAACAATCAGAAGAGCGCCTTCACAGGCAGCTAAACTTCGAGACACTTCATATGTAAAATCGACATGACCCGGTGTATCAATCAAATGAAAAATATACGTTTCTCCATCTTTAGCTTTATAATTCAATTGAACAGCATTTAATTTTATCGTAATACCACGTTCTCTTTCAAGATCCATTGCATCCAGCATTTGTGCTTTCATTTCCCTTTTTGTTAGGGCACTTGTCGTTTCTAAAATGCGATCAGCCAAGGTAGATTTCCCATGATCAATATGCGCAATAATTGAAAAGTTTCTAATTCTAGATTGGCGGTTATTTGTATTCTCTGACATCTATATCACTCCTACTGGTATGCAAAACACAATACATAGTCGATTATATCAAGGGTCATGATTCGTTTCAATATATTGAGCTATCTAAAGTCAATTGTAAATTAAGAAAACTTCCTACAAATGCAAAAAATTATCTCACCGTTTTTTTTCCACATTTAAGGCTAGTAAGGACCCCCACTACAGGGTAATGAGTGTAAACGAGCATTCCTAGGTGGGATAACTGCCCGTAAAAGCCCAATTGGTTCAGGTTTACAATTAGTGGGGGATGACGCAGGCTAAAAACGCGACGTCCTGTCGCAACGCCTGCACCAGCACATCCTGCGTGTCGAAAAACCCACACTGATTGATGTTTATCGTTTTATATGAGCATGCTTTTCTGCTTTACAATAACAAATTCGAAATGAAAAAGCTCCCTTTTCATTTGGGAGCTTACAAAAATAGCTGTGAAATTAAGTTAACCGTACTGCTTGCCACGTTCATTCCTTTCTTTGCAACAGTTGAAATGCTATTTGAAAGATGATCACTTATAGGGTTTGATTCGCTTTTTCCTTTTTTCTCCAATTGTTTCATTCGTTCTAGGGCTGACTCACCATTTACATTGTGAGTCGATGTTGGTAGAGACGTTGGAATCGTTAGGCTTATTGCACGCTGATTTTCGGGTACTTTTATTTCTTTCATTTTGCCGGTCCCATGATTGACCGTTATCATACCATAGACGACACAAAATCCGAGGGTCATCACAACGAGCATTAATTTTATACCAAAATGTTTCATAAGCGTCTCCTCTTTGTTCTATTTTATACTTTTTGTGCGTGTTCAAAAAGGTAGCAAATTAGAGTCAAGAAACCCAAGAGCGGCGCAGTTCCTTAGAACCGGTATTCCACAATTTTAGTTGAAGCCGGAAAAACAAGAGGGCGCAAGATTCGTAGCTTATCACTTGATGTTGTCCCACTGATGGAAGTTTCACTTTATCTATATCTATGCATAAAACTGAAATTTAATGCGTATAATGGCCCATATTTTCTTGATTTACATCCGTATGCAAGGACGTATTTAATCCGCCAGCAATAATATTAGCCATATCTTCTATAAAATCATCCACTTCTTTTGGTGTAACCATAAGATTATGTCCAGTTGGGCCAAGAACTTCTCGAATGAGTTGTACTTTTTCCTCATCTGGTAATGTCCCAACCACACCTAAAAAAGAGGCTCGGTGTTCTTCACTAGGTAAATCTTCTTCTGCATATTTCCTTTTTTCTCCAAAATTAAGCCAAGATGGTGTTAAAGCCTTTGATGGTTTTTGGTTTTTCATTTCATGTCCAAGATGTTTCAAAATTAAATCAAGCGTGTCACTTGTAATCGTTACCGCATCGACAACGGTTGGAATTCCAATGGCTATGACTGGAATTCCCAATGTATCTTTGTTTAATTCCTTACGATTATTTCCGACTCCTGAACCTGGGTGAATACCTGCATCAGATATTTGAATCGTTGTATTCACACGTTCTATGGATCTTGATGCTAAAGAATCAATGGCTATCACAAAATCCGGTTTAGACTTTTCAATAATCCCTAAAATAATGTCGCTTGTTTCAATCCCTGTAATACCCATAACTCCAGGTGATATCGCACTTACAGAACGAAACCCTTCTTTTACATTTTGTGGCTGCAAATCAAATAAGTGTTTTGTTATGAGTATGTTTTCGACCGTACTCGGACCGAGTGCATCTGGTGTTACGTTCCAGTTTCCTAACCCAACGATAAGGCAACTCATTTCTTTGGTAACTTTAATATCTTTTAAAAATTGAGCAAACTCTTTGGCAAATGTTTTTTCCACTTTTTCTTGAAATTCGGTATCTTGATTCCGTAAATCCTGTGCTTCCAATGTAAGATATCGGCCAGGTTTTTTACCCAATGTTTTTGAAGCATCTGAATCAATGGTCATATGTGTGATTCGAATGCCTTCAATTTCATTCTCTTTGATAGTCAATCCATGGATAGGATGCGCGGGTTCTTGTTCAGTGACCATTTCACGGGCTTCAACTGCTAAATCCGTTCTTACTTTATATTGGCTTAAATCGAGTTTATCAGGCATAACCATTCCCCTTTCGAGTAAAACGTGCTATATTTATAACGATCATGATTAATAAAAATAAAACTTTAATAAAAAAATAAGACAGTAAGAATTAAGGTTAAAACAATCAATCTTAAACTATTATCATCATTGCCTTTTTTAACTTTTTTCATTCATATTGCAAAACCCCTATGTGTTTGGTACAATACTCATTGTCAATTAATGTGCCTCAAGGAGGTGAAAGTATGCCTAATATTAAATCCGCAATCAAACGTGTGAAAAAAAGCGATGCTAATCGTCAACATAATATCATGTTCAAATCTGCCATGCGTACATCAATTAAAAACTTTAACGCTTCTATAGATGCTAAAGATGTTGAAGCTGCTAAAGAAGCTTATCTCGTAGCAACAAAAAAAATTGATAAAGCAGCAACAAAAGGTTTGATTCATAAAAATAAAGCATCCCGTGAAATATCACGTTTAACAAAAAAATTAAACGAATTAACGGCTTAATATGCGTATTTGTTTTCTTAATACAAAAAAGAGGCTTTCCTTTAAATGGAAACCTCTTTTTTGTACTCTAAGAAAGTATTAAGGGTTAAAGTATACGTACGGGCTCAGGCCTCTGTTCTAGCGCCTTGCAGGCTGGCCAATCGGCAAGTTTTCTTTATATGTTAAGCGCCTTTTGACGTGCTATGAATAAACAATTCAAGGGCTAGGCGTTTATCCATACCCCCTGTTTTCATTTGATAATCCGTTTCTGTACATTTCGTGAGTACATATTCAAGCCTTTTTAAATCAAAATGCTTCGCTTGTTGACTGGCAAGTTTTACGCTATAGGGATGAATTCCAATTTTCGAAGCGATATTTTGTTGTGTATAACCATCTTTTTGATAAACTCCTACTTGATAGACGATCCTTATTTGTCTTGTTATTAAAGCGAGAAGCTTGATAGGATCTTCTTTTTGTTTGATTAAGTCGGATAATAATTGAAGGGCTTCCCTTCTTTTATTTGCAAGGACTTGATCCACAAGAAGAAAAACGTTATTTTCCAAAGACCTGGATGCAAGGGACAAAACCACTCGTTGGTCAATCGCCTGATCTGTTCCGTAGCAATAAAAAGCACATTTCTTCACTTCATTTGCAAGCGCCATTAAGTTAGGGCCGATAAAAGCCATCAATTGATCATGTCCTTCTTTTGTATACCTAACACCTAACTCAGATGCTACCGATGACAATAAATCATAAATGAATCGATCCCCAAGTTGGGATAACTCAACGATTTGACCCTTTTTTTCAATCATTTTAACGATTTTTTTTCGTTTATCAAGTTTTTCATGAAATAAAGGAATAATCATAACTGTATCAGTTGATGGGTGTTCAAGGTAAGTTTCAAATCGCTTAAGATCATGCTCTACCTTTACTTTTGGTTTTGAACCTGTTAAGAAATAGGCATTCTCCAAAATGACGACTCGTTTTTCACCAAAAAAAGGGAGAGTTTCGGCATCTTCAATTCCAACTTCTACTGAAGTCTCTAACATATCATAACTAGATAAATTGACTTCCATTTCTTCTTCAGATAAAGCTTCTTTTACAATTGTTTTTTTCATATGTTGTATAAGATACTCTTGGCTACCAAATAATAAGTAAATTGGAGCAAGAGGCTTTTGTATGGATAAATCCTTTTTTGTCACAGGCACTTACATTCACTCCCCCTCTTACCAATTCACTTTATCGTAAATTGTCTTAGTGTACAAGGGGCTTTTACTTTAGTTTAGTGAAAAGGATAAAGAGGTTAGCCAGATAAAGGCTAACCCCAACTTTCATCTATGTTAAACGACATCCTCATGTATCCCGGGTCAAATATGCGGTGTCGGAAATGGGTTTGTACTCATTATCATAACCTAAAGATAATAAAGTATTGATAGATAAAGCAGGTTCCACCGTTTAAAATATTGGCAATGCATGAAATAATTAAGATTACATCTTTTGTGTATATCTGGCTAGTTATTGCTGAACAGCAAAGTCAACACGAGTAATTTGATCATTTTTAAAAGACCATCGTATAGCACCAAGCTGATCTGTCCTCATTATCTTTACATGTAAGCTACTCAGTCTCTGTAGAACTTCTTGATTAGGATGTCCATAGCGATTGTTTTTCCCAACTGAAATCATCGCATATTTTGGTTTTATAACATTCAAAAATTGTTCTGAAGTTGAAGATCGGCTTCCATGATGACCGACTTTTAATACATCAATCGAAAGTCTAGGGTAGTTTTTGGTAAGTTGATTCTCCCCTTCTTCTTCAAGATCACCTGTAAATAGCCAATTCAGTCCACCAAGATTTGTTTGAAGTACAATCGAATTGTTATTTGAATCCTGATTTGTTGCAGGCGATAAGACGTGAAACGCATACGTACTAAAGTTAATGGTATCTCCTTTTTGGACTTTTTGTATCTTTGTTCCTTGACGATACGCTTGTTTTAACATTTTAATATCTGCAGTTGATGGATTAAACCATGGACTGATAATTAGTTTTCGAATCGGTATTTGTCCGATAAGATCTTTCACTCCCCCGATATGGTCATAGTCAGAGTGAGTCAATATCAACATATCAATTTGATGTATTCCACTAGCGCGCAATTCATGTAAAACAACATCTCGCCCTACTTTAAATGGATCTTTTTTCTTTTTCCAAGCTTCTGTTTTATAAGGCACAATTCCACCCGTATCGATTAAGATCGTTCCTCTGTGATGTGGGAGTTGAATTAAAACACTATCGCCTTGTCCGACATCTAGAAAAACAACTTGTCCTTGAGAAGACCACGTTCCGCTTAAAACAACCATTGTATACATGAAAATGAACGGGATCAAAAGTAAATACTCTCCTCTTTTCAAACGATGTTCCCATAAACATAAACAAACATAGATCAATAAGACCATACAAAAAAGCATAACAGGTGTTAATGAACCATACGTCAAAACAAAATGGGGATGATAATAAAAATAGAGTAAAATTCGATGAGGATATTTTAACAAAGAAGACATAAACTGAGATAAAACGAAGGATAAAGGAGAATATATATAGCTAACAGTATAAGTCATAATAGACAACGGTAAAATAATGTTGGTCATTAATGGAACGAAGAGCATATTCATGAAGAAACTTATAAAAGAAAATTGATAAAACGATGGAATAAGAATGGAAAATGTGGCTAGTTCACAAATAACGGATAACCAAAGTAATTGTTCAAGATAGGAGAAGGCTTTTTTGTGAATGGTATGAGCTGATAACAATATAGCAGAAGTAGCTAGAAATGACAGTTGAAATCCCATTTGAAATAAGAACTCCGGATCATAAAAGACCATCACTAAAAATACAATACTAATAAGATCTATCGAAGTTAAATGAACTTTTTTTATTAGTGTATAACCCAAAACGAACATACCGGTCAAGCCGGCACGAATAACAGAAGCCTCTGCCCCTGTTAAAATGACATAGATGGGGATGAAAAGTAACAAGAGAAACAGAACATGTTCTCGAATCATGCCGAGTCGTAAACAAATGAAGTTCACCATGGCTAATAACAGGACAACATGAAGACCGGAAACAGCTAAAATATGGACAATACCAAGGGTTTGGTAGGCTTTCTGGAGTTCTACGGGCATATGAGACTGATCTCCAAAAATGAGGGCTGACATTAAACCATCTATTGGCTCAGGAAACGTGTTTTGAATCCTATAAATTTGCTTTTCTCTCCACTGCATAATCCGTTCTACGGGCGTTAAAGAAGATGGAAGCGGATGAGGGGGCTTTTCTGCTGTTAATATCCAATAAATATGTTCATGATTGAGATATTGCCGATAATTGAAAGAATGAAAATTAGTTGGAGAATTTGGCTTTTCAAGCTGTCCTATGATTCGATAGGAATTCCCTGCATGGAGGTTTTTTTGAAGGATTCGTTTCTCACTATTTGATAATAGTGTGTACCGAACAACAACCACCTCATCTTCTGTCTTATATTGAAAACTGACGACATTCCCATCAAACCCTGGAATAGATATAATTTTACCTTGAAATAAAGTATTCTTTGGAGAAAGCTTTGTTTCTTGTTGCGTTACCCATAGCATGTTCATACCAAAAACAGCACCTACTACAAGACACCATATAAACAGGCTGTGTGTTGATCTCATGAAAATATATCCAAAGTAGACAATAAGAATGATTAGTGGTATCCAGGGATGATTCCCATAGAACACCCACATGACAAGGCATGAGACAAAAACGAGATGATGACACTTGCCATATAGCATTTTAGTTAAACCCCAATTAAAAATAATTTACGCAATTGATCATACATACGGTTAATCTCATCAGTATCCACTCCTCGTTCCTCAAGTTGGCCAAACAAATGATCTATAAACGTCTTCTGCTCGTCATTAAAGTCTTTTTTAATATTAAAAAAGTCATTAAAAGGAACTTTTTGAACCTCAACATGTGCTTCTTCAAAGAGCTGAATGGCGTAAGGGTGATTCTTATAGTCCGTCGCATAGTGAACTTTCTTTATTCCACTTTGAATAATGGCCTTACAACAATGCAAGCACGGGAAATGCGTCACGTAGATTTCTGCATTATCTGTCGGGACACCAAACTTTGAACATTGCAAAATGGCATTCATTTCAGCATGTATCGTTCTGATACAATGTCCGTCAACGACATAGCATCCATCATCAATGCAATGTGTACCTCCCGAAATAGAGCCATTATAACCGCCAGCTATGATACGTTTATCTCTAACTATGGTAGCCCCAACAGCAAGTCTAGGACATGTGCTGCGATTGGCTAATAAATGGCTTTGCGCCATAAAATATTGGTCCCATGATAGTCTCTTCAAATTTCACTCATCACCTTTCTAAATCTCGTTTGTCCAAAAAACCTAGTCTCATGTAGTTCTAAAAAACTACGTTCTATTTTAACATAATCAACGAATGAACTTCTCCCCTTTTTCCGAGATTCGTAGCTTATCATTTGGTGATCTTTTGAACAATCTCTAAAGTCAAAAAATTAACACATCGTAAGATTTCGGCTTACTCCACACAAATGTCTGCTTTTAACTTTTCAAATGACTTTTCACCTATTCCTGTGACATTCGTCAATTCCTCTGGTGCTTTAAACGGCCCATGTTCCTCTCGATACGAAATAATCGCCTCCGCCTTTGACGGACCGATGCCATTTAAATTCTGTAATTCATCAACCGTAGCAGTATTAATGTTAATCAATTTTTTATCCTCTATAGAAGTTGATGTATCACTATTTGAGGTGGGATTGGTTGCTGTCATCACAGCGGAGGAATCCCCTTTTTTTGGAACCAATATCACCATTTCATCCTTAAGTTTTTGTGCAAGATTAATTTTATTTTGATCTGCTTGATTAGTATACCCTCCTGATTTTTGAATCACATCACTCACTCGGCTCCCATTTTCCATTTTATAAACGCCTGGATGTTTCACTTCACCCTTTAAGTCAACAGCCAAACTTGTATCGGTATTTTTATTTTCTTGATTATTAGCTTGAGCTTTAGCCACATTTTTCGTCGTCTCAACAGATTGAAAGGTTTCTTCTTTTAAAGGATCCGGTTCAATAGATGATTCGGGGTGCCTATTGATAAAAAAGATGACGACAAGAATGGTTATCACAAGACAGGCTCCAATGGCTATTTTTATCTTATTCATGGTTTTACACCTCGATTTTTTACGCATAGATTTTTGAATAAAAACATACAGTGGTATAAGGTTGTTAGGATTGGGGGAAGAAAAAAAGTGACAATTGGAGTTATTGGAACAGGCAATATGGGGACGTTACTTATTGAATCCTTTATTCGTTCTAAAGCCATACAGCCATCTGAATTTGTTATTACAAATCGCACGTTATCGAAAGCGGAATCATTAAGTAAGAAATATGAGGGTATTCAGGTCGTCCCCTCTGCTAAATCTGTATTTAAAGAAGCTAAAACAATCTTTATATGTGTTAAGCCATTATCCATTTATCCATTATTAAAAGAAGCGAATGACGTAATTGAGCATAATCATCTTGTCATTTCAATAACGAGTCCAATTCGTGTTGAGCAATTAGAAAGTTCATTGCCATGTCCTGCAGCACGTGTTATTCCAAGTATCGTGAATCAAACATTAAGCGGGTCTACGTTATTAACATTTGGCGAACGTTGTACAGAAGAAGTAAAAACCTCTTTAACCCAATTACTTCAATCGATATCAAACCCGATTGAAATTGAAGAAGAAATTACGAGAGTTTCATCTGATTTATCAAGCTGTGGTCCAGCCTTTCTTTCATATCTCTTTGAACGAATGATATCTGCTGCAGTTTCTACAACGGAGATAACGGAAGAAAAAGCAACTCAATTATTGACGGATATGGTAATAGGAGTTGGTAAACTATTTGAAGAAAAAACCTACACTCTCGACACCTTAAAGAAAAAAGTCATGGTTAAAGGCGGGGTAACTGGCGTTGGAATTCAAATCTTAGAAGATGAATTAGGTGAAGTATTTGAACATTTATTTAAAGCGACTCAAATGAAATTTGTTGAGGATCACAAGGAAGTTGACCCACAATATAGCATTAAACCATCATCATAGAATGTTTACCTCCTTTTTAGGGGTTGTTCAAAAAGTCACCAAATGATATGCTACGAATCTCGGCGCCCGCTTGTTTTTCCGGTCCTCATGTAGCAAAAACCTACATTTCGGTCCTCAAAACTGCGCCGCTTTTAGCCTCCGACGCCCAGGACGGGCTAGTACTGGCGTTTCTTGCAGGATGCCAGCGTACTTAGCCAGTAACCCTTTTCGTTTGTCACCTTTTTGAACACGTACTTTAAGGGCTTTAACTTAAAAATATACTCAATAAAAAAAGAGGGGTGTAACCCTCTTTTAAATATTCGATGCTTTATGAACTTTTCCTTCAACTATTCTTCTTTGCAATGAAAAAAATTCGCTCAGAAGTCTTGGTTGGGGGATCATTTGTGAAATCGGCACAAACCTTTAGACATTGAAAACCGGCTTCTTTTAGAAGGAATGAATAAGTTTCTATGTCAAACGTTCTTTGATAATGCGTTTCATCATGTCTAGTAAAAAGATCTTGACCTGTTTTTGTAAAGAACGTTAGATCATGGTAAACACTATGTTCTTCTTCACCAGGAAATGATTCCCATATATACGCTATATTTTCGTCATTGTATGCAAAGGTATGATTAATAAAAATTGAATGTATTTTATATAGTGAATGAACATCAAACAAAAGGGCTCCCCCTTCATTTAAATGCTCATAGACACGCTGAAATGTTTGTTTGACATCATCTAACGTTTCTAAATAATTTAATGAATCACAAAAAATAAGGATCATGTCAAACGTACTACCTAGTTCAAGTTCTCGCATATCTTGCTGAAAAAGAGGAAAAGACAGTTTCTCATGTTCTGCCTTTTCCTTAGCCATAGCTAACATATTTTCAGAAAGATCGATACCCGTAACGTCAAACTTATCTCTTTTTAATTTAAGTGCAAGTTCGCCTGTTCCACAGCCGATATCTAACACTTTAGCTGAGGGCAATTGATAATCATTTAATGTTCTATAGAAAAAATCCAGCCATTGATCATAAGGTGCATCATTCATCAACTCGTCATATAATTGAGCAAAATAATCGTAAGCCATCAATAATGCCTATAAGGGGCGTTTTTCAAGAGAAAATACGGGTGCATCTCCCCAAAGTTTTTCCAATTGATAGTAGTTTCTTTCATCTTTATGGAAAACATGAGCGATAATATCACCTAGATCAACAAGCACCCATCTTGCTTTGTCAAAGCCTTCCATTCGTTTGACTTCAATATTTTTCTCTTGAGCAGCTTCTTTTAATGCACGGGCAATAGCTTGGACTTGTTTTTCTGAATTTCCGTGGCAGATGATGAAGTAATCAGACATAATTGAAATTCCAGTCATTTTTAGCATCACAAGATCTTGAGCTTTTTTATCATCTGCAACTTCAGCGAAATATTTTACAAGTTCTTCATTGTTCATTCAAACAGCTCCTTAAGTTTTTGATATAAGTATTATATGCATAAATTGTATCAGGATAGACTTGCTGATGACGTTCAACTAAAAATATCACCGTATTTTGCAAAGACTTCCCAACTGCAGCATCTAAATTTTTTTTTGCTAAATGACGAACTTCATCTACTCCTGGAAATTCACGGCCAGGTTCAATGTAATCCGCTAAGAAGACAATCTTGTCTAGAAGCGACATATCTTGTCTCCCGGTCGTGTGATAACGTACAGCATCCAATACTTCTTTGTCCGTAATATGATACTTTTCTTCTATATAGGCAGCACCAACAGGGGCATGCCATAAAGAGTGATGAAATGTTAGAATTTCGTTAGTTATATCATGTCTTCTTTTTATGATGTCTGATAACTCTTCTTTTGAAAAATATTTTGCAATATCATGTAACATCGCAGCAAGTTTGGCTTGCTCAATATTTGCATCATATCGCTCGGCTAATTTCTCTGCTGTTTCTACAACGCCAAGAGTATGAATATATCGTTTCTTTGGTAAGATTGCTTGCACAGCCTCATTTGCTTCTTCAATCCTCATATAAAAGATTCTCCTTTATATAATCCTTGACTTCCTTATTTAATAAATACATACATGAGCGATGATGTTTCAAGCGATTTCGGATGTCACTTGATGAGATTTCTATTTGAGGCATATCAATCATGTGAACTTGAGCCTGTAATGGATGTTCAGCTATATATCCAGGTCTTCTAAATCCAATAAATGAAGTCAGTTGACACAATTCATCGATTTTATGCCAATTAGGTAGATCACGTATCATATCAGCCCCAATAATAAAGAAAAATTGGTATTCAGGATAAGCGTCTTTAAGCTGCCTTAAAGTATCTACCGTATATGATTTTCCCCTTCGTTCAATTTCAATTAGTGAAATTTGAAAGTAAGGATTTGTATTAATCGCTTTATTTACCATTTCAATACGATGATGGCTATCTGTCACTATTCGATTTTTATGCGGTGGAATATAACTTGGAAGAAACCATATTTGATCAAGTTCACATCTTTCAAGTGCTTCTTGTGCTATAAGCAAGTGACCAAGATGTGGTGGATCAAACGTACCACCTAATAGTCCAATTCGTTTCATTCTCTTTTTAGTCCTATCCTATGCTCTTGGTAATTCGATTGTCTTATTATTTTCGGATTCTTTATATAATACAAGAACATTACCGATCACTTGAACGACTTCAGCACCTATTTTTTCTGCCACTTGTTCCCCTGCTTCTTTTGGATCTTCAAGCGTATTTTGCAAGAAATTAACTTTAATTAATTCTCTTGCTTCCAAAACGGCATTTAATTCTTCGATGACGGTATGATGTAAACCACTCTTACCTATTTGAAATACAGGCTTAAGATGATGAGCTTCCTTTTTTAAAAATTTTTTTTGTTTACTTGTTAGCATGTCTTTCCTCCAATTTATTTCTTAAAAATGCGTCAATACCATTTAGTTTCGGCAAATGACCTAGCCAATGCTTATAGCTGATCGCTCCTTGAAAAATTAACATAGGTAAGCCATCTAAGGTCCTCTTTCCTTGTTGTTTGGCTAGACGAAGCCACTTTGTTTCAAAGTTATAAATAATATCAACAAAAATCGCACTAGATTTACTGTTTTCAATTGGAATTGGAATTAAAGAATCGTGTTCTGATAAACCAATTGAAGTTGCATTTACAATCACGTCATATTTTTCTAATCCATTTTCTGCTTCAGTAAGACTGATTCCATTTGATTCACAAAAAGCTTGACATGAGCGACTTAACTTTACAGCTTTTTCTATGGTCCTATTCGTAATATCTACACAACTTGCTCCGTACTTCGCCATCGTTAAAGCAATCGCTTGTCCAGCTCCACCTGCACCTATAACCAAAACTTTCGGATGGTCAGGTAAGTGTTCTTTTTGATGATGTTCCAAACTTTTTAAAAAACCAAGACCATCTGTATTATAACCGATCAATTTTCCATTTTGATTAACAACTGTATTAACAGCCCCCAGCATTCTCGCTTCATCATCAAGGTCGTCTAGAAATGGAATAATCGCTACCTTGTGCGGAATGGTGACATTACAACCACTGATGCCCAGTGCTTTAATACCCTGAACGGCCGTTTCAAGTTGATCTTTCGTCACATGAAATACGTGATAATGGTGAGCTACGTGATCCTGATGATACCAAAATTGATGCATATCAGGTGAAAGAGTGTGTTCGATTGGATCCCCTATTATGCCATACAAACGCTTCATTTCTCATTCTCCTTCTCCATAAATGCTTCTCTCTATGATTAATTATTGGATAATCGTCTTTCTAATCATCACACCGATGCCATCAGGGGCGTATGCAGTTACATGAGCATCTGTGCCTTTAACCGTTATCCACCCTAGACCTGAAAAAACAATATCCATTTCTTTATCTTTGATCACAAAGTCATGTCGTTTCATCTCTGGTAATTTATACGATGGATCACTCGGAGGTTTTAGAAGTTCTCCATATTGATTTTCATATAGTCTATCAGCATTCTCCTGCTTTGTCCGGTGAATATTTAGGTCATTTGACACGTAAACAACCAGGGATCTTCTCCCACCACGAACATAGTCTAAACGAGCCAAACCACCAAGAAATAATGTTTGTGCCTCATTCAATTGAAACACTTTTGGTTTAATTTCTTTTTTGGGCATCACGATCTTATATTCTTTATCTTGAATATAGTGGGCGACCTGATGTTGATTTACAACTCCGGGTGTATCATAAAGAGTACAACCGTCCTCTAATGGAATATCAATAAAGTTTAAAGTAGTTCCTGGAAAATTCGAGGTTGTAATGACTTCTTCCTCGCCCGTTATTTGATGAATAAGTTGATTGATAAATGTTGATTTCCCAACATTTGTACAACCGACAATATAAACATCTTTTCCTTGACGATAGTAGTCAATCGCTTCAGCGACTTCTTGAATTCCGATCTTTTTTTCTGCACTCATCAGTAAAACATCTAAAGGCTTTAAACCCAACTCTTTTACTTCGTGCCGCATCCAATTTGTTAATTTATTTTTATTTGTTGACTTCGGTAATAAGTCGACTTTATTGCCCACCATAAGAATTGGGTTCTTACCAACTAGACGTTGAAGTCCAGGAACCCAACTTCCGCTAAAGTCAAAAATATCAACAATATTAACAACGAGGGCATTCGTTTGTCCAATCTTAGATAACATCTTTAAAAAATCATCATCTGTAAGCGAAACATCTTGGATCTCATGATAATGTTTTAATCGAAAACAACGCTGACAAATGACTGTTTCCCGCATGAGAGCCGATTGTGGAGCATAGCCTAATTGATTTTTATCCAATGTTTGAATGGGTATTCCACAACCTGCGCAAAAAATAGTTTCCGACATTATTTTTCCTCCCAAGTAATCCAACCTCTACGTCGCATCTTTGTTAGTATAAATCGTTCAATAAGACGATTAAATCGCGTGGCAAGTCCATCTGATTTAGCAACAGGTACTACAAGGATGGTATAAATGCCGAGTCGATTTCCACCAAAAATATCCGTGAGTAATTGGTCTCCTATAACAACAACTTCATCATTTTTTAGATTCATGGTTTGAATAGCACGTGTAAATGAATGAGTCATTGGTTTTCGCGCACGGAATATATAAGGTGTCGTAATGGGATCGGCAAACGCCTTTACTCGAAGTTCACTATTATTGGAAACGATGGTAATTTTAATTCCGTATTCTTCCATATTCTTAAACCATTCAATGAGTTCAGGCGTTGCATCAGGTGTATCCCAAGACACCAAGGTATTATCTAAATCTGTAATAATTCCTTTTATTCCACGTTGTTTTAATTCATTAGGATGAATATCAAAAACACTATTTACATGTTCATTCGGTAGAAATTGTTTTAACAATAAAGACACCCCATATCTTCATCTATTTTCTCATATAACCATAACTTTACCAAGTCAAAAAATTTTACGTTGAAAGTACCTAACCTTCTTTTGTAGTATAACCGATCACTCAATTTTTGCCGAAACAGGTTTATGACAAATTATAGATATATATTCACCCTATAGAATGAAGTGAAACTTTTAACAAAGGAGTTACTTATTTCATCTCTCGTTTGACTATTTGGAAATTATAGCATGTGTTCTAAGTTCATATTGTTATGTAAAAAGAGGTTGATAAGAAAATCAACCTCTACAATACCTTCTCTAAAAATTCTTTTGCTCGATCAGTTTCTGGATGACTAAAAAATTCATTTGGTGGAGCAACTTCGAGAATTTGACCATGATCCATGAAGATCACTTTATCTGCAACCATTTTTGCAAATCCCATTTCGTGAGTGACCACAGCCATCGTCATGCCCTGTTTAGCTAATGACATCATAACATCAAGCACTTCTTTAACCATTTCTGGATCAAGCGCAGAGGTAGGTTCGTCAAAAAGTAAATACTGTGGATCCATGGCTAACGCTCTCGCAATCGCCACACGTTGTTTTTGTCCACCTGATAGACGACTTGGATAACTATCGGCTTTATCAGATAACCCAACTCGTTTAAGTAATTCAATCGCTTTTCTATGAGCTTCATCTTTTGAATTCTGCTTTACTTTTATCGGTGCATACGTCAAATTATCTATCGCGGTTTTATGAGGGAATAAATGAAAGTGTTGAAAGACCATACCCACTTTTTCCCGGATTTTTATGACATTCCGTTGATTTAATGTTGTGATATCATCATTATCAATATAAATTTTTCCTTTTGATGGGACTTCTAATAAGTTAATACATCTTAAGAGCGTTGATTTCCCAGAACCAGAAGGACCAATAATAGCCACAACATCGCCTTTATTTATTTCTAATGAAATATCTGATAAAACTTCATTATTACCAAAGGATTTATATAAATGATCAACCTTAATCACTTCTGCTCATCCTCCTCTCAAAGAGACGTCCCAGTATGGTTAGAATCATAACAAGCACATAGTATATGGCGAACGAAACGATGAGTGGCGGGAAATAGAGACTATTTTCTGCAGCAACAACTTGAGCACGACGCATGAGATCGAGTACGCCAATGGTTGAAACAATCGCCGATTCCTTGGTGAGTGTAATAAATTCATTCATCATAGCGGGAAGGATTTTCTTAATAGCTTGAGGTAAGATGATATCCTTCATCATTGACCAATATGGAACCCCTAGTGCCCCAGCTGCTTCAAATTGACCTTTGTCTACTGCATTAATTCCAGATCGGATGATTTCAGACATATAAGCTCCAGAGTTAAAACCAAATGTTATGATAGCAGCTAAGAAAGCTGAAATATCATAGCCTATAAGCTGAGGCGTCGCAAAATAAACAAGCGTTAACTGTAAAATTAACGGTGTTCCTCTGAAAATGGACGTGTAAAAATCAGACATCCAAGCTAAAATTTTTATATTTCCAATTTTGAACAAAGACAAAATAACCCCAAGGACAAACCCTATTATTGCTGAAACAAGGGCAATCTCCAAGGTTGTCCATACACCATTGATGATGTATGGGATAGAGGAGGCAATTAATGAAAACCCACTAAATATGCCCAAAACCTACATCCTTTCTATTAAAAACCATTCATTATTTATTGTTCTCAAACCATTTTTTCTCAAGTTCAGCCATTTTTCCATTTTCTTTCATTTTTTTGATTTCTTTATCAAATTTTGCCCTTAGTTTGCTGTCTTTTGGAAATGCAATCGCTACATCACTTGGAGCTTCAAAAGGTACATCGAATTCTACTAAGTTGGGATTATTAACTACATAACCTCTCGCTACCGTATTTTCTGATAGAACGGCGTTGACACGATTTGATTTTAATAACTCAACAAGCTCATTTAATTTATTCAATTGTTTTTGCTCAATCTTTGTTTTTTTATTGATTTCGTCAGCTATTTTTTGTTGTACTGAGCCTAGTTGAACACCAACTGTTTTTCCTTTCAAATCCTCAATTGTTTTTATATTATTATTTTTCGTTGTGAGTACAACTTGTTTTGTGCTGTAATAAGGGACTGAAAAGTCGACCACTTTTTTACGTTTTTCATTCGGTGTCATTCCTGAAATGACAAAGTCTGTACGATTTGTATTTAAAGAGGCGATAAGCCCGTCGAAATCCATATTTTTAATTTCTAATTTGTAACCAAGTTGTTTCGTTATATATTTAGCAACATCAACATCAAAGCCTTGAACGCCATTTTCACCTTCCTTTGAATTAACAAATTCAAATGGTGGATAATCTGCACTCGTCCCCATTGTTAATGTTTTCTTTTTTGTTGCATCTGTATTTGATTGACCACAAGCACTTAATACAAGAAGCATCATGATTATTGCAAAAACCATTGTCTTTTTCATGTTGTATATCTCTCCTTTAGGATTTTACTATTAATATGGTTTCATAAATCTATATTATGACGAATTTCGAGTAATTTTTCAATGATTATTTGATAAAAGTGATGAGATGAATACATTTTAGAGACAATTTGTACAACAGGAAAAAAATACACTATGAATGGGATCTCTGATTCAAGGCATCTCTTATAAAGGTTGTTCAAAAAGTCACCAAATGATAAGCTGCGAACCTCGGCGCCCGCTTGTTTTTCCGGTTCTCATGTAGCGGATACAAAGGTCCTCTAGCTAAAATCGCTCACGCTGGCGCCTGAAACTACCAGAAAGCGAGGAATGACGGTATTAAGGAGCTGTGCCGCTCTTTGCCTCCCGACGCCCAGGATGGGCTAGTACTGGCGTTTCTTGCAGGATGCCAGCGTACTTAGCCAGTAACCCTTTTCATTTGTCATCTTTTTGAACACACCTTTATACTCTTTTATATCCTTTAGAACAAAAATCGTTCGACAAATTTAGACACAACTTTTTTTGTGGATAACTTTATTCACATATCATTTAGTCATATTTCATTCTTTTTAGCAACTTATCAACAAAATAATCACATGATATCCACTTTTCCTGTGGATATCAGAACGGTTGTTCCATAAACTATTTCGTGATAAAGTCAAAGAGTGATAAATAATAAAAAGAAAGCCTAACTCTTGCAAGACACCACAGACAGGCTGACTCTTTAACTTTTTAACCTTTTAAACTTTTTTGGAGTGAAATTAAAAGGAGGTGCGGCTGGAAACCAGCATATGTATGGAAAAATTATCAGATGATCTCCTTATTGAATCTTATTGGAAAGCCATTGAACTTGAACTTAGTGTAGAATTTATAAAGCTTATTGAACAAGAAATCCATAGACGCTCAATTGAACAGAAAGTTAAATTCATTAACTGAAAGAAAGTTATTTAGTCAGAAACCAAACCATGTAATTGCGCTTGTCTTGAACCTAGGATAACTTATATTTTTGTGGGAAGATGAAGAAGGCCTTTCTAAATGAAAGGCCTTCTTCAACCTATTTACATCGTAAATATTAATAAACGTATGCTGCACCAACAATAATTAAGAGGATAAACAAGACAACGATTAACGCGAAGCCTGCTCCATATCCGCCAGCTCCATAACCCATGATATCAGCTCCTTAAGTTTTATTTCTAACTACATATTTAATATATGAATCATCCTCTTAAGTGACTGGGCTAATGTATTAAATGAGATTAAAAAACCATTCAATCGTTAATGATTTGACCTAGTTTGCCCAGGAACAGGGTTATATCACCAGACATGTTCATTCTATTTCCATTCTATTTTTCTCCCTCTATTTGATAGAACTTTGTTGATAAAAATTCACTTGGACAGACACCGTACAGCCCCTCAGACACATATTATTAAAGAGAAGTGCCTAAGCCCAGAAAAGGGGGGAGAACATGCTATCCTTGTTTGGAGGTATAGTGTACTTATTTAAAGAATTTTGGTTGTTTGTTTCTTATGTAAAGAATAATGCCTTTCCTCATCCTCTTTCTGAACAGGAGGAAAGAGAGTGCCTTGAAAGAATGGCACATGGGGACCCAGAGGCAAGAAATAAGCTTATTGAACATAATCTTCGTCTTGTTGCTCATATTGTTAAGAAATTTGAGAATACAAAGGAAGATAGCGAAGATCTCATCTCCATTGGCACTATTGGCTTGATCAAAGCGATCGAAAGTTATTCTTCTGGTAAAGGCACAAAACTTGCGACTTACGCTGCTCGTTGTATTGAAAATGAGATACTTATGCATCTTCGAGGTTTAAAGAAAACAAGAAAAGACGTTTCTTTAAATGATCCAATTGGACAGGATAAAGAGGGTAATGAGATTTCGCTCATTGATATCCTAAAATCTCAAAATAAAGATATTGTGGATGAAATCACGCTCAATATGGAAAAGAAAAAAGTATATGAATATCTTCATATTTTAGATGAAAGAGAAAAAGAAGTTGTGATTGCTAGATTTGGTCTTGACCACCAAGATGAACTTACCCAACGCGAAATTGCTAAAAAATTAAATATTTCAAGGAGTTATGTTTCACGTATCGAGAAAAGAGCGTTGATGAAGCTATTTAATGAATTCTATCGTCAACCACATAAAAGATCAAAAACATAAGAAATCCGGGATTGGCTTGAACCTAATTTTCAAGCAATCCCTATTTTTTATTCGTTTTTCATATATTTGGCTTGTCATTCATTAAAACCATTTTTAGGACGTTAAATAAGGTCATGTCATTATGACTTAAAGAGGTTGAACACACACTTAAAGATGAGTGTAAATAAAAAAAGTCTTACTGTACTTTTATATGAAGCACAACAAGACTTTTTTATATGGTTACTTTTATGGATGACGTTTCGTCATAACCTTTTTCAGCTCATGCATGATAACCTATAGACAATTAATTATTTAACCGTTTCTATTATGATGATATAAGCCAAAAAGTTAGATCAACGACCATCCAAAAAAATTTTTAATAAAAATTTTGGAACCCATTTCTCAATTGTTTCTGAAGAACCTCTTCTTTCAATTCTTTCATTCTTTTCTCATCTTGATATCGTTCTACAGCGTTACGGTGCTTTATAGAAATGGTAAGGGTAACGATAAATAAGTGAAGTTTAAACATACCGATCCCTCCCTTCTTTACTTTGATTTAGTCATAAAAAATGTGTATCCTCTACAAACCAAGGTTTCATCCCTTTGTTTAGTTCGTTTAATTTCATCATTTCATGATTTCCTCCTTTTTATCTCGATAGAATGACGGTCAAATTAAATATGTGGCATTTGTTTTAAACGTTTTTGAAGCATTTCTTCTTTTAACTGTTTGACACGTTGGTCATGATGATACTTCTTCGTTAGATCAGTCTTTTGTTTATTCACTGTTACCGTGAGGGTGATCGCAAATAGCTGGATTTTATACAACGAAATCCCCTTCCTTCTTATTAATTTGTTACAAGAATGATTGTTTACCTTTTTTTACTTTAGTCGATAGTCTTGTTACAATTGGGTCCATAGTTATGTCCGCTCCTTTTATGAAGATTTATATATTTATATAAAAGGAAGGCCGGCTAGGGCTACTCCACTTTATATACTCGGGTAAGAAAAAAACGATCAACGAGAAGTACAACCTCATTGATCGTCTTTTATTAAAAAAGGCGTAAAAAGACCGCAGGCGTACTACGCGACCTGCGGCTTTTATTTAACAGTTAAATGACTGTTGGTTACCGTTCAGTTTGATCACAAACAATAGCCATCCGCGAGGTGGTCAATGAAAAATGATATTCAGTTGCTAAAAGTATAGACATTCTGTTTACATTATTTAATAACATTTTCATTACCTCCTTTAGATGAATTAGTGATCTTTCAATTAAAGTATACCTTTGTCATTTTCGAATGTAAAGCCCATAAATCGATTTTTCCCATTTTTTTCTGAAACCTGCTTTCTAATAACATCATGTTTGGTTATAGACTAAAGAAACTTGCCTACTTAGGAGCCGATAAGGCGCAGACAGCGGCCTAAGCCCGCACTCATACTTTGTACCCTTAAATTTTTATACTTTCTTAAAGTGCAAAAAGCACTTACTCTCTAGCAGTAAAGTAAGTGCTTTTAGATTTCATTTAATTTATTTTTAGCGACTCTCATACGCCAATATGTGAAAAGGGCCAATATAATGCCGACTAGACTGCTAACCATTAATATTTCAACTTTACCTTCGGTCTTCCCTTCAAATGGGATAACAGTTCCCGAATATAAAAATGCACTGAGAAAGGTAAAGATAAAACTTAGACGTTGGTAATCTAATACTTTTAATTCTAAATTTCGACGCTCTATATTCATATCTCTATCCCTCCAGACCTACTTTAACATGATTTTGAAAAGGTTAAAACTAGTAAATGTTACTAGCTTGTGTTCCAAACTTTTTAGAATCATGGTAACATGAGATTGAAGTTCAATAATTTGCATACATAACATATGAATAGTTATAAGGTCATTTTATAAGAGGTTGTTCAAAAAGTCACCAAATGATAACTTACGAATCTCGGCGCCCGCTTATTCTTCCAGTCCTCATGTAGCGAATACAAGAGGATCGCAAGCTACAAACGTTTACGTCCTGTTGCTGGCGCCGAAGCTACCACAACGCGAGGAATGTCAGTCCTAAGAAAAACTTGTGCCGCTCTGCCTAGACGCCCAGGACGGGCTAGTACTGGCGTTCTGGCAGGATGCCAGCTTACTTAGCCAGTAACCCTTTTCATTTGTCACCATTTTGAACACGCACTATAAAGGAGGTTATAATATGATCAAGAGAACAGGTGAATTGACGCTAACGATACTGGGCATGATTATCGCCCTTATGATCTTTATTTTTGGTATTTTTGCTAAAACACTTAAAAACACACAAGAATTACAAGACCTGATCAAACAGAGTAATGCGACAAACAATGCATCCATTACAGCTGACGATATGGTTCAAGCTGTACACATGCTAGGTACTTCATTAATTCTATCAGGTATTCTTGGGTTTATTATCGCACTTGTTGCTATTTTCTTTATTAAAGGTAATAAAAAACCAAAATTGGCAGGAACACTACTTATTATCGCCGCTCTTATTACAGTCATCTTGTCTGTTGGTATTGGGCTATTGGTTGGAATCTTATTTTTGATTGCGGCTATTATGTGTTTTGTTCGGAAACCAAAAACAATTTAAGTTTAATCCTTCCTTCATTTGAAGGAAGGATTGCTTTTAAATTTTAATCAAGTGCTTTGGAGAGATCTTCAATTAAATCATCCCCATCTTCAATGCCGACTGATATCCGGATGAGACCATCAGTTATTCCGAGTTTATGGCGAATATTTTTTGGAATAGAAGCATGAGTCATTTTTGCTGGAACTGAAATTAAACTTTCAACTGCACCAAGACTTTCAGCTAATGTGAAATATTTAAGTCGTTTTAATACATGATTAACATGCTCCTCGGATCCAACATCGAAACTGATCATACCTCCATACCCCTGGGCCTGTTTAGTCTGTATATCGTGACCTATATGATTTTCCAAACCTGGATAATACACTTTACTCACTCGTGGATGTTGGTCAAGGTATGTGGCCAATTTTTTTGCATTCGCTTCAATGGCTTCCATTCGAATGCCAAGTGTTTTGATACCTCGAATAAGGAGCCAGGCATCTTGAGGACCTAAGATGCCTCCAACTGAATTTTGAATAAAATGAAGATCCTGTGCAAGTTTCTCTGAATTGACAACGACTAATCCTGCAACAACGTCACTATGGCCTCCAAGGTATTTAGTCGCACTATGAACAACAATATCTGCTCCGTGAACTAGCGGTTGCTGCCAGTATGGTGTACTAAATGTATTGTCTACAATTAACAGTAAATCTCGTTCATGAGCGAGATTAGAGACTGCTTTTATATCTGTAATTTTTAGTAACGGATTCGTCGGTGTTTCAAGATAAATGGCCTTCGTATTTACCTGAATGGCTGAAATAATGGCTTTTCTATCACTTGTATTAACAAATGTTGCATCGATGCCGAATTGACTAAATACTTTTGAGATCACCCTATAGGTTCCTCCATAAACATCATCCGTTAAAATAATATGGTCGCCACTCTTAAAAAGCATCATTACGGCACTTATGGCTGCCATTCCAGATGCAAAAGCATAACCCGCACTGCCACCTTCAAGGTCTTTTATTAAAGTTTCTAAAGCAAAACGTGTGGGATTTTGTGTACGAGAATACTCATAGCCTTTATGCCTTCCAACTGCTTCTTGTTCATATGTGCTCACTTGATAGATAGGTACGGATACAGCCCCAGTTAATTTATCTCCTGTAATTCCTGCATGAATCATTTTCGTTTTAGGTCTCATTTTATTTTTCTCCTCGATAAATATTTTGACTTAAATAACGTTCACTTGAGTCTGGAAAAACAGTGACAATGTTTGTTCCTTTAGGAGACACTTGTGCTTCTTTCAAAGCAGCATGAAATGCAGCACCTGATGAACTTCCCACGAGCAATCCCTCTTTATTAGCTAAATCCTGTACACGTTTGAATGCTTCATCATCTTTAATCGTATAAATTTTATCGAAATAGTTGGTTTTAAGATATGGGGGTATAAATTCCATTCCAATGCCTTCTGTTCGGTGGCTACCTTTTGGTCCGCCATTCAATATAGACCCTTCTGGTTCGACGATCATCGTCTTAATGCTTGGATTTCTCTCTTTAAGATATTCTGCTACACCCATGAATGTACCCCCGGTTCCACCACCAGCTATAAAAATATTTATTTTTCCATTTAGATCATTCCATAACTCTGGACCTAAAGTATCGTAATAGGCTTTTGGATTGGCAAAATTAGAGAATTGCTGCGGAGAATAAGAATTAGGTATATCTTTCAATAATTCATTTACTTTGTTAATGGCACCTTGCATGCCTTCTGAGGTCGGAGTATGAACAATTTTTGCACCAAGAGCTTGCATAAGTTCTTGCTTTTCAACACTAAATTTCTCTGGAACACAGAAGATAACGTGAAGACCTTGACCGATGGCGGCTAGCGCAATACCGATACCTGTATTTCCAGCCGTAGGTTCGATTATTGTACCTCCAGGCTGTACTTTACCATTCTTTATAGCATCATTTATAAATGCCAAACCAAGACGATCTTTAATACTACCACCGGGGTTAAACATTTCAAGTTTCGCGTAAATATGAACATCTTTTGGAAGTGGAAACGCCGTTATTTTTAGCAACGGCGTATGTCCAATCAGCTCATGTACACGATGATAGACTGTCATTTTCCCTCATCCTACTTTTTTAAGCGAACACTTCCGTCCACTCAGATTTATGTTCAAGCATTTTTTTTGCAATGGCTTGTGCTCCTTCTAAACTATGGCTCGCAGCCCAACCGCATTGAATTTCATTACAAGCAGGTACCTCTGTAGCTGTTAGAACGTCATTTAACGTTTTCTCTAAAGCTTGAAGGATAGCTTCATAACTATCATTATTGAGAATTGAAACATAGAATCCTGTTTGACATCCCATTGGACCCACATCGAATATATTATCAATATGATTACGAATAAACTCCGCCATTAAATGTTCAAGTGAATGAAGTCCTGGCATATCCATGTGCTCTTTGTTAGGTTGGCAAAAGCGAACATCGTACTTATAGATCTTATCCCCATGTTCACCTTGAGTCACTCCAACAAGCCTGACATAAGGCGCTTTAACTTTTGTATGATCTAAATTGAAGCTTTCTACATTCATTTTTTTAGGCATGTTCTTTCAACTCCTCTAACATAGATAATATTAATTCTGCTGAATGTTTAGCTGCAGTTACTAAATATTGATCAAACGAGATATTAGCATCTTTTCCTGCAATATCTGAAAGGGATCGAATAATAACAAAAGGAACATGAAACTGGTAACAAACCTGTGCAATGGCTGCCGCTTCCATCTCACAAGCTTGAATCGATGGAAATTTGGATTTTATAAAGTCTACGCGTTCTCCGTCAGACATGAATGAATCTCCAGTTGCGATTAATCCCTTTATAGCTTGAATGGTGTGATTGTGCTTAGCTGCTTTCTCTGCTATCGATACAAGAAAAGGATGAGGTTCAAAGCTGGGTGGCATTTGAGGTATCTGCCCATATTCATAACCGAAGACTGTTGCATCAGCATCATGATAACGAACTTCTGATGATATCACAACATCGCCAACGTTTAGTGTCTGATTAAAACCGCCCGCTGAACCCGTATTAATAATGTAATCTGGCTTCTCTTCGTGTATAAGTAATGTTGTACCAATGGCTGCGTTTACCTTGCCGATACCTGATTGTAATAATACAATATCAAAAGGTCCGATCTGGCCTGTATATCGTTTGTTACCTAATATCTCTTTTTCCATCCGATTTTCAAGTTTTTGTTTTAGTATTTCAATTTCTTCTTCCATTGCTCCAATAAGTCCTATTTTCATTACAAACCTCTTTCTATGATTATTATATTACTATGATTCATTCATTATATGGTTACATCCACCTAACATCAAGTTGTAGGATTTATCGACATTGATAAAATATCCTTTTTCAAAGTCCATGTGACTTTTCCTGGATTGGATAAAGAATAGATTCAAAAATATCCTGATCACCCCTTCAAAATAAATTAAGACTTAATATAAATAAAGATGCCCTCAAAAAAAGGCATCTTTTTCGATTATTCAGAAGGTTTTTTTACACTCTCAGCTTCCCATTTTCCTTTTTTATACTCAAGGTGTACAACATATTTTTGACTTGGGGCATCTTTAGGTGCCACTCGACCAAGTGAACTATTTGGACCTCCTCCATTACCAAGCCAGTATACTGTCATATTTGATTCAGGTATTCCAGTAGCCTCTGACATGGCTTTAATCTGAGCATTCCAGTCCGCCGTCCCTTCATCGTATGATGTTACATGTTCTTCTGAAGATTTATCATTTGTTTCTTCATTTGATTCTTCATTGGTGGTGTCTGAACTATTTATTGTACTTTCATCTGGATTATTTGATACTCGATTGTCATCATTTTTACTTGATGAGTCATTTTTTGTATCTTTATTATTAGAGCTAATGTGTTTATCATTCACTTGTTGGTGTGTAGGTGCAGCTTCTTCACTTGATGTTTTTAATAACATGGCTACGAATATACAACCTACAGCAAGAATTAAGATTGAAACAATGGAAATCGACCATTTTAATGCTCGATCAGACGTTCTTTTATGTCTAGAAGAACGCGATGGAGACTTGTCCGTTCTCATAAACGATGTCCTCCTTGAATCGTAATAATCTTATTGTACCACTTCATAAGGGTACAGACTTAAGATTAATAGTTTAGAATATTAATGAAATAAAGTAATCCTTTTGATCGATGATTAACTATCGATGAAATACTTATAAGTTTTTCGTCTCATTAGAGAGAATCATGACCGCCTAACATAGAAAAATTCTTTTAATTCTAAATTGACCATAACTAATACTCTTAATATATGCAAATGAGTTCACTACATTCAAGTTTTTACATCTCTTTATTATAGCGCGTGGTTAAAAAAGTGACAATTAGAAGGGTTACTGGCTAAGTACGCTGGCATCCTGCAAGAAACGCCAGAACTAGCCCGTCCTGGGCGTCGGAAGGCTAAGAATAAGAACGGCGCAGTTCCTTAGGACCGGCATTCCACATGATGTGGTAGCTTCAGGCGCCAGCGTGAGCGATTTTAGCCAGCGATTCTCTTGTATCCACTACATGAGGACATGAAAAACAAGAGGGCGTCGAGATTCGCAGCTTATCATTTGGTGACTTTTTGAACAACTTCTTAAAGTACGTGTTCAAAAAGGTGACAAATTAGAAGCAAGAAGATCAAGGCGGCGCTGTTTTGAGGACCGGAATGTAGGTTTTTACTACATGAGGACCGGAAAAACAAGCTAACGCCGAGATTCGCAGCTTATCATTTGGTGACTTTTTGAACAACTTCTTATTATAGCGATTAAATAGAAAAATATAAAATTATTGTCTAATAAACACTTTTTTTGGCATATAGCAGGAAATAAAGCATATGATCTATAATATGTTATGTACAGGGAGGGAAATGGTTATGAATTATACCACTTTTAATCGAGCACTTTCCGAATTGACGAGCTTCGATACCATTGGTTATGATCGGAAAACGATGCAATTAAAGGTTTTATTTTTCGATGGGTCAACAAAGACTTTCACAGAAGTCGCTGAGAAAATCATCTATGAATTTCTAATAACAGATGATAAAGAAAATTACTATCAAACAACCCTGAGCCAATTTCCAATGTTATGATGCTTTGTGGTGACTAAATTCATTTAATTTTTCATACAGAGGCTAAACTCTTATGGGACGATTCGACAACTATACTAAATAGAAAAGATCCGTTTAGACTGAATGACCTTCTTTCGTCATTCAATGTTAACGGATCTTCTTTATTAATAAGTGATAATGGAAAAGTTCATTTCTAGCTCATTCGTGCAGAGCAAGACTTTACTCGACTGATCAACTGCCTGTAAAGGTCCGATTGGTTCAAGCTTTCCATCAGTGGGGGATAACGTAGGCTAAAAACGCGACGTCCTGTCGTAACGCCTGCACTAGCACATCCTGTGCGTCGAAAAACCCCTACTTATGGAAGTTTGACTTTATTTGACTGAAACAATTTTCACACGAATGTCGCCACCAGGAGTTGAAACGCTCACTTCTTCACCGACAGAAAGTCCAATTAAACTTTTCGCCATTGGTGAATCATTAGAAATTTTACCTTCAAAAGGATCAGATTCAGCACTACCAACGATCGTGTATGTTTCTTCATCCCCATCAGGTAATTCTTTAAATGTAACTGATTTACCTATCTTCACAACATCTGTTGATTCATCATCTTCAATAATAACCGAATCGCGAATCATTTGTTCAAGTTGTGCAATACGTGATTCAACAAAGGCTTGTTCATCTTTTGCCGCATCATATTCAGAGTTCTCTGAGAGATCACCAAAACTACGAGCGATTTTAATTCTTTCAACAACTTCTTTTCTTTTTTCGGTGATTAAATGTTCTAATTCCTGTTCAAGTTTTGCTTTACCTTCAGCTGTCATATAGTGCATTTTTTTTTCAGCCATAATGAAATCCCCTCTCAATCTTCTAAATAACACAGTTATCGTTAAGTTTGTTTAAATGAACCTCTTAATTGAATATTGAATGTCTATTTAGTGTAAATCCTTTATGAAAAGGAATCAACTGATTCAAGCACAGATCTTATTTTGGTCACCATTAAGTCAATCGCAACCAAGTTTTGGCCACCTTCTGGAATGATGATATCCGCATAACGTTTGGTTGGCTCAACAAATTGAAGATGCATCGGTCTAACGACATTTAAATATTGGTTAATAACCGATTGTAATGTCCGCCCACGCTCCTCCGTATCACGAAGTATTCGTCTGATGATCCGTAAATCGGAATCCGTATCAACAAAAACCTTGATATCCATTAAGTTACGGAGTCTCTCATCTTCAAGAATGAGAAAGCCCTCCAAAATGATGACATCTTTTGGTTCGACAGGAATAATTTTATCAGATCTTGTGTGTACTGTATAGTCATATACTGGCTTTTCAATGGACTTGAATTGAAGGAGCTTCTGAATATGTTCAATAAGGAGGTCATTATCGAAGGCAAATGGATGATCATAGTTGGTTAGAAGACGTTCCTCCATAGATTTTTCATCCTGTGCTTTATAATAAGCATCCTGTTCCAGAACAGCGACGGATTGCTTAGGAAAGCTTCGGCATATCTCCCTTGCTACGGTTGTTTTACCTGAACCAGATCCTCCAGCAACACCTATAATAATCGGCTTTCTATCCATTCCGTCCTTCCTTTCTAATTAAGCTTTAACTTTAAACTCTTTGCCGCTCTTTTTTGTACTAATTGCAAGTCCATCTCCCAATGTAAGAAAAACAGTTGAATACTCATCCTGTTTGCTTAACCATTGATTAAATTGATCCATCTTTCGCCCAAGCCGTTTTGCACGTCTATTTTCCAAGTTGTCAGGCTCAATCACAAGACCATGAAATAAGATATTATCGGAAACGATGGTCCCCCCATCAGCTAAAAGTGGGGAATATAAATCAAAAAACTTTTGGTACTGAACTTTTGCAGCATCAATAAAAATTAAATCGAAAGGTCCGTTATTTTTTATTTCACTGAATAGTTCAACTGCATCACCAAAAATAGGGTGTATAGCTTCTTCAAGTTTTAAATTCTTCACATTTTCACAAGCTTCTTGGTACATCGCCTCATCTCGCTCAATCGTGTAAATAATAGGCTCTCTATTAGATAAATGCATTTTAATGGCTGAGAAACCTACCGCAGTACCAATTTCCAAAATACGTTTTGGCCCTAACCAACGAATCAATTGTTGTAAAAAAGCCATGGATTCACGCTGCATAATGGGGATGCCACGCTCTCTTGCCTCTTTCTCAATTCTTTCAATAGCTACATCATCGCCTGGTACAAAGGAGGCAATGTAGCTTGATAGCACTTCATAATCCAGTTTTCACTCGCCCCTTTCAGGCATAATGGTTAATTTATCCCGCTTAAAAGGGCAGATAAACCATATACCCTCTGATTGAAATTTCACCTTATTGAGATTCCCATTCATGTTTGTACTTGTTAACTATAGCTTCATGATCCTTGTAAGAGTTTGCAAATAGAATTTGGCCATTCGGTCTAGCATAAAAGAACAACGCCTTTGTATTTATTGGATTTAGAACAGCCTTTAATGATTTTTCACCCGGATTATTGATAGGACCAATAGGAAGACCTTTAATGTGATACGTGTTATAAGGAGACTCTATTTCTAATTGATGATAAAACACTCGATTCAGGTGATCTTGGTATGCATATGCTACTGTTACATCACTTTGTAAGTGCATATTTTTTTTAATTCGATTTTCAAAAACACTAGAAATTTGTTGCTGCGCTTTATAATCTCCTGCTTCTGCTTCGACGACTGATGCAAGAGTTAAGGCTTTATGCAAGGAACCTAGATCGCTTTTCTTAATTTGGTCTATGTATGGTTCATAAACAGTCTTTGATGCTGACAGCATTTTATTAATGACATCATCGAGTGTGACTTTGTCTTTCTGAAACCGATAAGTCGCAGGAAATAGGTATCCTTCAAGTGGATATTTAATCCCCTTTCGTAGAATATCTTGTGATAAAAATGGATACTTCGTCATATAATGTGTCTTAATATACCTTTTATCACTCATTAAACGAAGAATATGTTTGCTGCTTTCACCTGTAACTTGAGCAATTCTAGGTGCGATATCTTTTAACCACAAACCTTCAGGTATAACCAGAACGTGTTTATATTTTTGCCTCCCTTGGTGGATATCTGAAATGATTTGTCTAGATGTCATAGAAGGTGACAGAAAATAAGAGCCTGCAATAAAACCGTTCACATGTTCATATTTCACATAATACTTGAATAACCACGCATGACGAATAAGACCTTCTTTTTCTAGGATTTTACCAATGTCTTGTGTTGTTGCCCCGGGTGGGATGGTAATTAATTTTTCCTTTTTATTCGATACTTGCACAGGTTTCATTGAATGATAAAAATAGGCCATTCCTGATCCGAGAAGGACTGCAATAACAAAGAAACACGAAAGAATGATAATAAACTTTTTACGATATCGATTTTTTGAATTTTGATCGGCATTCGACAAAACTTGAACTCCTTTCAGCCATACAAGGTAACGAATAGATGTATAAAAAATTAAACCAAGAGAAAAGGCTCCTGTGAGCTACACAAGGATGCCTTCCCCTAACGTTAAATTTGCACAAGAAGGATTATAATGGGGCTTTGTCATGATCATGCTCCCCGTATGATCCTCTTCGCTCTATTCAGAGAATGTATTAATCATTTCTTCGACCATTTCCCATTCAGCGTCAGTTTCTATTGGAAATAGTTTAAAATCATCATCTTTCTCTTCATACCTAAAACCAAAAACTTCTTGTTCATCATCTTCATCATCTGCTGCTTCAGAAGGTGTAACAACCATATATGATTTATTCGTTTCATTTACGTCAAACGTAAAAAGAATATCAAAAAGATGGTCTTCTCCTGTGTCTGGGTCTGGAATTATAATTCTTTCTAGTTCTTCTTCGTGTCCATGTTCGTGATTATGGTGTTCATGCATTGTTATTCATCCTTTCATGCCATGCCGATCAAGATAACTTTGCAGAATCAAGACCGCCGCCATTTTGTCAATTACTTTTTTTCTTTTTTTTCGACTCACGTCTGCTGTTATTAGCATTCGCTCAGCCGCCATTGTCGTTAAACGTTCATCCCAAAGCTCAACTGGTAAGTGGTATTTTTTTCTGATTCGTTCTGCAAAAGTTTGACATGCTTCACCAGTGGGGCCAATCGTTCCATTCATATTTTTTGGTAATCCAACAACCACCTTGTTGACTTCATACGTTTTGATTAAACTCGTTAATCTTTCGTCAATGACGTGTTTATTATGTTGTTCATAATGTATTGTTTCAATTCCTTGAGCTGTAAAACCAAGAGCATCGCTAATCGCTACACCTATGGTCTTACTGCCGAAATCAAGACCCATCGTTCTCATTGATATATCTTAGTCCTCTCGTTTTTCATTAAGATACGCTGTAACCAGTTCCTCTATAATCTCATCTCTTTCAATCAAACGTATAAGTTTTCTTGCATCTTTATGCCTTGGGATATAGGCTGGATCACCGGAAAGTAAATAACCTACAATTTGATTAATTGGATTGTATCCTTTTTCTTGAAGGGCATTGTACACTTGAAATAATACTTCACGCGCATCATGTTTATCTTCTTCATTAAAATTGAACTTCATGGTTTTGTCCAATTCATCATCCCCCAGGTGAAACAATTTTTATTAATCCTACCGTACCCAATCATGTTTTTATCATTAGATGGTTTTCACCACAATGATTAGAAACTATTACTTGATTTTGGCCGCGTCCTTAATGGATTCTGAGACACTATTTAAAGCTTCTTGTATTTTATCCGGGTTTTTACCGCCTGCTTGTGCCATATCAGGACGACCTCCTCCGCCACCACCGCAACGGGAAGCTGCTTCTTTTATAATTTTACCAGCATGGAAACCTTTTTCGATTAGATCTTTGGATACGCCACATACAAGACTAACTTTACCTTCGTGGCTTGCAGCAAGCAGGATAATACCCGATTGTAATTTGTTTTTTAGTTGATCCACCATCGTTCTAAGTTGGTTCATATCTGAAACCGACACTTGCTTAGCAAGATATGGAATACCATCTTGCTCTGTGACAGAATGAATTAAATCACCAGCTTGAGATTGACTGATTTTTGCTGATAATGCATTATTTTCTTTTTCCAGCTCTTTCATTTGTCTCTGAAGAAGTGTGATTCTATCTGGAACATGCTCCCGATTCGTTTTCAAGAGCTTAGCACCTTCATCAAGCGTGTAAATCTCCTTATTTACAAATTCATAGGCTGCTTGTCCTGTTACAGCTTCAATTCTTCTAGTCCCTGCACCAATGCCGCTTTCGGACACGATCTTAAATTGACCGATGAAGGCTGTATTTGTAACATGACAGCCTCCACATAGTTCTAAGCTGTAATCCCCTACTTGTACGACTCGGACAATGTCTCCATATTTTTCCCCGAAGAGAGCCATTGCCCCCATTGCCTTAGCTTCTTCAATCGGTTTCTCAGAAATGTTAACCTGAAGTTGATCCCAAATTTTTTCATTAACGATTCGTTCAATCGTTTGTAATTCTTCTTCAGTAATTTGTCCAAAATGAGAGAAGTCAAAACGAAGTCGGTCAGGTGTCACAAGAGACCCCGCTTGATTCACATGAGTTCCTAAGGTATCTTTCAATGCTTGATGAAGCAAATGTGTTGATGTATGGTTTTTTTCTGTATTTAAACGTTTTTTCCTGTCAACGACAGCCTTAAAAACATCCCCAGTGTGAACAGAACCTTGTTTCACAAGGAGCGTATGCATATTTTGACCATTCGGTGCTTTGTGCACAGATTTAACTTCTAATATTGCTGAATCATTGACAAATTGACCTTGATCCGCAACTTGACCACCACTTTCTGCATAAAACGGTGTTTGATCGAAGAAAGTGAGAATTTCTTCACCTTGTTCCGCTGAGTCTACTTTCTGATCGCCTTGAATAAGAACATTTAATGTCGAAGAGGTAGTCAAATGATCATATCCTACAAACTGGCTAGGTACATTAATTGACCCAAGAAGTTCACTTTGGACATGCATAGACCCTTGATCTTGTCTAGCTTCTCTGGCGCGAGATCTTTGTTGGGCCATTTCTTTTTCAAATCCTTCATGATCCACCTCTAGGCCTTTTTCTCTAGCATATTCTTCCGTAAGCTCGACAGGAAATCCAAAGGTATCATATAAACGAAAGATATTTTTTCCAGAAAGCTTTGTTTCGTTATTTTCTTTTGCTGTATCAATCATACCTTCTAAAATAGTTATACCTTCAGTAAGGGTTTCATGGAAACGTTCCTCTTCAGTACGTACCACTTTTTGAATGAACTCGGCATTTTTTTCGACTTCAGGGTAGAATGATTTCATAATACGACCAACGATTGGGACTAACTTGTACATAAACGGATCCTTAATATTCAACTGAAGGGCATATCGCACAGCTCTTCTGAGTAACCGTCGAAGTACATATCCTCTTCCTTCATTAGACGGGAGCGCCCCATCACTAATGGCAAATGTCACGGTTCGAATATGGTCAGCAATAACTTTGAAGGCCATGTCATCCGCTTTATTTCCAGTGCGATATTTTGTTTTCGACAGACGTTCAACTTCATGAATGATGGGCATGAATAAATCACTATCATAGTTGGTATCGGCCTCTTGAAGAACACATACCATACGTTCGAATCCCATTCCTGTATCAATATTCTTTTTAGGTAATTCAGGGTATTCATTTCTTGGAAGGGATGGGATCGCATTAAATTGAGACAATACAATATTCCAGATTTCAATATAGCGATCATTTTCTATATCTTCTTGTAACAGTCTGATCCCTAAATTTTCTGGATCATAGGCTGTTCCACGGTCGAAAAAGATTTCTGTGTCAGGTCCAGAAGGGCCTTCTCCGATTTCCCAAAAATTATCATCCAATAGAATAATATGATCTGGTGAAACGCCAAGTTTAATCCAACAATTATACGAATCTTTGTCCTCAGGATAGACCGTAACAAATAATTTGTCTTTTGGCATGCTGAACCACTGATCTGAAGTTAATAATTCCCAAGCCCATGCAATAGCTTCTTCACGGAAATAATCACCAATAGAAAAGTTTCCAAGCATCTCGAAAAACGTATGATGTCTTGCCGTTTTCCCAACATTTTCAATGTCATTTGTTCTAATCGCTTTTTGAGCATTGACGATTCTCGGATTTTCAGGTATAACGGTCCCATCAAAATACTTTTTTAATGTTGCAACACCGCTATTAATCCAAAGTAGGGATGGATCATTTACAGGAATCAAAGATGCACTCGGTTCAACTTTATGACCTTTTTGTTTAAAAAAATCGAGATACATTTGTCTAATTTTTGCCGAACTAAAATGTTTCATTTAAAATACCTCCAAAACCTATTTAACACTACATGACGCGGGGTCAGTCTCCATATTTTTATCATCAAGGAATAATAGTAAAAAAGCCTTCATCCCGTTCTCCAATGAAGGGACGAAAGCATTCGCTTACGCCTTATCACCTTAAATGTTTTCAACAAACAGAGAATTTTTTGGTTCCTCTTTTTGACAGTAACGAACTTTTGTTTGACAACATTTCTATCTATGATATACTCATTCATTCTCTACATATAGTGCCATTCTATCATAATTCAACAAGAGTATCCAAACGATATTATAGGTGAGTCGAATTTATTTTGTCAACGCTCTCGTTTGCCTGTAACTTTTAATTATGACACGAAGAACAATGAAAGCTGGAACTGCAAACAACATTCCAACAACTCCACCTATTTCTCCGCCAATAATTAGCGAAAGCACAATCAGTAACGGATGAACTTCAACACTCTTCCCCACGACGAGAGGTTCAATCACATTCCCTTCTAATAACTGAATGATACCGATTAATAGTAAAACAAAGATCACTTTCTTAACTGAAATCATTGTAGCCATAAAGACAACTGGAATAGCGCCTATTAATGGGCCAAAATACGGAATGATATCGGTTATACCAACAAATGCTCCAAAAACCATTGGATACGGTATTTTTAAAATCCATAGACCAAAGAACGCAATCAATGCAAGTATCGCACAAACATAAAGTTGTCCTCGAATATATTTTCCTAAGGAATCGTCAATTTCAAACAGTATTTTTTTTGAAGAATGAGCCAATCGTTCAGGCAAAAGCTCCTTACATACTTTACCAATCTGTTCAATATCTTTTAGAAAATAGAAGGATAAAAAAGGTATAATCAATAACGTAAGAAATGAATGAAAAAACCAAGATAATGCCGATAACGCTCTTTTAACAAAACCATCTAGCTCATGTTCGAGGTTAGCCACAAAATGATTAACATGATGATGAACAGCTTCTGGCGTTGAGTCATAGACGTGATCCACTTGATGATGGTACATCGTTCCGTATTGGGATAATTCGTAATCATATCCCCTTAATTCTTTAATTAATATTGGAAATCCTTTGTATAATCCAAGACCTACTAAACCAAAAAAAACCACATATATTAAAAGAATCGCCACGGTCTTTGGTATACCATTCCTATGTAGTAATTTAACAATGGGGTGCAATAAATAACTAATTAGGGCGGCTACGACAAATGGAAAAAGTATTTTAGTTATAAAGTGAAAAATATCGGATAGAAACGGTATTAAACGATAAAATACATAGCAATTTAAAAATATAAAGAGTAAAATAGCGAGACGTTTGAGCCATTCTAGCGATGACCATTTTACCATAGTTGATCCCCTCCATAGTTTATTTTTGCCAAAAGACGCCTTTATATGTACAAAACAAAAATAAGTTTCCACTCATGTACGGAGGATAGCTTCCACTTCTTAAAAAAGAAGATGATGTTTTACTCCGAGTGATGCGATCAATTAACATCCTTTAAAGAGGTTGTTCAAAAAGGCACCAAATGATAAGCTACGAATCTCGGCGCCCGCTCGTTTTTCCGGTCCTCATGTAGTGGATACAAGAGGATCTTCAACTAAAATCGCTCACGTCCTGTGAGCAACGTTGAAGCTACCACATCATGTGGAATGCCGGTCCTCAAAACAGCGCCGCCTTGATCTTCTTGCTTCTAATTTGTCACCTTTTTGAACACGCACTTAAATTAAAGACACAAACGATGGGCAAGCAAAAAAATCGGTGTTCACACACCGATTTTTTTCCATACTATGTTATTCCCTTTATTTAAAAACCATTATTCTCTGCTTTCAATTGATTCTCATCAAACAAATCGTCAAGTGTGGTAAGTGATCCATCTTCCTCGACTTGGTTGAGTGATAGATTTCCTCCGATCAGTGTTAGTTCTATAAAACAATTCCAGCAGTAATATTGGTTCATGCCTATTTTCCCAAGATTAGAACTTGAACAGTTTGGACATTTCATCTTGCGATCCACCTCTTTATCCCGCCTTAACGGGCAGTAAGACCCCACCTCAAGATTATGAGTAGTCAAAGAAGATAGGTGGGAGATCAACTGCCCGTAAAGGTCCGATTGGTTCAAACTTTCTATCAGCGGAGGATGATGAACCCCCCCACTGGTGGAAGTTTCACTTTATCTAACGGTACGACGATAGTAATCACAGGATGTCCAATTTACTTAAATTTATACATGTTTTGATTTTACTTCAGCAGATAAAACGGAAGATTCAATGTCTTCTATTTTGGATGATGATGATTCATTCCTATTTTCATCAGGAAGTGGAAATGGAATATCATCTTCTTCTATAGGAAAAGGTAGGTCATCGTCTTCCTTAATGACGATGTCAGTGTCATTTGACACGTTTAATCTTTCTTTTAATTTATCAGCCAGATGTGAGTTTCTATTCTCATTGGTTCGCTTTTCGATGGCATACGTAAAAGCCTCGATATCTCCGCAAAGGATTAAAAATTCTTTACTTCGCGTGACTGCCGTGTAAAGTAAATTCCTTTTCAACATGCGCCGATAACTTTTAACAACAGGAAGAATGACGATTGGAAACTCACTACCTTGTGATTTATGAATTGAACAACAATAGGCAAGTGTCAATTGACCAAGATCTCGTTTTAAATACGAAACCTCAATACCATCAAACGAAACGACAACAGTTTCTTCATGATCAGTTGTTTCCTTCGCTGTGAAAATAGCGACAATCTCACCAATATCACCATTAAAAACTTGATCATCCGGATTATTTACAAGTTGAAGCACTTTATCACCGATACGAAATAGTCGGTCCCCAAATTGAAGCGTTCGCTTTTGTTCAGAAGGAGGATTAAATAATTCTTGGAGTGACTCATTAATGGCTTCAATACCCGCATTTCCCCGATACATTGGCGCTAAAACTTGGATATCCTTAGTCGTATATCCTTTTTTAATCGCACTCTCACAAACTTGACGAATGGCATTCACGATTTGAGATGGTGGACATGAGAAAAAGCTTCTGTCCTCCCTTTGTTTTCCTATATCTTTTGGAACATGTCCTTGTTTAATGGTATGCGCAAGATCGATGATGGAAGATCCTTCAGATTGACGATAAATATCGGTTAATCGAACAATTGGAATGGCTCCTGATTTTAATAAATCCTTTAAAACTTGACCGGGTCCGACTGATGGCAACTGATCTTCGTCTCCAACGATGACAAGTTGAATTTTATCTGGCAATGATTTTAACAATTGATTAGCAAGCCAGATATCAACCATGGACATTTCGTCGACAATAATGAGTTTTCCTTGGATAGGGTTATTTTCATCTCGCTCATATCCCGATCCACCTTTCCATCCTAGCAACCGGTGAATCGTAACTGCAGGTAATTGCGTCGATTCACTCATTCGTTTCGCTGCACGACCTGTTGGCGCAACTAATAATACAGGAAAAGGATTCTCCTCATCGTAATCTTTTGGATTTAAAGAAACGCCATGTAAATCTGCATAAGTATCGACAATACCTTGGATGACCGTTGTTTTTCCCGTACCCGGGCCACCTGTTAATAACAAGATAGGAGATTGAATCGCTTTTTGGATGGCATCCTTTTGGCTAGATGCATATTGCATGCCTAATTTTTCTTCAATGCGACCTAATGCAGAGAAAAATTCAGCTTCCGAAAATTCATTTTGATAGTCGGTTTGTTCTGAAAGACGTTTTATATTGGATACAATACCTTTCTCCGCATAATATAATTCTGGTAAATAGGTATTTTCATCCTCTATTACGAGTCGACCTTCTTCTTCTAAAATACGAATTTCATGCCTCAGATCTGAGTCTTCAATTTGATGGCCTTGTGTTGATAGTAATCCTTTAACTGAGTCAACTAAATCATTCTCATTTAAGAAAACGTGCCCCTCATTCATCGCATTTTCATTCAGCCAGTAAAGACATCCCGCCTGTAATCTATAGGGGTGATTTCCAGAAATGCCAAGACTTTTCGCTAATTCATCTGCCCTTTGGAACCCAATTCCCTCAATGTCTTGAATGAGTTGATAGGGATTATCCTGGACAATATCTAACGTGACATCTCCATACGCTTGATAGATTTTCATTGCCAGTTGTGAACCAAAACCGTAATCGGAAAGAGCAATCAGGATTTTTTCAAGTCCTTGATTTTTCATTAACGTTTCATAGATGAACATCGCTTTATCTTCAGGTAATTTAGGCACTTGTCTCAAACAATCAGGATTTTCCAGAATCATCGATATGGTATTTTCACCGAGTGTATCGACGACCTTTTCTGCCGTTTTTGTGCCAATCCCTGGAAATAGATCACTGGATAGATATTGAATGATTCCCGCTTTCGTTTGAGGCAGACATTTTCGGAAATGCTGAATTTCATATTGTTTCCCGTATCGAGGATGATTCTTTATTTTTCCAACAAATTGATAGCGTTCATAGAGATGGACAGACGGAAAATATCCAACGACACCGATCTCTTTTTCCTGAATCGGTTCATTTGTCTCAATAATTTTAACAATAAGTACAGTGTAACCATTTTCACTATTTTGAAAGATTAAGCGTATCGGCTCACCGATGATATATTTTTGATCTTCGGAGAATAGATCCAATGCGGGTTGATGATTATTTTCTACCTTCATGAAAAGCCGTCTATCCCTTCTTCATCTCATTCTCTAATTGTTTCAATCCATATGCTGCAAGCATATGATCTTTATTATTTTCTATAGCTTGTTTAAAATAGGTCATCGCCTCTAGTTGACGTCCCTTTCGATTAGCCACAACACCGAGATTATAGTAAGCATCTGAATGAGTGGAATCATCATGAACCACTTGTTCAAATTGCTTCCGTGCTAAATCAAGTTGATTCATTTGAGCGAGCAGCAGACCATATTGAAATCTAGCATCCGTGTCTTTTGGATTAAGTTCTATTGCACGCAAAAACGCAGCTAGGGCTTTTCCATCCTGATCGATATGATGATATGAAAGACCTAGCATATAATAGAGATCACCTTCATGGATCCCATTTTGGTTCGCACGTTCGAACAAGAGGGTCGCTTCACGGTACTTTTCTAATTCAAATAAAGCATTTCCCAACCCAAAAGCCGCTGATGCATAATTTTCGTCTATTAATAAAGCTTTATGAAAAAAGGACACAGATTGTTCTGGCTGTTTTGCCGCAAGTAACAGATTTCCAAAATTAGTATAACCAATCGGGTCTTTAGGGTTTTTCTCAATAAAATCATTAAATGTAGAAGCGGCCTCTTCGAATTGATGGTTTTTCATCAACTCTAAACCCTCTAATATTTTATCATCCATTCGTTGGACCTCCTAACTTACCGTTCAAGTGTCTTTTTTCAGTATAACAAATATGAGGTTAAGATTTCATGGAATTTACTGCAAATGATGTCGATTAAAAGAAAAATTCGAGGCAATTTAAACCTTCATTCATTCGATAAAAGTGTATATATTAAGTCGTTTGAATGACGAAGGCTGACCATATGTGAATAATTAAAGGAAGCTTGCCGATTGCGGGGCCAAAAGGTACAGACAGAGGGCTAGAATGTGTCACTACGGCTTCCCTTCGCGACAACTTGATGCTTAATCGAAGAAGATTATGCTAGTTGCACCTAAATTTTTCTACTTTCTAAAAGTGTTAAAAAACTCAACAATCAAATGACTGTTGAGTTCACAAAATCAATATTAACTTTTGTTTCTTGATTTAATACTGTACTAATCGTTCCACCACCGAGACATTTTTCCCCATCATAGAAAACAACGGCTTGACCAGGTGTAATTGCCCACTCTGGTTGATCAAAAATAACTTTAACTTCCGTATCCGATGTCATGATAACTCGTACAGGATGGTCTTCTTGCCTGTAACGAAATTTAGCCGTACACTTTAATTCCTTCTCTTTTGGAATACCATTAATCCAGTTCATTTGTTCGGCTAGCAGCCCTTCTGATTTTAATGAGGGATGGTCAATTCCTTCAGCTACATATAATATATTATTTTTTAAATCCTTGCCCGATACAAACCATGGACCTCCAGGACCTCCAATACCAAGACCTTGACGTTGACCATTCGTGTAATACATTAAACCATCATGCATGCCTTTGTATTCCCCATCAACGGTCCGAATTTCACCTTTTTGTGCCGGTAAGTATTGGCTCAAAAATTCTTTGAAGTTACGTTCGCCAATAAAACAAATCCCTGTACTATCTTTTTTACCTGCCGTAGCAAGATGATGTTCTCTAGCAATTTCTCGAACTTCAGGTTTTGTTAAACCACCTAACGGGAAGAGAGTTTTTGATAGTTGTTTTTGTGTTAATTGATTAAGAAAATAGGTTTGATCCTTGTTTCGATCAATACCCCTTAACATATTTACACCATTTTCAGTACGTTCAACTCGCGCATAATGTCCTGTAGCTACATAGTCTGCACCTAAGTTCATCGCATGGTCAAGAAAAGCTTTGAACTTAATTTCCTTATTACACATGACATCTGGATTTGGCGTTCTACCTGCTTTGTATTCATCTAAAAAGTACGTAAATACTTTATCCCAATACTCTTTTTCGAAGTTAACCGAGTAATACGGAATATCAAGTTGACTCGCTACTTTGGCTACATCTTCATAATCTTCAGTAGCTGTACATACCCCATTTTCATCCGTATCATCCCAATTTTTCATAAAGATACCAACTACATCGTATCCTTGTTGTTTCAGTAAGAGTGCAGTGACAGAGGAATCAACGCCACCAGACATTCCTACAATAACCCTTGTTTCACTGGGTGATTTCTCCAAAAGTTAAACACCGCCTTAACTCTTAATTTTTCACAAGATCTCTGACTGATTTAACAATCATTTGTCCTGCTTCTTTTACTTGTTCTAGTGATAAGTCACGACCGAAACTAATTCTAATCGAGTGACGACTTTCATCAGCATTTTTTCCAAACATGGCACTTAATACATGTGAAGGTTCTATTGATCCTGCCGTACACGCCGATCCGCTTGAAACAGCGACACCTGCAAGATCAAGTTTTGTTAATAACGTTTCTACATTAGCACCAGGAAAATAGACGTTCAGGATATGCGGGAGAAAATATTTCGGATCCCCATTTACCTTATATTCTATGCCGGATTCGTCAAATATATCTAAAAGACATTGACGAAAATGCATGTATTTCTCTGTACGAGGTGCTAAATCCTCTTTAGATAGGAGTACTGCTTTAGCTAAACCCACAATACCAGGTACATTTTGCGTTCCAGCACGTCGTTTACGCTCCTGTTCACCACCGTGTTGATAGACATCGAGTTGAACGCCTTTTCGAATATATAAAAATCCAATTCCTTTCGGTCCATTGATTTTATGTGCTGTCATCGAAAGTAAATCAATTGGTGTGTCTTGAACATCAATATCGATTGACCCATAAGCTTGTACAGCGTCAGTATGGAAAACCGCTTGATGGGATTCCAGTAAATTAGCGATATCTCGTATTGGTTGAATGGAACCAACTTCATTATTACCATACATGATAGAAACAAGAATTGTATCATCTCTGAGCGCATTCTTCAAATCTTCCATACTGATAACGCCATGTTCATTGACGTTCAAATAATCGACTTCAAATCCTAAGGTTTCCAAATACTCACACGTTTTTAATACAGCATGATGTTCAATCTTTGTTGTAATAATATGCTTTCCTTTATCTTTTCTTGAAAAAGCTGTACCAATAATCGCCATATTATCAGCTTCTGTTCCCCCACTGGTAAATACAATTTGTTTACTCTCTGTACCTAGATCTTTTGCAACAAGATCACGAGAACGCTCAATTAATTTTCTCGCATCCCGACCAAATCGATGAATACTTGATGGATTACCTGGCGTTGTTTCGTAGGCACGGATCATTTCTTCAAGTACCTTAGGATGAATGGGGGTTGTAGCTGCGTGATCAAGATAAATGGGTTCCATTTCGACACTTCCTTATAATAAGCAATATTAAATCGACTGCCTGCTAACTATGATTCATTATTCGTATGTTTCATTAAATTGAAAAGAGCTAACAACAGATTTTTAATATGGGCATGATTATTTAATGTAACCATAACTAAACTAAATACTATATCAAGTTAATTTTTTTCTCAACGTAAAGCATCATAACCTGCCATTTTATTAATGACAGGTTTCATGGTTTGCTTAATTATATATTGTATATGGATAAGTTTCGATAATCCAGTGACTCGACTTTTGACGCTTAAATATAAAACATGTAAGGATCCTGTACATGAGGATCATCATCAAAATGAATCAAATCATCTAAAGACGTTCCTTCAAGGACTCCTTTTACCGCATCTCTGATTCGAACCCACAACTCTTTCTTAGCAGGATCATCATCGTCCATAACTTCAACAGGTTGTATTGGTCCTTCGAGAACACGAATCACATCAGCCGCTGTGATTTCTTTTGGATCTTTTGTCAATACATACCCGCCATAAGCACCTCGAATACTTTTTACTAAACCCGCATTCCTAAGCGGTGCGATGAGTTGTTCTAAGTAATGTTCTGATAAATGATTCGCTTCTGCGATAGCTTTGAGAGAAAGGGGGCCTTGGCCTACATTTCTACCTAAAGCCATCATAATGGTCAGCCCGTATCGGCCTTTTGTGGATATTTTCAATGTGTGCACCTCTTCCTAAGATATGTTTAACTATATTTTCGCATATCGGAAGAATTTTTCCTACTACCGACCCAATAAACAAACCGAAAAGAATCGTTCCTATAGATACTGGGCCACCTAAAAACCACCCGATAATTAATACAAAGAGTTCCATTAGTCTACGTGTTGTTGAAAGCTTTAGACCTGTAACCTCTGTTAAGTATAACATTAAAGTATCTCTAGGACCTGCCCCGCGCTTCGCCGATATATAAATACTAATACCAATACCATTAAACGCTAAGGCTACAATAAGCATGGCTATTTGCTCACTTAAGAGAGACGGAGTTTTCATAAAAGGTAAGGACAGGAAGAAATCTAGCATAACCCCTCCTATAAACATATTGGCGAAAGCTCCAATTTGGGGTCTCTCCTTTTTCAAAATAGCAGTAAGCCCAAGAATAAACAAACCGACGATAATCGACCATGTGCCAATAGTAAGACCTAAATTCTGAAATAATCCAATATGAAAAACATCCCATGGGGCGCTTCCTAAGCTCGCAGTGATCATAAGTGCAATTCCAAAGTTCATAATAACAATACCGACAAAGAAAACAATCCAATAGACCAATTGTTCATACAAGAAACGATGACGAGCAATAAAACGAGCTTCCAATTAAAGATGCGCCTCCATTAATAATGTTATAGAATGAAATAATGAGTGAGCTTTCATCCGTTAGAATTTTTATCATATCTACCAACAATGAGCTTAAATCTTATACATCATTGGTTAACCCCACATGATCTTTCCCAAGAAATTTTTGAGGTTGACTTACTCTTCCTAGTGCATGTATAAAAGGGTGACAAATTAGAAGCAAGAAGATCGATCCTCTTGTATCCGCCACATGAGGACCAGAAAAACAAGAGAGCGCCGAGATTCGTAGCTTATCATTTGATGACTTCTAAACATCCTCTTCCTAGGATAAACTTTTGCTATTATAGCATGAAAGAATAGGAACGTATATGGGAAAAGAAAACTTTAACAAAAAAGTTCAATCGTCATCTATTGAATTAAAAAAGTTGATTATATTCACACAATATCAGATGAATTTATAAACAAAGGATGACGAACCTCTAAAAAGAACATTTAGACTAATATAATGGCAAATGATAGATAATCTACTTAACTTCACTATGAATTCCCATAAAATTAACTCCACCAAAACAACAGATTGAAAGGTTGATAATATGGATTTATTTGATTTTTCTGACAGTCAAAAAACGAATCGTGGACCTAGACCACTTGCTAGCCGTATGCGTCCAAGATCCTTAGATGAATTTATTGGACAAGAACATATCATTGGTCAGGGGCGGTTACTTCGTCGGGCGATACAAGCCGACAAACTTACACCGATGATTTTCTTTGGACCCCCTGGAACGGGAAAGACGACATTAGCTCAAATTATTGCCGCATCAACAAAAGCGTATTTCACAAAATTAAACGCTGTGACGTCGGGAGTCAATGATATCCGAAAAATAATTAACGAGGCAAAAGACCGACTTAAATATGATGAGCAACGAACCATCTTATTTATCGATGAAATTCACCGTTTTAATAAAAGTCAGCAAGATGCACTTCTACCTTCTGTAGAAGAAGGCACCATCATCTTAATTGGTGCGACGACAGAGAGCCCGATGTTTGAAATTAATGCTGCGTTACTCTCGAGATCACGATTGTTTCGTTTTTTACCTTTAAGTCATGACGATATAAAACAAATACTTAAGAATACCCTTGAAGACAAAGAAAGAGGCTATGGCCATTATCATATTAAAGTGGATGAGAATGCGATGGATCATATTGTTCAAGTTGCGGGTGGTGACAGTCGGACAGCATTACATGCACTAGAATTAGCTGTATTAACGACTCCACCTAACTCTGACGGAACCATTCATATCAATAAGGAAGTAGCTGAGGAATCGATTCAAGAGAAGATGCTTCAATATGATAAAAATGGTGATAATCATTATGATACCGTTTCTGCTTTTATTAAGAGCATGCGTGGATCAGATCCTGATGCGACGTTATATTGGCTTGCAAAAATGATCGTTGCCGGCGAGGACCCTAACTTTATTGCACGAAGAATTTATGTCCATGCCGCCGAAGATGTTGGACTAGCTGATCCAAATGCTCTTCTTATTGCACAAGCCGCTGCGTACGCAGTTCAATATGTCGGTTTTCCTGAAGCTCGTATCCCTCTTAGTGAAGCTGCTCTTTACATTGCTACTGCCCCAAAAAGTAACAGTGTGATCACGGGGATCGATCAAGCTATACAATCTGTAAAAAATGAAAAAAATGGTGAAGTGCCCCTTCATTTAAGAGATGCTCACTACAAAGGGGCCAAAAAATTAGGTCATGGTGTAGATTATCAATATCCTCATAATTTTAAAGACGGGTATGTTCCACAAGACTATTTACCTCCACATCTTAAGAACCGAAGCTTTTATAAACCAGTCAATAGAGGTTATGAGAAAACGATACAAAAACGACTTGACTATTTTACCCAACGAAAAAACGAAAAAAAATGAGGAAGAAAAGAACATCTAAAAGCTCATTGACTTCTTCAAATCTTGTTTATTAGACTCTTTTAAACACCAAATTTACTAATACGGTGTATAAAACTCTCTTCTTTTGTCAATATTTCTAGCAAAGACAACAGAAGGAGCGGTCAGAATGACAAAAGTAAGACAAGATGCATGGTCACATGAGGATGACCTCTTATTAGCAGAAACCGTATTAAGACATATCCGAGAAGGCGGGACTCAACTTGAAGCTTTTGAAGAGGTTGGCGACCAACTTAATCGTACTGGAGCCGCTTGTGGTTTCCGATGGAATGCTATTGTTAGAAGAAAATATGAGCAAGCCATTGCTATTGCAAAAAAACAAAGAAAACAGATGAAGCGAGCTGAACTAAAGCAGGCTAAAACCACTCGTAAATCATCTGGTCTTCGTCATCAACCTGAATTTTATACTGAAAGTCTTGACCTCGACGTTGAAAATAAAAGTCTTTCAACTCAAAATACATTTACAGATTCTCAAGTAGTAGAAACGGAGTCTTATCCTGTTGAGCCTACATCAATACAATTACATGATGTGATCCATTATCTACAATCACTAGATTTACATGGCCAATCAAGTGATAGACTAACAAAAGAAAATCAGCAATTAAAAGAAGAAAATGGTAAGCTAATAAACAAGATAAAAGACTTAGAAACTCAAATCGTCAAATTAAAAGAAAAACAGTTAACCATAGAAGAAGATTATCAATCACTCATTGGTATTATGGATCGTGCAAGACGAATGGTTGCGTTGAAAGATGATGAGGATGAGTTAATGGGATCCACTTTTAAAATGGATAAAAACGGGAATCTTGAAAAAATCGCCCGTTAATAAATCTTTATTAAAAATAACTCATATTAAAAGCTTTACAAGTACGTTTGGCATTAAAAAAACTCCCTTGTTTGGGAGCTTTTTAATGTATTCATATCTTTGAAGTTTAAGTATTTATAAGTCATAGAAAAACAAAAGTCCCATTATGTGCCGTCTTCAACAACCGTTGTTTTGAAACCCGCACTCAGCAGGTGGGTGCCCTGTCCCATCATTCATACGTCCTCGTAGTTAAGGCATGTATTCCTGATGAAAACACAAGCTCCCGGATCAAAATATGTTCGGTCAAAACATAGCGGTCTCCAGCGAACACTACAGGACTCTTGTTATTTGAATAAATCATAGCACATGCTATTTAGCATATCAAGGGAACACACTTAGGAAAAATTGGCTATTTTTATGGATTCACTTGATACTCATTTAATGAAATGATCACTTGGTTACTTTAGGTTTGTCTATGTCTAGGCTCAATTCTTTGAGTTGATCTGAACTCACTTCACTTGGTGCATTGGTCAATAAGCAGGATGCGCTTGCTGTTTTTGGGAAAGCAATCGTGTCGCGCAAGTTCGAACGACCAGATAAAATCATCACTAGACGGTCTAGACCCAAGGCAATGCCGCCATGTGGAGGTGTCCCATATTCAAAAGCATCGAGCAAGAAACCAAATTGTTCAGTTGCTCTTTCTTTCGTAAAGCCAAGTGTTTTAAACATTAATTCTTGAATGTCACGTTGATAAATCCGCTGTGAGCCTCCGCCAAGTTCGTAACCATTTAAGACAAGGTCATACGCTTGTGCGCGTACTTCACCAGGTTTTGATTCTAATTTTTCGATGTCTTCCAACATTGGCATTGTAAACGGATGATGTTCAGCAACGTAACGTCCCGCCTCTTCATCATACGATAGCAACGGGAATTCTGTTATCCAAAGGAAACTTAAAACCGATTCGTCGATAAGATCAAGATCTTTCGCTAATTTCACCCGAAGAGCACCAAGGCTGTCAGCAACGACTTTTGCCTTATCTGCAACAAATAATAAAAGGTCGCCATTTTCTGCTTGAGTTTCAGTAGCTATCTTCTCAGCCGTTGATTCATCAAAGAATTTAATGATAGGTCCTTTGAATCCTCCTTCTTCTACTTTGAGCCAAGCAAGTCCTTTCGCTCCGTAAGTGCTAACGAATACCTGAAGTTCGTCTATTGCTTTTCTAGAATAGGCCGCTGCCTGCCCTTTTACATTTATGGCTTTTACTTGCCCTCCTCCGAGTACCGCTTGCTGAAAGACTTTGAATGAGGAATCTTTGACGATATCTGATAGATCCTTCAATTCCATATCAAAGCGAATATCTGGTTTATCACTACCATATCGCGCCATGGCCTCTCTGTGAGTCATTCTTAAGAATGGGGAAGTCACTTTTACCCCTTTAACTTCATCAACGAGTTCAACCATCAGTTGTTCCATCATCGACATAAATGGTTCTTGTTCAAAGAAGGACATCTCGATATCGACCTGAGTAAATTCTGGTTGACGGTCAGCACGCAAATCTTCATCACGGAAACAACGAGCAATTTGATAGTATTTTTCCATGCCTGATACCATGAGTAATTGTTTAAATAGCTGTGGTGATTGAGGAAGGGCATAAAACTCTCCAGGATGTACGCGACTTGGTACTAAGTAATCCCGTGCCCCCTCAGGCGTACTTTTTGTCAAAATAGGCGTTTCAATGTCTAGAAATCCTTTTTCATCAAGATATTTACGGATTTTCTGTGTGATCCGATGTCTCATTTTAAACGTTTCAATCATTTCTGGACGGCGTAGATCCAAATAACGATATTTCAATCGGACATCATCAGCCGTATCGACATGGTCTTTAATAGCAAATGGTGGGGTCTTCGCTTTGTTAATGACCGTCATCTCTTCCACTAGAAGTTCGATCGTCCCTGTGGACATTTTTTCATTAACAGATTGTGGATCGCGTTTAACAATATGTCCTGAAACAGATATGACATACTCACTTCTGACTGTATCAGCAATGATAAAGGCATCCGGAGCCGTCTCAGTATTAATGACAATTTGAACAAGCCCAGAACGATCTCTTAAATCAATAAAGATGACGCCGCCTAAATCTCTTCTTTTCTGAACCCACCCCGCTAATTTAACTGACTTTCCAACATGTGCTTCGGTTAACTCACCGCAATTCTCTGTACGATACATTTATGTCCACCTCATTTAAGAAATATGTTCTTTTATATAGCTCGCTAATTGCTGAATCTCAACTTCCTGTTGATTTCCAGTTTCCATTGTTTTCACGTTAACAACGCCTTTTTCAATTTCTTCATCACCCATAACAACAACGAAAGGCACGTTTAATCGGTCGGCTTGTTTAAACTGTGCTTTGATTTTCCGATCCATGTAATCTTGATCACAAGATATTCCTGATCGTCTCAAGTTATTTAAAATGACGGGAACTTCTTGTTTTGCCCGCTCGCCTATCGTGGTTATAAAGCAATCGATTGGTTTCGGTTGACCAATTTCTACCTTTTCTGCTTGAAGAGCAAGAATAAGTCGTTCGATACTAAGTGCAAAACCAATTCCTGGAGACTCTGGACCACCTAGCTCGCTAACAAGACCATTGTAACGTCCACCGCCCATTAATGTTGTAATGGCACCAAAACCTTCACCCATGACTTCAAACGTTGTGTGATTGTAATAATCAAGACCTCTGACAAGAGTTGGATCAACCACATAACTAATTTCCATGGCATCAAGATATTGACGCACCTTCGCAAAATAGTCTTTAGATTCATCATTTAAAAAATCTAAGATGGATGGTGCCGTACCCATTAGTGGATGATCGTGATCGACTTTACAGTCCAAAATTCGCAGTGGGTTTTTCTCTAATCGAGCTTGACAATCACTGCAAAATTCATTTATCGATGGTTTGAAGTGATTGATTAAGGCTTCTTTATGGGCCTTGCGACTTTCCGGATCACCTAAACTGTTGATCACTAATTTTAATTTTTTTAAACCAAGGCCTTGATAGAATTGCATCGCAAGTGAGATGACTTCAGCATCAATGGCTGGATCCTTACTTCCGATCGCTTCAACGCCAAATTGTGTAAATTGACGCATTCTGCCTGACTGAGGACGTTCATAACGAAACATTGGGCCGTTGTAGAAGAATTTAGCCGGTTGATCAGGAAGACCGTAGCGCTTATTCTCAACAAAAGAACGAACGACTGATGCTGTTCCTTCTGGCCGTAACGTTAGACTTCGCCCACCTCGATCTTCAAATGTATACATTTCTTTTTGTACTATGTCAGTGGTGTCTCCAACGCCTCTTTGAAATAAATCCGTTGATTCAAAAATAGGTGTCCGAATTTCTTGATAGTTGAATAAGTGGCATAATGCTTTAGCGTGTTCTTCAATCTTATGCCATAATTCGACTTGTTCAGGTAATATATCTTGCGTACCTCGTGGGATTTGAATCATCTATTATTTCCTCCTTCATGACTTAAAAAAATAAACATCACCTAGGGTCATAGAAAAGTGAAACTATCTTGACTGCTTGCTAGCTAAAACAACTAGCCACCATTTCTTAGAAAAGAGCCGACCGAAAAAATCTCTTAAATTAAAAAATCCCTTGCTTATCACATCTGTGACAAACAAGGGACGAAAAGTCGATTCGTGGTACCACCCTAATTCAAAGCTTTTAGCTTCCTTCCTCAGTTAACGCCTGATCACGACTCCCCCTACTTTATTCAGGAAAGCACCTCAAAGAGTGTCTTTTCACTAGAACCGATCGGATATGCTCTCAACCTATGACATTCCTCTCTTGTGATCAGTTTAACCCCTAGTTACTTTTCTCTATCATCGGTATTCAGTGTTGTCTTAAAGAGGTTGTTCAAAAATTCACCAAATGATAAGCTGCGAATCTCGGCGCCCGCTTGTTTTTCCGGTCCTCATGTAGTAAAAACCTATATTCCGGTCCTCAAAACAACGCCGCCTTGATCTTCTTGCTTCTAATTTGTTATCTTTTTGAACACGCACTTAAAATAAGTCATTTTTTTTATCATACGAATGTTAACGAGTCTTGTCAAGGGGGGATTAAAATTATCTCCCCTGAAAAAATACCATTTTTATATATTGAATGCCGTTAAAAACGATGACTTTTTCTTTTTATCGCTCTGATATCCTCATATTTATGCTGACATGGATCTATGGTGACGGCGTTATTCTCAACAAATAGGGCCATTTTTTCTATTAGGGAGCCATTGATCCCCATATGATTCATTTGTTTGTCATTACATCGCATAAAAAACGATCCCTTCTTCATTACTTGATAATAAATTAGGATCGCCAAATCAACGGTTATTTAACCACTTTTTCTTTACTTTCAACAATTAACGTAATAGGACCCGAATTAGTAAACGAAACATCCATCATAGCGCCAAAGATACCTGTTTCAACAGGAATCTTTTTCCCTCTTAAGTAATCATTAAAGGCATCATAGAGAGGTTCTGCAACGTTTGGTTTTGCAGCTTCCATAAAATTTGGACGTCTTCCCTTCCGTGTATCTCCATATAATGTAAACTGAGATACTGACAGAATGCTCCCTTTAATATCCATCACGGAATGATTCATTCGCTCATCTTGGTCTTCAAAAATACGTAAACCTGCAATCTTATCTGCTACATACTTTATATCATCTAACGTATCGTCTTGTTTTATACCAACAAGAAGGAGTAAGCCTTCTTGAATTTGGCCAACTGTTTCTTGATTTACGGTTACCTTGGCTTCCGTTACTCGTTGTACTACCACTCGCACGCTTGTCACCTCATAAATCTTTCTCTTTACTGCATCATCCGTTTAACTGAATAAATTTCAGGTATCCGCTTAATTCTTTCAACAACACGTCTTAAGTGACTCGTATTATTGATCGCAATCGTCATATGAATATAAGCGACTTTGTTTTTATCTGCTTTTCCAGATACGGCATTAATCAATGTGTGGGTCTCTGAAACCGTTTGAAGAACCTCATTTAATAACCCATTTTTATCAAAACCGATAATTTCAATATCCACATTATATTGTTTTGATTTCTCGTTAGCAATTTCCCATTCAACTTCGATTAAGCGCTGATTATTCTCTTCGCCATTCACAATGTTTGCACAGTCCACTCGATGAATTGAAACACCTCGACCCTTTGTGATATAGCCAACAATCGCATCACCTGGAACTGGATTGCAGCACTTTGATAATCGAATGAGGACATTGTCTACCCCTTTAACCTTAACACCGGATGTTGTTCTGCGATGATTATTTGTATACGTGCTGACATCCGGAAATGATTTTAGGATTTCCTCAGGATTTGTCTCTTTCTCTTTACGTTCTTTCTCTGTCAAACGTGAGACCAATTGCTTTAAAGGTACGCCATTATAACCGACAGCAGCATAAACTTCATCTTCCGTTGTAAAGCTATATTTACTTGCTACGTCTAATACATTTTCTTCGGTTAAAATTGTTTTAGGATTAAATCCTTGTCCTTTTAGTTCCTTTTCAATCAGTTCTTTCCCTTTGATGACATTTTCTTCACGTCGCTGTCGTTTAAACCATTGTTTAATTTTTGCTTTTGCTTGTGAACTTTGTGCAATCTTGATCCAGTCTTGACTTGGACCATAAGAGTGCTTTGAAGTTAAAACTTCAACAATGTCACCTGTTTTAAACTTGTAATCTAAAGGAACCATTTTTCCATTAACTTTAGCTCCTACCATTTGATTTCCGATTTCTGTATGAATACGGTAAGCAAAATCAATGGGAACAGATCCTGCTGGTAATTCAAAGACGTCGCCTTTTGGTGTAAATACAAACACCGTATCTGAAAAGAGATCAACTTTTAATGATTCCATAAATTCACGGGCATCAACCGTTTCATTTTGCCACTCGAGAATTTCTCGGAACCATGTTAATTTATCCTCAAAATTGTTATTGACGTTCTTTGTCTTACCTTCTTTGTAGGCCCAGTGAGCTGCAATCCCATATTCTGCAATTTCATGCATCTCTTCTGTTCTAATTTGGACTTCTAAAGGATCACCTTTTGGACCAATTACTGTCGTATGAAGTGATTGATACATATTAGCTTTAGGCATCGCGATATAATCTTTAAATCGTCCAGGCATTGGTTTCCAATGTGTATGAATAATTCCTAAAACAGCATAACAATCTTTGATACTTTTAACCACAATTCTTACGGCTAACAGATCATAAATCTCATTAAATTGTTTATGTTGATGAACCATTTTCCGATAAATACTATAAATATGCTTTGGACGTCCCGAAATGTCAGCTTCAATATGAACATCTTTCACCATTTTTCTGACATCTTTGATGACTTCTACAACATAAGCTTCCCGTTCATTTCTTTTTTGCTTCATGAGATTGACAATTTTATAATATTGTTGAGGATTTAAATAGCGTAAAGAGATATCTTCAAGTTCCCACTTTATAGCAGAAATTCCTAATCGATTTGCAAGTGGAGCAAAAATTTCTAACGTTTCATTTGCTTTTTGAATCTGTTTTTCTTTTCTCATGTACTTTAACGTCCGCATATTGTGCAAGCGATCCGCAAGTTTAATAAGGACACAGCGCAAATCACGTGCCATGGCTACGAACATTTTCCGATGGTTTTCCGCCTGTTGATCTTCTTTTGATGTAAATTCAAAATGTCTAAGTTTTGTTACACCGTCGACAAGAAGAGCTACTTCATCACCAAATCGTGCTTTTATATCATCAAGCGTTACAGCTGTATCTTCAACCACATCATGGAGAAATCCTCCAATAATTGTTTTTACATCCATGTTCAGTCCAACTAAAATTCCAGCCACTTCTACTGGATGATAAATGTAAGGTTCACCAGACTTTCGATATTGTCCAGTGTGCGCTTTATTTGCATATTGATAAGCCTCTTCTATTTCATCCACATTTTTTTGACTTAAATAGGTTTTGGCCTTATCTAATATTTCTTCAATTGTCATATACACATCACCTTATAGGAAACTTTGGAAAAACATCATTTTTCTGTCTTATTATTTACTGTATAATAAGAATCTTAATTGCTTAGTGAACCACTTCATCGAATAGATGGTTTTATTTAAAGAGGTTGTTCAAAAAGTCACCAAATGATAAGCCACGAACCTCGGCGCCCTCTTGTTTTTCCGGTCCTCATGTAGCGGATACAAGAGGGTCGCTGGCTAAAATCGCTCACGTCCTGTGGCTGGCGCCTGAAGCTACCACATCATGTGGAATGCCGGTCCTCAAAACAGCGCCGCCTTGATCTTCCGACGCCCAGGACGGGCAAGTAACCCTTTTCGTTTGTCGCCTTTTTGAACATGCACTTAAAGCAAGAAGATTCAATAAAAATTTAATTAAAACTATGGATTGCTATGATCAACTAAAAATCATAGAAAAGAGTCAAATGATAAATGGACTTCCTCTTTCAGTCGCTATCAAAAAAACAGACTTCATTAAAAATTTGATAATATATTGTTTATATTATCAGAGAAAATAGTATAATTGTAAAGTTTTTTCCTTGATATTGCTTTATAATATTTTCCAGGAATGAATTAGACAACCTTTTAACAAATACTCATCAAATGAGTAAAATAGTGCCGAAAAGAGTGCTCTAAGTTAGAGCACTCTTTTTGCTTTACGACTTAATTTTCCATTAAAGTAAATATATCATAATTTTGAAGTTTTTCTCTACCATTTAAATCGGTTAATTCGATTAAAAAGCAAAGACCAACCACAATACCACCTAATTTCTCGACAAGTTCAATCGTTGCTGAGATGGTGCCACCTGTTGCTAATAAATCGTCAGCAATAACCACTTTTTGGCCAGGTTTTATAGCGTCTCGATGAAGACATAACACATCTTCACCGTATTCTTTCCCATATGTAGCTTCAACTGTTTCTCGAGGTAACTTCCCTTTTTTTCTAACTGGTACAAAGCCAATCTTTAATGATGTTGCAATTGGACACCCTACAACAAATCCTCTTGCTTCTGGTCCAACAATGACATCCGCATGTAAACGATTAGCGTAAGTCGCAAATTCTTCGATAGCAGATTGATAAGCTGGGCCATCTTGAAGCAATGGGGTAATATCTTTGAAAATTATGCCTTCCTTCGGAAAATCTTTAACAATCGCAATATAATCCCTATAATTCATATGTTTATGGTCTCCTTTTCGGAACTATCTTGACAAAGTCTACTATCAAACCAGTCTTTCAACGATATATATGAAGAATAGCTAAAGAGTTCTTCTACTTTGATTAGTTCACTATGACGCTGATAATATTTAGACTCCGTTAGAGGTTTCTTTTGAGGTTCCTTGTTTTTTGTTAGGAAGCCTTTTTCTATTTTAACAAAATCTAAATCAAAAAACACGTTGATCATGAATTTCAATGTGGAAAGTGACCAACCTTTATATTTTGCCATTCGTTCTATCGTACCATTCAATGGAAACCGTTCTTCTTGACTGATATAAGCATATAGCCATTTAAACTGATCACGCGAAGGTAAAGCTGAAAAATAATGTTCCTCTTTGTGATGAAAAACAGCATATATTCTTTCTACACCGTTTGCCCAAAGGACTAAATCTTCCATTTGCTTTTGGCTGTCAGGAAGGTCAAGTATTACTAAGTACTTCCCTTGTTTCGAGGGCGTCTCTTTCTCAGCTAATATATCAGTCATCGTGATAATTTCTTCTGAATAATCCTGCAAGCCCATTTCATTTATTGATTTTTTATCAAAAACCAAACAGATTCGCTTTTCAGTAGGTAATTCTTGGAGACGCTGATGGATTCGTTGTTCATTACGCCAATCAAACAGTTGCCATTCATCAATCTTCAAGTCACGAATCATAAACTGTGGTTTTCTAAACCCGTTCCATTCATTAATGGTTAATTCACCGATGGCAGATACATCGGCGATCGGTGAGATCTCAGTCGAAATTTCGCCTAATCCGAAACCAATCCCATCTAGATTTGCCTCGACTCCATTAAAAACACATTTTAAATGATTTTTTGCCTTACCAATGGTTCTCAATTGTGCTATTTTCGTTTGCTCAAGTTGAAAAAAAGGTTTGGGATTACTAACACCAAAAGGACTTAGTTTATCGATCAACGTAATTAAGTCAATATTAATATCCTCTACTCGAAGACAACAATCAATATCTACCTGTGGAATTAACATGTCACTTGTTAAGACTTGCTCTGCAAAATCATTCATTTTACGCATGAGCTCATTTATTCGGCATGCTTGAATCGTCATCCCTGCCGCCATTTCATGACCACCAAACTTTTCAAAGAGGTCACCACAAGAACTTAGTGCTTCGTACAGATTGAATCCAGGAATACTTCGAGCTGACCCTTTTGCTAATCCTGTTGTTTCATCGATACTAAGGACTAGAGTTGGACGATAAAATTTCTCCACCATTCTTGATGCAGCAATACCTATAACACCTTCATGCCAGCCTTTCCCTGCTATGACAAATACCTGTTGATGTTTTGCCTGCTGCTTAATAGCCTCTATTTCTGCCTGAACTGTAATTTCATCAACGGCTGCTTTTCTTTCGATATTTAATTCATCTAATTTATGAGCTATCTCATCCGCCTCAGTTGCTTTATCTGAAAGCAATAGTTCAACGGCTATTTTGGCATGTGCCATTCGACCAGCCGCATTTAACCTTGGCCCAATGCCAAAACCAATGCTGTCACTATCACATCCATCTTCAAACCCACAGACTGACCTGAGAGACTCGATCCCATGAAATGTCCCGCCATTGATCTGTTTAATCCCTTCCTTAACAATCCATCGATTTTCATCGGTTAATGGAACAAGATCACTAACCGTTCCAACGGCCGCCAAGCTAAGCAAATTCTCTGGAAGTCGTCCATATAGCCCATGTACAAGTTTTAAAGCAACCCCAACTCCTGCAAGTGACGAAAAAGGATAAGTACATGTTGTTTTTTTAGGATTAAGAATACAATAGGCTTCAGGTAAAACTTCTGGAGGTTCATGGTGATCTGTGACGATATAATCAAGACCAAGTGATTTTGCAAAGAGAGCTTCATCACAAGCCGCAACTCCTGTATCTACCGTGATGATGAGTTTGATTCCATCTTTAGCAGCTTTTTGTATAGCCGGTTTATTGGGTCCATAACCTTCTCGAAAACGATCAGGTACATAATACGAAACATGAGCCCCTAATTGTTTCAAGCCTCTAACTAAAAGGGCTGTTGAAGTCACCCCATCCGCATCATAGTCGCCAAAGACTAAAATAGGCTCTTCTTCTTTAATGGATTGATGGATTCGATCAACAGCCTCTTTCATACCGTTCATCAAGAATGGGTCATGGTACATTGAAGCTGGATTATCAAGAAATCGTTTTGCTGCATCGACTTCTGTCATTCCACGAGCAAATAACAACTGTCCAATAATCGCAGGTACCTGTAATTCATTAGCAAGCTTATTTGCTTTGATTTTATCGACTGTTTTGATATTCCATTTTGCACGTGAAATAAGCACGTTTTCATCCACCTTTACTTCCAAATAACAAGTTTCATAAATAACCATTCTAAAAGAGGTTGTTAAACACTTTTACGCGTGAAACATTCTTAATCTTCTTGATCCTCGACTGGTTCATCAGTCTTGTCTTGAGATAAATATGATCTATTCTTTAACTGTCGAATCTTTTTTTGCAATTGAATAATTCGAAGAGAACTGATGATGCCAACGAGTAAGGCCCCAATAAGTAAAGAGCCGATGATCACAACAATCAATGGTAAGTCGACCATACCAAATAGATAGTTTACAGAAACAGGATCAACATTTGCAACTGACAAGAGCGCGATGATTAATACAAGAATTAATACAAATAAAATCCGCCATTGTTTATTCATTGTATCACGACCTTTCGGCATATTAGTGATAATTAAATTGTAATATTTACTTGATTCATTTCTAAATACAAGTATCTCTAAATAGATGATAAATTGTGGAATAGTTATGATTTACTTAATTTATTTCTAATCCAAAGTTTACTAAAATGGGAAAACAAAAAAGCGGTAAAATACATGCCGCCTTTTTGTCCATATCTTTCCTCTACTTTTTACTTAAGATTGAGGTTGAATGGTTCTTTTTTTCTTTCTTTTTGCGAGATGTTTTACTTTAAGCACGGCCCATAGTGGACAAGCAATAAAGATTGAAGAATACACACCACATAGAAGACCAACAAATAAAGCAATCGTAAAGGTACGAATCGATTCACTGCCAAAAATTAGCAAAGTAATAACCGGGAAAAGAACCGTTAAGACCGTGTTAATGGATCGAGTAATGGTTTGGTGAATACTTTGGTTTACAATATGACCAAAGTCTTCGAGTGTCGACAACCTTTTCTTACTTAACTTTATGTTTTCTCGCACACGGTCAAATGTAACGATCGTATCATTGATAGAATAACCAATGATTGTTAACACGGCTGAAATAAACAAGATATTCACTTCAATGTGCAATAAACTAAATACCGTAATAATAAAGAAGGCATCATGTATCAACGCAATGACAGCCGTTAAGCCTTGTAAAAATTCAAAGCGAATCCATACATAGGCAATAATGAACAACGAAGCTATAATCACCGCATAAAGCGCTTTTTTCGCAAGATCACGTCCAACTTGAGGTGATACGGTACTCATACTAACATCCACATTCCCAAAGTCTTGTTTTAAGCGATCGCTAATGCTCGCTGATTGTGTCCGGTTTAATTCCTTATTTAATCGAATCGTTGTTACTTGATTATTTTGTCCAGATTGAACCGTTTGTTCAGTCTGATATCCCAAATCTGACATTGTTTGTTCAACTTTTGTCAGTGGTAAAGCTTTGTTTGCTGTTACATCAATACGTGTTCCACTTGTAAAATCAATGCTTAAATTTAATTTAAATATGAACAAGGAAAGAATCCCAAGTAACGTTAAAACAATTGATATCGTAAAAAATATGTTGCGGTGTTTAATAAAATCAAAATGTTTAAGCATCATGAACATCACCCTTTTTTACACCGAGTAATCCTGGTTTTTTATCTAACGCACGTCCATGAACCCATAGACCTAATAACCATCTTGCGCCAAATACTGACGTAATAAATGTAACGACGTTACTGATGATGAGCATGATGGCGAAACCTCTAACCGCACTTGTTCCAAATACAAATAACACAGCAGCGGCAATGATGGTTGTTAAGTTGGAGTCTAGAACCGTACTGAATGAACGGTGATTCCCCGCTCTAAACGCAGATAGGACGCTCTTACCACTCCGAAGTTCATCCTTTATCCGCTCGAGAGTGATGATATTGGCATCAACAGCCATCCCTATCCCAAGGATCAAAGCTGCTATACCAGGTAACGTTAATACAGCTTGAAGCCCGACAAAAACAGCGATAACGGCATAAATATATGCACACAATGTAATATTAGCTATTAACCCGCCAAAACGGTAAAAAACGAGCATGAAAAGGAAAATAATAGCTACCCCTATTGTTCCTCCATACAGAGTTTGAACCATTGAGTCTTTACCAAATTGTGGACCTACAGATTGTGAATAAATTTCATCCATTTTAACTGGTAATGAACCAGCATTTAATAGTTCCGCTAAATTTTTAGCTTCTTGTGTTGTGAAATCACCTTGGATCATCACATTTTTCCCTAGTTCCTCATCTACTCGGGGAGCGGAAATATAGGCTGGTTTCGCCTTTTTCGATTCTTCTTTATAGGTTTGACCCTTGTGCCAATCAAGCCAAATAACAAGAACATTATCCGGGATTGTTTTTTTCATTATTGTACGTGTGACTTGTTCCATTTTTTTAGAACTCTTCAATTGCAACGTAACAATGGGCTGGTTGGTCGTATTCTGAAATTCCATTTTGGCTTTTCCAGGCTCTAGTTCTGACCCATCAATCATCAATTTGTCATTTGAATCTCTAAATGTAAGATTGGCTGTTGTTGACAACAATTTTCTTGCACTTTTTTCATCTTTAACGCCTGGTAGCGCAACACGAATACGGTCATTGCCTTCAATTGAAATGCTTGGCTCACTAACGCCAATCACATTAATCCGCTTTTCAATAGCGGTAACCGCATTATGTAATGTACCTGATGTAATTTTATCTCCCTGTTTTAATGGTTTTACTTGATAAAGAACTTCAAAACCGCCTTTTAAATCTAGTCCAAGTTTAATATTATTGACAATAGGTTTAGCTGTGAGCCCAATAACAATCGCCAATACGACTAGAATTACAAAAAAGGAAATGATCCTTCCTTTTTTAACCATGCTTCACTTACTCCCTTCTCAATAAACCATCTCGTACTTTTTTATAAACATTCACCATGTTATTAACATAGCCAATTAATTAAATGACGAAAATAAATCATCATTCAATTGGATCTCTGTTCCTTTAAACATATCGATACGTAGTTTATTCATGTAATCATTTACAGACAAAGACATCACATGATTGACTAATTGATATAGTCTTGAAGGCTTGTCCGCTTTTTTCTTTTCAATAGTAAATAGGACAAAGTCCCATAGATCATCTATTGATAAGCGTTCTATTCCTAATAATTGAAATTCCTCATGCTTGCTTTTAAGAAATGGTTCTATGTATTCACGCATCTCGACATAATTAAAGTTCTCAGACATCGTTCTATCACTCCCATAAAACCTATCATAGCATAATACGACATGTTAATAAAACAGAAAATAGGGAACATAAGGGAAAAACATTTATCCCGCCTTAACGGGCTGTAAGACCCCCACCTTAAGTTTCTGGGTATTCAAAGGAGATTGGCGTGGGATCAACTGCCCGTAAAGGTCCGATTGGTTCAGGCTTTCAATCAGTGGGGGATGACGCAGGCTAAAAACCAGGCGTCCTGTCACAACGCCTGCACTAGCACATCCTGTGCGTCGAAAACCCCCACTGATGGAAGTTTCACTTTATCAAACAATGCTTGTCATGCTTTGTCCACCCTTTTGCATATATATCTAATTAATAGACACTAACTTTGATGGGATCATTATGTAAAGGCGGGAAAAGCATGTCAAAACAATCCTTCTTAAAAGGTTCATTCATACTCATGCTAGCAGGTTTGGTTACGAAAATTCTTGGAATGATAAATAAAATTATACTCGCTCGTGTTATTGGGAATGAAGGCGTTGGAATTTATATGATGGCTTACCCAACACTTTTATTAACTGTAACACTCACTCAATTGGGACTCCCAGTTGCTATTTCAAAAATGGTAGCAGAAGCAGATGTACTAGGAGATAAGCAGAAAATAAAGCGAATCCTAGTCGTTTCGTTTACCATCGTAACCGTTCTCTCTATCGTACTCGCTACCGTCATGGTTATTCTTGGACCATTGCTCTCACACACAGTCTTTACTGACTCACGTACCCTGTATCCATTAATCGCTATTAGCCCAGTTATTCCAATCGTGGGGATAGCTTCTGTTTTAAGAGGTTACTTCCAAGGGATACGCCATATGACTCCTTTTGCTTTCTCTGAAGTGATCGAACAAATTGTCCGTATTTCTCTTGTTGCATTTCTAGCGACTATTCTGTTGCCATATGGCATTGAGTATGCGGCAGGTGGTGCGATGATTTCAGGTGTTATTGGCGAATTAGTCTCACTTCTTTATATGCTTTCGATGTTTAAAAAAAATATTGGTAAACCAATCAAGATTGACTATATCAAAACATTAAAAAGTGGAAAAAAAACTTGTCGAGAGTTAATGGACATTGCTTTACCGTCTATGGGAAGTAGACTTATTGGTTCCATTTCAAGTTTTCTAGATCCGATTATTACCGCACAAAGTTTATTTATAGCGGGAGTGTCAACCGTAGTCGCAACAAAGCAATATGGTGAGCTTGCAGGTTATGTCATTCCATTTTTAACATTACCAAGTTTTATCACCCATGCCCTCTATGTGTCATTAATTCCGACCATTAGCGAGGAACACGCAAAAAAAAATTACCATATTATTCATTTCAGATTGAATCAAGCGTTAAAAATGTCGATGTTATCCGGAGGCATTTCAATTGTTATTTGTTATGTATTTGCTGAACCACTCATGGCCCTTTTGTATCATTCACCTGAGTCGAGTCATTATGTCTATCTTATGGCACCCTTTTTCATTGTCTTTTACCTTCAGGGGCCTCTCCAAGCTGTCTTACAAGCCTTAAATCTTGCCAGAGCCGCGTTAATTAATAGCTTTATAGGTGCAGTTGTTAAGCTTGTCATGATTTGGGCTCTTGCATCAAAACCCGAGTTTGGAATTAATGGAGTTGCTCTTGGGATCGTCATTAGTATGCTTCTTGTTACCTTATTACATTTGGCTACAGTCATCAAAGTCATTGGTTTTTCACTCGAAACGATGGATTTTATCAAAGAAATGTCGATTATTATTGCGTCGGGAATGCTGGCAACTTATCTGTTAAATTCCGTTTTTACAGATTGGTCCATGCTACCGCGGACATTAACCTTGATCTTTATTGTATTTGCTTTTTATCTCTTATTGGCATTTTGGCTAGAGCTTATATCAAGAGAAGAGTTATCCAATCTGCCTATCATCGGCAAATGGATTAAAATTGAGGATTAATCGGGATTAAGATCCATATAAAAAGTCCCTTTGTCATCCATAACTAGATAGGCTATTTCCTTTATATCTCTATAACCAAGTTTTCTAAGTTCTTGCCTGAGCCATAAAGGGGTCTGATGTATCTTTTTCAAATTGTCTTCTTGAACTTTTCCATTGATAATGAGAGGAAAAGGCATTGTATCTTGCTGTTTATTGGATGATTGATGAGTATTTGGAGTAATCAATAATTGACCATTTGGTTCAAGTATAGCAAATTCAACATCTTGAATATTTCTGATATTATGACGTTGCAATTGAGTCATTAAATCGTCAAAAGTCATTTTCCGACGTGAAAGTTCTTTCGAATTAACTTCTCCATGATCAATTAGAACAGTTTCTTTAAAAACTATTTTTTTTGAGAAAACGAAAAGGATCACACTGTGTAAAAGAATAATGATAAAAATAGGTACAATCATCGTGAGAAGGGGTTGTAATGGGTTTGTTATGGAGATGATGGCAAGTTCTGCAATCATTAAAATCATAACTAGATCCAACAATGAGCAATCTTTTAACTGTTTTTTACCTGAAAAACGAATCACAATAGCGATCATAATAAACATAAAAACAGTTCTTAAAATGATTGTAGGCATGTTAGATCTCCTTTCTCTTAACTCGATGATATTCAAACATTAGTATGAGCAAGTTATGAGTGATTCATGTACGCATTTTGTCTTGAAACATTTTGTCCTCATTAATTTTTGTTTAAGATTCTATTTATGACAAGCTAGAAATAAGATGTAATAAAGTGAAACTTCAATGAGTGGGGGTTTTTCGACGCACAGGATGGCAAGTAGCAGGCGTTGCGACAGGACGTCGCGTTTTTAGCCTGCGTCATCCCTTACTCATTGTTAGTTGAACCAATCGGGCTTTTACGGGCAGTTATCCCCCACCTAGGAATGCTCGTTTACACTCATTACCTTGAGGTGGGGGGTCTTACTGCCCGTTAATGCGGGATAAAACTTGTTTCGAGGTGAAGTTAAATGTCAAAACGTTTTATTACTGCCGCTAGCTACGGAACCATTGGATCATTCATTGTTATCCTATTTTGTGCCCTAGGATTATCGACTATACTTAGATTTACATCGGCTACAGAAGAATCCATTTCAATGGCTCCAATGATTATTTCATTTGCAGCATTATTTATTGGCGGCGTTATTGCAGGGACTAAAATGCAGGAAAAGGGCTTAATTATTGGCGTAGTTACAGGAGTTAGTTATTGTGTGCTCGTCCTTTTAATCCAGTTTCTTGGATATAATCACACGGGATGGGCAGGTAAATTTCTTTATTATGGTGAAAATATTATTGCGTCAACCATTGGTGGAATTATAGGAGTGAATTTTTTCTCGCGTAGCTATAAAAAATAACCTTATTTAAAAAAAGGGCTGCCTTTTATCAACTTTCGATAGGCAGCCCTTTTACATTACTTTTCTGATTTATCTTCTTTTTTTTCTTCGACTTTTTCAACAACTTCTTTCTTAGCTGTTGATTTAGAAACTTCGCGAATGGCTCCACGGTCGAATGTAAGACGTGTATTTCCTGCTTTAAGTACAATTTCAGCGTCAGTAATGGAATCAATTGTTCCATGTAAGCCGCCAATGGTGACGATTTTGTCTCCTTTTTGTAAGCTTGATTGCATTTGACGCGTTTCTTTTGTTCGTTTCATCTGTGGTCTGATTAATAGAAAATAAAAAATCGCAACAAACACAATTAACATAATAATTTGTGTAGGCATAGCCTTAATTCCTCCTTATGTATTAAAAGTTTTTGGCATTTGGTTTATTAAAGCCGTATGATTCAAAGAATTCCTCCTTAAAATCAAGCAGGCGATCTTCCCAAATAGCAGCGCGTACACGCTCCATTAATTTTATCAGAAAGTAGAGGTTATGGTAAGAGGTTAAACGAAATCCAAATGTTTCGTTTGCCTTTACCAGGTGTCTGATATATGCTCTTGTATACGTTTTACAAACATGGCAATCACAGTTGTGATCGAGCGGTGTAAAATCTTTTGCATATTTAGCATTACGAATAACAAGTCGCCCACTGCTTGTCATGCAAGTCCCGTTACGTGCAATACGCGTTGGTAAAACGCAATCAAACATATCGATTCCTCGTATAGCCCCGTCTATCAGTGAGTCTGGCGATCCAACTCCCATAAGATAACGCGGTTTATCTGAAGGTAATAATGGAGTGGTATATTCAAGTATACGATTCATAATGTCTTTAGGTTCCCCAACAGATAAACCACCGATCGCATAACCAGGAAAATCAAGAGAGGTAAGTTCAGATGCAGATTGTTTACGTAAGGCTTCAAACTCCCCACCTTGAACAATACCAAATAATGCTTGCCTATCAGGATTTTTATTCGCTGCAAGACATCTTTCGGCCCACCTGCTCGTCCGTTCAACAGAATCTTTCATATAATCATATGTTGCTGGGTATGGTGGACATTCATCAAATGCCATCATAATATCTGATCCTAATGAATTCTGAATAGCAATGGATTTTTCAGGACTTAAGAAAAGTTTTTCGCCATTTAAGTGGTTACGAAAATGAACGCCTTCTTCTTTTATTTCACGTAAATCACTCAAACTAAAAACCTGGAATCCACCAGAATCTGTTAAAATACCTTGATCCCAATTCATAAATTGATGAAGACCACCCGCTTCTTCAACAATATCTTCCCCCGGCCGTAGCCAGAGATGATATGTATTACTTAAGATGACACCTGCTCCCATCTCTTTTAGTTCTTCAGGGCTCATTGTTTTAACGGTTGCTAGAGTTCCAACCGGCATAAACATCGGTGTATCAAATGTACCATGTGGTGTATGCAATTTTCCAAGTCTCGCCCCAGATTGCTTACAAACCTTAATTAACTCATAAGTTACAGCACTCATACTTTCCTAATCCCTTCTGTAATAAACATCGCATCTCCAAAGCTGAAGAAACGGTATCTTTCTTTGACGGCGACTTGATAAGCGTGTAAAACAAAATCTCGCCCCGCAAACGCACTAACAAGCATGACCAAAGTTGATTTTGGTAAATGAAAGTTTGTAATCATGCCATCAATCGCAAGATAAGTATAACCTGGATAAATAAAAATATCCGTCCAACCTGAATCTGTTTGAAAGGTTCCATCAAATTTAGCTGTAATGGTTTCTAATGTCCGTATAACTGTTGTTCCTACGGCAATAATTCGATAACCCGAAGCTCTTGTTTGTTTCAGCAAGTTAGCTGTTTCCTCCGACATTTGATAGAATTCAGCATGCATTTTATGTTCTTCAATGTGATCCACTTTTACAGGTCTAAAAGTACCAAGACCAACATGTAGTGTGATATAGGCGATGTTGACCCCTTTTTCTTTTATTTTTTCAAGAAGTTCTTCTGTAAAATGAAGTCCTGCGGTAGGTGCCGCAGCTGAACCCCGATGTTTTGCATAGACCGTTTGGTAGCGTTCACTATCTTCTAATGTTTCTCTTATATACGGTGGTAGTGGCATTTTGCCAAGTTCGTCGAGAATTTCATAAAACACACCTTCATACGAAAATGTCATCAGACGTCTACCTTCATCTAATTCCTTTGTACATACGGCTTTTAACTTTCCATCACCAAAGGATATGGCAACATCAAGATGCACACGTTTCGCTGGTTTGACTAGACATTCCCACGTATCCCCTTCAACTTGCTTTAATAACAAAATCTCAATATGAGCCCCTGTCTCTTCTTTTTGACCAATAAGGCGTGCCGGAAGGACTCGAGTATCATTTAAGACGAGACAATCTCCTGGATTAAGATAATCTATAATATCTGAGAAATGATGATGTTGTAATGATTGTTCATTTGGATTTAGTACCATTAATCGAGAAGCTGCTCGATCTTTTAACGGGGTTTGAGCAATTAATTCTTCAGGCAATTCATAATCAAATGATGAAACATCCATAGTTTAAGACACACTCTCTTTCAAAAATTAAACAATTAAAATTTATGTTTATGGTAAACTCATTTTGACTTAGATTCTATTGATCATGAGAACTGATTTTAACACCTATCGTTTTAAAAAAACATTGATAATATAAAGAAGGAACGATACTCCAATGCCAAGGATAATCGATGTTACTATTGGAAAAAAGAAGACTGTATTTCCTTTTTTAAAAACGATATCCCCTGGAAGTTTTCCAATAAATCTCCAGAGAAGTCCAATGAGAAAGATAATGGCACCTACAACCATCAACATTTTCCCTACAGAACTCATTTAACTATCCCTTTCTTTCTAAATTAAAATGATGATAGCCAGCATTTGTCACCATACGACCCCTTGGTGTCCTTTGAATAAAACCAATTTGAAGTAAATAAGGTTCATACACATCCTCAATCGTATGTCGTTCCTCACCAATTGTCGCTGCAATCGTATCAAGCCCAACAGGACCACCACCAAATTTTTCAATAATACCTAATAGTAATTGATGGTCAACATGATCAAGACCTAATTCATCAACCTGCAGGCGAGATAATCCTTTCCTCGTCACTTCTTGATCAATAACTCCTTTATTTGTGACTTGGGCAAAATCTCGGATACGACGAAGTAAACGGTTCGCAATACGTGGGGTTCCTCTTGAACGTCTCGCCATTTCACTCGCTGCTTGTTCGTCCAACTCAGTATTCAACACCTGGGCAGTTCGTTTCAGTATTTGAGCAAGTTCATCCACGTCATAAAATTGTAAACGACTCATCACACCAAATCGATCTCGTAAAGGCGGAGATAGAGCCCCCGCTCTTGTTGTTGCTCCAACTAATGTAAATGGTGGCAAATCGATACGAACGGAATGCGCCGTTTCTCCTTTACCTAAAATGATATCGAGGCAAAAGTCCTCCATGGCAGGATACAACACTTCCTCTACATGGCGGCTTAAGCGGTGAATTTCATCAATAAAAAGGACATCTCCTGGCTCAAGCGCCGTTAATACTGCTGCTAAATCTCCTGGTCTTTCAATAGCTGGCCCAGATGTTGTCCGTATGTTGACCCCCATTTCGTTCGCAATAATCATGGATAGAGTTGTTTTTCCAAGGCCGGGAGGACCATACAATAAGACATGATCAAGTGGTTCGCTTCGCTGTTTTGCTGCTTGAATAAAGACACGTAAATTAGCTTTCACCTGTTCCTGCCCAATATAGTTTTCCAATGTATGTGGACGAATCGTTGTTTCTTCAAATTCATCATCGGCGATTGTACGGCTTGAAACCATCCGATCGTTATCCAAAGGCTTTCCCCCTCCTATCTTATCCATTTAGCATGAGTTTCAATGCTTCTTTGATATACTGCTCAGCTGTATAATCTTTATCTTTGAGTTTTGGAACAACACGTTTAACCTCTTTGTCTGAATATCCCAAGGCCTTCAGAGCTTCTAAAGCTTCATCCAATCCATCGTTTTGAACGTCATGATCATTAAATAGACCTGTTTTAGTTTGATCAAGTTTGCCTTTTAAATCTAATATAATTTGTCTTGCTGTTTTTTTACCAATGCCAGGGAATTTTGTTAAATAGGATTCGTTTTCTGCATCAATCGCTTGAATAATACTTTCGGGCTTGCCTGATGCGAGTATTGCTAGCCCACCTTTGGGCCCGATACCTGAAACACTTAACAGTTGAATAAAAAGTTCTCGTTCTTCTCTACTCTTGAATCCATAAAGTGCCATCATATCTTCTCGAACGTAATGATATGTATAAATCGTTGTTTCTTCACCAAATACATCTTGATACAAAAAAGGATTGGCACATAGAACTTGATAGCCTACTCCTTGATTTTCAATGACAATGTATTTGCTTGAGATATATGAAATTTTTCCTTTTATATAATCAAACAATTTATTTCCCCTCAATAATGACGAATTAAAAAAGACAAGAAGTACAATATATTGTCTCACCATTATCATACCATAAAAGTTTCAAGCATGATAACTGCTTAACTTCAATGTTAAAAACGCTCTTTCTCCAAAAAAAAATAAGAGGGCATAAAATATCGCCCTCACATCTCCATTGTTTACTCTTCTTCTAAATTATGATAAATATCTTGCACATCATCGTTGTCTTCTAGCATATCAATGAGACGGTTCATTTTCGCTTGATCTTCATTTGATAATGATGTCGTGGTTTGTGGTATATTGGATATTTCGGATTCTTCAATTGCATACCCTTTTTCTTGAAGGGCATTTTTTACATCAGAAAAAGCTTCAGGGCTTGTTAAAATCACAAAGCCTTCTTCTTCCGTTTCGAGTTCATCAGCGCCTGCATCTATCGCATCGAGCATGAGTTCCTCTTCATCTATATCCTCAGATGCAAGAATGGTGATAACACCTTTTTTTTCAAACATAAAACCGACGCAGCCTGTTTCACCAAGATTACCACCATTTTTAGAAAAAGCATGTCTGATCTCGGAAGCAGATCGGTTTTTATTATCTGTTAAGACTTCAACAATGACAGCCACTCCACCAGGTCCATATCCTTCGTACGTAATTTCTTCGTACGTGACACCATCTAAGTTCCCGGTTGCTTTTTTAATTGCACGGGAAATATTATCATTAGGCATGTTGGCGGCTTTTGCTTTTTCAACGGCTAGTCTTAGAGACGCATTCATTTCGGGATCGCCTCCGCCCGTTTTGGCTGCCAGAAAAATATCTTTAGCAAGTTTCATGAATATTTTTCCACGTTTTGCATCTTTAGCATTTTTTTTATGTTGAATGGTTTTCCATTTTGAATGTCCTGACATTTATTTGACCTCCCCACTGTTGATTGGTAAATGTCATGTATCTTAGTAACTCTAGAAGGATTAACCCATTATATTATACATGTAATGAACCAATAAAAAAAGAGCTAGGAATCGATGCCCTAGCCCTTTTTTGTGATTGTCACTATTTTGCATTATTTTGAAATGGTCTTTGAATAGCATTTCCCAAATCATTTAAAATCCCAGTAATATCGGAACCCACTTCATTTGTTACATTACCACCAGCATTGATAATTCGATTATTAACATTGGTGATACGATTGACTGTTTTCCGATCAGTCGCTACTCTCACTTGTTTATTCGGTGTTATCGATTTTGCTCTATTGGATACACGATCACGTAATTGGCTTAAATCCTGATTGTTTTCAGCTGTTACACCAATGAGGACGTTATTATTATAAACCACGACATTTGCATGACGAACGCCGTCAATTTTTCCAACTGCTCGTGCAATTCGTCTAGCGTCCCTTTGGTCATTTGTTGGGTCATATGCCATATTGTTATTGTTAATGTTATTATTGTCGTTAAATCCAAGATCATTATCACGAGCTACACGGTTATTAAAGTTATCCGTATTTTGCATATTTCTTCCGTTTCGTCTAGTAACATCATTGTAGTCAGCATTTCGATCCGTGTAATACCCTACATCTCGCATATTTTGTCCATTATTGTCAAAGGCTGCATTACGATCATTATTGGCTCCACACCCTGCAAGTACACCAGTCATCATTAATGCTGTCGAAAATGTTAAAATGGTTTTTTTCATTTTTAAAAAATACCCCCTTTCACACACTATCTTGTGTAAAAGGGGATTTTCTTAGTCAGTTATTGATAGGATACATAGTTAAAATTTAGGAGGTGCAGCAGCGAGTGAGCGTTTATGTTCTGTTCGCACATGCATTTCTTCTATGATTTCTTTATCTTTTTCAGGTATTTCTTTTCCTTCTAAGTAAGCATCGATCATATTATATGTTGTACCCATTTCATTTTCATCTGTTTGTCCTTCCCATAAACCTGCAGATGGTTTTTTGTTAAGAACGGATTCTGGTACACCAAGTACTTTAGCCATTTGACCAACTTGTCCTTTTGTAAAGTTAACTAAAGGAACAAGATCCACACCACCATCACCGTATTTTGTGAAATAGCCCGTATACCATTCGTCGGCATTATCAGTACCTACAACTAAATAATTTTTTTGAGAAGCAACAGTATATAATGTACTCATTCTTAAACGGGCTCTTAAATTTCCATCACCTAACCTAGCTCTTGTTTCATCCCAATTTTCGCCAAATTGTTCTTTAACCTGATTAAAGAGAACATGATGTGTTTCAGTTAAATCAACTTCGATAAAATCGATACCCGCACTATCAATAACTGCTTTAGCATCTTTTTTATCTTGAGGGTTACTTTTACAAGGCATAATGACGCCCAGGCTATTTTCTGGAAAAGCTCGTTTGATTAAGTGAGTGACTGTTGCCGAATCGATACCGCCACTTACTCCAACAAGAAGGCCATCAGCATGGGCTTCTTGTGCTTTTTCTCTAAGCCAAGAAATCGTATTGTCGATTGATTTTTCAATATTCAAATGATTTCGCTCCCTTCTTCATCTTCCTTAGTTTATCACAATCAGGAAATGAAAACCAAAAAAAAGAGTGACGATTTCATATCGTCACTCTTTTTTTGATTTATCTTCGCTATCCTGTGAAAGCGAGGGTTGTAAAGGATGTTCTGAGTGGTTATCATAACTATACCATCGCTCTTCAGGGGATTTTGTTTGACCATCCCAATGAGTATATGACCCAGCTATTAAGGGTGTTTCTTTGCTTTCGTTTGAACGACTTACTGGATGAACATCCGCTTTTCCATAATAAGGTTGTTGATTAGAATAAGATGGAAAAGGTGTTAAAATCGGATTAAATCCTTGATCTCCGCATCCACAGGGTTGTTGTAGTTGTGTATATCCACGATATAAATCAGGACTTGGATAAGGTGACATCGGACCTTGATATGTTGGACCTGCACTACCTGATTTTCCTCCTTTTGGTGGCCGAGGTGGTTGGTAGGCTGGGCTAACATCGCTTGGATAACCTGGATTCGGCGATGCCGGTCCTTGATACGCCGGACTTACACTACCTGGTTTTCCTCCCTTCGGTGGCTTAGGAGGCTGGTAGGCTGGGCTTACACTGCTTGGATAACCTGGATTTGGTGATGCTGGTCCTTGATACGCTGGGCTTACACTGCTTGGATAACCTGGATTCGGTGATGCTGGTCCTTGATACGCTGGGCTTACACCGCTTGGATAACCTGGATTCGGTGATGACGGACCTTGATACGCTGGACTTACACCGCTTGGATAACCAAGATTTGGTGATGCTGGTCCTTGATACACTGGGCTTACACTGCTTGGATAACCTGGATTTGGTGATGACAGGCCTTGATACGCTGGACTTACACTGCTTGGATAACCTGGATTTGGTGATGACGGGCCTTGATACGCTGGACTTACATTGCTTGGATTAGCAGGACTTTCATTCGTTATAGGCATAGTAGGCATTAGATTTGAAGATATGGGGCTTTCCATTGGTTGACTTGGATTCAATTGGGTACCAGAATGTTCTCCTCGCTTCATCTCTTTTCCACTTTGTAATGGAGAAGTAGTAGGATATGGCGCTGGGTAAGGTAGATTCCAAGGTGCACCTTGATTTATTGATTCTGGATAATTTTCCAAGTTATCATAATATTTGTCGTTACCTTCTGAACCGACTGGGTAAAGTTGAGCAGCATTAGCTTCATCATTCCAACCACCAAGATATGATGGTTCTTGATGACTTTGGTTAGGCTTATTAGGAATAGAAGTTTCAGCCAATGAATACAACATTTCATTATTAACCTGCTGTGTATAGAACGGATTTGTTTGAGGCATTTGATTTATATTGGATAATTGTTCTGGCATGGTTTGATTAGTTGAAGTCATATCTGGATTAGCTGGTGAGGGAACATTTGGCCATTGATACATCGGCACTTGCTCTTGCTCAGACTCAAGCATTGGATAATTTGTTGATTGAGTAGGCATAGGACTAGGTGAAGGAGGTGTTAGGTTGGTTTGGCCTTGTTCTGTTCTAGGACTTGTTTCAATAGTAGGCTGTGTTTGGATTCCTTGTTGGGCTTCTGAACGAGTTTCTACCTCAATTCTTTCTTTAGTTCCTTTTTTTATTCCTAAAGGAACTTTTACTTTTGAACCCGGTATAAGCTCATCAGTCTCATTAAGTGAAGGATTTAATTTTTTTAAAGTTTCAATCGTAGTCCCTTGTTTTTTAGCGATAATCGCTAGCGTATCACCTTTTTGCACGACATAGATTTTCACGACATCTATACCTCCTAGGAAAATTTCATTTGATCATTATATGTGTGCATGGTCAGATTGCCACACTTTCACAAATAAAGAAATCTTCATTAAAGCCTCTGTTCTGAGACTTGCCCCGCAATCGGCAAGTTTTCTTTACACTGATTTTTATTTATATATTTTGGTAATCAGTATAAGGGCAACCAGCATCACTTCTCGAATTTGCTTCGAGTTGTCACGAAAGCGAAGCTGAAGTGACACACTAAGCCTCTGTCTGCGCCTGCGGCCCCGCAATCGGCAAGTTTTCTTTATACTGATTTAAAATTTATATATTTAAATAATCAGTATAAGGGCGGGCTAAGCCTCTGTCTGCGCCTGCGGCTTGCCAATCGGCAAGTTTTCTTTATAATGAAAGTGTGTTTGTTCGTATGAGAATATGAAGAATGAAGTATGTTTTCTTCCTCACTTTCGAACATCCTTTTCCATTATATTGTTTCAGGGGTTGTTTATATGCGTGATCATGCAAAACAAAATGGTTCAGACCGAAGAGCCTATTTATTAAGGTTATTAAAATCTCATCGTGAACCGATAACTGGCAGTGAACTTGCCAAGCGTACGAATGTCAGTCGCCAAGTGATTGTTCAAGATATTTCTTTACTTAAAGCCAAGAATCATCCCATCATCGCAACCTCACAAGGATATCTTTTTTTATCTCAATCCGATTCTACAACCAAACATCGTGTCATTGCTTGTCAGCATCAGCTTGAAGATACACAAGATGAACTAAACATTATTGTTGATTGTGGAGCCGTTGTAAAAAATGTGACCATTGATCATCCTATCTACGGTGAGATGACTGGATCTCTAATGATAAAAAATCGTCTGGAAGTGGCCCATTTTATAAATAAATTAAAAGAGACAAACGCTCCTCTCCTCTCAACATTAACAGAAGGCGTTCATCTCCATTTGATTGAAGCTCCAACCGAAGACATTCTTAATACTGTTTGTGATGCTTTGGCAGAAGCGGGCTACTTATTGTAGCCTCCTGTGCCAATTATATCGACTTGATCTACAGAATCTAAGTTTTTCAGTTCATCAATAAATTGATTGAAATTCCAAACCACAGCACTCGTATCAAGTGACAAGGTTACATTTGCTGATCCTTGTAATGGTATCGTTTGATGGATCGTTAAAATATTACACCCTGCTTTTGCAACAATTTCCAATAATTGTGTCAAACTCCCTTTTTGATCTTCTAAATGAATTAATAAAGTGACAATATTTTCTTTCATAATTTGATGAAATGGAAAAATTCCATCACGATATTTATAATAGGCGCTACGGCTTAAACCTACCATCTTTACCGCTTCCGTTACGTTTTCAACTTTCTTTCGTTCGATTAAATGCTTAACTTGCAACACTTTTTGCATAGATTCTGAAAGTACATCCTCACGAACTAAATAAAATTGTTGCTTCTCTTTCATTGTACAAATCCTCTAATCCATAAATTCAAACTCATAATCTAAAATGCGTACGATGTCTCCATCTTCTATTCCTTTTTCACGAAGAGCATCGTCAACGCCCATACCTCTAAGTTGACGGGCAAAACGCCTGATGGCTTCATCATGACTAAAGTCCGTCATTTTAAAGAGCTTCTCAATTTTTGGACCACTTATAACATAGGTTCCTTGATCATCTCTATTAATAATAAAAGGCTTTTCTTCTTCCTGCATCCTATAGACAACACGTTTTTTCTCGTTTTCCTCTGCATCATATATAGGAATGACTGGTGCCGTTTTTAGAGTTTCAGATACAGCATGAAGTAAGTCGTCTAAGCCTGCTTTTGTTAGGGATGAAATTGGAAAGATAGGAATATCTTCATTTAATTGAGATTTAAATTTCTCCAAATTCTCTTCACTTTCTGGCATGTCCATTTTATTCGCTGCAATAATTTGAGGTCTATCTAGCAAGCGCCATTGATATTCTTTTAATTCATCATTAATTTTCACAAAATCTTGATAAGGATCACGACCTTCACTTGCAGACATATCAACGACATGCACAATGACTCGTGTTCTTTCAATATGTCTTAAAAATTGATGCCCTAAGCCGGCTCCTTGACTTGCTCCTTCAATTAATCCTGGTAGATCAGCGATAACAAAGCTTTCTGTCTCACCAACAGAAACCACTCCGAGATTAGGTTTAATCGTCGTAAAATGGTATGCGGCTATTTTCGGCTTGGCTGCGGATACAACCGATAGTAGAGTGGATTTACCTACACTTGGAAACCCAACTAAACCAACGTCCGCTAATAATTTTAATTCCAATCGGATTTCTCGTTCCTCACCAGGTTCTCCATTTTCAGCAATATACGGAGCAGGATTTTTGGGTGTCGCAAAGCGCGTATTTCCACGGCCACCACGGCCACCTTTTGCTATAACAGCTTCATCCCCTTGTTCGACTAAATCAGCTATCACGCTATCCGTTGCTTTGTCTTTCACTATTGTTCCCGGTGGAACTCTCACGATCATGGGTTTTGCTTTCCTACCATGCTGATTTTTTGATCCTCCATTTTCTCCTCTTGGTGCTTTAAAATGGCGTTGAAAACGAAAATCCATTAATGTGCGTAATCCTTCATCGACACGAAAGATAACATCTGCCCCATTTCCTCCATCTCCACCAGCTGGCCCACCATCAGGCACATATTTTTCTCGCCTAAAAGCAACCATGCCATTTCCGCCATCGCCACCTTTAACATAAATATCGACTTGATCTACAAACACACTGAAACACCTCATTTATTCTAATTCTAAAACTACATTTGCCTTAGTCTCATTGATATAATGTTCAACAAATCGAACTAAACCATACATTTCGGATGAATGAATCCAATTCTCTATAACCTTAACATTCTCAATTTCGCCTGTAAAATCAAAGATTAAAATCGGTTTTTTTTGACTGACATCTAATGTTAAAAACATCCGATTGTCCTTATATTCTAAAACGTTTTTATCAAATTGACGAAGTGTTTTTTTTATTGCCTGTAACATCTTACGATCATGCTTTGATATGTCAAAATCATTTTTACCAATAACTTGAAAAGAAAGATGGAGATGATGGTCTAACCAGTTATATGTCATAATGTAAGTTGTTAAAACAGGAACTTGTAAATTAGATAATTTTGATTCATTTTTTGCTTTCGTAATAATTTGATCAATGACTCGATCAACTTCATGGTATTTTCCAAGCGATAAGTAACCTTTAACGAGTTGCACATCATTTAACCAATCATGTCGCATATGACGAAAATAGTCGATTAATTTCTTTTCATTAATCATCAACAAATCCCCTAAGGTATCACTTTTTCAAGGTAAATATATAACAGAAAGGAAATCAAACTGTGTATGCGGTAACATAATTATTGATTCATTATTGTAGCATTAAAAAAAACATCATTTAAATATTAGAATATTCCAATCTATTAAGACAATCTTCGCCCTTATGGCTATTTTATGTCTCATTTATTCCTGAACCTCTCATGACTAAAGTCACGAGTGTTCTCGGCTATTTCATAAAAGCTATAGCCCAAAAAGACGGTACCACATATTCTTCCAAATGATCGAATATGTATAAAAAAACAGTGGATGTATTATCCCGTTACAAAGGAAAACATCCACTGCCTGCCATTTACATTATAATGAAAATGGGCTTATGCTTCTTTCACTTCTGGATATACACTTACTTGTTTGCGATCACGACCAACGCGTTCAAATTTAACAACGCCAGCTACTTTAGCAAAAAGAGTGTCATCTCCACCACGACCTACGTTAACACCTGGATAAATTTTTGTTCCACGTTGACGGAAAAGAATAGATCCACCTGTAACGAATTGTCCATCGGCACGTTTAGCTCCAAGACGTTTGGCAATAGAGTCACGTCCGTTTTTCGTGCTACCTACACCTTTTTTAGATGAAAAGTATTGAAGATTTAATTTTAACATGCGAAAGCACCTCCTTAAGAATGAATTTGAATATGTTGACCGTAGGATTCTTCAATCGTTTTAAGAGAAACAATCATGCCTTCTAACAAAAGTTGAACCTTCACCCAAGCTTCTTGATCGATATCTTTAGAAAAACGGCAACTTAGAAAACCGCCATTCTCAACATCTTGGACATCTGGAGTAATTCCTGTCAATGCTTCGATGGCATTTAGTGATCCAAAGGATACAGCCGAAACACCCGCACAGACAAGATCATATCCATAGGGACCGCTATCGGCATGTCCTTTTATCGTAAATGATAAAATATCTCCTGTATTGTTACGCTTGATATCTACCTCAATCACGAATGAATACTCCTAGGCATTAATTTTTTCAATCGTTACTTTAGTAAAAGGTTGACGGTGACCTTGTTTTTTGCGATAATTTTTTCTTTTTTTGAATTTAAAAACGACAACTTTTTTATCGCGGCCATGAGCATCAACTTTTGCTGTAACTGTAGCTCCTTCTACTGTTGGGGCACCAACTTTAACATCTTCACCACCAACGAAAAGAACTTTGTCAAAAGTAACAGTTTCTCCAGCTTCAGCTTGAAGTTTTTCAATGTAAAGAACTTGACCCTCTTCAACTTTAAATTGTTTTCCACCAGTTTCAATAATTGCGTACATCTCTGCACCTCCTAATATCTCAGACTCGCCAAACTCTAAGGTAGCACTTTATCCGTGCATTTATAGGACCTCGTTTGTGCGGTTGGAGCAGGGGCTCCACGTAGTTATCATCAGTAGAAGACAGACTTTTACCTTTAAACACTACTCAAATAGATTATCATAGTGGGGGCGGGCTGTCAATCATCTATTTAAATCTTTCTTTTCTATGACAGCATCTTGAATTCCATATCTCTTTTTCTTTCTTGTAAGTTCCATAAGTCCGAGATTAGAGTAGCCAAGAACTTTTGTCGTCGTAAAATCATTTAGAAAACAAGATCTAACGTATTGAAGCAATTGCTTTTTATGATCTTCGTTTGTTAAACGGATGAAATCGATAAGAATCATACCACCAATTTGTCGCAATTTAATTTGATTTGCTATTTCAAAAGCAGCCTCTAAGTTGATCGCATAAGCTGTTTCTTCCCAGTTTCTCTTAGGTGTTACTCCAGCTGAATCAATATCTATGATGGTTAATGCTTCCGTATAATCAAACATACAAACAGCTCCTGAATGAAGAACTAATTTTCGATTGATTGCCTTGGCATAAGCCCTATCAATGATTCTTCTTTGCTCCAACCCAACTTTGCTTCTATTAATGGTGACCTCTGGTAAGAACTCTTTACTTATTTTCAGCGGATGATCGGTATATAGATTTATATCACCTGACATATGATGCTCAGAAATGATTTCTTGAAGCAGTTGATTCTCTTTTTTATGGATAGGCCCTAGACGATCCATGTCGATTGTCTTTGTCAGTTTGATCCACTTCTGCTTTAAGGTTTTTAACTCATGGATGAGATCACTTTTTTCTCTATTCGCAGCAGATGTCCGGATAATGAAACCTTCAGGAGCCTGACATTGGTCTTGAAGGTGAAATTTTAGTTTTTCACCTTGATCGATCGAGAGTTGATGTGAAACAGCCATATAATGACTATAGGGTAAATAGATGAGATGACCCCCGCGAATTTGAATATGCTGGGTTAGTCTAGGTCCCTTACTGCGAACAGCTTCTTTTTCAACTTGAACAATCATTTTTTGTCCTTTTTGAATGTTCCCCTGTTGCAATGGATTCATATTCACATCATAAAGAAGATCCTTCAAATGAATAAACCCCTTTTGAGAAGACCCTAACTCAACGAACACTCCCTGTAGCCCTCTCACCATATTGGTCACCTGTCCTAACAAAATATCCCCTATATGACCGGTGGCATATCTCGGTTTCAAATAAAACGTTTGAACGTTATCATCAATAAGGACGGTCCATTTCTCAAATTCTTTATTATTTTCCACCACAATTGTGTATGTATGTCTTTCCATTACTATTCTCCCATCAAATCATCTGTAAGTATTATTTCAAAAAAAAAGACGGGGGGCAACTCAAGTTACCACCCCGTTTTTTAGATCATTCAATGTCTTACCGTTATATTGGCCATTAAAATAGGCATTTAAAATATCTCGTTCGTCTATTTCGTTTATAGTATTGTGCGATATACCCGTAATACGGTATCGACTTTGTGAACTTTTATAGAGAAGATGAAGGGCTTTTACAATGGACAGATTACCTTGTATATATCGTGTCTGGACTTTCTTCACTTTTACCGTATTGTTCCATTTCGATAATAAAAAGCGGATAAAGATAAAACGTCGCTCGATCCAATCACGATAGATGGAGATTAAGATAAAACCACTAATAACAAAGTAATTTAATGTGAAAGGGAAATTCAAAAGGACAACTACCGATAAACAACCTAATTGTAGACACGATAAGAGGAGGGTCCATGTGTAAGCTTTCATAAAGGGAAGATAATTCTGCAAGATAATACGCAAGATTTTTCCACCATCTAATGGCCATATCGGTAACAAGTTAAATAATAGAATCATTTTATTATAATACAAAAAAAGTTGATGATTTTCAGGGTTCCATACGTCCGTTTTAAGCATTAAATAAGAAACCAATGGTAACCACAAATGCTGAATAGGCCCCGAAATGGTCACAATAAATTCCTGATAGGCCGGCTTATCGACATGATTATCCACTTTCGCAACGCCACCAAAGGGCAATAATTGAATGGATTCTACACGCCAACCAAAAATTAAAGCTGAGATCCCATGACCGCATTCATGAATAAAGACAATAAAAACGATGGTACTAACTTCCCAAAAATGCCCCGTAAAAAGGCCTATTCCAACGACTATCCAAAAAACTGGATGAATCCTGATTTTTAAGAATAAGTGGCGAATGATAGCCATCATTGAAATAAGGTTGCTGGATCAACAAATTTCCCGTTTTCTTTCAATGCAAAATAGAAAGAACCATATTTGTCATTTGTATCTTCAGAGACAATCCCTAGATCCTGCCCTTTCTTTACATTATCGTATATTTTTACGTGAACTTTATTTAACCGACCATACCAAGATTCAGCTCCATTTTGATGTTGAACTATAATGGTTTTTCCAGTTTCTTTTTTCTCTCCAACAAAAACCACCATACCATCTTTCACTGCTTCAACTTTTGATTTTGGGGTTGTTTGGACTAAAATACCTGGTTTTGAATTTGAAAACTGCTCTTTTACTTCACCAGCAACAGGTTGAGAGAACCTACTAGCGTTTGAACTGGCGCTCTTAGTTGTCTTTTGTTCAGACTGTTCATCTGTTTTCGTCTGACTTGGAAAAAAGGCCAATGGTTGTCCAAATTTAGACTCATACCATTTTGATACTTCGGTAAATTGAAAATCATTTGCGAATGATTTTTCCATAACGCTTCTTACGGTATTAAATCGACTATCCATCGATCTTTCTGCAATTATGGCCACTAATATGAGTAAAGCTGCCACTAAACATTTGAATAGAAAGCGATTGGTTTTAAAAAGTGGATATGATTCACCTGTTTTTTGACCTTCTTTCCCATAAGGAACCTTTCCTGATATAGCAGGATCATTCATTCTTATCGGTCTAATGTCGCTCTTCATCTTCTTACGATTAAGATGACGTTTTTTAATTTCTTTGAGACGACTCATACGCACCCTTCCTTTAACAATATATCTAAAAGTACAACCAGTGATTGATACATTGTATGAAAAAAAGGGACAAGTTAGAACATGTCACTTAATAGAAAAACCACTAGAGAATAATCTAGTGGTATAAACAATCCTTAATCAATATATGATTACCGCATGCCTAATAATTGTTTTACTTTTTTAAAAAAACCAGGTTTGTCATCAATCGTTAATAACGGAACTGTTTCACCTAGAATTCTTCGACCAATGTTGCGATAAGCTAAAGAAGATTTTGATGAAGGGTGTAGGGCAACCGGTTCTCCCTTATTTGTTGCTGAAATGACAGCATCATCATCAATGACAATACCTAAGAGATCAATAGCAAGAATATTGATAATCTCATCAACCTCTAACATATCTCCAGTTTTGACCATGTGACTTCTAATGCGATTAATGATCAATCGTGGTGAAGAAATGTTCTTTTCTTGTTCTAATAAACCAACAATCCGATCCGCGTCACGAACGGATGAAATCTCGGGTGTGGTAACGACGATGGCGTGATCTGCCCCGGCAATCGCATTTTTAAATCCAGATTCAATCCCGGCCGGGCAATCAATGATGACATAGTCGTAATCCCGTTTTAATTCTTCTATCATCCACTTCATTTGTTTTTGATCAACAGCGGTCTTATCACTTGTCTGAGCCGCTGGAAGTAAACTTAAATCTTCAAATCGTTTGTCCTTAATTAAGGCTTGATTCAATTTACAACGTCCTTGAGCTACATCTACAAGGTCATATATAATTCGATTTTCAAGTCCCATAACAACGTCTAAGTTGCGAAGTCCAATATCTGTATCGACAAGACAAACTTTTTTTCCTTGAAGTGCAAGAACTGTCCCCAAGTTGGCTGTTGTTGTTGTTTTACCAACGCCGCCTTTTCCTGAAGTTACAACAATCGCTTCCCCCATGAGTCAAAACACCCCTCTCGTAATTATTGCCACATAAACGCAAAATTTTTCTTTGATAGTGACTGAATACGGTCAATGACAATTTGATTAAGTGAGGAATCAATAAAAGCATACTCCATGGTATGATCTCTTTTATCTAATTCTTGATTATCGTCTGAACGACTAATAACATCATCAATACGTAATTGAGTTGGCCTCATTACGGATGCAGCAATGATCGCTGATCTCTCGGAATTAACACCGGCATGTGCAACACCTCGTAAAACTCCCATTATATAGATATTCCCAGTTGCAATAACCTGCCCACCTGGGTTAACATCTCCAAAAAGCAGAAGATTGCCTTCCACTTCAAGAATTTGACCAGAACGGACGATACGATGCATAGTCATCATCTTACTTTTTGCAAGTTTTTCCTCACACTCAGCTTTTGTCATGACATCTGATTCTATAGATGCCACAAAAAGTTTATCTTGTGAACGTATAATTTCCGTTATTTCTTTTTTTTGTTTTTGAGACAAGTAGCGATGGCCTGTTTGTACTTTGACAGAGATAAGCGGACCGTCTTGATACGGTTTTTGGTTGTTTACTAGTTTTTCTTTTAGCTCATGAACTAACCGATCATAAGCACAATTTTCATCTAACTCTAGTATTAAACCGTCTTTTTTCCCTTTAATCGTCACAAAAGGCTGTGTCTTTGACATAAGATCCGTTCACCTCAAAAAGATATATTCAACAATATGCACATAAAATCCTTCTTTTTTAGTCGCTTGATTTATCAATTTTAAGCAAAAGTCGCTGAAATGGATAATAAAAGAGGATGATAAAAACCCCATTCAGCAAAAGAGTTGCTGGAAGACGCCACTTTAAAAAATCTGTAAATGATTGATTCGTCACGCCTATGAGCGAATAGATCATATAGACTTCAAATTGAAAAACACTTATTCCAAGTAAAGTTAAAATTAAAATAATAAAGAGATTCAAATGGAATAATCTTGCTAAGTAACTGAAAAGATAAGCCGTTAGTCCCATACAGAAAGCATAGACACCTAGAATAGATGTATAAACCATGTCTGTAAGAAAACCAAATACAATAGCATACAACAGGCTAAGGTTACGGCTTAAGAAAAATGAAATAAACAGGATAAAAATAAAGACAAAGACGGGAACCATTTGAATAGGTTTCCACTGAAAATCTGGCAAAAACACAGGCATAACAGATCCTTCAATGATTAACAACAAAAAAAGGACAAGAAATAATTTTAAGTGTTTCATTTATTTATTCCCCGAATCGGTCGCTGCTGAACGAGCGGACCTTTCGACAATCACGACATGATTTAGGTCGTTAAAGTTTGCAGAGGGTTGAACTTGTGCAATTTTAGTTAATCCATATGGATCCGTTGTTATGCGGGTGATTTTCCCTATTGGGAGTCCACTTGGGAATAACTGACTATATCCAGATGTCGTAACAATTTGTCCTTTTTTCACTTTCGATTTGATCGGAATCTTTTGAAATAAAAGAGTTCCATGTTTGCTGTCATAGCCTTCAACCATACCATAAACGTGATTGCTCATAGCAGAAATCTGATTTTGTTGTTCCATATTGGTAAGTAAAATCACTTCACTCGTAAATTTACTTACTTTTCCTATTTTTCCGACCAAACCATCTGAGGTAACCACAGCCATATCTGACTTTATCCCATCATTCTCACCTTTATCTACGATAACAACTTGATTCCAACCATCATTGGAGCGACCGATAACAAGCGCATGTAGCTTTTTGAAATCCGAAAGTTCTGGCATATTACTTAAATTCATTTGTTTTTTTAAGTCTTGATAATCATGTTTTAAATCTCGATTTTCCTGTTTCACTCGTGCATAGTCACTTAAACTTTCCTTGAGAGCTTTATTTTCTTTATACGTATTTTCAATATCTTGGATAGTCCCAAAGAAACCCGCTACATAATGAGCGGGTCTATTAAAGATATATTGAAACAGTCCAACTGTATCGTGTGCAAATTGTTCAGGCCATGACATCTGTTTTCTTTCTTTTATAGAATATCCGATGAGTGCACCCAGTACAATTATACTAGCTAGAAGAACAATAAGCCTTTTATTTGAAAAAAATGAAGGCAATAGAGACACCTACTTCTTATTCACTTTACTTTTTTCTTGTCGAAGAGATTCCTACTTTTGATCTAAATAAATGTAAATTTTCTAATGATTTACCAGTTCCAATGGCTACACAGTCCATTGGGTTATCCGCAACGATAACTGGCATTTTAGTTTCTTCGCTCAATACACGATCAAGATTTTTCAAAAGAGCACCGCCGCCGGTTAACACAATTCCACGGTCCATAATATCTGCAGCAAGTTCCGGTGGTGTATTTTCAAGTGTTGTTTTAACAGCTTCTACAATTTGCCCCACCGTGTCAGATAAAGCCGAAGCTACTTCTTTGGCTGTTATGTTAATCGTTTTAGGTAGACCCGTCAGAAGATCTCGCCCTCTAATTTCCATATCCTCGTCATCGTCTGTTGGGCCTGCGGAACCAATTTGAAGTTTAAGGGCTTCAGCCGTACGTTCACCAATCATTAAATTATAGTTTTTCTTTACAAACTGTATGATATGTTCATCCATATCATCTCCGGCAATACGAATCGATTGACATGTGACAATTCCACCAAGAGAAATGATTGCCACTTCGGTCGTACCTCCACCAATATCAACAACCATGCTCCCTGTCGGTTCCCATACCGGTAAATCAGCACCTACGGCTGCAGCAAAGGGTTCTTCAATTGTATAGGCTTCTTTCGCACCCGCTTGTTTAGTTGCGTCCTCAACTGCTCGTTTTTCTACTGCTGTAATACCGGAGGGTACACAAACCATAACATTCGGTTTGCGTGAGAAATAGGATCGCTTTTTTTGTGCCTCATTGATAAAATACTTCATCATAGTTGCCGTTGTTTCAAAGTCAGCGATGACGCCGTCTTTCATTGGACGTACTGCAACAATATTTCCTGGTGTTCTTCCGATCATGTTCTTCGCTGGGTTACCTACTGCCTCAATTGTTCCAGTGTCCGTTCTGAGCGCCACAACGGATGGTTCTCGAACAACTACACCCTTTCCTTTAACATATACTAGGGTATTCGCCGTACCGAGGTCGATTCCCATATCTCTAGAAAATCCGCCAAACATCTATGTAATCTCCCTTCATGCTATAAGAGCTTGTTAAAAAGTATTAGTACTTTTTGACAACCGTTATAAAGCTCATAATTATAATTATAGACTAATATTTTATAAAAAAACAGGGCTAAAATATACCTTTTTCTTTTAAACTAACAAACCGTTTATCACCAATGATGATATGATCAAGAACATCAATTCCTATCATCTTACCACATTCTACAAGTCTTTTTGTAACAACAATATCTTCTTGACTTGGCGCCGGATCACCACTTGGATGATTATGGAAACAGATCAAAGATGCAGCCGATCTACGAAAAGCCTCCTTAAATACTTCCCGTGGATGAACAATAGACGCGTTAAGACTTCCAATGAAGATTGTTTTTCGATGAAGAACTTGATTTTTCGTATTCAAATATAAGCATACAAAATGTTCTTGAGTTAGGAAACGCATGTCTTCCATGACATAGTTTGCCCCATCTTCAGGCGAACGAATCGTAAATCGTTCATTGTTTTTTTCTTGAAACATTCTTCTGCCAAGTTCAAGGGATGCAAGGATTTGAACAGCCTTAGCCTGGCCGACTCCTTTTACCTTTTGTAATTCTTGAACTGAGGCATTTTTCAAATAGGCAAGACCTTCAAAATGACACATAATCCTTTGAGATAGTTGCAGAACCGATTCGTGCTTTGAACCTATTCTTAAAACAATCGCCAATAGTTCCGTATTAGACAGTGATTCCGCACCATCCCGTATGAGTCTTTCTCTTGGCCTTTCCTCTTTAGGAACGTCTCGAATCATCATATGATCTTGCATAATATCCATCCTCCTCCATCAACGGCTGTTTAGATCATTGACTTAACATAATAAAATGACCGTTAGTCTTTCCAAATAGCATAGGATAAGGTAATGAAGGATGGCAACTTAACAAAAGTATGATAAATGCATCGATAATCAAACAATTTTCGAGATATCAATTATATTTTCGACATGAATAAAGCTTTTATGAACTAAAATTTTAAAAAGCACACAAATTTTAAAGAAAACTTGATTATTTAGCTTTCATTCAAAATTCTTTCATATTTTGACAAAGCTTGAATGATATTTTGCTCACATTGATAACCCCTTTGATCATTCCAGTCATCCTTTAGTGCGTTAACTTGTATGATCGCGTTGGTCAAATTGTTATAAAAAGATTTTATATCCTGCTGATTTTGGGATGACATGGTTTTAAGTTTGGCAGATGACGGAAGTTCCCACTTCACTTTTGAAACTGTTATTTTCTTTACTTTTTGTGATACGTCTGTCTTCCCACCAGAAAGCCTCATGGTTTGAATAACAGACATAAGTTGCTGCACTAATCCTTTTCCTGAGTACATGAAAGATGCAACAGAGTTACTTTTTAACAAAGTTGAATTGTTATTTTTAATGGTGAACGATTTCGTATAAATAGAGATATGCTTTTTCTTGTATAGTTTGGCTAGTTGATCATTCTGTTTCTGATTCGTTGACATTTGTATCATGACGGAATATTGTCTGTTATTTTCAAATGGGGCTGCAGATACTTTCTTCCTATTTAATTGTTTGATTTTTTTATTTGCTTGAGCTGAATCACTAAAAACACCCGCTTGGATGACATACAACTCTTGGTTCAAATCATAGGTTTTTGAAGCTGCTTGTGCTTCGTTAGAATTTGGCGTCCCATTTACAGTTTGTGCCTCCAGCGCTTTTTTTGAAGCATCTTGTTGACTTGAAAAATACAAGAGTAAAGAGAAGCCTAGACCAAGACCTACAATGACGGCAGCAAAAATAGGAATCCATGAATGTATTGAAATTGAAGGTGAATTCATTATATTTTTCTTTTTGTGTGCATACCCATTATAAACCTTTTTTCGTTTGGTTAATGACTTTCTTTTTTTCTTATTTAATTGATAATGTTGGTTAAATTCGTGACTGGTCGCAAAAGGCTCTTTTTCTTTCCCTTTATAAGCATCTTGATCTTCCTTAAAAGACTCTCGCCAATTCAATGTTTTTTCAGACTGTGTGGCCGCTGTTTCCGAATTGACCCAATCAACCATGTCATGTTCTTTTCCATTGATCAAAATGGTAATATCCGATCTTTTTTTATCTTTATCGAAAGTCATGAATGAACCATCCTTTCTGTTATTTGCAATTCGTTTCTAAATCTCGAAAAATCTTCACAAATCTCGTAATATCGAAGAGACTCTTCCCAGAATCATGATTTATCATAAGTCATCTCGTATCGGATTGACCTTAACCTATCAATGGTCTTTCAAACTTTAGATAGGATGATTTAAATAAGGAAATCTAACTATTAACCAGAATTTTAATGTTGATCAAACAAGTCCGTACAATGACATCTTCATTTTATAACGAAGAATATCATAAATAGACAAAAAAAAGACAAGACTTTTGTCGTCTTGTCCATAATTCTTTTCGTCAAAGTTTTACACTTTTTGTTTTTAATCTACTTTTTAAATGAATATAGAGATAGATGACATATTGCCTGTACATTCCCACTTGACCATCCACTAATTTCTAATTTATTGATTGAAAATTCACGTTTTAAATTCTCCAGATCATGGATAAAATCTTTTATGTTTTGTTTGTTCTTAGCTTGAATCGTTAAGGTATATGTGTCCTGGGTCACATGGGACGGTATACTAGAGCTTGATTCCTGATCGTTTTTTATAATCGATAGAATCCCGATCTGATTTGCACTCGCGATGCGATGGACATCTACGAAAAATGTTTCGACATCAGGTGAGGAAGGGAGTGCCTTATTCGACGATAGATGGTTCTTTTGTTTAGAAGGTTTTTCTTTTGATAATTCGTGATAATGATTTAATGTTGACTTTGTGTAAGCTAAATCATCTTGCATCGGTATTAAATATTTAAAGTAGAAAAGGACAAAACCAAAGATGACGATACATATTGCTGCTATAGTGACCATAATCGTTTGTCTCATGTTCTACTGCTCCTTACTCTTCGGTAGTGTCAGCTCGATTTGCACAGAATAAGTTCCATCTTGATTAGGCTTTGTATTCACCGTTTGTTTCATCACAATATTTTCAAAAGATGCCTTTCTTAGCTGATCAATATACACCTTCATATTATCAAAATGATCAACAGTATAATTCAAAAGAACTTTTGTTTCGTCATAAGAAATAAAATCAATGGTACTCCCTTTAGGCAACGGTTTATCTAAAGCGACAAGGCTCGAATACAAACGAGTTCGATTTTGCTCTAATGTCATAAGCGCAGATTCTGGCGTAACTTCTTCGGATCCGATTGAAGACGGCTCTAGTGCAGATGCTTTAATAGAAGATAACTCGCTATTTGCTTCTAACAATTTGTGGTTTAATTTCCATGTATAAAAACCTAATCCTGCCGCTGTTATTAGGCAAAAAATCATAAATCCAAAAACAAAATATCTATAGCCTCTTGGAGACTTCTTTTCATAAGGTAATAAATTAATATCAATCATGATTGTACCTGCTTTAACGCTAAACCTAGCGATGTAAGATAATAACTTGGTAAATTAGAATCAAGAAATTCAACATACACTTGACCTTTATAATTCGTTACTGGAATTTGGATGACACTCTTTAAAACATCGACGTAAGCTTTTCGATTTGGATGGTTGCCAAAGACATCGATTTGAGAAACTTGTTGCTCTCCTTCTTGAATCGTAAATTGATAGAAATTTAAGACTCGATCAATTTCCGTCGCAACATTAAAAATAGCTAAATCTTCCTCTGTCGAGTCTACGTCACCCTCTTTTTCTATTGGAATCTGATGCATAAAAAGCGGGATGCCCTGATCATAGATATAAACGCTTGCTCTGTTTTTATCAAGTTGAATGGCCATTCGTTGAGTCTTATCTTTCATTTTATTGAGGAAGTTGGCATAACGTGTAAAACCTATTGCGTTAATCTCTGCGACAATCGCTCTTAAGCCCGAATCGTTTATTAAATTACGAAATATTTCCACCGAGTCTTTATCACTAGCAACAAGAAGGATCTTTGTTTGAACGACATCACGATTCAATACATGAAAATTAAACACTGAATTTTCAAAGGGGACTTGAACCTTATGACCAACTTCAATAAAAAGATAATTTTGGATATCTCCGTCCGTCATTTGTCCAGGCAGAGTCATCACGCGCAAACTCACTAGGTCATCCGGTACAGCAAACACGACTTTTTTCCCTCTGATTTTAAGTGAGCGTACAGCTTCTTTTAATCTTGATTTACAAGCGGACAAATCTATGACTTTTCCACCTTCAATCAAACCTTGCTCAAGAGAAATGTCATGGTAATGTATGAGTGACAGCTTTGTTTGCTTTTTTTTCATGACAACGAGTCTTATCGATTCATCGGAAAAGACTAGGCCAATAACCACTTGTGATTGAAATAGAGTTGTTAATCTATGAAGCATTTCAACCCATCCTCGCATTAATAATTAATATCATCCTGAACCACACATGACTAAAGTCACGAGTGTTCTCGGCTATTTCATAAACATTCGTTTTTTGAATCATTTTTTCTAAAACTGCCCAACAAATTACCACAAAAATAGGTCTAAATATAGATCGAGAAGTGTTTCTCCAAAGAAATAGGCCGTGAGCATCCCTAAAGCAATAAACGGGCCAAATGGTAGTGGCTTATTTCGTTTAAATTTACCTAACGCCATTCCAATCATACCAATCAATGCACCATAAAAAGTTGAAAAAAAGAACCCGAGTAAGATCATTTTCGTTCCTACTAATAGCCCCATTACAGCGAAAAGATTGATATCGCCACCTCCCATTCCCTTCCCGCGGCTCACAAGGAAAATAAGCATGAGTAGTCCGAATCCAACCCCCATACCAAGAAGCGAATCCCACCACGGCTCAAGTCTTACAAAACATCGGAAAATGAAAAAGAGAATGAAAAAGAACACCATGATTTTATCAGGGATCATCATTTTATTGATATCTGTGACAAGAATAATCATCAGAATCGATATGAGTAACCAGCCAACAACCATATCCGATAAAGAAGGTGCAAAAAGAAAAGCTAGTAAAAAAAGAATCCCTGTGCTGGCTTCAACGAACGGGTACAATGGGGAAATTCGACTATGGCATGTTCGACATTTCCCGCGCAATAATGCATAAGAAAAGACCGGGACTAAATCAATAAAAGAAAGCCGCCTACCGCACGACGGGCAGTGCGATGGCGGCGAAATAAGAGACTCACCCTCAAGGACACGGAGCCCAACTACATTATAAAATGAGCCGAGGCAAAGGCCGAGAATAAGAATATAGATGTCTATTAAGATCATCATATTATTGTTTATTATATTCTATTAAAGCTTTTTCTGTTTTATCACTTAAATCTCGTGGCAGTTTGCTGTCAACAATAGAGTAGTTTGGCACTCCATTTGTAAACTTGACAGTGACTTTGGCGTTATCAGGTAGATTACTAGAGCTATCATCTAGATACTCCGTTAATTCTCCTTTTCCTATTGATAAAGTACCACTATCCGAAGCTGGTGTTTTATTTTTATCTGCAACATAGAGTTTAGCAGCATGAATCATCTCCAACCCATCTTGCACAGCAGCTTTTTTATTGGACTTATTAATAATCGAAGCAACACTCGGCACTGCAATAGCAGCAATAACAGCTAAGATCACAATAACGGCTAAGAGTTCAACTAATGTAAAACCTTTTTGATTCTTTTTGTTCATGAATTTTTTTAACATATTTTGTCCTCCTCTTCTTACATATTTTGATATATTTGAAACATCGGGACGACAATCGACATCACGATGAATCCAACAACAATAGCTAAGACTAACATTAATACAGGTTCTATGAGGGCTTTCATCCGTTCAAGAAGACGAGAAACATCATCCTCATAGTACTTTGATACCTTGTCCAACATGGCGTCAAGTGTCCCTGTTCTTTCACCAATCGCTGTCATGTGATGGATGATCCCTGGAAAGATCGGTTCGCTTTTAAATGTCTCAGATAGTGAAACACCTGATTCTAGTCTGTCGGTGGAACCTTTGATGGCTCTTTGTATCGCTAGATTAGAGGTAATTCTCTCAATTGATTTGAGTGCGTCTATAACGGGAACTGAACTTGATAATAGTAAACTTAACATCCAAAGCACTCGGGATAGTTCAGATTTATAGACTAAATGACCTATAATTGGTAGTTTTATTATAGCATTATCTAGCCAATACTTACTAGATTTATTTTTATATAAAATGACAATTATAAAAATAAATAGGATAATAAACCCTAGCCAAATATACCAGTCATGCCGCATCCAGTTACTGATTGAGAGTGTTATTTGTGTGATGGTTGGCATTTGTTCGTGAAGACCGTTAAACATTTTCCTGAACATCGGAATAATAGAAATTAAAAGAAAGGCAACAACAAAAATGGAAATGGCTGATACAAAGATAGGATAAATCATCGCTGTGGTCAGCTTTTGTCTTGATTGATGTTGCTTCTCATAGAAACTAGCTAGATGCTCTAAACTTTCTTCCAAACGTCCACTTAATTCCCCTGCACGTATCATTTGCACAATCATCGGACTAAAAACGGACGGATATTTTTCAAAGGCATCAGAAAGAGCATGCCCCATTCCCAGTTCTTCTCCCATATCTTTAATGATTGATTTGAAATAACGATTTTTTGCTTCTTGATCTGCCAATATCTGCAAAGTTTCGGCAACTGTAACACCAGCTTTAATAATCGTGGCAAATTGGCGAAGAAAGATCACTTTTTCTTGTAAGTTCACCTGGTGAAATATCTCAATATCTTTCATCAAGAGATTTGGCTTCCGCTCCGAAACATCTTGAATAATTAATCCCTTGTCAATAATACGCTGACTGGCTTGTTGCCTATTTTCCGCCTCTAATCTTCCTCGTTTAAGCTTTCCAGAAGATGTCATTCCGACATATTCATAAAATGGCATGATTTTTACACCTTGCTTTCTGGCCATATATGTATCATGTTTCTATACGAGAGACTCGATCGATTCCGATGCAATCAAACGTTTCATCACCATTTCTTTAATTGTGTTAGACATTGTCTGCATCCCTTTGGCACGGTTCACTTGGAGCACACTCGGAATTTGGTAGATTTTCTTTTCACGTATTAAATGGCTAATCGCTTGATTATTGATCATCAGTTCAACGGCTGCACGTCGCCCCTTATGATCAGGAGTCGGAAACAAACGTTGTGAAACGACCGTTACCAGTTCTGATGCCAGTTGAACACGTATTTGACCTTGCTGTTCTGCAGGAAAGATATCAATAATACGATCAATGGTTGAAACAGCGTCATTCGTATGTAACGTTGCTAGGACAAGGTGACCTGTTTCAGCGGCTGTAAGGGCCGTTCGTACAGTCTCTAAATCCCGCATTTCACCGACTAAAATGATGTCTGGATCTTGACGCAAAGCAGACCGTAAACCAAAAGCGAAAGAGTGGGTGTCACTGCCTATTTCCCGTTGTTGAATAATACACTTGTTATGGCTATGCAAATATTCAATAGGATCTTCAAGTGTAATAATATGTCGGCTCACGGTCCGATTCAAATAATCAATGATCGCTGCAAGCGTTGTTGATTTCCCACTGCCTGTTGGACCTGTAACTAAAAATAAACCATGGGGTCTTAGGCAGAGAGTCTCTAATACATTTGGTAATTCAAGGGATTGAAGAGTTGGAATCTCTCTTGGAATGACACGAAAAGCCAAACTATAACAAGATCTTTGCCGGTAAGCATTCACACGAAATCGTGATACTTTAGGAATGCTGTACGAAAAATCAATTTCTCCATCGCGTTCCAATTGATCAAATTGCTTATCATTTAAGATACTTTGAACCAATAACTCTGTATCTCGTGGATTAATACTTGGTCCGTCTAGCGGCATTAACTCTCCATTAATTCGGATGATCGGAGAGACACCTATTGATAAATGTAGATCAGATGCTTGACGTTCGCAAGCAGTCCTAAGCCACTCTTCCAATTGTTTTATCATATATCTTACCTCCCGATCAACTCATAATTTTTAATAATTCATCACATGTCGTCATGCCTTGACTTACCTTACTCAAACCATTTTCTAGCATTGTTTGCGTTCCTGTTTCACGTATTACCTTTTGAATATGGCTGTAGGTATGTTTCTCAATAAGTTGTTCTGAGATTAAATCCGTCATTTCAATCATTTCATGGACAGCCGTTCGACCAATATATCCAGTATGATGGCATGATTCACAGCCGGCACCCTTCGTTAATTTTTCTGGACAAGTAAGACCTGCCTTTTCAAATAAAGCTCTCTCTACCGCATTTGGTGAATAAGACTCACTACAATCCCGGCAGACTCGTCTCACCAGACGTTGAGCTACCACACCGCTTAAAGCCGCCGCAACAAGGAATGGATCAATCCCCATATCAATGAGCCTGTAGATGGTTGTTGGTACATCCGTTGTGTGCAACGTGCTTAGGATAAGATGGCCTGTTAACGAGGCACGAATGGCAATTTCAGCCGTTTCCGAGTCTCGAATCTCACCGAGCATGATAATATTGGGATCTTGCCTTAGTATGGCCCGTAACCCTTGTGCAAACGTTAAGCCGATTTTCGCATTCATTTGAATTTGATTAATTCCATCAATTTGATATTCTACTGGATCTTCAATTGTAATAATATTTTTCGTTTCGGTATTTAAATGATTTAAGGCAGCATACAGTGTGGACGTTTTTCCGGATCCTGTAGGTCCCGTGATTAAAATAAGACCCGTTGGCCGTGAAATCATTTTTTCAAACTGCATAGCTTGTTTCTCCGTGAATCCCACATTTGGAATTTTTAATAGAAGATCTTCTGTATTAAGTAGCCTAAGAACAATCTTTTCTCCAAATAAGGTCGGGAGTGTCGAGATACGTAAATCAATCCGTCTCTTTCCAATATTCACCGTTACCCTGCCATCTTGCGGCAAACGTTTTTCTGTTATGTCAAGTTGACTCATGACCTTTATTCGAGTAGTAAGGATACTGAGTAGTTCTTTTGGAAACGTTCGAAAGATTTGGAGTTCACCATCAATACGTAATCGAACCTTAATACTATGTTCACAAGGATCAATATGAATGTCACTTGCACGTTGTTCCACCGCACTAAGTAGAATCTGGTTAATTATCCTGACAATAGGTGAATCATCTTGTATTCCATTTGCCATCGGTAAGTCATCGACTGGTGCTGCATTCACTCGGACAGAGGATAACAGTTCATCAACTGGATTATCATCGTCATAGAGACGATTGATCGTTTTTGTTATCTCACTAGGCAATGCAAGCACGACATCCACTTTAAAACCAGTCATCATTTGTAGATCCTTAATGGCGTAAAAGTCTAAAGGATTGGCCATAGCCACTCGCAATCGATCTTCTTTTCGATCGATGGGCAAGACTTCATTTCTCTTAGCAAAATCTTTGTCAATTAAATTAACTATTTGTGGATCAATTATGACATTTGACAATCTGACTTGAGGTATTCCAAGTTGAATTTCTAGTATTTCGAGAAGTTGTTGCTCAGAAAGATAACCACGTTCAATGAGGGCATTTCCCAACTTTTGCGACGGTCTCTTTTGTTCCAAAGTAGACGTTAACTGCTCTTGGTTAACTAATCCAGCCTCAACAAGCAAATCTCCTAAACGGCGGTGTTGTCTGACCATGCGTGCACCCTCCAATGATTAATGTGATAAAGAAGATCCAATCAGTATACTAGTCCTGATACTCTTACAAATTAAAACGAAAAACGATAATTTATTTCTTTTCAATAATCTATTAACATAGTAAAATTGAGACAAAAGTAGGTATACGAAAGGTAATGCAATATGACTTATAACGACAAAGGTATGACTTTAATTGAAATCCTTGCCGCGATCACACTACTCTCGGTTGTTCTTATTAGTTTTGCTTCTTTTTTTATTCAAGGCAGTCGTGTTACATCATTTAATGGAGTGAAAAGTACGGCACTCCAGCTCGCCCAAGATCAAATTTCGAAGATAACATACGCTCAGTCAGCTCCAGGGTGCCCTGCTCAGTCAATCTCTTCACCCACATCGACGCCTATTGGTCATCAGTGTATCGTCAATCATACTGAACAAGTCATCGGCAACCATACTTATCAGCTCTATACCTATCTTTTAGAGCCATCAAATAACGCTCATTTGCCGATATTTGTTGTAAGATCATATTATAACCATACTAATTATGTAGAACTATATAACTATTATACTGCAAAGCAGAATTAAGGGATATGATTAATTTATGAAACGTAACGATAAAGGAATGACATTAGTCGAGTTACTAGCCGTTCTCACCCTTTTTTCCGTTATTTCCATTTTGATATTTGGGCTCTATCAAATGGGGATCCGGTCATATCAACGAAATGTCACGACGAATATGCTCCAGCAAGACAGTGATCTTGTCCTATCTCGTCTAAAAACCGCTTTCTATCATAAAAATAGTCGCCCTTTTCATATATCGACCACTTCTGACGGCAAACTGATGATTACATATACAAGAAATAATCGGACCGACGTTATTTCAGGTGATGATTTTATTTATAGTGGAACGAGTACGCCGCAGACAATCGATCAAAGTACCGCAACAATTGAAATGAACTATACGGTCAAACCAAGAGACTCACAGGACCAAGACAAAACGTTTCACTTAATCACATCACTAAATTTTCCTTGGAAGGAAACTGAGCAGAAGGATGAATTACAATGAGACGATTACTTCTTCAATGGCATAATGAAAAAGGTTCAGCCCTTCTCATGACTCTCCTTGTCCTCATGGTATTCTCCATACTAGGAATGGCTCTTGTCACCATGAGTTTCAATCATACGAAACAAGTCGGACATCAAATCGAACAAACTCAAGCAACGAGTGCCGCTGAAATGGGACTCAAAGCTTTTAACATTCAAATAGAAGAAACAATAGACGATATTAATCATCAGTTGCCAGAAACATTTAATCAATTTCTGAGTTTGCTTCATACAGAAAAACCGAGTCAACTTTCAAGTGATTTATCAGACCTTCAAGGACATCCATCCTATCAGGTTTCAATTGAAAATGTCACAACAGCTGGAAGTAAGGTCACTTGGACCATTAAAAGTACAGGGAAAGTGCAAGGTATTGAAAAGAGTATTACCCAAGACAGAACCTTTATATATGGTCAAGAAACGAGCTCTGAAGGAAGTACAGACGGTAATCTATCGAATAGGACTCCAGAATATATGGGGCTGTCACTTCCATACATGGAGGGGAGTGTCATTATTGATGGAAATTGGACTTGTAAGAAAAATGATAATGTCTTTATAAATGGGGCTCCAGAATGCATCGGCGAAACTCATCAGCCGATAGATGTATCACCTATTAAGAGTCTATTTGAAAATATGCCAGTAACATTACCTTCTGGGAATCCTTTACCTCAGGCACAGACCATTAACAACCCAAATATCATTGAAGACCACTTTCCTAATAACGTTAATATTACCGATGGATTAGACATTAATCATGATACGACCTTCGAGAAAAGTGTATACGTCAAAGGCAATTTAAACATAAATGGGAAGACTACATTCAAAGGTGATCTATATGTAGACGGTCAAGTCACACTATCATCTGATACAACTATTCATGGAAATGTGTATATCAATGGGCCTTTAAAATTAAATAAAGACGTCGATGCAATGTTTAATGGCCATGTAAAAATGACTCAGCAAATTGACCTCGGTAAGGACAGCCATATAACTTTTATGAAAAATACGATGATTTATGGTGACTTAAACACCAATGGAAAGGTAACGTCTATGGGTAACCTCTATTTAGGTGGTTCACTGGATTATAGAGGTGGAGATCATTTCGAAGGTTATGTCTTTATTAACCATTCCATAGCTCGAAGTAACGACGGGACTGGATGGGAAGATGAAGTGACTTTTACACGAACGGTCTATTCAAATGGAGACTTTGATCTCAAAAGCAACAAATCCACTGTTTATTTTAATCAAGGCGTTGTTATTAAGGGCGACGTAACAACTAAAACAAGTAATCACGGGAAAATCGTTTTTGGTCCTTTAAAACGCGGAGTTTCCACCCCAACCGCCAAACCTACTCTTACTGTCACCACAACTCATACAACCTATCAATAGTCCTAAAAGCCCCTACTAAACTTGATTTTAGTAGGGGCTTTTTCGCTTTAAGAAAGTATAAAAATTCAGGGTATAAAGTGTAAGTGCAACTAGCATAATCTTCTTCGATTAAGCATCGAGTTGTCACGAAGGCGGAGCCGTAGTGACACATTCTAGGCCTCTGTCTGCGCCTTTTAGGCTGGCCAATCGGCAAGTTTTCTTTATCATCCTATATATTGTGCCACTCGATTTTTACCTTTCTGCTTGGCTCCTAAATACATTGCACGATCAGCATTACGAATTAACGCAAGAGCGTCTTCCCCTTGTGAAGGGGCTGTAGCATATCCTATACTTACAGTCAATTTTATCATATGATTAAATTCATCTTCTTCGTTATAAATCACAAAATCTTCCAATGATAGATGATGACGGATATTTTCAGCAATCGAAGCACATTCCTTTTGATCATGATCAAACAACAAAATAATAAATTCTTCTCCGCCATAACGTGCGGCTATCCCTTTATTACCGACTATAGACTCTAGAATATTAGCTACACCTTTGAGAACCATGTTTCCATTTTCATGTCCATACGTGTCATTAATTGCTTTAAAGTCATCAATATCAATCATGATCAGTGAAAAAGGGGCATCTTCTATACTTCTCTGACGAAATCGATACTCTAAGATGGTCATGAAATATCTGTAATTATAGAGATTCGTGAGCGGGCATCGTTCACTTTCTTGTTTAGTTTTTTCGAAATTTAGAGCATTTGCAACTGCTGTCCCATAGATGCTGCAAATGATGTCAGTCCCAGTTTTCCATTGTCTAAAAGAAGGAAAGGGATTTTCAGATATACCTGTAAATACGCCGATGACTTGCTGATCTCGAATGACGGGTGTGATTAAATAATACTTCGCTTTCCAATCTGTGTACTCATCAAGAAAATGTCCTTTATCTAATTTGATTTTACCTTGTTGGCTTTTTCCTTGCTTATAGGCTAGATAACTAATGTCTTCTAGACCATTAAACTTTTTAGGTAAAAGTTGTTTATGTTCTCGGTTCATAACATAATCAAGTTGAGGGTCATTTGGATTTTCATAGGTGACAAGGTATACAAAGTTGACTGGAAAAATATCAAAAATATTCATGAAGTACGTCTTTCGAATATGGTTAACAGATAATTGCTCAGATAATTTTTGACCAAGCCGACTTATTTGTTGTAAAAAATGATTATTCTTATAAGCTTCATTAATGAGACGAACAATGACTGAAAGAGAAACTAAAGGAACAGAGATCATGATAATAGACAACTTACCAATAAAACCATACATTAAACACAAGATGATGGAAAGCGGGAATTGCAATACAACTATCAAAATTTCCCACAATGTATCTTGCTCAATAAATTTCATATTGACCTTTAGAATCCATTTCCGGTAAAGGTAAATACAAATGTGATTAGTCAAAAAAGAGGTTACATAATAAACAAGAGCTTGTACAAAATTCAGCCCGGTCCAGTTTTTTATGATGCCAATTTCTCCACCTATAGCATCGTAAACTAAGCCCGAAACAAGACACACAAGCAGAAATATAATAGAATTCAGCGGTATGCGGTAAAGTTCTTTTTTACTCATGCGTTTAGATATGAGGTAGGTGAATATACCTAATTGCATAATAATAATGTTTATAAATAAACCAAACATGAGAAGAGCAGCAAAAGAAACTGCATCAAGCAAAATGATGTTAATTCCCTTAACTTGAAAAGAGGAAATTGATGATAACATCATTAAAATGGACATACCTATCATCGAATAAAATGAGTAATGAAATTGTGGTGGCTCGAAATGATAGATTAAAGGAATTATCGTTATAATAACGATTAACCATGTTACCCAAATTCCTATTTTTAGTTTCCTGCTCAAGTCTTTTTGCCCCTTCCTACTTTAAAACCCCGCCTTTTCTCCTATTCCTTATTTTAGCAATAAACTGATAGTTTAATAAAGTCTTTTTTATAATAAAAATGAAAAAGATGGCTTTTTTGTGAATAGACTCTTATTATTTGACAATATTCTGCTTACTGAACCTCTCCTGACTAAAGTCACGAATGTTCTCGGCTATTTCATAAATTGTCGGACTTGAGAAATAAAGTAAAGAGAACCGGTTATTAAAAGCACCGAACCTTTTTCTATCTTTTGAACGCTTTCTTGAATACTAGCTTTCCAATCGTTGTTAATACACTTAACTGGATGTGATGAACATTGGTAGAGACGTTCGGCAGTTTCAGCTCTTGGATAATCAAAAGTGGTGAAAATGATGGATTCGGACACCGATTCAATATCATGAATCATGTCACGATATTGCTTGTCTTTAAGTGCTGAATAAATCGTATGGATACGATAATGACTGTAATAACGTTTAAGAGCTTTAACTAGGGCTTCCGTTCCTTGGATATTGTGTGCACCATCTATGAGAATAAGCGGGTTTTCCGAAATCATCTCAAAACGCCCTGGCCAAGAAGTATTTAGCATCCCTTGACGTAAATTCTCTTCATTAACGTAAAAGTGATGTTTCGAATTTAGATAGGTGACAACCATAAGTGCGAGACTTGCATTTTTTATCTGATGTTCACCACGCATCCTTATACGAATATTACGATAATCACCAAGATTTGAATAGAAAGTTAATATTTCTTCAAGATAAGAATGAGAGATTTTGTCTGTACGAAACTCTCTACCTATTAAAAAAAGGTCCGCTTTCTGTTCAAAAGCTTTGTCTTGAATAACCTGAATGGCTTCTTCATCTTCAGCAGATGTGACTACTGCTACACCTTCTTTGATGATACCTGCTTTTTCATAAGCAATCTCAGCGATTGTATGGCCTAACTGAGCCATATGATCCATCCCCACATTCGTAATAACAGAGACAAGAGGATGAATGACATTTGTTGAGTCAAGTCTTCCACCAAGCCCAACTTCGTATATGACAAGATCACAAGGCTTTAAGATACCAAAGTAAACAAAGCTGATCATGGTAACCACTTCAAATTCGGTCGGAGCGCCTAAATCACTTTGGTCCAATTCTTGAACATATGGATAAATTATATCAGTCGCTTTGATGAGATCTTCATCAGATATGTAGTCACCATTGATCATTAACCGTTCATTGAAACAGGTGATATACGGCGAAATAAAAGTCCCTACCTTATAACCAGCAGCTTGATAAATATGTCTTAAAAAGCTAACTGTCGAACCTTTTCCATTTGTTCCTCCAACATGGATCGTTTTCATTTTTCTTTCTGGATGATCTAATTTTTCAAGCACCCATTTCATTCTTTCTGTACCTGGCTTGATCCCATGAGGTAGGCGTTCATGTATCCAGTTTAACGTTTCATCAATTGATTGAAACATACGAGGCTCCTCCTATAATGAAATGAACGATGGCGGATGAGAAATCATCCGACCATCGTCATAGATTGTATTTACCCCACCTTAACGGGCAGTAGCCCTCCCACTGATGGAAGTTTCCTTTATTGAAATTATTTTTAGCTTTGCAATTCTTTAATTCGTTCCTCTACCTTTAATTTTTTATCAAGATAGTCCTTCTGTTTGGCTTTTTCAGCGTCAACCACTTTTTGTGGTGCTTTATTCACAAACCCTGGATTACCCAGTTTCTTTTCAACGCGTTCAACTTCAAATTGGTATTTCTCTAATTCTTTTTTCAAGCGCTGAATTTCTTCGTCTAAATTAATTAACCCTTCAAGAGGCAGATAAATTTCAGCCCCTGTCACAATAGCAGAAACTGATTTTTCTGGTATAGCTAATTCCGTTGCGATCGTTAGTTTTTCTGGATTACAGAAACGTTCGATAAATGCTTGATTATTATTTAAAATGATTTGCTCTTGATCAGATGCTGTTTTTAGGTAGATATCAATTGGTTTACTTGGTGCTACATTCATTTCAGAACGGATATTACGGATTGATCGGATAATACTTTGAATAAGTGTCATATCATGAATAGCTGCATCATTATCAAAGTCGGGATTAACTTCGGGCCAGTTTGCAAGAAGGATCGTTTCACCTTCATGCGGAATGTGCTGCCAAATTTCTTCAGTCACAAATGGCATAATTGGATGAAGTAATTTTAAAATGTGATCTAGAACAAATGACAAGACAGATTTGGTTGATTGTTTGGCTGTTTCATTCTCTCCATAGAGCGATAGTTTGGCCATTTCAATATACCAATCACAAAAATCATCCCAAATGAAGGAATATAGGTAACGTCCAGCCTCACCAAAGTCATAGGTTTCATAGAGTTCTGTCACTTTAGTAATCGTTTGATTCAAACGAGCGAGAATCCATTTATCGCTGACATTTAGTTCACCCGAAAGATCAATATCTTCAAATTTAAAATCACCCAGATTCATGATGGTAAACCTTGCAGCATTCCAAATTTTGTTTGCAAAATTCCAATTGGCTTCGACTTTTTCCCATTGGAACCTTAAATCTTGACCCGGTGTTGTCCCAGTAGCGAGAGTATAACGAAGGGCGTCAGCACCATAACGTTCAATAACATCCATCGGATCAATACCATTTCCAAGTGATTTACTCATTTTACGACCTTCTGCATCCCTAACAAGCCCATGTATAAGGACATCTTTGAAAGGGCGTTTGCCAGTAAATTCAACTGACTGGAACATCATACGAGCCACCCAGAAAAAGATAATATCATAGCCTGTGACAAGCGTAGTGGTTGGGAAATATCTCTTATAATCGCTACTTTCTGTGTCTGGCCAACCCATGGTAGAGAAAGGCCACAGTGCGGAACTAAACCAAGTGTCTAAAACATCTTCATCTTGTTTCCATTCATTTGTATTTTCCGGTGCCTCAAGTCCGACATAGATTTCACCTGTTTGTTTATGGTACCAAGCTGGAATCCGATGCCCCCACCATAACTGCCTTGAAATACACCAATCGCGAATATTCTCCATCCAGCGACTATGTGTTTGTTCAAAACGTTCTGGCACAAAATTGACACCTTCATCTGTTTTTTGTAGATCCAAAGAAGCTTCAGCGAGTGGAGCCATTTTAACAAACCATTGCGTTGACAAATAAGGTTCAACGACCGCACCACTGCGTTCGGAATGTCCAACTGAATGAAGATGATCTTCAATTCGAATCAAAATACCTACTTCTTTTAAATCTTTAACGATTTGTTTACGACAGGCATCACGATCTAATCCCTGATATTTACCTGCGTTTTGATTCATGACACCTGCTTCATCCATAATGAGAATTCGTTCAAGATTATGACGGTTGCCCACTTCAAAGTCATTAGGGTCGTGAGCTGGCGTAATCTTAACTGCCCCGGAACCAAACGACATATCAACGTAATCATCCGCTACAATGGGAATTTCACGGTTAACGAATGGAACAATAGCTGTTTTTCCAACCAAATCCTTATATCGATCATCATCAGGGTGGACTGCAATAGCCGTATCACCAAGTAATGTTTCTGGTCGGGTTGTGGCAATTTCAATATGGCCTGAGCCATCTTTTAATGGATAAGCAAGATGATAAAGATGTCCAGGTACATCTTTATAGATAACTTCTATATCAGACAAAGCTGTTTTTGTAGCAGGATCCCAGTTAATAATGTACTCACCGCGGTAGATGAGTCCTTTGTTATATAACGTTACGAAAACCTCTTTTACGGCATGAGATAAGCCTTCATCGAGTGTGAATCGCTCACGTGAGTAGTCGAGAGATAAGCCTAGTTTGGCCCATTGTTTACGGATAAAATCGGCATACTCTTCTTTCCACTCCCAAGATTTCTCGAGAAACTTTTCACGTCCAAGATCATATCTGGATAGGCCTTGCTCTCTTAATTTTGCATCAACTTTCGCTTGTGTTGCGATACCGGCATGATCCATTCCTGGAAGATATAAAGCATCATAACCTTGCATTCGTTTAAAACGAATAAGCAAATCTTGCATCGTTGTATCCCACGCATGTCCAAGATGTAATTTACCTGTGACATTTGGTGGTGGGATAACAATAGAATAGGGCTTTTTCTTTTGATCTGAACCAGCTTTAAAATAGCCATTGTCTCGCCAAGTCTTATACCACTTTTCTTCTGTTTGTTTAGGATCATATTTTGCAGCTAACTGTTCTTCTGACGTTTCCATCTATATTTCCTCCTTATGCACCTATGTGCTCTTTTCCAATTAAAAAAGAGCTTCCCCTATCGCCTTTTTATAAAAGGGCGAAGGATAGCTCCGTGGTACCACCTTAATTTGCATGTTTATTATGCACACTCAATTCGGATAACGGTCCTTTAACCGTCTTTTCTTACTTTTTTTCAGAAAAGCTGCATCAAGGGCGACTTCCAAGCTTTTAACTAAAGAAACTTTCAGCTAATGTTTCTCTCTCTTAAGTAGTTAAAATAACACGTACTACTCCCTCATCATCACATTTATTTATGTTTTCTTAACACTAAAATCTATTCCTACTATAAGTATATGAAGATCATTCGAATTCGTCAAGAACAGTCTACCCAATTGGGTGGACTTAATATACACGTCCAACCAAAAGGCATCATAAACTATACTATCAAAGATCATTTTAGAAATCCTCATGATAAAAAAGTTAAGAGGGAACTATGTCTGGTAAGACCATGTCAGTATATCAGTCAATCAATAAATTATCTTCATAAAAAGTCTATTTTATGTTTATGTATAGAAAATCCCCATGATATGATAAGGGATTTTGAATGAATATCGATTTAGTCGAGGAGGAACGATATGTTTAAAAAATTTCAATTTCCAACTGCTTTTAAAAAATTACGTGAGGGACTAGAAATCATCGTAGCTCCTTTAGCGGTTTTTCAATTAATACGAACGATTTTTTTTCCAACAACATTTGATGTTGTCATACTTGCCATACTTGCTTTGATTTATATTGCCCTGCTCAAAAAAATATTTTAGAAGAAGGTAGTGAAAGCGGTCCTTTCATTTCAGAACACTCTAGGATTCTTCTTTTTCATTTTTAGGTTGAAATACTTTACAGGCGCCAGTCAAGCAATCATAAAATAGGACCTCTTTGATCCATTGTTGAGTAAAATGTAACTCTCTACCTGATCCAGAAGCCTCTTCATATTTCTTAACTAATGCATAATATCGCCTTTGACATTGCAATATCATGACGAGTAATTCTTTCTCTTTTGTATTAAGAGGACAAATCGATTGATATAACGTTAAACCTTTGACTAGGGTTTGCATATCAATTTGAGAATGATTTAACTGCATCAAAATATTGGCTAACTCAAACGTAAAAATATCGTAGTCTGCATGTTCAAAATTAATAAGGAATTGTCGTTCACGTTGAGTTATCAAATGATTGAAAGTGGGTTTATTATGGCAAATAGCCTGCCTAATGACCATTTTCTTTTCATGTTCATCATCTTGATTATTTTCTTGCTTTATACTCTCTAAATAAGTAAATAAATTTTCATAACTAGACATGATTGACGAGAAGTTTTGCAAGTACAGCTGCTCAAAGGGGGATAAATAAACATGTTGTTCAGCTTTACTTGCAAATTGTTCATGGAATTCATATTCTTTTACTAGTTCCTCTTTGTACAACTCGATGTTTGTTTCATAAGACTCTCCATCTCGAATGGTCTTAACATGCAATCGTGACATTTGCGAAATAAGTCCTTCCATTTTCATTTCGAAGGATAGAGATGAGGATTCTGCAACCCAAGGTGTCAAAAGATATTTTATCCCATCAATAGAGGTTATGAGATCCCCATATTTCGTTGGAACGAGAGGGACTGTATCGATCATTAGATGCATGGCCATTTGATGAATGTTTCTTATCATTTTTTCCTGTTTTGCATCTAGCTTAGTCTGTTTTAAAGCAAAAATCCCTCGCGACGTAAAAATCTTCATGACTTTTCCTATTTGTTCCCACTCCGAAGGAACAAGATCATAATGAAAACACGCCCGTAGCCAGTTCTCTCTCTTTTTAATCATCTTCATACTCCCGTTCAACCCATTTTCTTCTCAAATCCTCCATACAGGTGAGGACTTCATTCGTTAAATCCCACTGTTTCTTGAAAAAATGGATCATTCTCTCTTCTTTTTCTTGACTATTAATCTTATTAGAGGATTCTACCGCATAGATCCATTCATTTGGATAATACATTTCTGCGGTAACCTTATCGAATATTTCTTTTTCAAATAAACCATAAGGCACCAAGGCGTGAATAAAATGATGAAATTGGTTCTCTGATAGTTTTGTATACCAGTGTTTAATTAGATTGGAAATAGCACCATAACCAATAGTCGGTTCTTCTTGACCTAATTCAACAAATAATTTCCCATAGACGGACTTCGTTTTAATTAATTTCGTCATTGGAGGCGTAAGTAGAACATGATCGAATGGTAAATAAGGAGTTATGCGTAAGTCAGCCTGGTGCGATCGACTTACTACTGCCGGATAGCTTTTTGTTAATAATTTTATTAACCTTGGCGCCTGATTTGCCAATGTCGTTAACTTTTGATACTCACGTTCAATATTAAATAAACTAGGTTTAATTTTGATGTTTGAATGATCATTTGTGGAGAACACACTTTTTGTCAATAATTGACCAATCCATTTTACATAATCATGTTGAACATCTTTAATATCTACCTCTTTTTCAATTTCATCATGACATGTAATCCAATATGACCCATCTGATACCGCTTCATTGCCTGATTGTGTGATATACATTCGATCCATAAAAAAGGCGTCACAAAATAGTCTGTGTCGCCATTCTATATGCCATTTCATAAATGCTTCATTCGGCCAAATACGAATTCTTTTTAATCCTGTATCTGTGCTTATGACGAATTTTGATTGGCGATATGGTTTAATTTCTTTAAAGCCATAGCTATTTTGGATAAGTGCCAAAATATAGGCTATCTGACGATCCATAGCCCCACCTATTTCCCTTTTGTTGGAATATACAGAATTTGACCTTCACTTAAAGTATTGGAGTCAATCTTATTCCTTCTTAAAATACTGGTGATCGGAACACTAAATCGTTCTGATAGCCCTTCTAGAGAATCACCATGTTGAACAATACACAATCTTACCTTTGTAAATTGTTCATCTTCGTTACCTGCTAACATTTTTGTTAAGTAGAGGGCATTTGCTTCTTTTTTTGTTGGCTCCATTTCAGTATCTTCCGTTTCGGCCATCGTGCTTTCTTTAGACTCCTCAACTATCGGTTCAACTTGAGCTGGAGGCGTCGTTGGCGCTGGCACAGGTTGGACTTGTTGAGTCATTGGAGCGGGCTTTTGAGTTGATTCTTCAGAAACAGGGATGACTGGAGCAGGTGTAGGTATTGGTATATTCTGGCCTGCTTGCTCGCTGCGAGAAACTTCCAATTCCTCTGTTTGATTAACATCTGATTCTTCTTGTTTTTTTAATTCAATTCGAGAAACTTCTGCTTCCTCTGGTTGATGGTCCTTTGATTCGTCTCGTTTTTTTAATTCAATTTGAATATTTTCTCGTTCTTTTTCTTTTTCAGGCTCACGATGACTTTCAAAATGAAAGGAATCTTGATAAGAGAAGGAATCATCTTTTGTTTGTTCTTCTTCTCTCTCTTCTTTATCAACTTCATGATCCAAAGATAGATTGAATTCATTTAAAAACGGATTATCTGAGTCACCTCGAGATAATGATGTGTAGGATGATTCACTAGATTCAATATCTACAGGTTTATCATCAAAGGGAATGCTAGACACATAGTCTTGTTTTTCTTCTTGTTCTATTTCCGGATAACGGTTTGTAACCGATTCCTGTGGTGCCTTCACTTCAGATGGTAATGAGGCCTCTGGAATTTTTTCTTTTTCATTCATTAATCCAGTGATAGCAATATCTCCTTGTAATAAAATACGGCGATTTTCTTCTAGTGTATAATCAAACGTTTCGATAACAACATAGAGATCTTCAATATTCGCAACTTTTTGTACGGGAACGATAATATCTACAGGAAATCGATGTTCAATTAATGCTGTTCCCTCATCCGTTTCATTTATTTCATCAATTGTTCGAAATGCCAAGTGACTGTTTGAATCCTCTTCCTGTGCATCTATTGCAGGTTGATCCAGCGGCTTATATTCACCAGTTAACCTGAGCGCCCCCTTGATGGCAACGAAATCACCGTTCTCTTCTATTGCTACATCAGGTTCTAAAGCCATTGATAATATATCCTCTGCACGTTCTCCATCTTGAAGCCATATGGATTCATTAATCGAAAATTGCAGGCGCTTGTTCGAAGATTGAGACATCCCATTCATCCTTTCAAAAAGGTTTTCTATTCATGTTTATGCTAGAAGCTAGTCTCCTATGATTGAAAGACAAAAGTTCTTAATTTTAAATTTATACTGCTATAAGATATGTATGTGATCTTTGCCAATTTATACAGAATAAATATTAAAAACCGTCTATCCAACCTCATCATTAAAATGAGAATAAGAGTCATTTCCTAATTAATCAATTCTATGTATAAATAGATAAAGCTGAGAAGTTCCACTGTTCTTCTCAGCTTTATCTGCTTTATGTTTTATAATATTATTTGATTTAATGTGACAGAGTCATATCTTCTGGTTTAATCTCAACTATTTTTGCATTATTAGGTAAATAAACAAATCTCATGAGAAAAGCACTTATGAAGTAAAGGCCTGCTAGTATCCATATAATGCCCTCACTTCCTACTAAATTAATAAAAGTTCCTACAAGAGCAGGACCAACAAACACACATAATCCTGCACCTAGATTTAAAATTGACATAGCAGCCCCTTTTTCAGTTTTAACAAGAGATGGGACAAGAGCCGAAAGAGGGACAAAACCAGCTAGACATCCTCCCCATAGTATTCCAATAATTTGGATGACCCAAATATGGTCACTAAAATAAACGGGTGAATAATATAAAAGCAACGTAAAAACGCCACATCCAACGCCACCAAACCACATAACCGTGTTTCGCCACCCAAACTTATCACCAACAAAGCCAAAAATAAGATTAAATCCAATATTTCCAATAAATATACTCCCCCAAATATGAAGCCACGTTGATGTTTGTATTCCATATTGCTCCATATATATAGGTAAAAAAACTGGGAAAGCATATTGAGCGGTTTGATTAATAATTCTTACGATACCTGCAATACCGACCTTTGGTTCCTTTTTTACGATAGTTAATCCATTTAACATTTCTTTCACATGTTGTTTTCCACTTAACTTATTCTCTCTTTCCAATTTATCACGATTAATAACAAGAGCAAAAACAGCCCCTATTAAGACCCAAACAAGTGCACTCCATAAAGTATTAATATGACCTATATGTTGAATAGCCCAACTAGAATAATAGGCACCAAGAACGTTCATTCCTCCTGTAAATACAAACCAGAACCAACCAACTGCTGCACCCAATTGATGTTGTGGACTACGATATGCAATCCAAACAAGGAAGGAATACGCAAATAGTGGATAACCAAATCCCCGTAATGCATAAGTTGGAATCATAGTAGCGAATGACAAGTGGGATATCCCAATCCCTACAAAACCGATTGTCCCTAATATATATAGAAATAATCCTGCTAGCATGGTTTTCTTTGCTCCAAAAGTATCAACTAATACCCCTGAAAACCATGAGGAAATGGCAATAGTGACACCATACATTGTAAATAATGCAGCTGATTGCTCCATACTCAAACCATGATGAAGAAGATAGGGACTGAGCCATCCTTGTTCAAGCCCATCCCCCATCATAAAAATCAATATTCCAAGATAGCCCCAACCTAATCGAGATGGCATGCCCACTCGATCCAACAAATTCCCACTTGTTAACGCTTTCATTTATCCACCTCTTAATTAGGATATTTGCATAGAATGTGGTTAGGAGAAAAACAAAACTTTCTCCTAACGTTTTTGATCTAACCAACCTCACTACAGGATAATCATACAAATTTTTAATCATAACACATCAAATAATGTAACATTGATCAATTTTAGTTACAAAATAGTATACCCACCATCTATAACTAAAACTTAACCAGTTTAAATGAGGCTGCATCAGACGCTAAAAAGAGAATTGCACCGCCTAATTCGTATGATTCACCCTCGACCAAGACCCACTTTCCCGCCCATGATTAGAGCTATTTTACCATCAAGTGTAAATAATCTTTTATAATCCAAGACATTTTTTTCCTAGAACATTACGGTATTAGAACAATTTTTAACGAATCTTTACCTGATTGCATCAGTTCAAATCCCTTTTTAAATTCTTCAAGAGGGAGTTTATGAGTCACGACACCATCAGTTGGTAAATCACCATTTGATATCCCATCAATAACAAGATTGTAGCAATAAGGCCCTAAATGAGATCCAAGTAGATCAAGCTCTTTGCGATCGCTTATTATACTCCAATCTACCGTAACTGGATCTTTGAAAACGCTAAATTCAACAAACCGGCCTAATTTTCTAATCATACTGAGTCCTTGTTCTACAGAAGCTGGGTGACCTGTTGCTTCAATATAAATATCACATCCATATCCTTCCGTCATAGATTTAATTTCTTTTACAACATCCACTTTTTTAGGATTTAAGACAATATCTGCTCCAAATCTTTTTGCAAGTTCTAATCGCTTGTCATTCAAATCCAAAACAACAAGGGTTCCAGCGCCTGCCTTTTTAGCAGCTCCCACCATACCTAAACCAAGTGTTCCAGCCCCCGATAGTACGACAAAGTCTCCTAATTGAATTTGTGCACGTTGAACAGCATGAAGCGAACATGCATATGGTTCAATTAAAATAGCTTTTTCAATTGGCAAATCGTCAGGAACATGATAATTTATGCCTTCTTTAGTGAATTTCATGTATTCAGCCATGCCACCATTTACATTATTTTGGAATCCATATAAATCGTGTTTTTCGCACATCCAGTATTGTCCACGCTTACAGAATCGACATTTTTCACACGGAACAATTTGTTCAGATATAACACGATCGCCAATTTTGAAACCTTCAACATCATCTCCCATAGCGACAATATGCCCAATAAACTCATGACCAGGTATCATAGGTGCTTTAATATATGCAGGTTGACTTTCGTCTCCCCAGAAACTTGGTGCCCCGCCATAAGCCTTTACATCACCAGCACATATCCCACAAGCTTCTACCTTTATGATAATTTCCTTTCCATTCTCTATTTTAGGTGTATCTACTTCAACTAATTGATAATCGCCTGGTTTATAAGCCATAACCGCTTTCATAGTTTTGGGTATGATAGGTTGATTCTCTGTATTTAATAGATTTTCATTAATACTCATTTTGTTTCCTCCTCAATAAATTGTTTAAAATAGACCTTCTTAATTTCATCTTTAAGATGAAAAGATTCAACAAACTGATATGTTGGTCGATCACTTGATCTTCTAGAGGCAATTAACAACGAATGTGTGATCAACTTACCTTTTTCTTCATGTACCCCTTTTAATAAGCGTCCATTTGTTATCCCTGTCATGGCAAAATAACAATTTCCATCTCTTACAATGTCATTTATTCTCAGCGATCGATGCGGTTCAGTTATGCCCATTTTTAAACAACGTTTGTACTCAGCTGTACTAGATAGAATCAATTGAGCTTGAAAATCACCCCCTAAACATTTAATTGCCGTTGCAGCAATAACTCCTTCAGGTGCACCTCCGATTCCTACAAAAAGATCAACCTTTTCACGGTATAATGAAGGACTTATCGCACCAATAATATCCACATCCGAAAAGAGTGTCACTTTTGCGCCATTACTCCTTATTTCTTGTATGAGGTCTTTATGGCGGTCACGATCTTGTACCATAACGTGAAGATCTGACAACGGCTTACCAAGTTTGTTAGCAACCGCTTTCATATTAAATGTCAATGACTTATCTATATCAATGACAGGTCCCACTTTAGGTCCGACGGCTATTTTTTTCATATACATATCAGGTGCGTGTAGGAGCGCTCCTCTATCTGATGCAGCAATGACCGTAACTGCATCACCATCTCCCGCTGCAACATTCGTTGTTCCATCAATTGGATCTACAGCTATATCTAATGTTTTGCCTTTACCCGTCCCTACTTTTTCTCCAATAAATAACATTGGGGCTTCATCCATTTCCCCTTCACCGATGACAATTCTACCATCGATATCCATTTGATTTAATAACAAACGCATCGTATCGGTACTCGCTTTATCTGCGTTATTTTTGTCTCCTTTTCCGATATATGGATAAGTTGAAAGAGCCGCATGTTGCGTGATATTTAGTAAATCAGATTGAATATGCCTCATTTCTATCTTCATTTTCATGACTAAATTCCTCGTTTTGAATTTAACGACGTTAAAAAAGTATTTAGTAAGAGATAAGCCGAGGCAGCACCTGGATCAATGACCCCAAGTGAACGTTGCCCCAAACGACTTGATCTACCTTTACGAGATAAGAGTTCTTGTGTCGATTCCATACCCATTCGCCCCGCATCAACGGCATATTGAAAGGCTTCTATAAAATTACCTGTTTTCTCAAACTCTTCTTTAAGTATATTTGCAGCTGGCTCTAATGTATCTACCATTGTCTTGTCACCTACTTTTGCCATTCCTCTTTCTTTAACACCATCAACAAAAGCAAGCCAGAATTTAGTTAGCGATTCATCATCTAATGTTCGTTTATTCTTTATCACCTTTGCCCCTTTAAGAAACCCTGTAGCATATAATGGACCTACGGATGAACCAACCGCACTAAGAAATGTTCTAGCCACAACAATACATATCTTAGAACAATCTTCTTCATCAAGGAGTTCATGGTCTAGCTTATCCTTTACTGCTTGAAATCCTATGGACATTGTTACACCATGATCACCATCGCCTAATTTTCTATCAAGCTCTGATAAATGATCTTTCTCTTTTTCTATCATTTCAACTACCTGTTGAAAATAGTTTATAAGATTCCTAGAATCAATGTTCATTTCCATTCCTCCTATTTTTGAACAAACATGGCACAATCCGCAGGGTGATCTATCATTGTTGTCAATTCATCATCCAGTTTCATTAATGAAACAGAACATCCTCCCATTTCAAGTGACGTTAAATAATTTCCAACATATGAACGATAAATAATAATACCTTGGTCCTCAAGAATTTTGGCTACACTACGGAACATGATATAAAGCTCCATTTGAGGCGTAGATCCAAGTCCATTTACCAATACAGCGACTTTTTCCCCTCTTGAAATCGGCATATCTGCCAATATATGTTCCATAAGTTCGTTTACAATTGACTCTGCAGGACGGATCTCTCCTTTATAAAGACCTGGTTCACCATGAACCCCTAAACCAATTTCCATCTCATGATCAGCTAATTCAAAACTAGGTTCACCAGTTTGTGGCAAGGAACATGGAGACAATCCAACCCCCATTGAACGTGTTGAATCATTGGCTTTATTTGCAATTCTTACTACATGATCCAAACTATAACCTAAATCGGCTGCTGCCCCTGCTGCTTTATATACAAAAAAACTTCCGGCTATCCCTCTCCTCTCTTCCAACCTATCTTTAGGTGCTGAAACAACGTCATCGGTTACTCTTACTGTCTCAACACGTATATCTGCTTCTAGATCGGCTAAATCAGCAGCCATGCCAAAATTCATAATATCTCCTTGATAATTACCGTATAAATAAATAACTCCTGCACCTTTATCAATTTCCTTCGTAATATCTAAAATCGGATCTGGAGGCGGTGATGCAAAAATATTTCCGACAGGAACTCCATCAGCAAATCCAGTTCCAATGTAGCCCATAAAACCTGGCTCATGCCCGGCCCCTCCACCTATAATGACACCTACTTTATTTTCTTTAGTTTCTTTAGCTGTCACAAGTGCACGAAGATTTTCTCCAACAGTCTTTATATAATTTGGATAAGCTTTTACGTAACCCTCAATCATCTCATCTACTGCTTTGATTGGATTATTGACTAGTTTCTTCATCTTTTAATCCCCCCATTTAAAAATTCAGCTTCTTTTTCATTTATTTTTTGAACTTTATGAGCAGAACGTCCACCTTCATAATGGGAATTTAAATAGGCTTCAACCACTTTTTTAGCATGTTCAATACCAATAACCTGAGCCCCCATCGTTAAGATTTGGGCATTGTTACTTTTTTGTGCTCTTTCAGCAGAATAAACATCATGACATAAAGCCGCTCGAATCCCAGGTACTTTATTTGCTGCAATATTAACACCGATTCCAGTACCGCAAATTAGAATACCTCGTTCAAAGTTCCCATCAGCAACAGCTTGTGCGACCTTAAAAGCGACATCCGGATAATCAACAGATTCACAAGCATGACACCCATAGTCAATAACGTCATAGTTTTGTTCGATGAGTAAAGTCTTTATCTCCTCTTTCATTTCAAGTGCATTGTGGTCACACCCAATAGCTAACTTCACTCTTATTCAACTCCCTTTTCAATTAAATATTCCGAATACACGATAAATAGTAAACGCTTTCAGAGGAAATGTCAATAAAAATGTTTTCATTTGTTTTCATTTAGTTATTTTTAATGTTATTTTATTTTCATTTATTTTCTTTATAACTTCTATTTCATTTTCTTTTTTTATTATTTGATAAAAAATATTTTTTAAAATACAATAATATAAACTCTCCAAATGAAGGTGAAGTCCGATGAAAAAAATGTTTGTCGCTGAAAGGCGTAAGAATATATTAGACATTCTTAACCAAAAACAACGAATCACTGTAAAAGAACTCTCTAAGTTACTGACTGTTTCAGAAGCTACACTTCGATCTGATCTAAATAAAATGGAACAACAAGGTTTATTGAAAAGAACATTTGGGGGAGCTGTCCTAAATGATTACTCAGAAAGTGGTACAAGTTTTTCGACTCGAGCAAACCGTTATAAAGAAGAAAAAATAAGAATTGCTCAATGTGCATTGTCTCTTATTGAACATGGTCAATGCCTGCTCATTGATGCAAGTTCAACTGGATTAGAATTAGCCCGTTTACTTAAAAATGAAAATAAACGTCTAACTATCATAACGAATGGAATCTACACTGCGATGGAATTAAGCGAGAATCCCGAAATAACCGTAATTCTTATTGGTGGTCTTGTGTCAAAAGGTTCAAGTTCAATAAAAGGAACATTAGGTGTTAATGTCCTAAACAACATACATGTTGATATGATGTTTACATCTGGAAATGGCTTTACAAAAGAATCTGGCTTAACAGACTTTAATTACTATGAAGTAGAATTAAAAAGGGAGATGGTAAAGCGTTCTGATCGCATTATTGCACTTGTGGATCATTCAAAGTTGGGAAGAAATTCGATTGCTTCATTTGTTAAACCTGAAGATATCGATATATTTATTTCTGATCAATCTGTCGAAAAATCACTAGAATCTTTTTTTCTTAAACATAATATTACTTTTATTGGTGGAAGCATCCTATAACTTAATTGTTATAGAGGAGGTTCAAAAAGTCACCAAATGATAAGCTACGAATCTCGGCGCCCGCTTGTTTTTTCGGTCCTCATGTAGTAGTGGATACAAGAGGATCGCTGGCTAAAATCGCTCACGCTGGCGCCTGAAGCCACCACAACGCGAGGAATGCCGGTCCTAAGAAAAACTTGCCCGCTCTTTGCCTCCGACGCCCAGGACGGGCTAGTACTGGCGTTTCTTGCAGGATTCTAGCGTACTTAGCCAGTAACCCTTTTCATTTGTCACCTTTTTGAACACGCACTTATAGCTGGGGATTTTTTTATATCCTAGAGGCCTTTTACTTGTCAAAATGAATTTCTTACTGTACGATAGTTCCATGAATATTAAACTAAAAAATGAAGATGAATTCAGAGTACAAATTTTTAAAGCCTTGGCTGATGAAACACGATTGGAAATTGTCCGTTTGTTAAGAGATTCGAAAAAAGAACTAAGTTGTGGTGAAATCGGTGACCGTGTTGATATGTCTAAATCAACCGTTTCCTATCATTTTAAAACGCTTCGTGAAGCGGGATTAACGACAACAAGAAAAGATGCTCGTACAAAATATGTACAGCTACGGATGGAAACATTTGAACACTATTTACCCGGATTCTTGGATTCATTATGAGTCCAAGAAAAATATTATCTCATAGTTCGATAATATTAAAACTATAAAATCAAAAGGAGTTAAATTACTATGAGAAAAATCTCAGTTTTATTCTTTTTCATCACATTTGTCATAGGCACCGATACTTTTTTGATTTCGCCGCTATTACCTACACTAAGACATACATATCATATCTCAGCGGATATTTCAGGTTGGCTAGTGAGTGCCTATGCATTAGGTTATGTCTGTTTTGCTCTTATCGCGGGGCCAATTTCAGATGGCATTGATCGAAAAAAAATCATGATTTATGGATTGATGGCTTTTGTTATATCTACTTTTCTATGTGGTCTAGCTCCAAACTTTTGGTCAATGGTTATTTTCCGATTCATCGCAGGTATTAGTGCCTCGTTTGTGACACCACAAGTATGGGCATCAATCCCCCATCTTGTTAAGAAAGAGAACATTGTCCGATCAATGGGTTATGCCACAGCGGGTCTCTCGATATCCCAAGTGATTGGGGTACCGATAGGAAGCTATCTTGCCGTTTCATCTTGGCGCATCCCCTTCTTTTCGATTGCAGGCGCTGCCTTCATTTTATTATTTACGATCATATTCATGCTTCCGTCAATTCCGTCTGTCAGACAAGGAGAAAAACAATCCCTTGTATCGACATATACCCAACTGTTCGTTGCACCTAGAGCAACAAAGTACTTTATGGCTTACTTCTTGTTTCAATTAGGAAATTTCGCTTCTTTTTCATTTATTGGATCTTGGTTTACGAAAGATTTTTCGCTTGGCGTTGCAGAAATCGGGACAGCGATGTTTGCACTTGGAGTTGGAAATACCATTGGGTCACTATTCGGCAGTTCAGTTGTCAAAAAATTAGGTGAGGCAAAATCACTCTTTGTATCATTAGTCATCTTAATTGTCCTATATGCGGTTTTGCCCTTTTCACCCAATTTAATAACGGCAGAAATCGTTTTAACCCTTGTCTTTTTAATTGGTGGTTTCGTTTTTCCTGTCTTTATGAGTACGATGCAAAGTTTATCCACCACTGCTCGAGGGACTATTTCAGCATTATCTAGTGCCACCATGTATTTTGGAACAACAATAGGAGGTATTTTAGGCGGAATTTTATTAAATCATGTTTCAGGGTTCATCGGTGTCGCCTGGTTTACGACTATTTTGTACATCTTTTCACTTTTCGTCTATCGTTCAAGTGGATTGTTTCAAGGAACCCCAAAACCGATCGATCACCATAAAATGAAAGAAAATACCCACTAATAGATTTACCGGCATAAAATAGGCACCCTCAGTTTTATTAGAGGGTGCCTATAATTTATTCTGTTTCTCGTATTGATTTAAAAGCTTTTTCAGCAGCTTGTATCGTTAATTCAATATCATCCATTGAATGTTCAGTTGATAGGAACAATCCTTCAAATTGTGATGGAGGAATGGAAATTCCTTGTTCAATCATGGATTTAAAATAAGTTTTAAAATAATCCAGGTTTGCCGTTTTTGCAGCCTTATAGTTAATGACATTTTCGTTTGTAAAGAAGATACCGATCATGGAACCTGCTTGATTAACGGTAAGGGGAATGTCGTATTTTCTCGCCGCTTCATAATATCCTTCCGCTAATCTATCGGCTTTTTGTCTAAATAACAGGTCATCTTCAGGTTTAAGTTGAGACAGTGTCATATATCCCGCTGCCATCGCTAATGGATTACCCGACAAGGTACCGGCTTGATAAATGGGACCATCTGGGGCGATGTTCTCCATAATTTCTCTCTTTCCGCCGTAAGCCCCTACTGGTAGACCACCACCGATGACTTTTCCAAGGCATGTTAGATCAGGAGTGATGTTATAGTAACCTTGGGCGCAGTGGTAAGCGACACGAAAACCTGTCATCACTTCATCAAAAATAAGAAGGGCGCCATGGGTTTCCGTTAATTCCCTAAGTGTCTCAAGAAATCCTGGAATCGGTGGGACAACCCCCATATTCCCTGCAACAGGCTCAACAATGACACCAGCGATTTGATCTCCATATTTTTCAAAAATAGTTCTAACTTCATCAATTCCATTGTAAGGTGCGGTTAATGTATTTTGAGCAATTCCTATAGGAACGCCAGGACTATCTGGTAAACCGAGTGTCGCAACACCAGAACCCGCTTTAATGAGGAGAGAATCACCATGACCATGGTAACTTCCTTCAAATTTCAAAATAAGATCTCGGCCAGTATAGCCTCTTGCTAATCGAAGCGCACTCATCGTTGCCTCTGTTCCAGAGTTCACCATACGTACAACTTCCACAGAAGGAACACGATCGATGACAAGCTTTGCAAGCTCCGTTTCATATTTGTGCGGGGTACCAAAGCTTGTCCCTTTTTCAGCGGTTTCTTTTATAATAGACACGACTTTATCGTTAGCATGCCCTAAAATGAGGGGACCCCAGGATAGAACGTAGTCGATATATTCGTTGCCATCAATGTCTGTCACTCTTGAACCTTTTCCTTTTTCCATGAAAATTGGATTCATATCAACAGATCGAAAGGCACGGACAGGACTATTTACGCCACCTGGCATCAGCGGCCTCGCTTCTTTAAATGCCTCAATTGATTTAGAAAAATTCATGATGATCTCCTTTCGCTATTAGTCATTTAACCATCTTACCGCATCTTTAGCATGATACGTAATAATTAAATCACTGCCTGCACGCTTCATCCCAATTAACGACTCTAACACGACACGCTTTTCATCAATCCAGCCGTTCAATGCAGCAGCTTTGACCATGGCATATTCACCACTCACATTATAAGCCACAATTGGACAATTGAAACGATCTCTCACATCTCGAATAATATCAAGATATGGTAGGGCTGGCTTCACAATCAAGAAATCGGCTCCTTCTTCAATGTCTGATGTGGCTTCGCGAAAGGCTTCAAGGCGATTGGCTGGATCCATTTGATACGTTTTACGATCTCCAAATTGTGGTGCACTTTCTGCCGCATCGCGGAAGGGACCGAAAAAGGCCGAGGCATATTTTACCGCATAAGACATAATGGGGATATGTGTGTATCCTGCTTCATCTAATGCACGGCGGATGGCAAGAACAAAACCATCCATCATATTAGAAGGGGCGATAATATCAGCTCCAGCTTCGGCTTGTGATACGGCCGTTTGTTGTAGTAAGACTAAGCTTTCATCGTTATCAACATCCCCATCTTTGACGATACCACAATGTCCGTGATCCGTATATTCACACAGACACGTATCCGCAATAACAACTAAATCTGGGTAATTTTTTTTAGCCAGACGAATCGCTTCCTGAACAATACCGTGTTCATGATAAGCCCCTGTTCCAACCGCATCTTTATCTTTTGGCACACCGAAAAACATGACAGATGGAATTTCAAGTGCCGTGATCTCATCTAATTCTTCATGAACTCGATCTAGGGAGTACTGAAAAACATTTGGCATAGAAGGAATCTCTTTTTTATAATTAGACTCCCCTTCAACTACGAAAATGGGATAGATAAAATCAGATGGTGATAGGGATGTTTCACGAACCATTTTTCTTATTGTTGAATTTTGACGTAACCGACGATGACGGTCAAATTGTAATTCTGACATTTTCATTCCTCCATATAATATTGGCAAACAGCATCAATCATGGTATTTGTTGTATATTTTTTTGGCACAATGATGGGGGCCAATCCATATTTTTTAGCTACGGCTGCGGTTTTTGATCCAATGCAAGCATAAATAACACGTGCCGAAAACTTATCAAGATTTAATTCTTGAACCATTTGCACAAAAAAAGTCACCGCTGACGAACTAGCTAACGTCACAACATCGACAACCTTTCGATGAAAACAATCTCGAAGTAACTGTTTAGATGCCTCATTTTTGACCGTATGATAGATTGTTTTTGATTTAATTTGATAACCTTTTTTGCGCAAATCTTGAATCCATTGTTGATTGGCCATTTGACTCACCGGAATAAAAAAAGAGGTTTCTTGGCCATTCACTTCTTGAAGAATTTGTTCATATAAGGCTCGACTCGTAAACCTCTTGGGTGATAGATCCGGTTCTAGTCCAAATGATTTAAGATATGCCGCCGTTTTATCTCCAACAACAGCGATGTGTTTATCTTCCAAAATACTTAAGTTAGGCACTAATTCGATAAAAAAATGAAAGGCATTTTGACTCGTAAAAATAACCCATGTTGCTTGTTCCACATCGGCCAGAAGTTCTTCTTTTTCTTTAGGTGAAAAAGAGACAGGGGTATAGCTTATCAGCGGAACTTGGATGCATGTTCCACCGTAGTCATGAATTCTTTTGCACATACTTTGCGATTGCTTTTTCTCTCTAGTCACGATAATACGTTTACCTTTAAGAACTTGATTGATCGCATAAGTTTCACATAGGTTGGAATTCGTCATCTGCCTCTCATCCTTTATCTATCAATATCCTTCACGAAAAGGAGCAATCAACTTTTCAGCTCCTTGGGCTAATAATATGTCTGCTAGTATTAATCCGATGGACTCCGGCTTTTCACCTTTCACAATTTCTTTTAAAATCGTTTTTCCATCGGGTGAACCAACTAATCCCGTGAGTGTATAAACACCCTCTTTTTCTGTACAATGAGCTGCAATTGGGACTTGACAACCCCCATTTAATTTTCTTAAAAATGCACGCTCAGCTTCTACAGTAGCTGCCGTTTGTGTATCATGAATCTCTTTTAATACTTCAATTAATTCATGATCATCTTCTCGGCATTCAATGGCAAGAGCTCCTTGACCAACAGCTGGTACAGAGAGGTCGTCCGATAGATACTCCGTTACCACCTTTTGTGACCAACCCATCCTGTTCAATCCAGCAGCAGCGAGAATAATTGCGTCATATCCATCTTCTTTTAACTTTCTTAAACGTGTGTCAATATTGCCTCTTAGTGATCGAATGGTCAGATCCGGTCTTTCGTGTAAGATTTGTGCAGCTCTCCTTAAGCTACTTGTCCCAATGACAGCCCCTTCCTTTAAATCACGGAAACCGATATGATCATTTGAAATCAATGCATCTCGGCAATCTTCTCTAACAGGAATACCGGCTAATTTCAAACCCGGCGGTAGTTCACTCGGCATATCTTTCATACTATGAACGGCAAAATCAATGTCTTTATTTAATAAAGCAGATTCGATTTCTTTTACAAATAAACCTTTCCCACCTACTTTTGACAAAGTGACATCTAATATACGATCGCCTTTTGTCACGATATGCTCAACAGAATAAGTAAAACGAGCGGATGTTTTTTTTAATTGATCAATAACCCATTCTGTTTGTGTTAGAGCAAGTTTACTTTTTCTTGATCCAACGTGGATGTTCCTCATGCTATCTCACCTTCAATCTGCTCGTGTATCATTTAATCGGAATCGACGGATATGAACCATCTTTATTTTTATCTTGATGAACTTGTGATTTCATTGATTTTTCATCTTCCTGATCAAGTTCAATTTGAAAAAGATCTTTGAAAAATTGAAATGCATACTCAGCGTCCTCTTGTCCGGCACTTTCTTTTATTTTCTGGATAGGGTCTCTGAGCAATTGATTAATAATACTTTTTGTATGTTTTCGAATCACTTTCTTTTCTCTGTCAGTTAAGCTTGGTATTTTTCTCTCAATACTGCTTACCGTTTCAGATTGAATTGAAAGAGCTTTTTTTCTCAATGCTGTAATTAATGGAACAACACCTAATGTTTGCATCCACTGGCAATATACATCTGTTTGCTCATGTATTATCTTCTTAACATCATAAGCTAAGCGCATCCGCTCTTCCGCATTCTGTCGACTCTGACTTTCTAACTTATCAATATCAAAGAGATATACATGGGATAAGCGTTGAACTTTTGGATGAACATCTCGAGGAACGGCCATATCAATAATAAAAAGTGGTTTTTCAGCCCTTTTTTTCATGATCGTCTCCATGGTATTTATATCAATTACATAATTCCTAGAACTTGTTGATGTAATAACAATGTCTGTTTGTACTAATAAATCATTCAGTTCCGTCATCCTTTTGGCTTCTGCATCAAACCGATCAGCTAGTCTTTTCGCTTTTTCATACGTTCGATTAACTATGGTGATATGTCTTCCACCAATGGCTTTTAAATGTTTTAAGGCTAAATCACTCATCTTTCCAGCCCCAACAATGAGAATATGCCGATCCTCAAAATTCGAAATATGTTGTTTAAGCATTTCTACTGCGATATAACTAATTGAAAGTGGTGTATCATTTATGCCTGTTTCCGACTGTGCTCGTTTGGCGACTGTGATGGCTTCTCTAAATAGTTGATTAAAAAAAGTTCCCGTTGTTTCATAGTCTTGGGCAAGCAAAAAGCTATCACGGATTTGACCAAGAATTTGCGTTTCTCCAAGTACCATTGAATCTAATCCACAGGCAACATGAAAAAGATGCTCAATGGCATCATGATTTTCTTTAATATAAATATAAGGAAGAAAGTCTTCTTTATCAATGTCAAACCAATCTGAGATAAAACTTTTTGTGAAATGAATTCCTGTATGCCGTTGATCACTAACCACATAAATTTCTGTCCGGTTGCATGTCGAAACGATGACATCTTCAAAGATACTCTTCGTATTCCTGAGTTTTGTCAACGCATCAGGCAGTGTTTGTTCATCAAATGCTATTTTTTCCCTTATTTCGACAGGGGCGGTGCGATGATTAACACCAATAACAAGAATATGCATTTTTACCCTCCCCTGATTAATATCTTTTCATTATTTACATAATATCCATCATTCATGCTCTTAAATCATACATCATTGTTTAGATTAGAATAATTATTACTTAATCAACTTTAGCAAAGAAATAAGGTAAAATCAAAAACTTAAGCTAGCTTGTCGCAAATATTTAATAAAAAGTTCACAAAATGTACATATATGAGTTAATGTGTTATATGAGCTGAACGTTTCTTGTCGGTGATTGTGTAGACAATCTTTAAAAGATATCGTCATTCAATAGAAACTCGCCTATCTACATGAAAAAACATCTAAACCTATGGCTTAGACGTTTTTCATGTAGTATTGAAGCGTTTTCCACAAGGTGTCTTTTCCTTGTCCTGTAAAAGACGAAAAAAGAATGAATGGATCATCTGATGTCAGCCGTAGATCTTTGGCAATGACACGTTTGTGTTTTTCTTGTTTGCCTTTTGATATTTTATCTGCTTTGGTTGCTACGGTAATTGTTGGGTGACCAAAGTACATCAAATATTCATGCATATGAATATCCTCTTTGGAAGGCGGGTGCCGTAAATCAACGAGTTGAACAATGGCTTTTAATGGTTGATTGGCTTGAAAATACGTATCCAGCATCGTTCCCCAAGCTTCCTTTTCTTTCTTTGACACTTTGGCATACCCATAGCCAGGGACATCTACAAAATAAAAAGCATCATTGATTTTATAATAATTTAATGTTTGCGTTTTACCTGGTCTTTGGGATGTTCGCGCTAAGTTTTTTCGATTTAAAAGTGTATTTATTAATGATGACTTGCCAACATTAGAACGCCCGGCAAGTGCTATCTCGGGCAGTCCATCAGTTGGATATTGCTTTGGACTTACTGCACTAATAATAAATTCTGATGAATTAATCTTCATTTGACACATCCTTTAGTGCATATTTTAGCACTTCATCCAGATGACTAACAGGAATAAATTTCAAATCTTGACGTACACTTTCCGGAATGTCTTGAAGATCTCTTTCGTTGTCTTTTGGGAATATGATGGTTTTTAGCCCTGCACGGTGAGCACCAAGAGATTTTTCTTTTAAGCCACCAATAGGCAAGACACGTCCTCTTAACGTAATTTCGCCAGTCATTCCAACTTCTCTTCTTACTGGTCGATTGGTCAAAGCGGATATTAAAGCCGTCGCCATTGTAATTCCAGCTGATGGCCCGTCTTTTGGTGTTGCACCTTCGGGAACGTGGATATGAATATCACGAGTTTCATGAAAATCTTCAGCAATGTGCAATTCCTCGGCATGTGATCGAATATAACTAAAAGCAGCTTGTGCCGATTCTTTCATGACATCGCCTAATTTCCCAGTCAAAATTAATTTTCCTTTTCCTGGAGATAGCGAAACCTCGATAGACAGCGTTTCTCCCCCAACCGAAGTGTAAGCAAGTCCAGTTGCTGTACCGATTTGATCCCTCAACTCAGCAACGCCATGCCTAAATATTGGTTTGCCGAGAAAATTCTCTAACGTATTTAACGTTATAGTGACACTTTTCTGTTCACCTGATACAATTCGTTTTGCTGCTTTTCGGCAAATTTTGGCGAGTAAACGATCGAGACTTCTGACTCCTGCTTCTCTTGTATATTGACTTATTAACGTTTTCATGGATTCCGGCTGAATTTTTAACTGACTTTTTTTCAAACCATGTGCCTTTAACTGCCTTGGAAAAAGATGTTCTAACGCAATATGTTGTTTCTCTTCCTCTGTATAGCCAGATATATTGATGATCTCCATCCGATCAAGGAGTGGCCCAGGAATGGTTCCGATATTATTTGCTGTTGTTACGAACATGACGTTGCGTAAATCATAGGGTTCTTCTAAATAGTGATCACTAAAGTTGCCATTTTGTTCAGGGTCCAAAACCTCTAACATCGCCGCAGATGGATCGCCGCGAAAATCATTGGACATTTTATCAATTTCATCCAATAAAAAAACAGGATTAATGGTGCCAGCTTTTTTCATCCCTTGGATAATACGCCCCGGCATCGCTCCTACATACGTGCGCCTATGTCCTCTAATTTCTGCTTCATCTCTCACGCCGCCAAGAGATATTCTGACAAAATGACGATTTAGCGACTTAGCAATAGATTTAGCTAATGATGTTTTACCAACACCTGGAGGACCGGCTAAGCATAAAATAGGTCCTTTTAATGATTGGGTTAACTTTTGTACAGCTAAGTACTCAAGAACACGTTCCTTGACTTTATCCAAACCATAGTGAGCTTCGTCTAGATATTCTTTTGCACGTTCTAAATCAATAACATCTTCTGTTTTTTCGGACCAAGGAAGCTGAAGAAACCAATCTATATAGGTACGTATAATGCCACTTTCTTGTGACGTTGGCGGCAATTTTTCATACCTCGAAATTTCTTTTAATGCCTTTTCTTTAACAGATTCCGGCATTGCAGACTTCTCGATTTGAGATCTTAAGGATTCCACTTCACCTTCGCGTCCTTCTCGCTCACCAAGTTCTTTTTGGATAGCCTTCATTTGTTCACGCAAGTAGTACTCTTTCTGCGTCCGCTCCATGGACTTTTTCACTTGCTGCCCAATTTTTTTCTCGAGACTAAGAATTTCTTGTTCATCGGCAAGCAACGATATTAATTTATTTAATCGTTCTTTAACATCGACAGTTTCTAATAAGGCTTGTTTTTCCTTGATTTTAAGTGATAAATGAGAAGCAACCATATCAGCAAACCGGCCAGGTTCTTCTATATCTGCCACTGCAGCATAAGTTTCTGGTGTTACTTTATTTGAAAGTTGAATATAATCATTAAATTGATCAAGTGTTCTTCGCATTAATGCTTTTGTTTCTATATCTTGTGTATCTTCATCTTCTAAAACGTCCGCACTTACTTCAAAGAAATCATCCGTATCCGTAAATGAAGTAATCCGCGCACGTTTTTCACCTTCAACTAAAATTCGAATGGTTCCATTTGGCAGCTTTAACATCTGCTTAACCAAAGCAATGGTACCCACTTCATAAATATCTGATTGCTCAGGCTCTTCCAGTCCAACATCTTTTTGAGCAGAAAGTAAGATACGATGGTCGTCCTTCATAACTTTCTCAAGAGCTTCTACAGACTTTTCTCGTCCAACATCCAAGTGTAAAACGACTGATGGATATATGAGTAGACCACGCAATGGAAGAAGTGGGAGCATTACATTCTTATTCTCAGTCATAAAACCTTCACCTCCACAACTTAACCTCTGTACAATTCTATCTTAAGTCGTTACATGTGTCTATTCATAAACGACAAGATCTAACAAAATTAGACTGACTGGGATGGAAGTTGACCATCAAATGGTGTTGCCTGAATTGACGGAAGACTCCAATCTACTTTTGGCTGTTCAGTAAATACAGCTCTGAGGACTTCTGTAAAATGACTTACTTGAATAATTTCGATCCCCTCAATACTTTTCAACATATCTTGCATGTTTGCTTTTGGAATAATGACACGTTTTGCCCCAGCTTCTTTAGCCGCTTGGACCTTCGCGACGACACCACCGATGGGTTTTATCAAACCGTGAATACTTAATTCTCCTGTCATGGCAACTTCAGAATCAATTGGCATTCGAGTAATAGCGGAATATACCGCAACAGCCATCGCAATACCAGCAGATGGTCCATCAACTGGTACACCCCCTGGAAAATTAATATGGATATGATAGTGATGAGCATGGGCTCCTAACTGATTAAGTACTGTAAGCACATTGTCAACAGAACTTCTTACCATACTTTTTCTTTTTATCGATTTTTGCTGTGATCCAATGCTTTCTTCCTCGACGATCCCTGTCATAGTAACTGTTCCAACTCGTTTACTTCTTACAGCGGTAGCTTCAATTTCTAATAAAGCTCCTCGATTTGGACCATAAACGGCTAAGCCATTGACGACTCCAATAGCGGACCTGCGAGCTATTTTATTTTTCATTCTTGGAGTAAGCTGGCTAGATTGAATAACCCACTCAATATCGCTTAAAGTTATTGCTTTGTTTTCTTCATTTTTGGCCTTTACAACGCCTACAGCAATTTGCATTAAATTAACGGCTTCTCTTCCACTTCTCGCATATTCGGCAATTTTTTCGATACAGCATTGAGGAACCTCCACACCGATTCGCTTTGCAGCTTTGATGGCAATGGATTCTATATCTGTCTGTTTTAACTCATTAAAAAAGACTTCAAGACATCTGGATCGAATAGCTGGTGGTAATTCTTCCGGTGAACGTGTGGTTGCCCCAATCAAACGAAAATCTGCCGGCAAACCATTTTTAAAAATATCATGTATGTGAGTCGGGATTTGTGTATTCTCTTCACTATAATAAGCACTTTCTAAAAAGACTTTTCGGTCTTCTAATACCTTTAATAATTTATTTATTTGAATGGGATGAAGCTCTCCAATTTCATCAATAAATAATATTCCACCATGGGCATTAGTCACAGCTCCAAATTTCGGTTGTGGGATACCCGCTTGCCCCATTGCTCCTGCTCCTTGATAAATAGGATCATGAACAGAACCAATTAATGGATCAGCAATTCCCCGTTCATCAAATCTTGCTGTTGTTGCATCTAATTCAACAAATGGGGAATTGAGATTAAACGGAGACGACAAATGATTCTTAGCCTCTTCTAATACAAGACGAGCTGCTGCGGTTTTCCCAACTCCAGGAGGACCGTAGATGATAACATGTTGTGGATTTGCACCGCAAATGGCTGCTCTTAGCGCTTGAATACCATCTTGTTGACCAATAATATCCTCCATCTTTTTAGGCCTTATACTTTCTGATAAGGGCTCAGTTAAAGCCACTCTCCTCATATCTTTCAATCGATTCATTTCTTTTTCTGACTCTTTTGCTACATACGTTTTTTGATTACGCTGATTTCTCAATAAGCTCCAAAAATAGAGTCCCACAATCATCCCAAAAAATACTTGAACAACGACTAGTAATGGCATCCAATTCATCTTTTTCTACTAACCTCCCGATTTATCTTCTAAAGACAGTATCTCCGAGGAGACTTATCCCTAAACGATAAAATGGAAAAAGATGCTTAAATTTGGATATCCACTTTTTTGATATAAAAGCCTTACTAGGGATGCTTTCTGGAAGATCATAGGTGGATCTGATCTGAACTTTGAGGCTTGATTGCATTACTTCAGACATTAGTTTTGTTGCTTATAAATGGAGTGTTTTTAATTGCGGGGCTTAATTGCGCCACTTCTAGGCTTAATTGCGCTACTTCTAGGCTTAATTGCGCTACTTCCAGGCTTAATTGCGCCACTTCCAGGCCTAATTGCGCCACTTTGGGGCTTAATTGCGCCACTTCAAGGCTCAATTGCGCCACTTCAAGGCTTAATTGCGCCACTCGACCAACGAATTGAGCTACTTTTGAATTAATTGAGGTACTTCCCTCTGAATTCAGGATTCATCATCAAATTCAAAAACTTTTCCTTTAGTCGACATCAGGCTCCGTATTTTAACCAAAAAAAATCGCGATGATCAAATTTGACCATCGCGACATTATCAATCAGTGTTATGCACTTTCTTTAGGTGTTTCTTGGTTCTTGACGACCGTTCCATCACTCGTAATCAATGTTGGTGGTTCAGTTCCTTTTGTGGTTTCTTCCGTAATGATACATTTTTCTATATCATCACGTGAAGGAAGATCATACATGACATCTAGCATGATGCCTTCGATGATGGATCTTAAACCACGAGCACCCGTTTTTCTTTCAATGGCATGCTGTGCAATGGTTTTAAGTGCTTCATCTGTAAACTCTAACTCAACATTATCAAGTTCGAGTAATTTTTTATATTGTTTAACAAGAGCATTTTTTGGTTTAGTTAGGATTTCAACAAGAGCAGATTCATCCAACTGTTCAAGATTCGTAACAACTGGCAAACGACCAATAAACTCTGGAATCAAACCAAATTTTAATAAATCCTCAGGAAGAACATGTTTAAGATACTCTTCACGTTTCAAATCTTGTACATTTGTTGCAGATGCGCCAAATCCAATGACTTTTTTACCTAAGCGGCGTTTAACAATTTGTTCGATCCCATCAAAGGCACCGCCACAAATAAAGAGGATATTCGTTGTATCAATTTGAATAAATTCTTGATGTGGGTGCTTACGCCCGCCTTGAGGTGGCACGCTTGCAACTGTACCTTCTAAAATTTTGAGCAAGGCTTGTTGCACACCTTCACCAGATACATCTCGTGTAATTGACGGATTTTCTGACTTACGGGCAATTTTATCAATTTCATCGATGTATATAATTCCTTTTTCCGCCTTTTCAACATCATAATCAGCAGATTGAATTAATTTAAGTAAGATATTTTCAACATCTTCGCCTACATACCCAGCTTCAGTCAAACTCGTTGCATCAGCAATGGCAAAAGGTACATTTAAGATTCTAGCCATAGTTTGTGCAAGTAACGTTTTCCCACTACCAGTTGGTCCGATCATGACGATATTACTTTTTGCTAATTCAACATCATCATTTTTTTGGTTCGTATTAATTCTTTTGTAGTGATTATACACCGCTACCGAGAGATTTTTCTTAGCATCGACCTGTCCAATCACGTAGTCTTCTAAGATGGCTCTGATCTCTTGAGGTTTTGGAATATCTTTAAATTCAATTTCTTCTTCTGTTCCTAATTCCTCTTCAACAATTTCCGTACAGAGTTCGATACATTCATCGCAAATATATACACCTGGTCCGGCAACTAATTTACGAACTTGATCCTGTGTCTTTCCACAAAAAGAACATTTTAATTGTCCTTTTTCTTCGTTAAATTTAAACATATATTTTCACCCCTCTAACATTCTGTCTTTCTTCTTAAAAGCAGACATGAGCGAAGCATTTTTAATTAGAAAAACTTAAGCTTAGCCTCAATTTTGCATGGTACAAGCCTTTATCTTTTGTCACTTTTTAAAGTTAATTCATGACAATGGATAGCTTATTCATGATGTCCATGCTCGTTACAATTAATTATAAATTTTATACCCATTTTAGGATATAAAAATCATTTTACCAAAAAGTAACGTCAAATAAATCATATGACTTTTCGTTTATGTACGCATTGTATCATAAAAAATCTCTCGGGGTAAGTTTTAAGCTTTATCGTTATGATATGTATGATAATTGTAGATAAAAAAGAACAACGATCTAAGGAAAAGCTAAGTTGTCATTATTTGTAGAAACAAGGCACGATCTCTCGCGCCTTGTCATTCAAATGTATTAAATACAGTTATACTACAAATTATTCGTGTACTTTGTCGCCTTCTACACCATTCTCAACAAGGAAGTCAACGGCTTTACGAAGTTTGATATCACCTTTAATCACATCTGTACCACCTTGAGCGGCAAGTAATGTTTTGATTTGATCAACTTCCATTTTATATTGTTCTGCCATTTTTTGAAGTTCAGCATTCACTTCTTCTTCACTTGCTTCAATATTTTCAGCTTTAACAATAGCATCTAGAGTAAGGTTAGCACGTACACGTTTTTCGGCGTCAGCTTTCATTTGTTCTCTAAGACCTTCTTTATCAGTTCCTGAGAATTGATAATACATATCAAGCGTTAAACCTTGAGATTGTATGCGTTGTTCAAACTCACGTTCCATCGCGTCAAGCTCATTTGTGATCATAACTTCAGGTAGATCGATTTCAGCATTATTAGTTGCTTGTTCAACTACTGCGTCACGATTATGGCTTTCAGCATGTTCAACTTTGTGATCTTTCAAATGTTTTGCGATTTTTTCTTTAAGTTCAGCTAATGTTTCAACTTCTTCATCGACATCTTTTGCAAATTCATCATCAAGTTCAGGTAACTCTTTCACTTTAATTTCATGAACTTTTACTTTAAATACAGCTGGTTTTCCTTTTAATTCTTCCGCATGATACTCTTCTGGGAAAGTCACGTTAACATCTTTTTCTTCCCCAATGCCCATTCCTATTAGTTGTTCTTCAAAACCAGGAATGAAAGAATTAGAGCCTACTTCTAGAGAATAATTCTCAGCTTTTCCACCTTCGAATGGTTCTCCATCTACAAAACCTTCAAAATCAATAACAACTGTATTTCCTTCTTCAACTGTTCCTTCTTCTTTAACGCTAAGCTCTGCAAAACGTTCTTGACGTTGTTTAAGTTCCGCATTAACCTCTTCCTCGGTGACATCTAGGTTATGTTTTACAAGTTCTAATCCTTTGTATTCACCAAGTTTAACTTCTGGTCTAACGGTAACGTCTGCTTTGAAGATAAATTCGCTTCCTTTTTCCACTTTCTCTACATCAATTTGAGGGCGATCAACAGGAGAAATGTCAGCCTCATCAACAGCTTTTGAATAAGCTTCTGGAAGAACGATATCGATCGCATCTTCATATAAAGCTTCAACTCCAAAACGTTGTTCAAAAATCATACGAGGAACTTTCCCTTTACGAAAACCTGGTACGTTGACTTTCTTTACAACTTTTTTGAAAGCTTGATCTAATGCTGAGTTAAAGCTTTCTGCATCAACCGTTACAGTTAATGTGCCTTCATTTCCCTCTTTTTTCTCCCACTTAACATCTACATTCATTTATTCTTACCTCCAACATGTATCTTCATACAAAGCTTTTTTTGCTCAAACGGTATGGCTTTTTTATTTTAATAGTCCATAAGACAAAATGCGTCCCTCTGAACAATCCTATATGTGAAAGTTATGTGTTTTCACAACGATTCTAGAAAATTTAAGTATAAGCATATCATCCGTTTAGAACATTCCTGATTGCAACCACTCCATTATAGCATAATGAAGAATTATGTAAAAATCAAATAATAATTATATTAATTTTTTGCACTCGATTCTTCTTCTATTTTACGTATAAACTGACTTGGTTCCTTCATTAATGGTGAAGAAACTTGAAACAATCGAGAAATTTCTGTTATATTTTTGTCCAAGCCACTCATCTCTGCCGCATAAAAACAACACGCACTGGCCCATAGTTCAACATGTTCTGGTTTAAGCGGCAAAGGATAAGCAGCAATAACAAAATGTCCCCATACTTGCTCTGCCAAATCGCACAATGTTGGATTATCTGAACCTAGAATTCGTATAAGACATTGTTTAACATCTTCTGCAAAGGCTCCATAGAAAAGTTCTTCTGAATTTAGATTAACTTCGCATGTTTGGCCAAATTTATAAACCTTAATTAGTGAGTTAAATTGTTTTTCCTGCATCACGTTCAGCAGTAAACTTTTGATGAAAGGATCACCATTTTTTGATAGTAAATAATGTTCGACATCTGGTAAGTCTTCTTTAACCATATCTCGTTGTAAATCCTGTATGGCTACCCATTGTTGTTCTGGCGGTTGTTCTTTCAACTCAGATAAATACTTCGACATATCTAAGTTTTGAATTGGCCCATCGTCTAGGTGGCTATCTTTTTCTCTTAATCTTAACCGGCAAAATGCAGCCAAATGATCTATGGTTTGCTGCATGTCTTTTGGAAGTTCCCCATCATTTAAAGCTTGATCCATCACCTCGAGCGCTTTTTTATATTTTCTTTTTTGAATTAGAACCGTTAAATAAAGGCGGAGAACATCAGGTTGATGACCTTCCTTTTCTTCTAGCATGCGTTCTGTTAAATGCTCTGCTCGATCGTAATCTCCGAGCTCAACGTAACATATTGCTAACCCATATTTTGCTTGAGGGTGACTTGATTCAAGGTAGTTTAATTGTTCGAAACACTCACGAGCATTTTCGAAACGCTTTTCCTTTAAAGCTACCACCCCTTTTTCAAGAAGGCGGTCTTCTAAAAAGGGAAAAAGATAAACATTATCTTTTTGACAGATCAGCTTTCGACTTTTCTTCATATAACGCCCACCCTATTATGTATACTTAAATTAAATATTATCAATTGAGGTCACTATAATCAAATATGAAACCATGAATAAATGATCCTTTTAGAGGTTGCTTGAAAAAGTCACCAAATGATAAGCTGCGAATCTCTGCGCCCGCTCGTTTTTCCGGTCCTCATGTATCGAATACAAGAGGATCGCTGGCTAAAACCGCTCACGTCCTGTGGCGGGCGCCTGAAGCTACCACATCCTGCGGAATGCCGGTCCTCAAAACAGCGCCGCTATTCTCCTTCTTGCTTTTAATTTGTCACCTTTTTGAACACGCACTTTTATGTACATTTCTGTTAAAATTATTACAAATAAAATAATTATTTTCATATACCCCTTTTTTTCTTATTAAAACATTAAGACAAACATCTTAAACTCATGAATGAAAACGCTAAGAATATAATTTTTATAGGATATGCGAGTGGGTTTAAGATAAGAATAGAGGTAACTAGCTGGTGCCGGGACTAACTAAAGAAAACTTGCCGATTACGGAGCCTATAAGGCGCTGACATAGGCCTAGCTGCAACTATAAATTTTTAAACTTTCTTAAAGCATGAAAAAACACCGACCATCCATTCATTTGATGATCGGTACATTTTTTGATCAATTAGTTTTTATGATTTATTGTGCTAATTGGATCATTTTTTGATAATCAGCTAACCATTAGTGGGGATGACGCAGGCTAAAAACGCGACGTCCTGTCGCAACGCCTGCACTAGCACATCCTGTGCGTCGAAAAACCCCCACTGATGGAAGCTTTACTTTATCCCACGGGCAGTAAAGTGCCCCACCTCGAGACTTTGAGTATTCAGAGAATCATACATTTATTGGATTCCTCCGTCAAATCAGCCCTGTTTTTTTCAATCGTTTACGTCAAACGATATTCGCTTCTTCGTCAATTAACTATTCTTGAACCAGTTTACAACGAAATTGCACAAAACACTGACGGTAGAATGCTTTGACAACGGAGTTTTGTCCCAGCCTTCTGCTTTTATTCTGCCTGCATTCTAACGATAATCTTTCCACGTACATGACGGGTTTTTACTTTCTTTAAACCGTTAGGCAATTCTTCTCGCGGTAGCACTTCACTTATCATAGGATCCAGTGTACCGTTTTTAATCCGGTCCATTAATTCCTTAGCCATAAAAGACAGGTTTACTCTTGCGCGAATAGAGCCGCTGCTGTGCGCTGCACCCAGTGCTACCTCATGTATAGACGGAGAAAGGGAAAAAGGCTTCACGTTAGACAAATCAGGAGACCCGGCGACATATGCCAAATGACCGGAAAAGGATAACCGTTTTAGGTCTTCTGTTGCTTCACGTGATCCGACAGTATTAACTATCAGATCCACTCCTTCTTGGTTCGTTTCTTCTAAAATTCGTCTTGTTACATCTTCTGTTTTGTAGTCAATGGTTATGTCCACTCCCAGAGACTTAACCCAAGCGTGGTTCTCAAAAGATGCCGTTGTAAACACTTTTAATCCTAGCTCTTTTGCTAATTGAATAGCAAATCCGCCTACTCCACCAGCACCGGCATGAATCAATATGGTTTCTTTTTGAGCATGATTCAGTTTTTGATAAACCGCCTGATAAGCAGTCATTCCAGCACAAAGAATTGCTGCGGCCTGGTCAAAAGAAACACCTTCAGGAATTTTGGCAGCAGTTTCAGCACGAATTACTGCTTTCTCTGCAAACGATCCTCTTTTATTCAAATCAGTATGACAGGCCACCTGGTCGCCAACCTTGAAATCAGTTGCATCTGGTCCTACTTCAATCACCTCTCCAGCCAGATCCACTCCTGTGACATGAGGATAATTCCAGTTTCTGCTTCCGCTTTCAATCATTTTATAATCTACAGGATTTAGAGCTGCGCTAATGACCCTTACTACAAGCTCTCCTCTACCGGCACTGACATCTTCTGTTTCTTTCCAAACAAGATTGTCTATACTGCCAGGCTCGTTAATTAACCATGCTTTCACAATATCTGCAGCTCCTTTTAGAAGTAAAATTAGTTGTAACTAGATTATATTTGAATAAAGAAAGCGGCGCAAAATATCCCGATAGAATATTCTCGCTCCAAGTACCGCGGCGATATTTATTCATTTATTATTCATGTAATAGAGGTTGCTTGAAAAAGTCACCAAATGATAAGCTGCGAATCCTCGACGCCCGCTCGTTTTTCCGGTCCTCATGTAGCAGATATAAGAGGATAGCTGGCTAAAATCGCTCACGCTGGCGCCTGAAGCTACCACAACGCGAGGAAAGCCGGTCCAAAGAAAACAGCGCCGTTCTTAGCCTCCGACGCCCAAGACGGGCTAGTACTGGCGTTTCTTGCAGGATTCTAGCGTACTTAGCCAGTAACCCTTTTCATTTGTCACCATTTTGAACACGCACTAAATAAAACGTCAAGTCAATTTATCTTAAACTCATGAATGAAAACGCTAAGAATATATATTTTTATAGGATATGCGAGGGCATAAGAATAGAGACAATTAATTTAAATAAGGTCGGTGTTTTTATGTTAAAAATGATTTACACTTTAGCGATCTTTTTCTATATCTTATCTTCTTTGTTTCCAGTTGCATTATTTCATAATTTGATGGCTATTTTTGCCTTTCTTTCCGTTTCCTGCAGTTTATTCTATGTAAGGGGTCCGGCCCTTATCTTTGGTCTTCTTTTCTTAATATTGGGTAGTTTTTTACTTATCTTCCATCACATTAATCCCGCATTATTTATTCTAGCATTCGGAGACATGCTGCAAGTTCTTATTGTTTTTGCTTTAGTTCCTATTCTTTCTTTACCTATCCAACTTGGCGGTTATGCCCGCGATATACAAGACATGATTTCTCAAAAACTGAAGCGACCGACACAGTTATATTCATTAACGTCGATTTTATCTTATGTCTTTAGTTCTTTTATGAATCTCGCTGCTCTGCCCATTACATACTATGCGATCGAACCTGCAACGTGCCATTATCCCATCTTGAACAAGTCACGCTTTTTAAATCGGGCCATAACTCACGGATATGCCATGCCGTTATTATGGGCTCCGGTCACACCGATTGTTGGTGTTGTTTTAGAATTAACGAACGCTTCTTATACAAGCGTACTCCCTTACTTAATCACATTAAGTTTTATTGGACTTGGATTAGATCTCGTCATTGGATCGTTTACATCACGCATCCATCAATCAATAAAGTCACAGAGTAAACAATCCCAAAACGAAACTGCGGCAGCCATCGAAAGGAGTGAACAAACATCAAAACGATCCTATCGGTTTTTGCATGTCATTGTGGCTATCTTTATGCTGAATATATGTATCGCTCTATTTGAAAAATGGACTCCTTTAAGCTTTTTATTTTTGGTGAGCCTATTGATTATTCCATTAGCCCTTTGTTGGTGTTTTATACTTGGTCAAACGAGGCCCTTTTTCACGGGTTTAAAAGATCACTTTAATCACCATTTATTCAAAATGAAAAATCAATTTTTTATTTTTCTCTCCGCTGGCTTCTTTATCACAACCCTGCACATGACTCATACCGATCAAGTGATCAGTCATTGGATAAGCGAGATCGTTAATTTTACCGGTGTTACTTACTTTCTTTTGATCCTTCCACTCATTCCTTTAGTTCTTGCCTTTGTTGGATTACATCCAGCCATTAGTCTTGTCCTTATTGCCGAAGCTATCCACACAAATTTGGCACATGTCTCACCTATTATTATGACTTTAACGATGTTAGGTGGAGCTATTCCCGCTTTTCTTATGGGACCATACAACGGCACACTCGGATTAATGTCTACGATTATGAATGAAAAACCAACAACGTTGTCAAACTGGAATTTTATTTATACGATGGTCTATCTCTTTGTTCTTATTGCAGGCATCCAGATTTTACTAATTTTCTAAAATATTATCCGAGACTTTGTCAAGGGTTATTTTCTCGTATGGTTGGCTTAGAATTGGTGACTTGCTCAGGGGGATTAAGACATTTTGATATATAAATAAAACCGTACATGGATATCCCAGTGATCGTCCAACTTAATATTTGCCTTAAAATTAATCCTTTATCAAAAGACTGAATACCATACTTTTGTATTAACCAAATTTTTATGGTAGCTAAAAGAATGTCTCTTAACGCAAACCCATAAGTCATGAGTTTGAAAATAAACAAGATTTTCTTTTGATAAAACACCTTTTTCATATGTTCTCGAGTGTGTCCCTGCATCTCCACAAAATCCAGTGAGAACAACAAGAAAATAGGTTTATTAATAAGAATCGTTACGATAAATATAAGCGCGACAATATAAGAATAAAAGACCTCGTTCCAGAGCATTTGTATCGCCGATCCTGCTAAAACATCAATTAAAATTCCTACAGATAAATTGCTAATCAAAGCGACGCCGAATAAATTTATTTTTTTCAATAAGATAAAACGAATAAAACTATATACGATTCCAGGTACAGAGGAGATCAGCATTGCATAATAATCATCCATATAATTTTTAAAAACATTCCATATGACAAGTGGAAAAATTAAATAAAGAATCAAATCACATATGATAATGTTTTTATTCATTATGTATCACTCCACTCCAAATTTTCGATCACTCATCACGGTAAGTTCACCAACTGGAAATTTATGATAAATAAAGAGTATCATATAAAATGATTTATATTCAATGGCTTTTCTAACTATTTTGAATTTTTTTATCCTAACCGAAAGCAAACAAAAAAAAGTCTCAAAGAAAACTTGCCGATTGCGGGGCCTATACGGTGCAGGCAGAGGCCCAATTGCACTTTATACCTTAAATTTTTTGCTTTCTTAAAGTGTGCATAAAGAACATTAATTCATTCCCATTCTTTTAGAGGTTGTTCAAAAAGTCACCAAATGATAAGCTACGAATCTCGGCGCCCACTTGTTTTTCCGGTCCTCATGTAGTAAAAACCTACATTCCGGTCCTCAAAACGGCGCCGCCTTGATCTTCTTGCTTCTAATTTGTCACCTTTTTGAACACGCACTTTTAAGAAACTTTCTAAAAAAATTCGATTTTTCTTCTTCAAATTCCAGTGGAAAGGCTAAGAAAAAATCGTCTATGCTTTCTATAATATAGGGCAAAGTTTCGATGTCTAAGTTTATGGATATTTTCAACGAATCATCATTATTTAAATTGTTATAGCCAACACTCAGTATTAATTCCTTATTTTTATGAGCTCGAAAAACAAACTTTAATTCACATGTATCTGATTCTAATGTAAATAAAATCGAATTAGGCTGATGATTTTTTTCTGACCTATAATATTCTTTCATACTTTTATAAAAGCCGTATACCGATCGACTAGTAAAATAAAATGAATTTATCTCGGTATTAAATCCATTACGCTTTATTTTTAAAGCCGTTTCGAATTCATATCCTAAATCATAACCTTCTGCCTCTGTAAAATCGATGAATTCCAAATTTAAAATCCAATCCTGCTTTGAAATAGTCAATACATCCATATCGTCCTTCTCCTAACGATTCAATTGTAACTTATGTCATTTTTCATCAATGATATATATTCTGACATATGTTTTCGACCCTTACTCTTATATGTTTTACAAATAATGATGCTGGGTAGTGACCTATATGTAACAGTTTAATTTACTTTACCAGTATATCTAGACACTTGTGTTCTGATTACATTTATTGCATTGACTTGGAATATTCCATACTGAAATACGGAACTCGGAAGCTTAATATACATACTTAATAAGGAAGGTGATTTGATGCCGTTCATTAAAACAAACGACGGTACGAAAATTTATTATGAAGAGCAAGGAAGCGGTCAGCCCCTAGTTATGATTCATGGTTGGTGCTTCTCCGGACGATTTTTTCACAGAAATATACAGGCTCTGGCTGAACATGCACGTGTGATTACCATTGATCTTCGTGGTCATGGAAACTCTGATAAACCATCACACGGATATCGAGTTCCGCGATTAGCAAGAGATCTGTACGACGTTCTTGTTCATCTAAATTTACAAAACGTGACGGTTCTTGGTTGGTCGCTAGGATGCCCTGTCATATGGAGTTATCTCGAAATATTTGGAAGAGAAAGACTTCATCAAGCCATTTTCGTTGAGCAATCGCCTAGACAATATTATGCACTCGATTGGAAGTATGCACATGCTACATGCTATGACGACGCAACACTCGCTTATACTCAAGCTCAAGTTGAACTTGACACTTCTAATTTTGATAAAAATCAGATTAAGACCATCATGGCGACCATGCCAACCATCATGGAGCGAGAATTATTCCTATCCGAAATGGCAAAAGCGCCTGCTTTTGCTAGGAACGCTATAATGGCCGACCATACCCGTTATGACTGGCGTGATCTATTGCCAAGAATTGACCTACCAAGTTTGGTGCTTGTCGCTTGTCAAGATAAGGTATTCCCTTGGCAAGGACCTGCTTATGTTGGTGAACACATTCCAAACGCTCAGACGGTATTTTTCGAGAATAGTAGTCACGCCTTGTTCCTTGATGAACCAGAAAAATTCAATGGATCGGTTATTCGTTTTATATCTAATAAAACAGGAGGTGTACGATGATTCCATCAACTTTCCCTTTTTCATATGGTGTTAATGAGTTCACTACACAGCCTTGGTCTTTTGAACAAGATATTGTAAATTATAAGAGTCTTGGCGTTGATACTATCGAGTTATGCGAAATCAAACTCGACCCTGCTCGTATGACCAGTCAGTTAGAATTCTTAAGGAATTCGGGTTTGAAAGTTAGTTCCGTTCAACCACAAGTGCGAACAGCGGTGCCAAGTATGGGTCAGCCTCATCCAGAAAGAATAGAGGATCGTATTAAACGTTTTCGTCAGTCGATTGAACGACTTGCGCCCTATACACCCGGTGCAGTGTTCGTCACCAATACTGGCCCTGCACCTAAAGGCAATATGGTAGAATCAATCCAGGAAGTCGTCAAATATCATCAGGAACTTTCCAGTATTGCCGATTACCATGGAGTAAAACTTGCCCTTGAACCATTGAATCCGATATTACTCAATCTGGAAACTGCGATTTGGACTTACAAGCAAACTCTGAATTTGGTTCAAATGATAAATCGGGATAATGTCGGTATTTGCCTTGATTTGTGGAACCTTTGGCAGGATGCTCATCTTATTCGAGGAATAAATTCATCACCAGAGCAAATTTTCTTACTGCAAGTGAGCGATTGGAGGACCCCAATGTCTAGCGCCGACCGTCGTAGTGTCGGTACCGGCGAGATACCTACCGATGAGTTATTACATGCTGTGTACAATGCAGGTTACCGTGGTCCGTGTATTCTTGAAATTTTCTCTCAGAATGTACCTGATTCCCTTTACAACACAGATCTAAATAAATTAATCCTAGATAACCGTGAAGCTCTTGAGCAGGCATGGAAATCTCGCTTAAAAGTATAATACCAGAATGGAAACATTCCGATAAAGTAAAACTTCCATCAGTGGGGGTTTTTCGACGCACAGGATGTGCTAGTGCAGGCGTTGCGACAGCACGTCGCGTTTTTAGCTGCGTTATTACCCACTGATGGTTAGCTGAACCAATCGGACCTTTACGGGCAGTTGATCACCCACCTATCTTCTTTGAATACTCAGAATCTTGAGGTGGGGGTCGCTACTAGCCGTTAAGGCAGATAAAAAATTAAATTTTAATTCACGAAAAAAGCTTTAGAGACATTTTCGCTCTAGAGCCTTTATGTATAACTATTTATCTGATCTAAGCTAGCGCTTGAATTACTTGGCCTGAGTCCATAACTTGTCCAAAAAAGAGGTCAATATTTTCAAGTGTCATGTGGTGAGCTTTTTCGGAGAAAGCCGCTGTACAGTCAGATAGGAGAATAATATCGTAATCTAACATGAATCCATCTCGGGCCGTGGACTCCACACACACATTAGTACTGACACCTGTCATGAGGAGTGTTCTGATTTTAAGCGTACGAAGAATTGAATCAAGTCGTGTATTTATGAACGCACTGTATCGATGCTTGATGACGATAATATCATCTGGCGTTGGCGTTAGTTCAAAGAATTCACTGCCCCATGTATTTTTGCGGCAAACATTGGCATGGCTTTTATCTTTCAGCCGCCTAATCCAAGTTTCCGAATCCGTACTCTTTTCATGAATGGTCTGAATGAAAATAATAGGAACATGGTAATCTCTTGCTTGTTGAATTAATTGTTTCAATTGCGGTATCATTCCTCTGGCCATACTTGTATCTAAACCTTGTTTTGCCATACTTCCTTCCTCATGGCAAAAATCATTTTGGACATCAACGATAACTAGGGCCGTATGGGCTGGATCTAAAATATCTTGAGAAGTCATTTTAATGCATCCCTTCATTGGCTTTTAAAAAAGGCTTCTCAATCAAGTGAAGATCTCCTCCACTTGATTGAAGGCAAGCCATCCTAATTGTTTACTTTTTTGCTTTTTCAAAAAAAGACATGTTAACTAATTGGTTATACTTATAGTCTTTTGTATAGATACCCGTTTTATTCACCACATCCATCGGTTTTGCGAGAGCTTCTTTTGAAATGTATCCGTCTTTACTCCATAAATGATCTTTGTAGGCGCGGTCCATAGAAGCTTGGAGGTTTTCTTCCGGTGTGCTTGGAAATTCTTTTTTCAAGACTTCCATAGCGAGTTTTTTATCATTTTGGACTTTATCAAGGGCTTTGATCATGGCATTAACGACTTTTTGGACCGTTTTTGGATCATCTTTAATTGTGGACTGTTTGGTACTAATAACAGAGTAAGCATAATCACCTAAGCTTGTGAAACTGTAAAAGGGTTCATTCCAAATACCTTTTTTGATCCCATCATTAATTTGTGGCTCAGCTCCATTAGCCATATCGGCTTTCCCGCTTTGAACAAGAGAAACAACCGCTGCCGCATCTGCGGGTTCATCGAGTTTGACATCTGTTTTTGGATTTAAGCCGACATCCATCAAAAGCCAGCGTGTTAAAAGATTTGGACTTCCACCATAACGACCTGCGGCGATCGTTTTACCTTTTAAAAATTTGGCTAACCCTTCTTTGCTTGTATCCGTTAATTTGAGTTTTTTATTCGCCATCAGATAGACATTAGCACGGTTAACCACATTCACGACCGACTGAATCGGATCCTGACTTTGGGCACTCCCAATCGCATTAGATTCAGGACCGCCAATATTTCCCCAAACATCACCGCTAACAACAGAGGTGACATGAGCACCACCCGTGGCTGTCGTTACCTTAACATCTAGACCTTCATCTTTAAAATAGCCTTCATCAATCGCAACATATAACGGAAGGTAAGCGATTAAATGCACGGGTTCCGCAATTACTATTTTTTTCAAACCGCCTTTAGCTTTTTTCTCTTCATTAGATGAACCACACGCAGAAAGCAGAGAGATAACTAAACATGCCATAATAAAACATCCGACCCATTTTAATTTCCTCATGAATGAATCCCCCTTATTCTTCTGACACTGCCTGTTTTAACCAATTAAATAAAAGACTCCCATTGATCAACTTTCTTGTAAAAGGATGACAAATAAATAAGATGGTTCCAATGACTCTAGTGTCCTTTTAATAACCATTTTTCAAGGTAGAGTGTCCCAAAATACATCACAATCGATAAAATGGATAAGACAACAACACCGACCCAAACGAGGTTGATATTCATCACCTGGCCTGCATATAAAATCATGCGCCCAATCCCATGTTGTGCACTAATAAATTCACCAACGATCGTCCCAGCAAGAGATAAAGCAATGTTAATTTTTAAGCTGCTAACAATCCATGGCATCGATGTTGGAACGACGACTTTTGAAAAGACATGATAACGTTTGGCACCCAATGAATATAATAATCTTTCAAGATCTTGATCAACAGCCTTGACACCACTATAGGCTGCAAGAGCTGTCACAATAATAGTCATCATAAAAGCAAGAACGACCTTTGAATTAAATCCAATTCCAAAAAGAATCACGAGAACCGGGGCTAAAGCAAGTTTGGGTATGGCATTAAAAGCAACCATATAAGGTTCAGTGATACGTGAATAGAGAGAGGACCACCAAAAGGATAACCCTAAGATAGCTCCCCCAATGGTACCTAGGATGAATCCCAATATAGTAGCTCCAGCTGTATATAAGAGGTCAGTGTAGAGACTCCCTTCTTTCAGTACTTGAAGACCGGTCTGAACAATGAGACTCGGACTGCTCCAATAATAAGGATCAATGACTTTCAGCCTTGTTAAAATCTCCCAAAGAGCGATGATGACAATTCCTAAAACAATTTGACCAAATAAGGCAACACGTTTTGTTTTTCTAGACTTTTTCGTTTCATCTTCGATTTCGAGTTCTGTTTCAATTTCTTTATCTGGCTTAGATATAAATTCAATCTTGGACTGTGTTAAGTCAACATGTTCATCATTTCCATCCACTTCTTTAACCTCCTTTCATGTAAATCAACTTAATTTAAATGTTGGAAACTAAGTTTTAATAGGCTCATTTCATGCACAAAGTGATCCATTAGGTGACTTGTTCTTCCTTCAACATAGCTAACAAATCTTGTTTTAATTGGATAAAGGAGTCATGAGATAGCGTTAATTCATTTCGAGGTCTTGGTAAATTAACCGTGACTTTAGCTTTCATTCGGCCCGGTCGATGGGACATGACATAGATTTCATCTGATAAATAGATCGCTTCGTCAATATCATGTGTGACAAATAGAATCGTCTTTTTAAAATCTTCCCATATTTTCAATAGCCAAGTTTGCATCAATAATCGGGTTTGTGCATCTAATGCACCAAAAGGTTCATCCAGTAAAATAACATCTTTATCATAAAGTAGCGTTCGTAATAGGGCAGCTCTTTGTCTCATTCCACCAGATAATTCATTTGGATAATGACTTTCAAAGCCTTTCAACCCATATTTTTGTAACATCGGTAAGGCCCGTTTCCTTCCGTCCTTCTTTGAAACACCTTTGACTTCAAGCCCAAGGATAATATTGTCTAAGATTGTGCGCCATGGGAGAAGTAAATCCTTTTGCAACATATAGCCAACATAACCACTTTTTCCGACAATATCATGACCATCCAAAAGCACATGACCCGTCGATGGTTTAAGTAATCCTGCAATAATGTTAAATAAGGTCGATTTTCCACATCCACTTGGGCCAATAATACTGACAAACTTCTTATCTTCGATTTGCATATTCGTTTCCTGCAAAGCATAAATGGTTTGCCCATCTTTTTTAAAAACTTTACTACCCTTTCTCACCTCGAGTTTGGCCATCCAATTCCCCCTTTTTTATTTATATATATGAATCAAAAAACAACCGTTAGAATAAAATCAAAGAATTTTTCTCGAATCATATTCTAACGGTTGTCCTGATCTCATATAATGTAAGCTCATTTTCCACAAGCTATATCGTCTTTCACATTTCTATTTGCATGATCGCTTGTTTGAATTTGCCTAATGATTGTGGCACTTGTTGGGTATTAGATATTAATCCCATTCACCTCATACACTGGTGATTAAACACCCTTCTTTTTTTCTAATGTATATTCAACTCTTAGTATTATGAATGATAATTTTTTCACTTATCATGAATAGACAAGCTTTACATAAATTTTACCAAAGTCGCATACGCCATTTATATTCTTTTTTTAAAATAATAATAGGTTGGGTAGCACGAGGGGCTATCATGGTATTGGCGATGGCGGGGCCAATGCTTTTTTACATTTTAAGAAAAATTTAAGATATAAAGTATCAGTGCGGGCTAAGGGACCTGTCTACGCCATAAAGGCCCCTCAATTGGCAAGTTTTTTATCTTAAATATTTTCCCATTCTCTGGTGATGACGACATTTTGATCAGTAATAGTAATAAGAAAAACATCTGGATTGCTTAAATTCAACCATCCTTCGAATCCAAAGTCACGTTGAAAATAACGAATGATAAGAGCCATTAAGTTTCCGTGAGTAACCACAATGGTTGATTGATAAGATTCTTTCAAAATGTCATTAATGACTCCCATACCACGATTCATGGCTTCTCTACTTGATTCACCACCGCTATAATACACATTCATGTTGTTAAACGAAGCTTCTAATTTTTCCAACCAATCAGGTAAGTCTTGATTACTGAGCTTTCTCTCTACTAACCGATTATCTATGTTTATTTTAAGAGATTTTCTTTCCGCTAATGGCTCAATCGATTGAAGGGCTCGTTTATAAGGGCTCGTTATCACATGATCTATTTTCTTTTTAGGAAATAAATCGGCTAATCTTCTCGCTTGTTGCCGGCCCAAAGTAGTTGCGGACACTCAGCACCTTGCCCTTCTGCAGCACAATGCCTGACTAAATAGATTAATTTATTCATCTCGATTCTCCTCCTTTATTTATTGGATCACTTAATTCTAAAATACACGATTGATCCTAAATAAGGAATCTTCTGAGTTCAGTTCTTTACAGACTACTGATCAGCAAAATAACTATAAAAAAAATAGACCTCATATGAGATCTGTTTAAAAATTGGATATAAAGGGAGTGAAATAGGAAACTTTAATTGAGGGTATCTTTATATTAGCAATGAATTATTAAGATACTATTAATAGAAAGTAAATTTTTATGTTAAATGAACTAGAAATATAGGGTTTGAGAAACATGATTACCAATACTTTTATCTTGTCTAAAATTGAAAAGATAATCCAATAACAACAATAATATAATATAAATCAATATTTATTTATTGCAAAACGATAATGATGTGTTAAATTCAAATTGAATTAAATAAGTGAGGTGCTTTTTATGAAACATGGTTCAACACTCTTTTTAAAGATCGCTGTTTTTCTTATTGGAACTCCAGTTCTTGCTTTGTGTATATTCGGGTTGATTAAATTAGCTAATAATCCAGTAAATCCAAATTATGCCCATATACTCTATCCCATTTTGATCGGTATGTATGTATCAGCGGTACCGTTTTACATGGCATTGTATCAAGCTTTTAAACTTTTAAGCTATATTGACAAGAACAAAGCTTTCTCTGAATTGTCTGTTAAAGCTCTAAAGAATATCAAATTCTGTGCAATGACAATCAGTGGTTTGTATGTGGTCATGATGCCATTTGTTTATCTCGTAGCAGATCTAGACGATGCACCAGGTCTCATCATAATCGGAATGGTCCCTATCTTTGCTTCAATGGTCATCGCCGTATTCGCTGCTGTTCTTCAAAGGCTTTTAAAAGAGGCGATAGATATAAAATCAGAAAATGATTTAACGGTCTGAGGTGAAAAAAATGGCAATTATAATCAATATTGACGTGATGCTGGCTAAAAGGAAAATGAGCGTAACAGAACTTTCTGAGAGGGTTGGAATAACAATGGCTAACCTTTCTATATTGAAAAATGGAAAGGCAAAAGCGATTCGATTATCCACTTTAGAGGCAATTTGTAAGGCCTTAGAATGTCAGCCTGGAGATATTTTAGAATACCGAAGTGATGAAGACACTCAAGGGCAATAAAGTAGGAATATATAACATTGAAAGGAAAAGAAGGATTTTTTTCCTTTCAATGAATCAAATTCATAAAAGGGGAGCGACTTATGAATTTAAACCATTCAAAAATGGAGACACAAACCATGAGAGCACTAAAACAACTCGTTCGTTTTGGCTATGAGCAGGCCCTGTCATGTTTGTTTCCTGTCGTTATTTTTTCCTCTTTGGCTTTTACACAAATCATGCCACTTCCCTTCCTACCACGGTATGACTGGCTGCTCATCATCTGCCTTCTTATGCAGTGGTGGATGGTGCATTCTGGGCTTGAAACACGAGATGAACTAAAGGTTATCACATTGTTCCACCTTATTGGACTTGCTCTTGAACTTTTCAAGGTACATATGGGTTCCTGGTCTTACCCAGAGGAAGGAATTTTTAAAGTTTTTGGCGTACCTTTGTATAGCGGATTTATGTATGCGAGTGTCGCGAGTTATCTTTGCCAGGCGTGGAGGAGGTTTAAGATTGGATTGATTAAGTGGCCACCATTTTCGGTCGTTGTATCTCTTGCAGCTGCGATTTATTTGAATTTTTTCACCCACCATTATTGGATTGACGTCCGCCTGTGGTTATCTGGACTTGTCATTATCGTCTTTTGGCAATCGTGGGTCACATACGAGGTTGGTGGAACTCGTTACCGTATGCCACTCGCACTTTCTTTTGTGCTCATCGGATTTTTTATATGGATAGCCGAAAATATCGCAACATTCTTTGGAGCTTGGGAATATCCAAATCAAACCGATGGATGGAGTCTCGTTCATCTAGGAAAGGTGAGTTCATGGCTCTTATTAGTGATTGTTAGCTTTCTTATAGTAGCGACGTTAAAGCAGGTTAAGGAAAAAACTCCGCTTGGTAAAAGGACGGATTTCAATTTTTTTTAAAGCACTCCATTTTGTAACATGTTTGAAAAAATCATTTAATCTTCTGATGCGTTGGATATTTGTTTATTAAAAAAAGTAGCGGGAATAAAAGATGACAAGAACAATATTTCTAAACAATCCAAGGAGGAAGATGTATATGACTAAAAGTGTTATAGGTGTCTATGATACTCCAGAAGAAACGGTTTCGGCTATTGAAAAATTGACAAACAGAGGACTTGATTCAGATGACATATCTGTTGTTACAAATAGGTCAGATACGAACTATTTAGAATCCCAGACAAATACTAATGTCAATCAAACCACGGATGCAACGGATCGTTCATCTGAGTCTTTCTTGGATAAATTAAAGAATTACTTCACAATGGATGATCTCTATACCAATGACAACAGGTTAGCTAATTTAGATATACCAAATGATCAGTTAGACTTATATAATGCCCAATTGAATGATGGAAAAATTTTATTAGCTGTCGATACAAAGGCTGATTTAGATCACTTAAATGGTATTGACAATAAAAGTATTCAATCAGATTATGTGACAAAAGAAGAAACGGCCATGCCGATTCGAGAAGAAGAATTGAACGTCAATAAGGAAGATGTTCAAACTGGCGAAGTCGAACTTGGTAAAGAAATCAAAACCGAAGAAAAAAATATCGATACACCAGTTAAACATGATGAAATATATGTGGAACGTCGTCCAGTGAACGAGCATACAAGTGAAGCGTCTCCTGTGGATGATTCTGAAACCGTCAGAGTTCCTATAGTGGAAGAGCAAGTAAAAGTGACGAAAAAACCAGTCGTTACTGATGAAATTGTTGTTGGAAAACGAACTGTGGAAGAAAATGAACATGTATCTGAAACGGTTAAGAAAGAGGAACCCCGACTCAATAAAAAAGGAAATACCAAAGATGTGGATGATGATGGTACAATCTAAAAAATAGCTACTAGAAAGCCTGACCTAAATGAACATTTAGGTCAGGCTTTCTATATAAAGTCCAAATCCCTAAAAGCTCGTCCTAACCAGCTTATCTAAACCTCTAAATTTCCATCAACGTAATTTTATTACTTTTTCTTTGATATCAAAAGAGATTCTTACATTATAAAATATTTTTTTATCATAATAGAATCTTTTTCTAACTCAATTTCACTTATAACTTTAAGATCATCATAAATTAATATGACTTTACTCTGAGTTAATATGGATTTGAAATGATCCTCATTAATTTTTATAGTCCAGCCATTTTTTAATGTTATTTCTTTCATGATTAATCTCCAAGAAAAACATTAATTGACTTATCGAGATAATTTATTTTTAATTCTATATCTGAATCTATATTCTGAATTGAAATGTTGTTGTCTTTATCTAATTCTGCTAGAAACATATAATACTTTTCCGAATTTAATAAAATACAACGATTTTTGTCTTGAACAAAATCTACCTCTTCAGAACCTACTACAATTGTCCATACTCCAAACTGAGTTGTTTTCATTTTATTTCTCCTCTCTATTTGCCAACGACAGTACCGTCATCTTTCAAGGATGCTTTAAGCTTAACACAGGTTAAAGTTTCACATTATTCATTTCATATTCTTTTAATCGTAATTCCTCGATCTGTAGAAGCAATAAGGAATATTAAACTCATTTTAAATCAAAAAATTAGAAAGCAACATATCAAATGCCCGTTAGATTAAGGTATGATATAAAAGAAGTGAGGTGAGGAGATGAAATTAAGTGATAATTCGATGTGGGAAGCAGTCAAACAAAACGATAAAAGATATGATCATCGGTTTTACTATGCTGTAAAAACAACAAAAATTGTCTGCAATCCCTCCTGTACATCTAAAACACCAAAACGTGATAATGTAAGGTATTATCCCACTCTTTCTCAAGCCATACATGATGGATTTCGGCCTTGTAAACGGTGCCGTCCTGATCTAGTGGATCATTCCGATTACTATTTTGTGGAGCAAGTGTCATCGATCTTCGAGAAAAAGTATATGTTGCCCCTAACATTGGATCAAATTGCCCATCAAATTGGTTACAGTAAGTATCACTTATTGCGCCTATACAAAAAAGTCACCGGAAAAAGTCTAATGACAGATTTAACATTAATAAGAATTCAAAAGTCTATCGAACTACTCCTTTCATCTTCATTAACAATTACCCAGATTGCCTATGACGTAGGCTATCAAAGCACCTCACAATATAATGTCGTATTTAAGAGAAAAATGGGCTGTACGCCCTCCATTTATCGAAAGAGAGAAAGGATTTGAATTATGAAAATAAGAGACCTTTGCGCCATGTTTGGACTAGCTGCCTTATGGGGAGCTTCGTTTTTGTTTATGCGTATCGCAGCTCCTGTTCTTGGCCCCATCCTCACCATAGAAAGTCGTGTTTCTATCGCTGCTATAGCTTTGATTATCTATATCATATTCATACATCATTCGATTCAACTAAAGAAATGGTGGAAAGAATACCTTATTATCGGCACATTAAATGCAGCATTACCTTTTACCTTAATTGCAACAGCCGAATTACATTTAAACGCCTCCATGAGTTCTATTCTAAATTCCTTGACACCTTTATGTACTGCTTTAGTGGTATGGATCTGGTTAAAAGAAAAATTAACCTTAAAAAAGTGGTCCGGCATATTTGTTGGTATAATCGGAGTAATCATCTTGGTAGGGTTTAGTCCGATTGAATTTACTAAGATCAATATTCTATCCATTGGTTTATCTGTTTTATCCACCGTTTGTTATGGTATCTCAGGAGTTTATGCTAAGAAAACATTCACTCATGTTCCTCCGCTCTCTTTAGCGATAGGTCAACAGCTCGGCGCTGCTATTGTGATGATACCATTCAGCTTAATTTTTGTTCCTGAATCAACTAGAGCAATTTCAACAGTTATTGTGTTTTCTATTATAGGTCTTGCTATTTTTTGTACATCCATTGCCTATCTGTTATATTTTTATTTACTGAATCGTGTCGGACCTACCAATACTCTGAGCGTAACTTTCCTCATTCCTGTCTTTGGAATGATTTGGGGTTCTCTATTTCTTCATGAAATCATCACACTCAATATGATAATTGGTCTTCTTATTATTTTAGCTAGTATTCTTTTAATCTACGAAGTACCATTGAAAATAACTCGAACACAGAAACATATCCATCACTAAGTCCACTCGTTTCTGAAAACTTAAACCTTGGGAATCCTATCAACACTTTTCTTGATGCAACATTCTATCTTTAGAACATTTTTATCATGATTAAAATTGAAGATAAGGCTTTTTTATTAAGATATTTATACCTTTCCAAAAATGAATTGACTCATAAGATAATTTGACTAAGTAACAAAGGAGGTGCTGCGAGATGGGATACGAAGGTTACAATGACTCTTACGGAGGCAGTTATAAGAACAATTTCGCCTTAATCGTTGTTTTATTCATATTGTTAATCATCGTCGGTACGGCTTTCTACTATTAAATTCCACCATCTCATGGACACCATAAAAAGGTGTCCTTTTTAATTCTATCGTACATTTGAAATTCACTCTGGAATTATGCGAATTATCTATATCTTTTTTATAGTGTAACTTTCTCTCATATAATTTATTTCAAAGAATATAAATTAATGTTTCTTAAAGTGCGTGTTCAAAAAGGTGACAAATTAGAAGCAAGAAGATCAAGGCGGCGCCGTTTTGAGGACCGGAAAAACAAGTGGGCGCCGAGATTCGCCGCTTATCATTAGTTGACTTTTTGAACAACCTCTTAAAATGATTATAAGGAGCTAATGAGATGGAGATCCCTATTTCTGGTTTCATGTATCACTCTGATGACTCAGGTACACATCATTCTCATCAACTTTTTATCACTTCTTGGGATGGTCGCCCTGTTCATGTTCACCAAATTAGTGGTATTACTTCATTTGATGCGGGACACGATCATCATTACGCTGGAACAACCGAGCCCGCTCCAACTGGTGTTCCACATACTCATCGGTATTTTACCTTTACAACGGTTAACGATGGACACAATCATCGAATTTCAGGTGTAACAGGACCAGCTATTCCCATTCCAAACGGAGGGCACTATCATGAGTTTAGAGGTGTTACCTCTGTAAATGGTGTTCATCCTCATACCCATAGGTATAGCGGTAGAACAAGTCCATAATTTTCTTCTTTTGGTTAGTATAAACATAAAGAAATGAAATATGTTAATAAAAAACGCCAAATCAAATAGCCTTTTTTTGGGCTATTTGATTTCTTTTAGTGCGTGTTCAAAAAGGTGACAAATTAGAAGCAAGAAGGCAAAGAGCGGGCAGTTCCTGAGGACCGGCATTCCGCAGGATGTGGTAGCTTCAACGTTGCTCACAGGACGTGAGCGATTTTAGTTGAAGATCCTCTTGTATCCGATAAAAACGAGCGGGCGCCAAGATTCGCAGCTTATCATTTGGTGACTTTTTGAACAACTTCTTTTAGATATCGATTTTTCCTTATTTTGTTGTTCATAATATTAAAAGCAAAATAAATCCATATTAATTAAAGAAAGCAGTGTTTAACATATGAAAAATATGAATATAACTGGTGCAGTTCTTCCTGTATTAGATGCCGTGGGTACTGGATAGTTGCAAATATGTACTTAGAAAATATGCAAAATGGTACACAACCTCTGCAACAATTTGGAGACATGGTTCAAGATATTAGCCAGCAGGTTGGACAAGCCGTTCAAAAACCATTTCAACAAGCGAGTAGCGCTGTACAAGAAGCAACAAGAAATATGACTCAATAATCCTTTAATGAAATGTGGTTAATAAAAATAGCCCTCTTCCAACGTGGTTGAGGGCTAATATCAATTAATAGCAAGTGAACGATTGAATTTGTCGTAAACTTATTCCGAAATAAACCCATCTAAATCCAGTCCAACGATACCCTGTGACTGAATGTCGCCCAACAAATATTGGATAAAACCAAAATTGTTCAAAACCTCTTAACCATACATACGTGTATCTAAATAAACATCTGGCAATACCACCTGGATCAACTGCATAAGTTTCTGGTTGTTGTTGTGGAGTAAAAGAAGGCGGTGGTGCAGTTGGTGGTCCAGCCGCTGGACCTTGGCCAGGAGGGGCAAACGGAGGAAATCCTCCCATCGAACCTTGGCCAGGAGGGGTAAATGGAGGCGGAAATCCTCCCATCTGTCTTTCATCAATCGGAGCTTGATAATAATTCTCCTCTTGAAACGAGGTTGGAAATGAATAATCTTCATGATGATATGGATCGTAATAAAACATATCATGATAGTTCTCATACATAGAAATGACACTTCCTTTACTTTTTATTCTCACAACATCATATTCTTGAGGCATTAACCTATCAACTTGTACCCACAAAATGTGCATCTGCCCATAAGTCCTTATTAATGTATTTCAACTAACTGGGTTAATCAGTAATGGCAAAATAGAAAAGAAGCACTTAACTTAGATATAAAATTTTCTACTCAAAATACTGCGTGCTTAAATCTATACTTCTGTTCCGACAAACTACTAATTAACCCTATAATAAAAATCTTGTGTAAAATTTGTGTAGAAAAATTTTAAAATAATTATCCACAATGATTACAAAAAACAAAAAAACGCTTGAAGATGTTGATATATCAACATCTTCAAGCATTAAGGGTATTTCAATAAAGTTCAAATTACTAGAGAACGTCCCAGGAGAGATTCGAACTCCCGACCGTACGCTTAGAAGGCGTATGCTCTATCCAGCTGAGCTACTGGGACATATACATATATAATTATTTTATTATGGAGCGGGTGATGAGAATCGAACTCACGACCAGAGCTTGGAAGGCTCTTGTTTTACCACTAAACTACACCCGCATATCTTGATGTTTCTTAACGACATATATAAATATAAATGATTATTAACAATATGTCAATATTTTTTTTGGTAATTTATTTAATAATACTAGTTTTCCATATGTACTGTTCTCATTACTTTAAATATAACATATTTTAATCATAGAATGCCACTAGATTCCTCCTATCAATAAAAAGCTGAGCAGTACCGCCCAGCTTTTTAAGGTAGTCTATTCCAGTATCAACTTTACTCCAACGTAAAACTATTAGAAAATTCATCAACAGGCTGCCCATGGATGTCCATATATTGCACGTTGATTTCTTTGTGATCCGGGCTGACATCACAAACGACATAGGTGCGGTAGGCACTGTTTCTTGGAAGAAGGAGACTTCCCGGATTAATAAAAACGCAGTTTCCCTCTTTAAAAGCTACTGCAACATGCGTGTGTCCAAAACATGCAATTTGAGCTTCTTGTTCCAGAGCTTTATAGATTAAATTCATAGGTGACTGTTTGACACCCACAAGATGACCATGAGTGACAAATACGTTTAAACCTTCCAATGATTTTACAACAAACTCCGGAAAATCCCCGCGAAAATCACAGTTCCCTTTCACTGCGATGTATGGTGCCATCTGACTACTATCTGGAGTAAGTTCTGAATCACCACAATGAATAAAAGCATCCGCATCTTGATGACGTTTGACAAGATCCATTAATTCATCGGTCAACCCATGGCTGTCACTTGTGATGATGAGTTTCATTTAGAAACCCCCTCTCCATTCTTTCCAATAGGTTTTTAACTGTTCTAAAGCATGACCTCGGTGACTGATTTTATTTTTCTCAGGTTGAGACAGTTCTGCTAGAGTTTTCCCTTTTTGTGGAAAATAAAAGATCGGATCATAGCCAAATCCACCTTCGCCAATCGGCGCTTCCGTAATTTTCCCTTCACAAATCCCTCTGAAAAATTCAGTTTGTTTCCCAGGAATGGCTAAGGCAAGAACACAAACAAATCGAGCTGTCCGTTCGTCCTCTGGAACCTCTTTAAGTTCTGAGAGGACTTTTTCCGTATTGTGTTGATCGTTTTTATCCAATCCCGCATATCTTGCAGAATAAACACCAGGTCTGCCATCCAAAGCATCAACCACGAGACCTGAATCATCTGCTATCGTGATCATATTCGTCCTTGCACATATTTCTTCGGCTTTTAGAGCTGCATTTTCTTCAAATGTCTCGCCGGTTTCCTCGACATCAATGGGCTCATCTAGATCAGATAACGAGAGAACCTTGACATCAAATGATGACAATAACGCCTTGAATTCTTTTACTTTTCCTTGATTATTTGAAGCAATCATGATTTGTTGCATGAAACCCCTCCAAAATTTTTAAGCGCAATGTTATACATATGGCACATTCCTTGAGTCAATACTAAATAATTCAAGAAATGGATAAACGCAAGTTGTTACTCAAAATTTTCGTCACCTAAAATGGTCTTTTGTACACTAATCAATTCCCTTATCCCTTTTTTTGCTAAACCTATTAATGTTGCCAAATGTTCTTCAGAGAACGTCGCTTCTTCCCCAGTGCCTTGAATCTCGACAAATTCGCCTTTTCCTGTCATCACAATGTTCATATCCACGTCTGCACTAGAATCTTCTTGATAACATAAATCAAGTATCGGTCCAGCGGTTGGATGAATACCAACAGAGGTGGCTGCAAGGTATGTTTTCACCGGCATCGCTTTAATTTGTTTTTGATTAACAGCCTTTCTAAAAGCAAGAACCATAGCAACAAACGCTCCTGTTATGGAGGCTGTTCGTGTCCCTCCATCAGCTTGAATAACATCACAATCTAACCAAAGCGTTTTCTCACCCATCTTATCCAATTCAACGACTGAACGAAGGGCACGGCCAATCAAACGTTGAATTTCCATTGTACGACCTGTAACTTTTCCTTTACTGGATTCTCGGATCGTTCTTTGCGCTGTTGCTCGTGGTAACATCGCATATTCTGCTGTGATCCATCCTTTGCCTTGACCTCTCATGAAAGGAGGAACACGATCTTCTATGGTTGCTGTACAGATCACCTTTGTATTCCCTACTGTGATAAGAACTGATCCTTCTGGATGTATTGTATAATTCGGTTCAATATGTATGGGTCTTAATTCATTATTTTCTCTTCCGTCTTGTCTCATGATAATCCTCCAAATAGGTATGATTTCATTAAAGAAAACTTGCCGATTGGCCAGCCTGTAAGGCGCAGACAGAGGCCTAAGCCCGCACTTATACTTTATACCTTAAATTTTTTTACTTTCTTAAAGTGTAAAAATAGAGGCAACAAGTCGTCGCCCCCTTAACTATAACATATTTACAGTCAACGATTAAAAGGTAACAGTTGTATCTTATTAAATGTGGTTTGTCAACGAAAGCTTTCGTCACTATAAAGGTATTAGTCCTTCCCGGTGTAATGCCCTTCATTGCCTTTTTTCTGATGCTATCCTTTTCCCTTAATACAAATTATGATGGTCCTACACCCCCGTCTTATTTACAACCGGACGACTCACGGGCACGGTTATTGGTTCACCGGATTCCAGCATAACGCTCTTAGATCCTTCAACATTAATCTTGACTTTTTTAATATTCGGTTGAGCCGTTAAGGTTAAAGCTAAACAATTAATAGCTTCCCTACTGACGGATTTTTTCTTATTACTTGAGAAAAGGGCTTTGTTAAAGTTTAAAATAGCGACGCCATTTTTTATCACGGGTGCTTTTGTTAAAGCGACATCAACGCCGAGTGTTGATGTTAAATCATCATCTGGCGGCCCTTCAATCAAGGCATTAACAGCAGCCGCCGCAGCTCCGCCTTTCGACAATGGAACACGGGTTGTCACTGGAACATAGTAATGCTCACCATGATGATTAGCAAGATAGTAGACTGTTACACTTTGACTTCTTGTCATATCAAAGGCTTGGCCAAGTTCTGAATTGATCCCATCTTTTCGAATTAAACCACGGCCAATCCGTTTACCGCTATATTTTAACTGATTTTGTAGTTTCCCATCCACTTTAAACTGAACACGTTTGATCTCTTTAAACTGCGTTAAGGTCCACGTGATCGATTGAAAAATAGCGGCCTCATCACTTGGCTTATATGACAACAGATCCTTTGAAAAATCAGCAACAAAGGTCCCATCTTTTTTCAAAGACGTCTTATTAACCATTGTTCCCGCAGGCAAAACAGCCATAAAACCATTAGGTAAAATATTACTAACAGGTCCGTCTTTTACAAGATAGTTAAGCGTATCTTTAGCAGATGATGTTGACTTCGGCAAGTTGACCACTTGTGGAGACAAATGACCTGATTCATCTAATAAGTACAATTCACGAGGAACCGTTCCTGCTTTATTATCATTATTTTTTACATAGTCAATTTTATCGGGTTTTGGATTAATATCCCCTTCTGCTTTCAAGTTTAATCCGCATCCAGAAAGCAGGATTGATAATGATAAGACTATTGAAAGTAGAATGATCCTCTTTCGCATGGCGTACCCTCCTAAAATAGGTTTGTACTACCATGTATACGAGCTGTCTATGAAAATAGACCATATACTCTATCCAATCATCTCTATTTCTTCAAGAGACACCGTATTAACTTCAGGAAAGAGAGCTAGCCAGTTTTGAACCATCATACCCAAAATACTTGGAGAACCAGTGGTATAAAAGATATGATGTGGCTTTGTTTCTGACTTACGTTTGATATTTTTGTGATAGAGAATGGTACTGACTTCTCTTGCTGTCTCTTCTCCAGAATCAATGAGTTGAATCTTATCTCCTACAACTTCTTTTATCACCTCTCTTAGTAATGGATAATGCGTGCACCCTAAGATGAGCGTATCCATTTTCGGATCATGTTTTATTAATTTTAATCGTTCTCTGATGACTTCTCTTGTATGGTGACTATTTAAATCTCCTGACTCAACGAGAGGGACAAATTCTGGACAGGCAAGGTCCGCCACGACAACATTTTTATCTATATCATGAAGGGCATAAACATAAGCTTTACTGTTGATCGTTCCTATGGTTCCAATGACACCAACATGTCTTGTGTGACTCACCTTTAATGCTGACCGAGCGCCAGGATGGATGACACCAATCACCGGAATAGGTAGCGCCTCTTTTATTTGTTCATAAACAGCTGCTGTGGCTGTATTACATGCGATAACTAGCATTTTTATGTCGTGATGTCTCAATAAATAATGAACCATTTGCCAAGTATATGTTTGAACTTCTGTAAAAGGTCTTGGTCCATAGGGGCATCGTAAATTATCCCCAAAGTAGACAATTTCCTCATTAGGTAATTGTCTCATAATCTCTTTTGCTACAGTTAACCCTCCAACACCTGAATCAATAACACCTATTGGCTGATTCACATTCATCGCCTCATTTATCTCTTATTCTTGATGTCCATTCAAATCATGCTATTATACATTTTTTTCTTATAAGTGCGTGTTCAGAAAGGTGACAAATTAGAAGCAAAAAGATCAAGGCGGCGCAGTTCCTTAGGACCGGAATGTAGGTTTTTACTACAAGAGGACCGGAATAAACGAGCGGGCGCCGAGATTCGCAGCTTATCATTTGGTAACTTTTTGAACAACCTCTATAAAATTTGAACAACTTCTTACCCATTTTATCACATTAATCAAGTAGATAAATAGGCTTTAGGCCCTCCAACCATTATAAGAAAACTTGCGGGTTGATGTATCCATATGCTAATTAAAAACAATCTGTTAGAATGAGTTTAACTTTGATTGCTAATAACCAAAAATGGGTATATATCATGTATCTAAAGAAAACTTGCCGATTGCGGGGCCTTAAGGAGCAGATAGAGGTTACCTTAAATTTTTCTTTCTTAAAGTGCAAAGAAAAAACATCGGCTTCTAAAAAAGAAGCCGATTCTTATTAAAGTTCTAATTCTCCGAGCCTAAGTAATTCAACTACTGCTTGAGAGCGTCCCTTTACTCCCAATTTTTGCATTGTGTTAGAGATATGATTTCGAACGGTTTTTTCACTAATGAATAATTCTTGAGCAATATCCCTAGTCGTTTTATCTTGAACTAACAACTCGAAAACTTCTCTTTCCCTTTTGGTTAACAAAGGCTTCGGACGTTGGATATCTTCTTTCAATAAGTTCCCCTCCCTGCTCGTCAAAAAAGAACTATTGTGGAAGGTATTTAGTCAAGATATCATATGATTTAAACACTTTTCTGGTGAGGGAAATGCTGTATATTGTTAAAAATGGGCAAGCCTCTTGTCTATTTAAAAAAATTTACATAAAAGATTGTTAAATAACATGATATTATTATATAAGTGCGTGTTCAAAAAGGCGACAAATTAGAAGCAAGAAGATCAAGGCGGCGCTGTTTTGAGGACCGGAATGTAGGTTTTTGCTACATGAGGACCGGAAAAACAAGCCAACGCCGAGATTCGTAGCTTATCATTTGGTGACTTTTTGAACATCCTCTATAAAGATTAACTTATCCATTGTGACCTTTTTAAGTATAATTAAAGGTGGAGGAGAGATTAAGATGAAAAAAAAATACAGTCAGCCAAAACCCGAGCATTATAGTAATACCCAGATCCCTGCCTTTGGATATGAATTATTACGAAGTGCCTTACTGCCTGAAATTTTAGGAGAAGAAATGACTATGATCCTTTATTGGTCAGGTCGAAATTTAGCTCGTAGATATCCATTAAGCACCATCGATGAATTAATCCATTTTTTTGACCAGGCTGGCTGGGGACGTCTTGAACTGATCGAAAAGGCCAAGAGCAAGATGACTTTCCACTTACAATCCGCTCTTATTCAATCAAGAATTAAAGATAACCCAGAAATACCATTCACATTAGAATCGGGATTTTTAGCCGAACAAATTCAAACACAACAGGGATTTATAACTGAAACTTATTCAGAAATCAAAAATGGAAAAGATAAAAAAGTGATCTTTCTCGTTAGATGGGACAATAAGGATCGTATCGTACCAACAGACGATTAATAGTATAAATACATAATCTACTTCGCCTACATGACGAATCATAGTTTCCATTACCTCTATTTAAGTAGACCTAAAAAAAGCGAAATAACGTTTTATACGTTATTTCGCTTTTTTATATTATTTAAATTCGTTATTAACCTAGCTGGCCCATTTTGTTTAATAGACTTTCGATACTTCATCTGATAATTTGAAACCAGCATGCAAGACATCAAGGGCTTTTAATAAATCTTTTTCATCAATGATGGTTGAAACTTTAATTTCAGATGTACTTACCATTTTTACTTTAATTGAATTCTCCGCAAGTTGGTGGAACATTGATGCAGCCACACCAGGATTAGAAACCATACCCGAACCGACGATCGAAACTTTCGCAAGTTGTGATTCTATCTTTAAATCCTGATATTCTAAACTCTCTTTGTTGTTTTCAAGTACATTTAACGTTTCCTCAATCGATGTATTAATAATAGTAAATGATAGACTAACATTTTCTTCATCTAATACATTTTGTACAATAACATCAATATTGATATGATGTGCTGCTAATAAGTCAAATACTTGAGATAAGGAAACGAGGTTATTAGGTAATCCCAGTAAAGTTACTCGAGTCACATCTTTTTCAAATGCAAGTCCTCTTACCGCTCTTTCTTTCTCCAACGAAACTTCCTCCTTAATGACTGTACCTTCTTCGTTTTCAAATGATGATCGAACCACTAATGTAATGTCGTTGTTTTTGGCACATTCAACAGCTCTTGGGTGCAAAACACCAGCGCCTAAATAAGCGAGTTCAAGCATTTCATCATAGTTTATTTCTTTTAATTTCCGGGCCTTGTTTACAAAGCGAGGATCTACAGTGAACACACCTGTTACATCTGTATAAATTTCACAAACAGAAGCATTAAATGCTGATGCCAACGCAACGGCCGATGTATCAGATCCTCCTCTGCCTAGTGTCGTGATGTTGCCATTTGCCACCCCTTGGAATCCCGCTACAATGACGATATGACCTTGATTCAAATATCGAAGTATCACAGGTGTTTTGATATTTTCAATTCGTGCCGTTCCGTGGATGGCTTCTGTTTGAATACCTGCTTGCCATCCCGTTAAAGAAATCGATTTGTGACCGCGTTCTTGCAAGACCATTGAAAGCAATGAGATGGTTACTTGTTCTCCAGTTGATAAAAGCATATCCATTTCACGTTTCGATGGTTGGCTTGTAATTTCATTTGCCATTGAAACCAATTGGTCTGTTGTTTTTCCCATGGCTGAAACAACTACGATAACTTGCTCCCCAGCATTTTTTTTGCTAATGATTCTGTCCGCTACTCGCTTTAATCTCTCCACCGAGCCAACGGATGTTCCACCAAACTTCATGACTGAAATTGACATGTTATGTCTCCCCTTCGGCATCATCAGTGTGAAAAACGTCAGGCACCTTGAGGAATGGGTTTAAGTTTGACTTACAATAAAGATAACTAACTTATAGAGGTTGTTCAAAAAGTCACCAAATGATAGTGCGAATCCTCGGCGCCCGCTTGTTTTTCCGGTCCTCATGTAGTAAAATCCTACATTCCGGTCCTCAAAACTACGCCGCCTTGATCTTCTTGCTTCTAATTTGTCGCCTTTTTGAACACGCATTTATAGAGGTTGTTCAAAAAGTCACCAAATGATAGTGTGAATCCTCGGCGCCCGCTTGTTTTTCCGGTCCTCATGTAGCGATACAAGAGGATCGTTGGATAAAATCGCTCACATCCTGTGGCTGGCGCCTGAAGCTACCACATCCTGTGGAATGCTGGTCTTCAAAACTACGCCGCTCTTAGCCTCCGACGCCCAGGACGGGCAAGTAACTAGCGTTTCTTGCAGGATGCCAGCGTACTTAGCCAGTAACCTTTTTCATTTGTTACCTTTTTGAACACGCACTTATAAGTAAATCTATAACAAACCGAATTTAATCATCACGCTCATTAAGTATTTTTTATTTCTAATTGTTATTAGTATATTAGTATAAAAAAAAACAGCGATATCTTCGCTGTTGTTGCTTGAACATAATAGACCCAGTTCCTCAACATGCTAAAGATAGTTCTCCACACTATTAAAGTGTGACAGCCTCGTACTTATTCAGGTACGAGTCCAGCATAACCTTGTTTGAGTAAGGTTAAACTTCGGCATGTTTTCCTTTCAATGATCGTCATCGAACCCCAAACGTCCTCTTATCATCTAGTAATAAAACACGCACCTCTATCACTCATTGTTTTCATTTAAGATTAAATAGAAGTATAACAAAACCCTTACAATAGAACAACCGTTTATTTCAGATTTTCAAAATAAGTTCTTATTTGTGTTGCCAAGTTTTTCGGAATACCAGATTTTCTAAGCTCATCTAAATCAGCTTCGCGTATTTTTTTAATTGAACCAAAGTAACGGATCAACGCTTGCTTTCGTTTAGGACCAACGCCTGGAATATCATCTAAAACGGATTTGGTCAATGCTTTATCTCGAGTTTGTCTATGAAATGTAATAGCAAAGCGGTGGACTTCATCTTGAATTCTTTGCAGTAAATAAAAGGCTTGGCTCCTGCGATCCAAAGGAATCACTTCTGCAGGATCTCCCATCATGAGCTGAGAGGTACGGTGTTTACTATCTTTGACCAACCCACAAACAGGAATGGATAAACCGAGTTCATTCTCTAATACATCGATGGCGACAGACATCTGACCTTTTCCACCATCAATAACAATAAGATCTGGTAGACTGCCTTTCTCTTTTAAAATACGAGAATAACGTCGTCTAATAACCTCCCGCATGGTTGCATAATCATCGGGGCCTGCAACAGTTTTAATATGGTACTTTCGGTAATCTTTCTTTTTTGGTTTGCCATCTTCAAAAACGACCATCGCTGAGACAGGATTAACACCTTGGATATTTGAGTTATCAAACGTTTCAATTCGATGAGGCACCCCGATGCCAAGATGTTGACCGAGTTGTTCAACAGCCTTAATGGTTCGTTCTTCATCGCGTTCAATGAGTAAGAATTTTTCTTTCAAAGCGATTCCTGCATTTTTCTTTGCCAGCTCTACCAATTCTTTCTTTCGACCTCGCTTTGGCTGGAGAACTGGAACTTGTAAGATTTCAGAGGCTAATTCAGCATTGATATCACGCTGAATCAAAATTTCTTTTGGCATAAGATGATTGTTATTAAGATAGAATTGACCCAAGTATGTTAAAAAGTCCTCCTCCGGTTCCTGATAAAAAGGAAAAATAGAGACATCTCTCTCAATAAGTTTACCTTGACGCATGAAAAAGACTTGAACGCACATCCATCCTTTATCATACGTGTAGCCAAACACATCACGATCATCTAAGTCATCAAACATGACTTTCTGTTTTTCCATCACTGTTTCAATATGTTGTATCTGGTCACGAAGATCTTTTGCCCTTTCAAAATTTAATTGTTCAGAGGCCTCAAGCATCTTTTCTTTTAGTTCACGTTTGATATCCTGATGACCGCCATTAAGAAATCGGACAATTTCGCTCGTCATGTCTTTGTATTGTTCCTTCGTGACTTCATTGACACAAGGAGCTAGACACTGACCAATGTGATAATATAGACAAACTCGATTTGGCATTGTCTTACATTTTCTTAAAGGATACAATCGATCAAGAAGACGTTTTGTCTCTTGTGCGGCGGTGGCATTTGGATAGGGTCCGAAATATTTGCCGCTCTTGCGATTCACTTTTCTCGTAATTAGGAGTCTAGGATGTCTTTCATTCGTCAATTTTATATAGGGGTAACTCTTATCGTCTTTTAACATAATATTATATTTGGGATCATGTTTTTTAATCAGATTGATCTCCAATAATAATGATTCAATCTCTGATGAAACAACAATATATTCAAAGTCAACGATTTCACTCACTAGACGTTGAGTCTTGCCATCATGCGTGCCGGAGAAATAGGATCGGACACGATTGCGTAAATTTTTCGCTTTACCGACATAAATGATGACATTATCTTTATTTTTCATTAAATAACAGCCTGGTTGATCAGGCAATAAGCTTAATTTTTCTTTTAATGAAGCCATAATATTTCAGCCCTTTTTCGTTCATTCCTAGTTGTCTTGAATCATATTTTACATGGTTGCAAGAGGTCACATCAACTAAATACGATCACATGCGATGCAAAAAAAGAATCTAACTCGATACAATGAAAAGAGATCCTCTTTTAAAAGAGGATCTCAAACGTTTACCTTTAACACTTAAGCATATTGGTTGATACGTTCAACTAATGCTTCTTTGGGTTGGAAACCAATAATTTTATCCGCAATTTCTCCATCTTTGAAAAGGATAAGTGTTGGAATACTCATCACACCATATTTACTTGCTGTAGCTTGGTTTTGATCAACATCTAATTTAACGATTTTTACTTTATCAGCTAGTTCAGAATCCACTTCTTCAAGTACAGGTGCAATCATTTTACAAGGTCCGCACCAAGTAGCCCAGAAATCAGCAAGGACAAGACCTTTTGAAGTTTCGTCTGCAAAATTTGCATCAGTTACATGTGAAATTGCCATAAATTTATGACCTCCTAAATTCTCTGTTATGTGAATGAGTATATCATCTTATAGAATGTGATGCCATTGATTCAACTTATAATCATTCTAATCTTGCGTTTAACTATTCTCAGGTTACGTCTTTTACCTTTAGATATCTCTTCATTACTTTTCCCAAATGTGATTTTGGTAATTCATCGATCTTTTCATAATAGCAAGGTACCTTATAAGATGATAGAAATTTTCGGCAATAATGATCATAGGCCGCTGGATCAAAAAGGGACTCTCTTTTCAGAACTAGATAGGCTTTAATGGTTTCTCCTCGATACTCATCAGGGATCCCAACAACACAAGCCTCCTCTACATCTGGATGCCTTACAAGTATAGATTCAATTTCATTCGGATAAATGTTAAAACCAGAAGCAATAATGACATCTTTTTTTCGACCAACAAGGATATAGTTCCCATCATGAGTTTGATAAGCGATGTCCCCGGTATGGAGCCACCCATTTACAATGGTTCGTTGAGTAAGATTCTCCTGATTCCAGTATCCCTTCATGACCTGTGGGCCTTTAATTAATAATTCACCTGCTTCACCCTGATTGACATCTTCGCCTGTACGAAGAGAAATAATTCGACACTTTGTATCTGGATAGGGTGTCCCAATGCCAAATGTCTGATCATTATTTTTTGAAAGAGATTGGCAATGGGTAATAGGTGAAGCTTCGCTTAGCCCATAACCCTGAATCAGACGTCCTTTTGAAAGGGATTCAAAAGCGAGTCGAGTTGATTCTGAAAGTGGTGAGGAGCCACTAATACATAATTTTAATGATGAGTAATCCACTGGGTGATGTTTGGCATATTCAACTAACGCCTTGAACATGGTTGGCACACCTGGAAACAGGGTTGGCCTAATCGAATGGATGAGATGCACAACTTGATCAACTTGAAAATTTGGGATCACAATCATTTTTAATCGGCACCGCACGGCGACATGAATGCCAACACTTAAACCATAGACATGATAAAAAGGACACACACATAAAATGGATTGATGAGATTCAAGTTGTTTCATCATCCAATATTCTGATTGAATCGCGTTCGCCATAAGGTTAAAATGCGTGAGCATAACCCCTTTCATTCGTCCTTCTGTTCCCCCTGTATATTGGATCAGGGCCGTATCTTCTTTTGCATTTATTGTCGGTGGCTTAAAGGCTCTTTTTGTACGAAGACACTGACCAAAATGAAAAAGTTGGCCCCTTCTTCTAGCTTGATGGATATTGAAATGAGTGCTTTGGGTATTTTTTATTGAGAAAGGCCTATCAATAAGAATCATGAACTTGACTTCGGTTTTTTTAAAAATAAAATGAGCCACATCTAGTCTTTGGTTCGGACTAATGATTAATTTTGCTCCAGAATCGCTGGCTAAATAAGATGCCTCATAAGCCGTAGAAAGTGGATTGATCATGACGACAATGGCGCCAGATAAGAGTGTCCCATAATAGCTAATGACAGCCTCCAAACAATTAGGAAGCATCATCATCACTCGGTCACCTTTCTTAATTCCTATTTTCTTTAAGTGTGAAGCAAATGTTAGAGCCTTTTCGTATAATTCTTGATACGTTACCTCTTTACCTAAATAAGACATGGCAGGATGATTCGAATAGTTTAGTGCTGCTACCTTTAAATCATCATAAATAGGACACTCCGAATAAATACATTTAGCGCGCTCGGAGTTGGATAACCGATTTTGAGCCATTTATGTACCCCCTTATGTAATGATAGCGGAGTTAAAAACAGTTTATTCATCTGCAGAGTAATTGTTCTAGATAATGAACCAGTCTTTAAAAACTTGAATAAACTAAAGTAGGCAAATGATGATAAAAAAAGGGGGGGCATCATGAATTCTCAAAACTCTAGACATGGAGGAACAAAACCCAACATGCAGTCAAAATTTTATTCATCACCACATTTTCAGACTAATTCATCTAAAAATTCAAATACGTTGCGACTCGTAGCTATAGCCGGCTTTATTGCTATGACAGGCTCCACACTTTCATTAATAGCTGTCACAGTCAATGCCATAATCGCCTATTTTGCATATAAAAAATCATTTGGGGGGGACGGCCTCAAGTCGAGAATATCGTTGTTTAAGCGTCACAGCATATAGCCTGTCATCTTTTCTAAAAAGGACTATTCATTTATTGCATATGAATTGTCCTTTAAATTTTATCCCACTTAACGGCTAGTAAAGAACCCCACCTCAAAACTTTGAGTATTGAAAGAAGATAGATGGGGGATCAACTACCCGTAAAGGTCCGATTGCTTCAACTTACTGATGAAAGTTTTCACTTTAGGCTGTATGGATTAATCTGTATTATTTAGTGATGACGACCATTGTTGATTTTGTCAGTCATATCTTTTTACATATATTCCGTTTATTAAAAAGCGTAAAAAAATATGGAACAAAAAAGTCTTAGAAGGAATATGATACATTAGCCTACGAACTATAGGGGGGAATAATAATGGTCGTAGCATCGACATTACCAGTGCCACAACCTGACCAAGGCTATGGAGTCCGGGGAGGGGGTCCATCACCAGTCTATCAACCGTATCAAACAAATCAGACCTATCAACAAAATCAATTCCGACAAATCAGTCAATCCAGCCAGATAGGTCAAGCGAGTCAATCAAATCAGATCAGTCAAAAAGATTTAGCTAATTTAAGTAACTTAAAATTTATCATCCGAATTAATACCATCTCTTTAATTGGCTCTACACTATTTATAATCGCCGCCATCTCAAATGTTATCGCAGCCACTCGTGCTTACCGAATTGCACGTAGCGATCTTGGTGGACAAGTCAATATGTTTGACGATTATGCTGACTATAGTATTTAAAATGAATTATTAAAAAACGTTTCTAACGGTTGATTAGAAACGTTTTTTTGAGATGTTATTTACAAACTTGCACCAATGACAAACGATAAACCAATCGAGATCGTCATTGAGATAAACCCAACTGCCTTATTTCCCTTTTGAATTTCTAAATCAATACTAAATGTAGGCGTTAAGAATTCGAAAATAAAGTAACCAACAAGTAAAAGAAGAAATCCAAAAAAGCCTTGGATAATCATTGGAATTATCAACGCATGTTGTTCGATTGAGTAACGAAATATGTTGGCTATACCAAATATTTTTCCTCCTGTTGCTAATGCCACAGCAAGATTTCCTTCTTTTATTTCTTTCCAATTATGATACTTTGTGACTAATTCGAATATCGCAAGAAAGACAATGGTACTAAGAACGACCACACTAAAGTAGGCAATGGTGTGTACATAGACATTTTTTTCAAGAAGCAGATTTGACAAAGCTGTCACTCCTTATTTTAATTCCACGACGGTAACGCCGCTGCCCCCTTCACCTGCTCCTCCTAATCTAGAACTTTTTACACGGGGATGTGATTTCAGTAAAGATTGAACCCCATTCCTCAGAGCTCCTGTACCTTTTCCATGAATGATAGAAACTTGATGATAACCTGCAAGTAAAGCATCGTCTAAATATTTTTCAACTTTTTGCATGGCATCTTCATAACGATCCCCGCGAAGATCACATTCCGTTTTTGTGACATGCCCTGATGTTCGAACATTCACAACAGGCTTGACTTCTTTATCCACTTTAATTGGCTTAATATCCTGTGCAGAGACATTCATTTTTAGAATACCAATTTGAACACGATATTCATGGTCATTAATTTTCTCTAGAACGTGTCCCTTCTGACCAAAGCTTATTACTTTTATCTCTTGACCAGGCGAGAAGGTCTTTGTTTCTTTTTTATACGTAGGGGAAGGGCGTTTAGTTTCATTTTGTGATAAGGAATCTAAAGCATGATCTAGTCTTGTTTTTGCATCAATTAATTGATGCTCTTTAACCTTGCCGGATTGTGCTTTTAATGATCTCAGCTCTTTTATAATTTCTTCTGCTTCTTTTTTTGCTTCATTTACGGCTTCTTCAGCTTTAGAACGAGCTTCTTTAATCAGCCGATTCCTTTTTTCTTCAATTTGATTCATCTCTTTTGTTAATTCGATTTGCCGCTTTTTGACTTCTTCTTTGATTGTTCTTGCTTCGATTTCTGCTTTTTCTGCTTCTTTCCTATTTTTTTCTAGAGACGCAATCATTCGATCAACTTGATTCGTTTCAGTACTAATTTGTTTTCTAGCTTCTTCAATAATCCTTTCATCTAAACCAAGTTTACGAGAAATTTCAAAGGCATTACTTCGCCCTGGCACACCGAGAAGCAATCGATAAGTTGGTCTTAATGTTTCCACGTCAAATTCGACACTTGCATTAAGAACACCGCTGCGATCAAAGGCATAAGCTTTCAATTCACTGTAGTGAGTTGTACAGACCACAGTGGCTCCTCTTTCAAAAACTGTATCAAGAATAGCAATGGATAACGCTGCACCTTCCTGAGGATCTGTACCAGCACCGAGTTCATCGAATAAAACAAGACTTTGAAAGTCAACTTCATTCAAAATACGAACAATATTGGTCATGTGAGACGAAAAAGTACTTAAACTTTGCTCAATAGACTGTTCATCCCCAATATCCGCAAACACCTTCTTAAAAACATTCACCGTCGAATCTTCGTCTACTGGTATCTGTAAACCGGCTTGTGTCATTAACGTAAGAAGCCCTATTGTCTTTAGTGTGACCGTCTTTCCCCCGGTGTTAGGTCCGGTGATGATCATGGCGTGGTGATGATCACCTAAACGGATATCGATGGGTACAACTTGATCAGGGTCAATGAGGGGATGCCGAGCCCGTTTCATATTAATGACGCCTTTATCGTTGAGATGAGGACGAGTGGCTTTCATTTGATGCCCCAATTTAGCCTTTGCATAAATGAGATCTAATTTGGCTAATTGATCAACATTATGATAAAGCTCGCTAGCAACAAAGGATGTTTCTTCACTTAATAAACGTAATATCCGTTCTATTTCATACCGTTCTCGTGCTCTTGCTTCACTAAGTTTGTTATTTATTTCGACAACCGATTGTGGCTCAATAAAAAATGTAGCACCTGATGCTGATTGATCATGAACAATTCCGCCGAATTTGTGGCGATAATCAGGTTTTACTGGTACGACTTGTCTTCCGTTACGAATGGTAATGATAGCTTCTGTTAACATTTTTTGTGTATTTGGGGATCTAACAATTGATTCTAATTTTTCCTTTACACGACTATCGTAAGTTCTTATTTGCGTTCTAACGGTGCGAAGTGTTTCACTTGCTGTGTCTAATACTTCACCATTATCACCAATACAAAGGCGGATTTTTTTTTCAAGTTCAACTTGTGGATTAATTTCATCTACAATACTCAGCAAGATAGGGATATTAACCTCTTCTTCTACAAGTTCTTGAATAAATCGCTTAATCACTCGTGATCCTCGAATTGTATCGGCAATATCACTTAATTCCTTACTACTCAGCATTCCACCAATTTCAGAACGCTTTAGGTGCTGCCTAATATCCGATATTCCGCCAAAAGGAATGTGCCCTTTTAAACGAAGGACAGTAGCCCCTTCATCGGTTTCTTCTTGTAATCTTTCTACTGTTTTCAAGTCCGTACTTGGGCTTAATTCTTCAATCTTTTGCTGACCAAGTGAACAAGCCGCCTGTTTCATCAGTCTTTCTTTCATTTTATTAAATTCTAATCTATTTAAAACTCGTGGAGTCACTTTTTTTCCTCCTTCACCTTTCAAAAACGTCCTTATTTCACTTCTATTTGACTTTTTCCTTTTTTAAGAGGTTGTTCAAAAAGTCACCAAATAATAAGCTACGAATCCTCGGCGCCCGCTCGTTTTTCCAGTCCTCATGTAGCGGATACAAGAGGGTCGCTGGCTAAAGTCGCTCACGTCCTGTGGCTGGCGTGAAGCTACCACAACGCGAGGAATGCCGGTCCTAAGGAACTCTGCGGACGCTCTGACGCTCTTAGCCTTCCGGCGCCCAGGACGGGCTAGTACTGGCGTTTCTTGCAGGATGCCAGCGTACTTAGCCAGTAACCCTTTTCATTTGTCACCTTTTTGAACTTTTAATAAAGTCTTCAAATTCTGCTCTTGTCATCGTATTTAATATAGAGGATGATTTGATCAACCCTTTATTGGCTGTTGCAACACCTATAGACATATCATCTAACATTTTTATGGAATGAGCGTCGGTGTTGATCGCGACTTTAACACCCATTTCTTCAGCTTTTCGAATCCAAGTTGATGATAAATCTAATCGGTTCGGATTGCTATTAAGTTCGAGTGCCGTTCCAGTACTTTTAGAAAGGAGCATTAACTCTTCAATATTAACAGGATAACCGGCACGTCTGCCAATAATGCGTCCTGTTGGATGCGCAATTAAACGAACAAATGGATTCATCGCTGCTTGCTTTAAACGATGCATAATTTTCTCTTCGCTTTGGTTAAATGAAGAATGGATAGCCGCAATGACAAAGTCCAAAGATTTTAATGTTTCGTTATCATAATCTAAAGAACCATCGGGTAAAATATCCATTTCTACCCCTGCAAATATTTTAAACCCTTTAGAAATAAAGTGTGCATTTAAGCGGTCAATCTCCAGTCGCTGCCTTTTTAAACGCTCCCTAGATAGTCCATTCGCTACTCGAAGTGATTGGGAATGATCCGTAATACAAATATACTCATATCCCTTTTTTTGTGCTGCCGTAGCCATTTCTTCAATGGTAAAGGCCCCATCGCTATACGTCGTATGCATGTGTAAGTCTGCCCGAATGTCGTTTAATTTTAGGGGTTTAAATTCTTGATCTACGAAGTCAAACTCACCTTTTCCCAGACGCATCGCTGGCGGAATATACGGAAGATCAAAATGCTCGAAGAAAGTTTCTTCTGTATCGAATGTTAATCGTTTTCCCGTTACTTCTTGTTCGACATGATATTCACTAATCTTTTCATTTCTTTTCTTGGCAAGTTGCCGCATTCTAACGTTATGTTCTTTTGATCCGGTAAAATGATGCAAAGTCGTGATAAAAGACTCTGGCGTTACAAAACGAAAATCAACGGATACATGATAATCGTCTGTTAATAAGACCGTCATCTTTGTCTCTCCCCGGCCAACAACTTCATGCGTTGCCACTTTTTCTAAAATCTCTTGACTAACCGCTTTGGAATCATGGGTGGCAATAACAAAATCCAGATCTTTCACCATCTCCTCACACCGTCTAAGACTTCCTGCTCTAGCTACTCGGAGGATGGATGGAATCGTTGTTAATATCCTTTCTATTGATTCAGATAAAGACAGCATGTAGGCAAGAGGTAATCTTTCAGGCTTTACTCGCTGCTCTTCGATGGCCTTAATTAATTTCTCTTCTGTTTTCTTACCAAAGCCCGGTAGTTTTTGTACCTGTTCAGATTGACAAGCTTTATATAATGATTCTAGATCGACCACGTTAAGTTCCTGGTACAGTTTCGCTATCTTCTTTCCGCCAACGCCTGGCAGTTTCAACAGTTGAAGGAGACTAGAGGGAATGGACGATTGTAATTCTCTAAGTAATGATGATTCACCTGTCTTCTGAAGTTCTAAAATTACTTGAGCTGTACCTTTACCGATGCCTGCGATCTTTGTCACATCATCAATTAATGCCATAGATCGATCATCATTTTCTAGGGCTTGTGCTGCTTTTCGATAAGCAGCTATTTTGAAGGAGTTTTCCCCCTTAATTTCTAAATAAGTCGCAATTAATTCTAAATGTTGGATTATGGCTTTTTTATGCAAAGACGTCATCCTTTCTATTTAGGTGGAGCTTGTACATATTTTAACATGACTTTTCTTCAAACTCTTCTTTAACGGTATCATACAAAAAGCCTCTCTACCTTAAGAGAAGCTTTTTATTTCGCGTCTATTTACACGAAACGAAGACTCATTTAAATTATTTGATATAAGCAAGCCACATGGCTTTTAGTTTATCAGACATGACTGGCGTGTGTTCAATCATGGCCTCAGCGATGGAAGAATGACTAATGATTGAATCTAATCCCCAAAACGGTGTTAATGCACCGATGTAGAGCAAAATAAAGACAATTAAGTAGATCTCTACAAATCCTAAAACGCCACCCAAAAGTCGGTTCACTGTGTGAATGATTGGTAAATGAGCTAGAAAATCCAACATGGATCCAATTATTTGCATCACAATTTTCACCGCGATAAAAATGATGACAAAGGCAATAGCGCGATAATAAGCGGTTTCTAAATTCATATTACCGAATATCTCAAACATAGATTGATGCTCTATAGCTGATGGATAAGGAATCCAAAATTTTAGTTTTGGGGCAAGATCTCCATAATAGATGAAGGCAATAACGTAAGCTAAGATAAAACCAGTCAAATGAACCAGTTGTAAAATAAGGCCTCTTCTCAAACCGATAAAGAAACCTGCTATTAACAGTAAAACAATAATTAAACTTAACATAATGATAACGTACCCTCATCTTTCCTTTAAAATGGGTGTTTAACACCTCAAAAATAACCTATTATAATTCTATATCCATATTATCATATCAAAAAGTGCTATTCATGAAAAATAGAAAAAGAGAGTCTCTTTAAATTTTTAATGGAAAGTCCCACTTACCAATATAAATAAAATATTCGTACGACTAAAGAATCTTTGTTACCATTGGAAGACCATATTTTGAATTTACAAAATCCGCCTTATTATAACTAAAAAAATGCAGAGTAGAAGTCACGCACTACCCTGCATTTTTCCTATTGATCATAAGTTACAAAAACCTAAAACTTACGAGCGTAATACAGCATCAAATTTTTCTTTAACAGAAGTTAATACACGATCGTGTGCACGGCTAACTTCTTCATCAGTGAGTGTTCGTTCTGGATCTAAATAGGTAATAGAAAAGGCAATGGATTTCTTACCTTCTTCAACGTGCTCTCCTTCATAGACGTCAAAGATCATCACATCTGATAAAAGTTTTCCTCCAGCTTCTTGTATCGATTGTTTAATATCATCAGCAAAAATAGCTTGATCAACCACGAGGGCAATATCACGTGTAATCGACGGAAAACGTGGAAGACTATGATACGTAATTTCGGGTTGAGCTTGTTCCCGTAAATGAGCAAGATTAATTTCAAACACATACGTTTCATTCAGATCGTGATCATTTTGTACGTTAGGATGTAATTGACCAATATAGCCAATACATTCATCCTTTAAGTGAATTGCCGCTGTTCTACCCGGATGAAGATCCGAACGTTTAGCAGGTCGATAACTGATGATATTTGAAACACCCATTAAATCAAATAGCCCTTCTAGTACACCTTTTACATAGAAAAAGTCTACCGCCATAGGAGCACTATTCCAAGATTTATCGTGAACGTGACCTGTAATGAGTCCACTAATATGTTCAGCTTCATTTGGCAATTGGTCTTTGCTTTCTTGAGCTTTAAACACTTTACCTATTTCATAAATGGCGACATTTGGCATTTGCCGATTGATGTGATACTCAGCAACATCAATTAACCCTGGAACGATACTCATTCGGAGAGTTTCGTGCTCCTCACTCATTGGCATTTTCAATTTCACAACATCTTTAAGTGTAGATTCATCAATGGTTAATTGTGTCGCTTTTTCATTTGTTGTTAAAGAATAAGTGACGGTTTCATATAAACCTTTACCTTCAAAATAACGTCGTAATTTACGTCTAAGCTTCTGATAGGGCGTTAATTCAGCTTTGCTTGTTGTTCCTTCTGGCAAAGTTGCAGGCAAGTGATCATAACCATAAATACGACCAACCTCTTCTACAAGATCTTCGGGGATCGATACATCCGGTCGTCTAGTAGGAACGAGAACATGCATCCACTCATTTTCAATCTTCACATCAAAGCCAAGTCTAATGAGAATATCACGAATTTCTTCTGAAGTAAGCGTTGTTCCCAACTTATCATTAATGACTTGCCAAGGCATATTGATGGTTTCTGGTTCAATCACTCTTTCTCCACTTTCCGCAAAGCCGCTTAAGACTTTTCCACCCGCAATCTCAGAAATAAGACTTGCCGCACGGTTTGATGCTGCAGTGACTCGATTATAGTCAAGTCCCTTTTCATAACGACTGCTTGCATCTGTACGTAAGTTGAGACGAGAGGCTGTGCGCCTGATCGAACGTGCGTCAAAAAGTGCTGATTCTAGAAGAATCGTCTTTGTATTTGACGTGACTTCGGTATCAAAGCCTCCCATGACTCCAGCAATAGCGACCGCTTTTTGTCCATTTGTTATCACTATATCAGAAGATAAAAGGGTACGTTCTGTGCCATCAAGTGTCGTTATTCTTTCTTTATCATTAGCCAATCTCACTTCAACTTGATCACTGTTAAACGTATCAAAATCAAACGTATGAAGCGGTTGACCATACTCTATCATGACATAATTCGATATATCAACAATATTATTGATCGGTCTAATGCCTGCTGCTATAAGTCTATTTTGCATCCAAGCAGGGGACGGAGCGATCGTAATGTCTGTCATAATCCTTGCGCCATAATATGGTACGACTTCCTCTGCTCCGCTCGTGATTTTAACGTCTAGTTTGGATAAAACGGAAGCTGCCTCTTCCTGTAAATCAACATTCGGATACTTGACTTCTCGATCAAGGATCGCCGCAACTTCATGGGCCACTCCAATCATATTTAAACAATGGGCACTATTTGGGAGAATATCAAGTTCAAGGATGTAATCATTTAGATTAAGATACGGAAGGGCATCTTCACCTACGACCACCTCATCTTTGAATACATAGATGCCCTCTGCAAATTCCTTTGGAACAAATTTTGGATCTACCCCGAGCTCACTTAGTGAACAAATCATGCCGCTCGATACTTCGCCTCTAAGTTTAGCACGTTTAATCTTAACGCCTCCAGGAAGTCTTGCACCTACTTTAGCAACCGGAACATATTGCCCAGCATCAACATTTGGAGCTCCGCAGACAATCTGAACGACTTCATCACCTAAATTAACTTGACATAGATTTAACTTATCAGCCTCAGGATGTGGTTTTCTTGATTCAACATATCCGACAACCACTTTTGTGATCCCTTCGCCAACAAAATTTAGATGTTCAACTTCAATACCCGCATTCGTAATTTTATTTTCGAGATCTTCCGGCGTCACTCCAGTTAGATCTACATATTCTTTTAACCAATTATACGATACTAACATCTCTATTATTCACTCCTTATGCTCGCTTGAATTGTTCTAAGAACCTAACATCATCCGTATAGAAATGGCGAATATCATCAATTCCATATTTCAACATGGCGATACGCTCAGGTCCCATTCCAAAAGCAAATCCTGAATAAACAGTTGAATCAAATCCAGCCATTTCTAGAACGTTTGGATGAACCATTCCAGAACCTAATATTTCAATCCATCCAGTGTGCTTACATACTGAGCATCCATGTCCTCCACATTTAAAACATGAAATATCCATCTCTACCGATGGTTCTGTGAATGGGAAGAAACTTGGTCTTAGTCTGATATCACGATCTTCACCAAACATTTTTTTCGCAAAAACAGTCAATATTCCTTTCAAGTCACTTAGGCGTACCTTTTTATCAACATATAATCCTTCAATTTGCATAAATTGATGTGAATGCGTTGCATCATCTGTGTCTCGTCGATATACTTTCCCTGGACAAATAATTTTAACAGGACCTTCCCCTTGATGTTTTTTCATCGTTCTTACTTGAACAGGGGATGTATGTGTACGCATAAGAATTTCATTCGTAATGTAGAAAGAATCCTGCATATCACGTGCGGGATGATCCTTTGGTAAATTAAGAGCTTCAAAGTTGTAATAATCTTGTTCGACTTCAGGTCCTTCAGCTATTGAGAAACCTAGGCCGATGAAAAGGTCTTCGATTTCTTCAATAATACTTGTTAATGGATGCGCATTCCCAGTCTTAATCGATTTTCCTGGTAAAGTAACATCGATCGTCTCAGATTCAAGTTGAGCTTGGATGAGTTCTTCTTGAAGTTTTGTTTGTTTCTGTTCAATGACTAATTCAATGGCTTGTCTGATCTCATTAGCTAGTGCACCAATCACAGGACGTTCCTCTTTTGAAAGTTTACCCATCCCTCTAAGGACTTCTGTAATCGGACCTTTTTTTCCAAGATATTTGACTTTTACATCTTGTAAACCCTTTTTGTCACTTGTATTTTCAATAAGGGCAAATGCCTCTTCTTTTAAGGCGAGCAGCTTCTCTTTCATGCTATTTTCCTCCTTTGAACTTACCTTCAAATTAACCGTTTTTTAAATAAAAAATGCTCCATCCCCAAAAAGGGACGAAGCATCACGCGGTACCACCCTCGTTAGCAATTAAATTCTCAATTGCTCACTTAATATCATAACGGTTTTCACCGGTTCATCCTTAATCAAATTGATGTTCAGATGACAGCTCCAGAGTGAATTCCTAAAGGCCAATACATAAATACGCTCCCAGTCAAATTGACGTATTCTCCCTAAATGCTGTACCAATAGTACTACTTTCTTTCATCGCGATCACATTATTCCATTTTTTGTTGTTTCATCATACATGAATCAGTCATGATCATTTGTTTATGCTTATAGACTGCGCCGCTCTTATCCTTCCGACGCCCAGGACGGGCTAGTACTGGCGTTTCTTGCAGGATGCCAGCGTACTTAGCCAGTAACCCTTTTCATTTGTCACCTTTTTGAACGCGCACTTATAGTATATCAAATTCCATTCACTTCGCAAGCCCCTTCATACGAAACCAATATAGAATAATACCCGTCGCAACAGCGACATTCAATGATTCAGCCTGACCAAACATCGGTATTTTCACTTTGAAATCGGCTTGTTGTTGGATATCATCCGTAACACCATTTCCTTCATTCCCAACTATCACGGCAAAGGATGATTCCATCGTCGCTTGGGCCTGTAAATTCACACCATCTAATGATGTTGCGTAAACAGGCACTTTTAATTCTTGCAGATGATTGATGGTTTGAACTAAATCATTTGAAATAACGGGCAAGTGAAAGTGTGAACCCTGCGCCGATCTTAATGTTTTATCGTTAAATTGATCTACGGTTCCTTTACCAAGAATCACCGCATCTAGACCACAGGCATCAGCTGTTCGAATCATGGTACCTAAATTTCCCGGATCTTGTACACGATCTACTAAGAGATATCTGCCCTTTTTTAAATCAACTTTTTCATTGAACATTTTACAAACAGCGATGACACCTTGAGAAGTCTCTGTTTGTGCGATTTGATCAAACAGTTCATGAGTTAAACGGTATTCATCAATACCTAGACTCTTCCACTCCTCAGATTTTCCATAGGAAACATCATAAATAATAGCTTCAATTTCATGTGATGATTGAAGGGCTTCTTGAACAAGATGAGGGCCTTCTATAAGGTATTTGTGAGCCTTATCCCTACCTTTACGTTTATGTAACTTTTTCCATTCTTTATATGTTTGGTTTTGCATTGACTCTATTTTTTTCAAAACTTCGTCTCCTTTTTATGGCAACATCTCTTTTCAAAAAGCTTACATAATTTTCATCAGATTATCAATACTAGTACTGAAAAGGTGAACTATGATTAATTATTTACGTTTAAAGGAGCGATCAAGTTGGATTTAGATATTCGGAAAGCCGTTAAGTTCAATATCAAAAATAATGATGACAACCAACTCAAAAGTACAATTGTTGATGCGATTCAAGATGGTCAGGAAAAAATGCTACCCGGTCTTGGTGTATTATTTGAAATCATATGGAATGAATCTGATGAATCACTAAAAGAACAAATGGTGGATAATCTAGCCAAGGGAGTATGAGCTTGCCTACCTTTGAGGTCCAGCTATTATAGCAGGGCTTCTTTTTTTAATTGTTCATTTTAATCCAATATAGCAAAAAACGAGGTCACCAAATAAAAAAGGCAACCCCGTTATTGTAAAAAATCATATTGTTATTTAACAGCTTCTTTAGCTTTTGTAGCAAGTGCTGCGAATGCTTTTTCATCAGTCACAGCAAGATCAGCTAACATTTTACGGTTAACATCAATTCCAGCTACTTTTAATCCGTGGATTAAACGGCTATATGAAAGACCGTTAATGCGTGCTGCTGCATTAATACGTGCAATCCATAATTTACGGAAATCACGTTTTTTCTGACGACGATCTCTGTAAGCATATTGTAATGATTTGAAGACTTGTTGTTGTGCAACTTTGAATAATTTATGTTTTGCACCAAAATAACCTTTTGCAAGTTTTAATACTTTTTTACGTCTGCGACGTGTTACATATCCGCCTTTTACTCTTGGCATGATCCTAACCTCCTAGATTATCAATCCATTTATATATCCGTTCTTAGATGAGTTTACTAATACGTTTTTGATCTGCGCTAGATACGACAGCAGATTTACGAAGATTCCGTTTTTGTTTTTGAGATTTATGGCTCATCATGTGGCTTGTATAAGCATGATTACGTTTTAATTTTCCGCTGCCTGTTTTTTTGAAACGTTTAGCAGCACCTTTGTGAGTTTTCATTTTAGGCATGAATAATGTCCTCCTATTGGCTTTTTTACTTTTCGACTTTAGGGGCAAGGACTAAGAACATGCTACGTCCTTCCATTTTCGGTTTCGCCTCAATGACACTAATTTCTTTACAATCTTCAGCTAAGCGTTCCAAAACCTTCTTGCCAAGTTCTGAGTGTGTAATCGCACGCCCTCTAAATCGGATTGAAGCTTTGACTTTATCGCCATTTTGGAGAAATTTCTTAGCATTACGAAGTTTTGTATTGAAATCATGTTCTTCAATGCTTGGGCTTAAACGAATTTCTTTGATGTTAATAATTTTTTGATTTTTACGTGCTTCTTTTTCTTTCTTCTGTTGCTCATAACGATATTTTCCGTAATCCATAATACGGCAAACAGGGGGTTTAGCATTGGGCGCTACCATCACTAAATCAAGATTGACATTTCTCGCCATGGATAACGCTTCTTGCTTGGATTTAATTCCAAGTTGTTCACCATTTTGATCAATTAAACGAACCTGACTTGCACGAATCCCCTCGTTAACAATCATATCTTTGCTAATATTGAGCCACCTCCAAATATTTGCGCTAGCTAGCTATTTTGAAAAGAATGAGCAAAATCCACACAAACAAAAAATGTGAGCGCACCTATGCACCCACATGTATATCTCAACATCACAAACCTGGCAACTGCTCATAAGGATGCTAAAAAGATTCAAGTAGATTCCTTTTAGTCATGCACTCTTAACGTCGATCAGGTGAGAAGCGGGTGCTTCTTCTTTTGCTCGATATCTTCTATTCACTTTTCCTAGTGTATCACGTTTTATTCGTACAATCAAGTATAAAATCGTTAGTGAATTTGCAACCTAAATTAGTTTATCAGAAAAGTACTTGTTAGGCAAGAAAATAATTAAAAAAGACCTATCATTTAGGATTTAATACTTTTTCAGTTGAAATTTTTTTCTGTCTAGGAAAAAATTGAACACGCTCTTCAAATACATGTTTTAAAGTTCGCATCATGCCAGTATCTGGTCTATCTGTATAGACATTGACATATTGTGGAGCTAAACCAATTAAAGTTAGTAATATTGAAGGTTCAGCATCGATTCCCCACTGCTTTAATAACGGATAAAACGATCGAATGGAGTGTGTATTTTGAATGAGCTTATGATTCTCATCGAAGAGTCGAAATGGCTTATCATCTAGTACATAAATAGTATGGTGCAAAGAACGATAGCTACGTATAATCCGGCGTAATTTATCAACAAAGGTAAGATATTCCTGCTGTAACTTATACTCATCAATGGCGAGTTCAACGTACCTTCTTAGGCAAGCTCGATATTTTGATAGGCGAAACGTTTTTAATGATTCAAATGAAAATGTAGAGGAATGAAGAAAGATTTCGTCAAGATCCCGAGCAATAATTTCTCTACGATTCGGAAGATGTTCGACATCTGGTAAATCCTCTTTTTCTCCATCAAATATGGCATATACAATATCTAAAATTTCTTCTTTTTCTTCTGGATATTTGAAATAAAATTGATTCTCTAGTATATCTACTAGCCATTTCTTCTCAAACATGTCCATAATAAAATCGATAAAAAGTTTAATAAGTTCCGTTCGGCAAGTCCGTTCTTTGATCGTGGCCTCTATCTTTAGCGTCTGATCCTTTAATTCCATATGGAGTGATTTCATTTTTGCTAATGATAGTTTTTTATGTAAAGACATGACTTCCTGCCGGGATGAAAACGTAATTGTGATCAACATGGTCCCCCCCATCTTTCCTTAATACACTATATGGGACCAAGCTTTAAAACATGCTTAAACTTTAGAAAAATTCGGCTGATCGTCAAGTCTTTAACGAGGAAATGAAATTCGACTCTGTCCATCCATACTTAAAGTGCGTGTTCAAAAAGGTGACAAATTAGAAGCAAGAAGATCAAGGCGGCGCTGTTTTGAGGACCGGCATTCCACATGATGTGGTAGCTTCAACGTTGCTCACAGGACGTGAGTGATTTTAGTTGAAGGTCCTCTTGTATTCACTACATGAGGACCGGAAAAACGAGCCAACGCCGAGATTCGCAGCTTATCATTTGGTGACTTTTTGAACAACCTCTTAAAGAAAACTTACCGATTGCGGGGCATATAAAGCGTAAAAGTGGCCTAGTTCACTTTTTTTCCTTCTTAAAGTGTAAAAAAAGAGATAACCGTTAGGATCCTCTCCGGTTATCTCCTTCCATTTGTACAAATGTCGTATAGTAACGAATACGTTCCATGATTCGTTTGGCTTTAAGTGTTTCTTCCCCACTCTTATCTGAATAGGAAAGATGAGCTTCTAAATCATCAAAATCTTTATTCGAGGTGTAAATAGTCGGTAAACTTTCCATCATGCGGTACTGAAGGATACTACCCAAAATGTCATCTCGTATCCATGGTGTCATCGTTTCTGCTCCTATATCGTCTAAAACAAGGACAGGGACTTCTTTAACCGTTTCTAGTTTTTCATCAACCGTTCCATCTTGAATCGATTGTCTCATTTCCCGGAAAAAGTCCGGTGTGTACACGAGCATCGAAGAGATGCCTTTCCTCTTGGCAAGCTCATTGACAATAGCCCCAGCTAAATAGGTTTTTCCAACACCAAATTTTCCGTATAGATACAAACCTTTAACATCTTTCGGTGAATCGAGATATCCTTTGATAAACTCTCCAGCGGCAAGAATAGAATCCTTTCGTTTAATATCTGGAATAAAGGATTGGAAATCAGCTTTTAAAATATCCTTGGGAACATAAAAACTTTTTATTAAGCTCCTTTGTTTTTGTTTCATGTCTTCTGCTATTTTTAACGAACAAGGAGAAAAGGTGAGATTTAACGATTCTTTATCATTCACAAGATCCGGTCTAAACCCTTGCATCATATTTGGACAATTTTTCAAACCCGGGCATTCACGACAATGATGCCGTTCATTTGCAAATTGATAAAGTTTAGGAACATTTTTTAATAATTCGCTGCGTGTGATGCCTTGACCTTCTTTAGATTTTAAGAATTCAAGCACATGTTCGTCCTCTAGCAGTTCTTTGAGCATCTGTTCAGATTGACCAAGTGGAGACTTTCCACCCGATATCTTTCGAATAACGTCTTTTATCGATTCCATTAACTTTCAAACCTCCTCTCATACACTTATTTCACATCATCATTCTATAAATTCATTAGATGTCATTTAAGTAATTTCGTAGCCACTCTTCCTGTTTAGCAGCTTCTTCTTTAGATAATGTCGAATGCTGCCCACCATCTTCTTTTTTATCCATCCATTTAGGTAATTTTTCTTTACGGTTATTCTTCCTAGATGTATTTTTAGTCTTTGTTTGATTCGTTTTCCATTCATCGTATTTTTCTTGTTCATGTTTGGCTAAATCCATCGCCTGTCTGACAGTCTTTACTTGTTTTCTTGCCCATTGAGCCGCAATTTTCAGCACATGATTTTTAATCAATTTATAATCACTCGTTATCATAACATAGTGAATCAACACATTAACAACACCCGCATTTAATTTCTGGTCCAGCATAATTTCCTCGATTAATCGTAAATCTGGTGCGGCAGGTTTGGCTCCACCAGACAATTGTTCAAGGATATCATAAGGGGATAATGTTTCATATTGCTGAATAAGACGTTCTTCATCTGTTTTTGGCTCTTTTGATGCCATTTCCCGATGTTGCAATGGCTGGGTTCGTTGACTAAGAGCAGGTAACGATTGACCTTGCTTAAATTGGTAGTCATCTCGTACCGCTTTTCTTAACAATTCAATGTCAATCTCACCTGTATGCAAAAAGGCTGATTGAATAATTCGACTCATATCAAGTGGATCTAATTTGTAAACAAAAGCGAGTTTCTCTACCGTATCAATAGCCTCTTTCGTAAAGGCTTCTTTTGAAATGATGACATCTGATAAATATTGAAACAAAAGATCAAAATCAAACGTTTCTCTAAGTGTTGGCACTTGCCCATCAGATCGTCCATCCCAAACACGATGTTCTGGTATTGTTTCAATATCAGTCGATTGATAATCTTTATGGCCTTTGAATTTTGATTCGAAAACATCATTAAATTTGGCTGTTACATCTTTATACGATTCATCAAGCGAGTTCTCATGGCTAAACATTTTTTTTAATCGTGCATAGTCTCGTCCACCAACACGATTGTATAAGTAAATATTTAATAATCCATCAGTAAAAAACACATGAGGAGAAAGTGGTGGTTGTAATTCATATATAAAAGATACGTTTTCCTCTGTTTTCTTGTGCGTTTTTAATAAACCTATGGCTTCTAGTTTTTTTCTTTCCTCTAGAATGGTGTCGAGAGGTAAATTTAACTCTGTCATGAGATGATGGTGGGTTAAGACATCTGTAGAAAACGATGCTTCATCAACTTCATGCCAGAGTGTCGTATATAAACAGCTTGCTCCTATTCCAATCAACGGTTGATAGAGCCGGGTGATAATTTTCTGATCATAGAAATGGAGTATACCATTAATTTGCACAGTATATTGATCTCCGGGAAGCACCTCTTTCCATGATTGCTGCTGCATTTTCTATCACCTCAAGTAAAAATTTCACTCGCCTTTTTTGGCATTCTTCAGTAATTCATTCAATTCATCCATAAAAACATTGATGTCTTTAAATTGACGATAGACAGAGGCAAAACGGACATAAGCCACATCATCGACTTTAGCTAACTCATTCATCACTAGCTCTCCAATGTCATGACTATGAATCTCTGAGATTCCTTGCCTGCGCAATTGTTTTTCAACGCGTTGAACAATGGATTCTAATTTTTCTAGTGAGACAGGCCTTTTTTCACAAGCTTTGATTAATCCTCGAAGCATTTTGTCACGATTAAATGTTTCACGATTGTCGCCTTTTTTGATAACAATCAATGGTATTTCTTCAATTGTTTCAAAAGTAGTGAAACGGTACTGACAAGTTTCACATTCACGTCTTCTTCTGATCGATCGTCCATCACTCACCGGTCTCGAGTCAAGGACTTTTGTTCCTATACCTTTACAATTTGGACATCGCATGTCATTCACCTCGCTAGCTCCATTTTATTTTAAGAGGTTGTCCAAAAAGGCACCTCCATCATGATGGTGGATCTTGGACTGCTAAGTATCTGCATCTATATCACAAGAAAGAATATAACACTTCAATAAGCTGATCGTATAGAAAGGTGGAACTAAATCTGAGATTTTATAAGCCATTCCAACCTATTCTATGATTTCTCTGAAATCCTCTCGGGCGGTATGACTGCCCGTTAATCGGGACCTCGGAAAATAGTACGAATCAATAGGTTCAACCAAGGACCATTTATAGTGTATATTATACTTTTTTATTGGTACAAAGAAAACAACCTCTATTAGTGCGTGTTCAAGAAGGTGACAAATTAAAAAAGAGAGGTACCAGGTGCCGGTACCTCTTAAGTTTTCTCTAAATTAATCTTTAATGGGAACCACTTCTTTATTTGTAAAGAGGACTGGACCATGTTCTCCAGTGAACTCTGTTTTTTCGGACACTTTTGCATTAAGGACTTCTGCAATATTTTCAGTCGATACTTTAGGATCAATCTGATCATTGCATGAATAAATATCAATGCTTGCATAGCCATGCTTAGGAATACTATGAATCGTCACATGTGATTCAGAAAAGATAACAACACCACTAATGCCTTCGGGGACAAACTTGTGAAAAACAATCTTACGAATTTCAGCTTCAGTATCTTTTACCGTATCAAGTATAAGCCCTTTAATAAGCTCTAGATCGTTCAATTTTTCTTCGTCGCAACCCCAAAGTTCTGATATAATATGACGTCCCGTTCTATCCATGATAAAATCCCTTTCAAACCTAAACTTAAGAATATGTTAAGGAAAAACACACTTAGTAAAATCAAACTCAACTCTTTTGTTAATTATAACAAACCACATTATACCATACCGTATGTTCTAAGTATCTAAAGAATCCTCCATAATTTCAACACATCATGGACTTGTTTTTGGGTTTCTTCTCTTGATCCTGAGTTATCAATAATGTAATCACTCATGGCTTTTTTTTGGAAGAGAGGAAGTTGAGACGTGATCCGACTTTTTGCTTCCTCTAAAGTTAAATGATTTCTTTCCATCAGACGTTTTGTTTGTAGATCATCATTAACGTACACGAGTAGAATTTTATCTACTAGATGTGTTAATTTACTTTCAAAAAGCAAAGGAATATCGAGTACAACTGATTTTTGATGAGACTCTTCATATTGTTTCACTTTTCTCATCATAGTTTCACCAATCTTTGGGTGAATCATCTGATTGAGTGTTTCACGTTTTTCTTTGTTGTTAAAAATCATATCCCCTAGTTTTTTTCGATTTAAATTACCATCTGGTAAAATTAAATCTTCACCAAATGTTTCAATAATTTGGCAGAATACAGGTTCACCAGGCTCTACAACCTGACGGGCAATTTTATCAGCATCGACAATAGGAATATGATAATTTGAAATCATCTTAGCCACGGTACTTTTTCCGCTTGCAATGCCCCCCGTTAATCCGATCTTTAACATATTCACCTATCTCCCTGACAGTTAGGGCAGAAGTGCGTTCCTCTTCCCCCTACTTTTATTTTTTGAATTAAAGTACCACAACACGGACAAGGTTGGTCACCTCGACCGTACACGGCCAGTCTGTCTTGAAAGGTTCCTTTTGTTCCTTGACTATTGACATAGGTTCGAATCGTGCTGCCACCTAGGGTTATTGCTTTCGTTAGTATATCAACGATTGATTGATGCAAGTCGTTAATTTTTTCACTTGATAGCTTTGAGGCAGCTATTGTAGGATGAATCTTCGCTTGAAAGAGCACCTCATCTACATAGATGTTCCCTAACCCAACGACAATACTTTGATCAAGTAACACTTGTTTTATCGTTCGATTCGTCCGCTGACATTTTTCAAAAAGAAATTGAGGGGTGAACTCTGGATCGAATGGTTCAAGTCCAAGTTGTGAAAGAGGCTTATTTCTTTCTTCTTCACCCTTTTTAAAAAGATGCATCGTCCCAAATTTCCGAACATCTAAGTAATGTAACGCCGTATTGTCGTTAAAAATAAAAATCACATGGGTATGTTTATTTAAAGGTTCATCCGCTTGATATAAACGATATTTACCTTCCATACGAAGGTGAGAGACAAGAACGATCTCATCGAGATGAAAAATGAGAAACTTGCCCCGCCTTTCGACTTGATGAATCGTTTGACCGCTTAAAAGACGCACGAATTCGGTTGTGTTTGTTGGCTTTTTAATTATGTTAGGCCACAAAACCTTCACATCTTGTATGGTTTTTCCTTTAATTAACTCATTAAGAGTTCTTTTAACATTCTCAACTTCTGGTAGTTCTGGCAAATTCATTTTCTTCCTTTCAGCATGTCTTACTTTGCATCGTACCAAGTAGGCCCATAAGCATACTCAACCTTCAATGGGACATCGAGTTTCACTGCATTCTCCATAACATCAGGAACGATACGTTTAAGTTTATCAATTTCATCTTCTGGAGCCTCAAAAATTAATTCATCATGAACTTGCAGCAACATGTTCGTTGTTAACTGTTCCTCAGCTAGTCGTTCGGACATTTGAACCATGGCTTGTTTTATAATATCTGCAGCCGTTCCTTGGATTGGCGTATTCATGGCTGTTCTTTCTGCAAAGCTGCGACGATTAAAGTTTCGACTTCTAATATCAGGCAAATAGCGTCGCCTTTGTAATAAGGTAGTCACAAAGCCATCTTCTTTTGCCTTCTTTACAACGTCTTCCATATATTTTTTTACACCTGGAAAACTATCTAAATACGCTTCAATGAATTGACCAGCTTCTTTTCTTGTTATACCAAGACTTTGTGATAAGCCGTAGTCACTGATACCATAGACAATTCCAAAATTAACAGCTTTTGCATGACGTCTCATTAGACTTGTCACATCTTCCTCTTTCACGCCGAAAACATCCATGGCTGTCTTCGTGTGAATATCCATCCCATTTTCAAAGGCTTTAATAAGCTGTTCATCCTGCGCAATATGAGCCAACACTCGTAATTCAATTTGAGAGTAATCTGCCGAGAAAATGACCCAGTCTTCTTTAGATGGAAGAAAAGCTTTTCGAATCTTCCGTCCTTCTTCTAATCGAATCGGTATATTTTGCAGATTGGGATCAATTGAACTCAGCCGCCCCGTTTGCGTCAATGTTTGATTAAATCTTGTATGAATCCGTCCTGTTTTCGGATGAATAACCTTAAGTAATCCCTCAATGTAGGTTGACTTCAATTTACCAAGTTGACGATAGTCTAATAATTTAGGAATCATTTCATGTTGTGGTGCTAATTTTTCTAAGACATCGGCTGACGTCGAATAGCCTGTTTTTGTTTTTTTAATAACAGGAAGTTGCAATTTTTCAAATAAGATTTCACCCAATTGTTTTGGTGAATTTAAATTAAAGGTTGTACCAGCCAGCTCATAGATATTGTGTTCAATCTCTGTTAACTTACGAGATAATTCTTCTCCCATTTGTTCAAGTGTATCTTGACTTGTTTTGACACCCATTCGTTCCATCTCAGCAAGAACTAAAGATAACGGTAATTCAAGTTCATTAAAGAGCGATGTTTGTTGATTTATATCTAATTTCTTTTGAAGAAGGGGAAGTAATTCTAAACAAGCTCTTGCTTTTCTTGCAAGATGCTCACCTAACTCTTCATCACCAGATATTCTATGTTTAGCTCCTTTTCCATAAAAGGCGTCGTCAGAATAAACATAAGACAGGTTATGTCTATTCGAGATAGCGGCTAAATCGTCATTGGTTTCAGAAGGGTCAATGAGGTAAGAAGCAAGTTGAATATCAAACATAATCCCCTTTAAATGAACTTCTCGCCAGCTTAAAGCAACAGTATCTTCCTTGCCGTCAAAAACAACTTTCTCTGTCTTCTCGTCTTCAAGCCAAGATCGAAACACTTCAGACGATAGAGCTGTTTTGATAGGAATAAAATAAGAACCCGTTTTATTTGATAATCCAATCCCATGAATATCACCGTAATGATAATTCGAATCTGTGACTTCAACAATTAAAGAACTCGGAGATTCAAGGTGATCTTCCGTTATTTCACTTAAAGTTTCAAATTCAAAGGCCTCATCTTGAGCGTTTTGATCGATTGTTTCTTCAGCTCCAATTCGATCCAACAACGAATGAAACTCCAATTCTTTAAATAGATGAATCAACTCACTCGTTACTTCGAATGTATACTGGCACTCTTCTAGAGAAAGGGTAACAGGAGCCTCGCGATCAATGGTCGCTAATTTCTTACTCATCAACGCTTGCTCATGATGATCAATTAACTTTTCTTTCAGTTTTTTACCAGAAACGTCATCAATTGATTCATAAACCCCTTCGATCGTACCAAACTGTTTTAATAATTTAATCGCTGTTTTCTCTCCGACTCCTGGGACGCCAGGGATATTATCAGATGAGTCCCCCATTAAACCTTTTAAGTCAATGATTCTTCCAGGATCTATACCATACCGTTCTTGCACATCAGAAGGTTTATAATTTTCGACGTCTGAGATGCCTTTCCGGATCAAAGCAATCTCAACTTGATCATTGGCTAGTTGAAGAAAATCTTTATCCCCTGTGACGACTTTAACATCCCACGTTGCTTGTCCAGCCTTTGCTGCTAAAGTACCAATGATGTCATCAGCTTCATAGTTTTCAACTTGATAATGTTTGATACCAAATTTGGTTAATAGTTCCAAAATAAGCGGAAATTGCTCTGATAATTCCGGAGGAGTTTTTTGACGTCCTCCTTTATATTCGGTATACGTCTCATGGCGAAACGTTTTCTTTCCTGCGTCAAAAGCGACAAGGACATGCGTTGGTTTCTCTGTTTCAAGAATCTTCATCAGCATAGTAGCAAAGCCATATATTGCGTTCGTATAGATTCCTTTATCTGTATTCAATAGTGGCAAGGCAAAAAAGGCACGAAAAGCCACATTATTTCCATCAATAAGTATTAATTTATTTTTCAACATCATCTCTCCTTTGTGAAATGTAAATCATCTACTCTCATCGTAAATGATCCATGATCTCTATCTAATGACCCAGAAACTTAAACTTATTTTATTCATCTATTTGCTCTCTTCTCATTTTAGACTATCTTGTCTCTTTAAGCCAACTTGTGAAATCATCACGAAAAAGACCTCACCCTATAAAAAGAGATGAGGTTCTATTTCACTATTCATCTTTTGCTTTTTTGAATGAGATGGTAAATGTGGTTCCTTGACCTAATTCACTATCTATTTCAATATGTCCTTCATGGACTTCGACAAGATGCTTAACAATAGCTAGTCCAAGACCTGTTCCCCCAAGGTCACGGCTACGTGCCTTATCAACCCGATAAAAGCGTTCAAATATCCTTGGAAAATGTTTCTTGTCAATGCCAATACCTGTATCTGAAATGATTAATTTCACATGACGTTCATCATTTTTCAAAGAAACCGTAACTTTTCCTTTTGCTGGGGTGTAAGCAATGGCGTTTGTGATTAAATTGATCATAATTTGACGTATACGATAAGGATCACCCAATGCAAAACAAGGTTCTGATGTATGGCTGGTTAAAACGATATTTTTTTGAAAAGCTTTATCAGCGAGAATAAGCATAACATCCTCAACAATAAGATTTAAATTGACCTTTTGCCAATTAATCACAAAATGATCTTTTTCAATTTTTGATAGATCAAGAAGATCACTGATCAAACTTTGTAGTCTTTTACTTTCTTTTAAAATAATGTGCAAAAATTGTTCTTCTAACGTTTTATTTTCTTTTGCTCCATCAAGCAAGGTTTCGGTAAAACCAATAACTGACGTAATGGGTGTTTTTAATTCATGAGAGACGTTAGCGACAAAGTCTTTACGCATATTTTCAAGTTTCTTTAATTCTGTTATGTCATGAAATACGACGACGATACCGCTTGGGTTGCCATTATCTAAAATGGGCGCACATGAAACATCAAAATGCTTTCTTTCAATATGGATAGGGATCATCATTTGTTTAGATTGCCGTTTCCCATATTTAAAAACAGATTGAATCAATTCATTCACTTCTTCATATGGAATGACCTTATCGTAATTTGACCGTTTCCAATGGGTTGTATTCAATTTGAATGTTTGTTTGAACGTTCGATTAATATGACTTATTTTTTGGTTTCCATCAATAAAAAGCAGCCCGCTTCCAATGTTCTCAATCAACGTCGACATCCGACCTTTTTGATACATATAGGATTTAGACATAATGTCCATCTCATTGATAAGCATATTGGTGACATGATTTAATTTTGAGATGTCTTCCATCTTCGCATCACTAGATAGTCGTTCGTTAAAACGACCCTGCAGCATGTTCTCAATTAGACGAGTAACTTGTCTAATCGGATGAATGTACTGTTTACGTGTTCGATGTAAAAGAATAAAAAAACCGATCCCAATGGAAAAAATAAGGAGATATAAAACTTCAACCCCTTTCATCTTAATTAATGGGGCCGTTAAAACAATCGTCCCTATCCGCTCGCCGTTTTCTTTTAATGGTTTGAGATAAATCATTCGTTGGTCTCTAATAACCGTTCTAGTCGACTCTGGGAGCTTTTCAATGGGTTGCTGTTGAGTTGTATTTGTATAAATAACCCGGTGGTTAACGTCGTACAACGTTAAATCGTTATCCAATTGTTTTAATATGCTTTGAAGTCGATCGACATGTTGAATCGTAAGTTGCGCATCTTTTTTCTCAATCAAAGTCTGAATAAAATCGATTTTCTCGTTCAATTGCACACGTTCTTTTGCTCGGTTCGACGCTTGGATGACTTCATTTAATATGTATATAAGAAACATAAGACTCAACACAGTACATATATAGCCTATAACAAGGGCTATTTTATTTTTTCGGTTCATCAAGTTTATATCCTAATCCTCTCACCGTTTTTATATAAATGGGTTTTCGTGGTGATATTTCAATCTTTTCTCTCAAATGACTGACATGTACATCCACAATTCGCGTATCACCAGCAAATTCATAGTTCCAAACAGCATTTAGTAATTGTTCACGTGTTAAAACACGTCCTTTATTTTGTACTAAATAGAGAAGTAATTCAAACTCCTTAGGTGTTAAAATCATCTCTTCACCTTTAAATAAGGCCTCATAGTTATTTGGATAAACGGTAATGTCCCCAACTGTAATGACCTCTTGCAGCGTTTGGTCTGCTTGAATTGATCGACGTAATATGGCTTTTACTCTAGCGATGACTTCTCGTGGACTAAATGGTTTCGTCATGTAATCATCAGCTCCAAGTTCTAAGCCAAGAATGGTATCTAATTCATCGTCTCTCGCTGTTAACATTAATATTGGCACCATGATTTGCTGTTGTCTTAATTGTTTACAAACGTCCATTCCATCCATTTCAGGTAGCATTAAATCTAAAATCACGAGATCTAATTTTTCTGAAGTGACCTTTTCAATAGCATCAAGGCCATTATTGGCACTAATTACTTCATAACCTGCTTTTTCCAAGTTAAATGTTAGAAGTGTTACGATTGAAGGTTCGTCGTCAACAACAAGAATTTTCTTACCCATTATGTCTTCCCCCTTAACTGATAGCATCTTATTATATCCTTCTCTTATTTTATCAAAGAATGATCTTAACAAATGAGAAGTTTTTAATTCATAATAATCTATTACCTACTCAACCATAGTGACACACTTCTCTAAAAAGTGCGTGTTCAAAAAGGTGACAAACGAAAAGGGTTACTGGCTAAGACCGGAATGTAGATTTTTACTACATGAGGACCGGAAAAACGAGTGGGCGCCGAGATTCGCAGCTAATCATTTGGTGACTTTTTGAACAACCTCTAAAAGAAAACTTGCCTATTGGCAAGTTTTAAGATAAGCATTTGTATTTTTATGATTAATGAGCCAAAATCTGCCTTGACGACATATATGCTTACCCAAATCGCCCTGAGATATAATCTTCCGTTCTTTTTTCGGCAGGATGAGAAAACATTTGGCTTGTATCGCCGTATTCAACCAGTTCACCTTGGTAGAAGAAGGCCGTTTTATCTGCAATACGCGCCGCTTGCTGCATATTATGTGTCACAATAACAATGGTATATTCTTCTTTTAGCTTTAGCAATAATTCTTCAATTTTACTACTTGATACAGGATCTAATGCACTGGATGGTTCATCTAATAAAAGGACTTTTGGTTTTAATGCAAGAGCTCTTGCTATGCATAAACGTTGTTGTTGACCGCCTGATAACGACAGTGCTGATTTATCTAATCGATCTTTTACTTCATCCCATAATGCCGCTTTACGAAGACAATCCTCCGCTATGTCTTTCAATTTCTTTTTATCACGGATTCCAGAGAACTTTAATGAAAGGACAAGATTTTCATAAATCGATTTTGGGAAGGGATTTGGTCTTTGAAAGACCATACCAATTTCCTTTCTCAATTGAACAACATCCACTTTCGACGTAAGAAGGTTGATTCCACCATAAAGAATTTCGCCTTCACTTCGTGCCCCATGAATCAAGTCATTCATTCGATTGATAGTTCTTAGAAAAGTGGACTTACCACATCCAGAAGGGCCAATAAGGGCTGTAATGGATTTTTCTTCAATAGGCATATTGATATGTTTAACCGCATGATGATCACCATAGTAAATATTGAGGTCTTTTACTTCAAGAACAGGAGATGCTTTTTTCATATTTTGATGAGACTCCTCTACATTTTGCTTAATATATACTTGATTCATCGTGATTCCTCCTTATGCTTTCCCTGTTAATTTTCGATCAATGAATTTACCAACAATTCGTGCGAATAAATTAAATCCTAGTACACAGAGAACGAGTACGGCTGATGATCCATTGGCAATAGTTTGAATATCGGGCGTAATTCCCGCAGTGTTGACTTGCCAAATATGAACGGATAAGGTTTCCGCTGATCGAAATGGATTTAAAGGCGACGTCATACTCATTGGATTCCAGTTAGAAAAGTCGAGGTTTGGCGTTGATAATCCTGCCGTAAACAAAAGGGCTGCGGATTCACCAAAAACACGTCCAGCAGATAAAATAATACCTGTTAATATACCAGGAAAAGCAGCTGGTACGACAATTGTTTTTATCGTATGCCACTGAGTGACTCCTAAGGCGAGACCACCTTCTCTAAGTTCTCTTGGAACGGATTGCAGAGCATCTTCCGTCACTCTTACGATCACTGGTAAGTTAAATACGGTTAGCGCCAGCGCACCCGACAAAATCGAATATTGCCAGCCAAAATAATTAACAAAGATAAGAAGGCCAAACATCCCAACGACAATAGAAGGTAAAGAAGCGAGAACTTCAACACAAGAACGAATAAAATGCGTCAATTTATTTGGTTTTGCATATTCTGAAAGATATATTCCCCCGCACAACCCTAATGGGACTGTAAAGAGCATGGTCGCAAAAAGAATATAGAATGAGTTCCAAAGTTGATTTTTAATTCCGCCTCCAGCTTGAAAAGAGCTAGAGTCTTTTGTTAAAAAGGATAACGATATGGCTGATAAACCGTGGTATAAAATGTAGCCTAATAATGCTGCTAGTGTTGCAGTCATCACGAGAGCACATAAGACAATGACTGACAGTGCTATTCGATTTGTAATTTTGCTCGTCATGAGACCTGCCCCCTTCTAGAAATAAAACGTATGAGTAAGATAAATCCATAGGAAATAATAAGCAAGATCAAACCTAACGACCAAAGGACGTCATTTAGTACGCTACCTGCCGTTGAATGGCCCATACTAAGGGTGATGATCGTTGTTAATGTAGCTGATGGATCTGATATCGCATTAGGTAAATTACGCGCATTTCCGATGACCATTTGGACTGCTAATGCTTCGCCAAAAGCCCTTGCCATACCTAGAACGATGGCTGTAATTAATGTTGACTTAGCCGCAGGAAGTACAACACGATAAATCGTTTGCCATTTTGTTGCTCCCAGTGCGTAGGAAGCGCTGCGTAGGTCATTACTTACAGCTCGCACAGCATCGGCTGAAATACTTGTAATTGTAGGCAAGATCATGACCCCAACAACAAGTGCCCCGGAAAGTAAACTAAAGCCGCTTCCACCAACGTGATCACGCATAAAAGGAACGATAACAGATAATCCAATAAATCCATATACAACCGATGGGATACCAACCAGAATTTCGATAACCGGCTGTAAGACTTTTTGACCCCATTTTGGTGCTAGCTCGGTCATGAATAACGCACTTCCGATAGCGAAAGGAGCTGCGAGCATCGCTGCTAAAATAGTAACCATTAATGAACCAAAAATAAACGGCAATGCACCATAAGAAGGATTTTCTGCCCGGTCAGGATACCATTCTGTCCCCGTTATAAAGTCAATCACATTAATATGATCGACCACAAATGAACGTAAACCTTGAACCGTTAAGAACAATGTGATGGCGATGACACTTAAGATCACAAAAATAGCACTACCATAGATCCATATCTTCCCACGCCATTCACTATTTCTATTAAAAATTGAAGTCCATTTCTTATTATTTTGTATTAAAGATCGTCCTTCATTATTTGGACTAGACGGCATCTGAACAACAACTGATTTATTTTCCATTTTCACACCCCTTTTACCCTAAATATTTCATATATCACAGAGACGAAACATTTTAAATCATGGACACTAACATTCCCTCAAGTTGGCAACCTATCAGTCAATCACGATACAGACAGTTTCCCCCACCATGACTTTTTATATTTTTAAGTACCTTAGTGAGGGGGTTATGTCCATTCTCGGTAAAAAGACCAATCCCCTATGCGGGGAACTTTGGCCTTTTCGACTAAGACATATGCCGATTATTTATTTGTTAGTTTACCTTCAGCATTGCGTTCAACCTGCATTTTAGTGACGCTGAGGTATCCTTGTGCAGGAACGATATTCGATTGTACTGGATCTGCCATCATATAATCGATGAAGGCTTTAACCAATGGCTTTGGATCACCTTTTGTATACATATGTTCATAGGCCCAAACAGGGAACTTGCCGCTGGCTACGTTATCTTCAGTCGCATCCGTTCCATCAATGGCTAATTTAACGATAGAATCATCATTGAAATAAGATAGTGCAAGATAACCGATAGCGCCTGGTGTTTCATTTACAATCTTCTTAACTGTGTTGGAAGAGTCTTGTGTAATTCCTTCTGCAGGTGTTTGTTTATCTAATGCAAATTCGTCAAAAGTAGCTCTCGTACCTGATCCATCAGGACGATTTACAAGCGTAATTTTCACGTTTTTCCCACCGACTTCAGACCAATTCTTTACTTTTCCTGTAAACACTTTGATCAAATCTTCTTTTGATAATTTCTTAATTCCTGCCTCTTTATTTACAGCAGCAGTCATACCAACTACAGCTACTTTATAATCTTTTAATTGACTTGCATCAATATTACTTTTACTTTCAGCAAAAACATCCGACATACCGATGTCAAAGTTTCCATTAGATACTTCACTTAGTCCTGCGCCACTTCCTCCGCCTTGAACTTCAATTTGTACTTTAGGATGTTCCTTCATAAACTCCGCGGCAGCTGCTGCAGCTAATGGTTGCAGGGCTGTTGATCCACCAATCACGATTTTACCAGATAACTCTTCTTTATTATTACCATTGCTAGACTGACCTGATGACGACGTATCCTTCGATCCACAAGCACTTAAGATTAAAGATAATACTAGAATTGCTGTTAATGCGATCCACTTTTTCTGTTTCATCAAGAATGTCCCCATTTCTCTGTGTGTTATTTGTTGTTTTATTTTCCTTATACTCTTACTATAAAGGGGAATCGTTAATGGCGTTTAAATGGTATGTAAATGTTTTGTAAAGATCTTAGTTCCTATGAGTAAAGCATGATTTTATGTAAAAGTGCGTGTTCAAAAAGGTGACAAACGAAAAGGGTTACTGGCTAAGTACGCTGAACATCCTGCAAGAAACGCCAGTACTAGCCCGTCCTGGGCGTCGGAAGGCTAAGAGCGGCGCAGTTTCCCGAGGACCGGCATTCCTCGCGTTGTGGTAGCTTCAGGCGCCCGCCACAGGACGTGAGCGATTTTAGCCAGCGATCCTCTTGTATTCACTACATGAGGACCGGAAAAACAAACGGGCGCCGAGATTCGTAGCTTATCATTTGGTGATTTTTTGAACAACCTCTAAAAAAGGATATTGATATAAAGACTTAAGCCTTTAATCAATATCCTTTTCTATCAATTATTTTATCTTTATGATGACAAGTTTTTTTACAGATGTTCAATTAACCTATCTGCAAAGGCTGAACAGCTGACTTCCTTTGCATCATCCATAATTTGCGCAAAGTCAATGGTAACGACTTTTGATAAAATCGTTTTCTCGATCGCCTTAGTTATTTTTTCTGCAGCCTCATACCATTTCAGCTGTTCTAACATCATGACTCCTGAAAGTAATAATGAAGAAGGATTTGCTTTATTTTGGCCTGCTAGATTAGGAGCCGTACCATGTGTCGCTTCAAAAATAGCATGTCCCGTTTCAAAGTTCATATTTGCACCAGGAGATATTCCGATTCCGCCAACTTGAGCAGCAAGTGCATCTGAAATATAATCCCCGTTTAAGTTCAATGTCGCGACAACATCATAAGCTTCCGGCTGTATCAGGATTTGTTGTAAGAAATTATCCGCAATAACATCTTTAACAATTAATTTACCTTGTGATTCGGCTGCTCGTAAAGCCTGATTTGCTTTATCTGTACCTGCATCTTTTACAATGGTTTCATACTGCCTCATTGTAAAAACTCTGTCACCAAATAGATTTTCAGCAACTTCATATCCCCACGTTTTAAAGGCACCTTCAGTAAACTTCATAATATTACCTTTATGTACTAGGGTCACACTCTTTCTATTTTCTAAAAGAGCATATTCAATCGCTGCTCGAACAAGTCTAGACGTTCCTTCTTCAGAAACAGGTTTAACGCCAATCCCCGATGAACCTGGAAAACGTATTTTAGACGTTTGCAAGTCATTTTGCAAAAATGAAATCAATCGTTTTGCTTCTTCGGAGTCTTTTGGAAATTCAATCCCTGCATAAATATCTTCCGTATTTTCTCTAAAAATCACCATGTCAACTTTCTCAGGTGCTTTAACCGGTGATGGTACGCCTTTAAAGTAACGTACAGGGCGAAGGCAAGTAAATAAATCGAGTTCTTGACGAAGCGCAACATTTAATGAACGAATTCCACCGCCAATAGGCGTCGCAAGAGGGCCTTTGATCGCCACTAAGTATTCTCGAACAGCTTCTAACGTTTCCTTTGGCAACCATTCACCCGTTTTATCATAAGCCTTTTGACCAGCGTAGACTTCTTTCCAGATGATTTTCTTTTCACCATGATAAACTTTTTCAATGGCTGCATCTATCACACGTGATGCCGCAGCCCAAACATCTGACCCTACTCCATCTCCTTCAATAAAAGGAATAATAGGAAATTTGGGAACCTGAAGTTCCCCATTTTTAAACTGAATATGTTCACCATTTGTCACCTTTATCAATCTCCTTTCGAGGATAGCCTGATTAATGCTATTGATCTAAATGATATCTGCTCTTTTTCTCTCATCTAGAGGAATGTAAGTCACTTGTTCTGCACCAACGTATTGTGCACGTGGTCTGATCAAGCGGTTATTATGATATTGTTCAAAAATATGAGCAATCCATCCAGCCGTTCGACTCACTGCAAAGATGGGCGTAAACAAATCATTTTCTATGCCTAAACAATGATACACACTTGCCGAGTAAAAATCGACATTGGGAAGAAGTCCTTTCTTCTCACGTAAACTATCTGCTAGTTTAATAGAAATATCATACCACTTGGGTTCATTTTTTAATCGAGTTAGCTGATAGGACATATCTTTCAAATGTTTCGCTCGCGGATCTCCATTTTTATAAACACGATGACCGAAGCCCATTATTTTTTGTTTTTCTTTCAATGCTCGATCGACATAAGCTTCAACACGATCCACCGAGCCGATTTCTTCTAACATTTTCATGACACGCCCATTTGCACCGCCATGTAATGAACCTTTTAATGCCCCGATGGCTGCGGTAATTCCCGAATAAACATCGGATAAAGTTGCCACGCACACTCTGGCAGTAAATGTAGAGGCATTTAATTCATGGTCAGCATGAAGAACTAAAGCTCGGTTAAATGCATTCTCTTCAATTTCAGACGGTAATTTACCGTTTAGCATATATAAGAAGTTAGCTGCAAAACTTAAATCGTGACGAGGGGCAATAGGTTCCCTGCCTTGTCTTACTCTCCCTAAACCAGCGACAATGGTTGATATTTTAGCCTGCAATCTCAGGGCCTTAGCCATATTTGCTTCTTCATCCATTTCATCCTCGTGAGCATCAAATATACCAAGTGTCGATACTGCGCTACGTATAATAGACATAGGATGGGCATCTATTGGATAAGCTTTCAATTGACGGAACATTTCAGAAGGGACATCCACGTGATCATTTAATTCCTGTTTCAAAGCCATTAATTCATCTTTTAATGGTAGTCGACCATACCAAAGCAAATAAATAATTTCTTCAAATGAAGAATTTTCCGCCAATTCATCAATATTATAACCTCTATACCTTAATGTATCATTAGTAATTGAGCAAATACTTGATTTGGTGGCTACAACACCTTCTAATCCTCTTGTTTTCATCATCATCTTCAACTCCCCCATGCTTTTCATTCTTTTTAGTACGATTGCTTAACGAAAATAGCCGTTTTTAATAAAAAGCTAAGATAAAGGATGTGTTGGTAACCTTCATTGTTTGATTCATTCGTGTTTATATGTTTTCACAAACCTTTAAAACGTTTAAATTAGAGATAAAATTTAACAATCATGTTAATCCCAATCAGTGAGGTTCATCTTCATCTACCACTGATTGTTAGTAATTGGGATAAATAGTAATAAACTACGATCTATTACATAGAGTGCTCAATTCCATTACATGGAGTATATTAATTAATTATAAACGTTAAAGTTCGATTTGTGAAATTTTTTTGAAAACATTTTATTGATAAATAAAATCAGGTTTTATAGAAAACATCTATTTTACAATTAAATAGGCATATTTTATTTTTTTTAAACTACATTTTAGATAAAGCAGTACCTATAAGAATGAGTCCAATTATTCCAATTTTCATTTTGGTTTGGCTTGAAGGAGGGCAAGCATGCATTCAAACAAAATAAATCCATTGATCAAATTTGCAGCTATCGGAATGCGAGCCCTTTTTATTTTGATTATTTTTATATGTATTGGTTTACTTTTCTTAGTCTTTACTAAATTTGCCTATCCATTTATTATTGCTTTTGTTTTATCATTTTTGTTGAATCCAATGGTGTCTTTTTTTGAGAGGAAGGTGAGATGTCCTAGAGGATTAGCTACATTAATGGTTCTTATTTTAATGTTCGGAGTCATGACTTGCCTTATCATATTGTTTACCTTTCAAGTGATGAGTGGCCTAACGTATTTAAATCATATGCTGCCCACACATATAAAACTATTAATTCAATCGATTCAAGATCTCTTCTTTTTACATATTTTACCCATTTGGGAAAGAACAACACATTATTATCAAGCCCTTTCTCAATCACAGCAATTGGCAATTGAACATAATATTCAACTTATTAGTCAAAAAAGTGCCTTAACCATCGCTGATATAGGGACTAAGTTAATCAACGGTTTAGGGCACTTCATCATTTCATTGCCTAGTATATTAGCAACTGCGATGATTATCTTTCTTGCTACTTTTTTCATATCAAAAGACTGGCATCGTTTTGCACGTTATGTTCATCTCATTTCGACACCTAAAATTGATCATCATATAATTAAAATATATGCGGAGCTTAAAGACGCTCTAATCGGTTTTATACGAGCCCAATGCATCCTTATATCAATTACAGCTGTCATTGTCTTTATTGGTCTTTTTGCTCTTCATGTCGAACATGCCTTTTCAATCTCCTTAATGATTGGGATCATCGATCTTATCCCATATTTGGGGACTAGTTTTATTTTCATACCTTGGATTTTCTATTGTTTCTTAACCGGAGACTATTCATTAAGTATCGGACTTTGTCTCTTATTTGCCATTGTGATTATTCAAAGACAGGTAATGGAACCAAAAGTGATATCGGATGCGATTGGAATAGATCCACTTGCAACCTTAATCTCACTTTTTATTGGTTTTCAGCTTTTTGGCTTTCTTGGGCTTATTCTTGGTCCGGTAACGGTGGTTATTGTTAAATCACTTATTACGACGCATGTGATAAGAGATATTTGGAATTATATTATTGGATATGAAAATGATCCTTATAAATAACTTCGCCCTCTAATATCGTCGATAAAAGCTAAAACGTTCACGAAGCCACCTAGCTAATTTTCGCTTGATGACCGTTCGCGATGTAGGAAATAACATAAAGAACGCAAGCAGATCGGATAAAAATCCCGGCATAATTAACAAAAGACCCCCGAGAATCATAAATAGACCATCGAATAAAGAATCACTTGGAACATGCCGTTCATGAATTTGTTGCTGAAAGGAGCGAAAAACTTGTATTCCTTTACGTTTAATGAGCCAAATTCCGAACAGAAAAGAAGCAACGAGTAAAAGTAAAGTATATAAAAAGCCAATGGCATGGCTAATGTATATAACCAGAATGATATCACAAATAGGCAATAGAAAAAGAAGCAGAAGCCATCTTTTTAGCGTCATCATCTTAATCCTTCATCGTTTGAAGTAGTTTTTCATGCAATTCAGGTGATCTTTTTTTTATCATAATAGGTTTAAGATTCTTGTCAGTCCAACAATGCGAGGTTGAACCGTGTACAAGAATGGTTTCATCTTCCTTTCGATAAGCAACATATTCAAAAGTCATTCGAACACCATTGTACTCTTTGATCTTCGTTTCCACGATCACTCGGTCGTCATATTTTGCTGGAGAGCGGTATTGACAATCGACGTGTAACACGGGAAGCATAAAACCCATGTCTTCGAGACCTTTATATGTTTGTCCAATAATGTAGATGAAATCTGTTCTTGCAACTTCAAAATAATTAATGTAATTGCTGTGGTGAACAATACCCATTTGATCAGTTTCACTATATCTAACCGTAATTTCCGTTTTTGATGAGGACACGGCAAACACCATCCAATAAAAAATTTAAGGGAAGATGCAAAAAGCATCCTCCCTTAACTATAGCATGAGTACCCACAAATGTTAAAGATCTGGGATCATACGTTTTTGATTTTATAAATTAGTTGTTGCTTCCAACTACGTGAACTTGCATTAAGTTCGTTGTACCTGGTTTTGATACTGGTACACCAGCAGAAATGACGATAACGTCTCCTTCTTTAACTAAACCAGATTCAAGAGCTTTTTTCTCAGCAATTTGAAGCATATCATCTGTTGTTTCAGTTGGTTCAGACAATACTGGTAACACACCGAAAGCAAGAGAAAGCTTTTTAGCAACATGTTCATCGCTAGTTACGGCAATAATTGGTGCCGCGGGACGATATCTTGAAACAACACGAGCTGTATGTCCACTAACAGTAGATGTGACAATAGCTGCTACATTAAGTTTTAGAGCAGTATGTGCGACAGCTTGACCAATGGCATCCGTAACGGTTGTTTCACTTTCTTTACTTAATCGATTAAGCATCGCAGCGTAGTCTAGGCCAGTTTCTGTTTTTTCAGCAATATTTTTCATTGTTGTAACAGCTTCTACAGGCCAGTCACCGGCAGCTGTTTCACCAGAGAGCATAATAGCATCTGTTCCATCAAAGATCGCGTTAGCTACGTCACTTGCTTCGGCACGAGTTGGACGAGGGTTGCGTTGCATTGAATCTAACATTTGAGTTGCTGTAATAACTGGTTTTCCTAAAGCATTACATTTTTTGATCATATCTTTTTGAACCAATGGTACATCTTCTGGTGGAATCTCAACACCAAGGTCACCACGAGCAACCATTAAGCCATCAGATACTTCAAGAATCGCGTCGAGGTTATCCACACCTTCTTGGTTTTCAATTTTAGGTAAGATATGGATGTGTTCAGCATTTTGCTCTTTAAGGAGGTTACGAATGTCTAGAACATCAGAAGGACGACGTACAAAAGAAGCGGCAATAAATTCAATACCTTCGCCGATACCGAAAATAATGTCATTTGCATCTTTTTCAGTAATACCTGGAAGGTTTACGCTAACGTTAGGTACGTTAACCCCTTTTTTACTTTTGAGGACTCCTGTGTTTAATACAGTTGTATAGATTTCAGAGTCACTCTTACCTGTAACTTCAAGTTCAACAAGACCATCATCTAAAAGAATTTTTGATCCTACATTTACATCATTAACAAGGTCTGTGTATGTAACAGAGAATTTTTCTTTCGTTCCTAACACAGGTTCCATTGATACAGTTACGTTAGTTCCTTTTTCAAGAAGAACTTCTTTTGTAGCCATGTCACCGGTGCGGATTTCTGGACCTTTTGTATCAAGTAGTAAAGCAACGTCTTTACCAGTGATTTTAATTGCTTCACGGATATTTTCAATTCTTGCACGGTGTTCGTCATGGTCACCATGGGAGAAATTTAAACGTGCTACGTTCATTCCTGCATTAATTAATTCAACAAGTTTATCTACGCTTTCACTAGCTGGTCCAATCGTACAAACTATTTTTGTTTTTTTCATGTTATAAAAACCTCCGTTAATTAAATAGATAATTCTTTTGCTAGAGAGATCATATCTTTGCAGATCTCATGCTTTTTGGTAAGTACATCAAGTATATCATGGTGTACAATTTTATTGTCTTGAATACCAACCATACGTCCTTGTTGGCCTTCAATCAATAATTCCACTGCTTTTGCGCCTAATCGGCTTGCAAGCACTCGATCAAATGCTGAAGGTGTACCACCACGTTGAATATGACCAAGTACCGTCACACGTGTATCAATGTCTGTCTTTTCTTTGATTGCAGCGGCAACTTCACTAGCTGAACCTACACCTTCTGCAACAATGATGATACTGTGTTCTTTACCACGGTTTTTGCCTTGCCTGATGCGGTTGACAACATCATCAATGGTACTTGTGTCTTCTGGAATGAGGATGCTTTCGGCACCGTCAGCAACACCTGACCATAATGCAATATCTCCAGCATTTCTTCCCATAACTTCGATAATAAATTGACGGTCATGTGATGTAGCTGTATCACGAATTTTATCAATAGCATCAATAACCGTATTAAGCGCTGTATCAAAACCGATTGTCCAATCTGTTCCTGGAATATCGTTATCAATCGTTCCTGGAATACCGATAGTAGGGAAACCAAGTTCTGTTAATTTAACTGCGCCATGGAAAGAACCATCCCCTCCAATGACCACGAGACCTTCTATTCCATACTTTTCAAGTTGTTTGATCGCTTTAGCGCGTCCTTCTTCAGTTTTAAATTCTTCACAACGAGCCGTATAAAGAATTGTACCTCCGCGGTGAATGATATCTCCAACTGAACCAACTTCAAGTTTCTCGATATGGCCATCAATAAGGCCTCTATACCCTTGGTAAATACCGTATACTTCTAGACCATGAAAAATAGCTTTTCTTACAACCGCTCGAACAGCTGCGTTCATTCCAGGTGAATCGCCGCCACTCGTTAAAACACCAATTTTTTTCATTTTTATCACCCCAGGAGTTATTATAATCAGACAGAATACCCCATGTTTTTACTTACTCATTCTATCATTCCCAAAAAAAAGCTAAACAATCTAGATCTACCCTAAATTGGCTTTTATTAATTACTCGCTTAAGATGTCATCCTTAACAAGAGAATAATCACCAATGGCACGATACTTCTCTAGTCTCCGATGAACCAATTCGTCACCCTTCAGTTGAATAAGTGATGATAGTGCATCTTTAAGGTATTCATCAATAATATTGGCTTGAGTTTTGGGATCATGATGTGCACCACCTAAAACTTCTGGAATCACTTTATCTACAATACCAAACTCTTTTAAGTCTGGCGCTGTAATTTTCATCGTTTGTGCAGCTCGTTCTGCTTGACTTGCATCTTTCCATAAAAGTGCAGCTGCACTTTCAGGAGAAATAACAGAGTACCATGAGTTCTCTAGCATTAGAATTTGATCGCCAACACCAATCGCAAGTGCTCCACCACTTGCGCCCTCACCAATCACGATACAGACGATGGGAACTTTAAGTCCAGCCATTTCAAGTAAGTTTCTTGCAATAGCTTCGCCTTGTCCACGTTCTTCAGCCGTTTTCCCAGGAAACGCACCTTTTGTATCAATGAATGTAACGATAGGACGATTGAATTTCTCGGCTTGTTTCATCAAACGTAAGGCTTTTCGGTAACCTTCTGGCTGTGGCATACCAAAGTTTCTTTTTAGATTCTCTTTAGTATCACGACCACGCTGCTCACCGATGATCGTCACAGGAAGTCCTCGATATCTAGCAATGCCACCAACAATAGCCGTATCATCGCCATATAATCGATCACCATGACATTCGATAAAGTCTGTAAAAAGAAAAGAAATATAATCAAGTGTAGTTGGACGTTCCATGTGTCTCGCGATTTGTACACGATCCCAAGGTGTCATACGACTATACGTGTCTTTTTCTACCTCGTCGAGACGTTTCTTTAAATGATTTAATTCATCAGTCAGGTCAATCCCTTTTTCATCCATAAATTGATTAAGTTCTTTTATTTTTGCCTTTAATTCATTGATTGGCTTTTCAAATTCTAATCCCGGTGCCACTGTTCATCACCTCCTTTAGTGTGAATCGATAGAACAGTTGCTAAGGTTTCTTTCATTTTGCTTCGTGGAATGACCTTATCTAGTTGCCCATGCTCTAAAAGAAACTCTGCTTTCTGAAAATCATCCGGTAACTCTTCACGAATCGTTTGTTCAATAATTCTTCTACCAGCAAATCCAATTAAAGCACCAGGTTCAGCAAAGTTATAATCACCCAATGAGGCAAAACTAGCTGTGACACCACCTGTTGTCGGGTGTGTCATATAAGAAATGAATAATCCACCAGCATTGCTAAATTGTTTGAGAACAGCGCTCGTTTTAGCCATTTGCATGAGACTAAGGATGCCTTCCTGCATACGTGCTCCTCCGGATGCGGAGAAAATAATGATTGGGAGACCGTGATCCTTTGCGTATTCAATCGCTCTTGTAATTTTCTCTCCGACAACTGACCCCATACTCCCCATCCTGAAGTTTGAGTCCATAATAGCAATAGCCGTGTCATATCCCTCTATTTTCCCTTTTCCCGTTACCACCGCTTCATTAAGCCCCGATTTTTTCTTATCTTTCTCTAATTTTTCTAGATAATTTGGAAAATCGAGTGGGTTCTTTGAGATTAAGTCTTGATCGAAAGGAATGAATGATTCTGGATCAAGAAGCATCTCAATTCTTTCAAAAGCACTCACGGGATAATGATAACCACATGATTGACAAACATATAAATATTTTTGAAGCTCTTTGGCATACATAATTTTTTTACAACTTGGGCATTTCTTCATAATGCCTTCAGGTACGCCGATTTTTGATTTAGTGGAGGGAACGGTTGCGTACTTTTTCTTTTTTATAAAAAAGTCCTTTAACAAATAGATACACCCTCTAATCTTTTAAAATAATCGTTTTTTTGCCTCATAACAAACATTTCTATCTCTATTTTGCAAGACTTTGTCATGAGATCATCCAATTCACTTGTCCTGTGAAATCAGAACAAAGCTTGAAGACATGGCCCTGTTAAAGTGTCTGCCTTTTTCTTTTTGATTATCTATATGTAAAGGAGGTGTACATACGAATAAAAAAGAGACAACAATGAAATAGGCATAACATGACCATAACATAAATAGAAAGGAAATAATCTATAAATATGAAAACAACCCTTACTAAACTACACTATTATATCAGAAGATAAAATTTAAATAAAAGGCTTATATGGATTTAATAATTACATTTTTATGACCAATGATATTTTTTAACTTGTTTAGGGTTGACTTTTCGATATTTAGACGATATTGATCGGGTAGTTGAACTGTTTTTCCTGATCGACCATAGTGAATAATAACAGGATGAGCGCCAGGATGCAATTGTAATACGTCATGTAAGTGCTTTAATATTGAATTTTTTTCGTGTTCCTTATCAATCCGAATAAAAACACGAGCCACACGTGATTGCATATATTGTTCTAGATCCATCATTTGCTTCACAATGAGCTTTTTTTCATGTTGACCGATTTCTAGTGTGCCTTTTACAAATAGAAGTTGGCCATTTTGGATGAAGCGGGTATTTTCTTCGTGAACGTTTGGAAAACAAATCGCTTCCAACTGACCCGTTTCATCGCTTAATGTTAAAAAAGACATCATTTGTCCTTTTTTTGTTCGTATGCACTTGTTTTTTTCGATTACTGCACCTAAAACTACCGATGTTCCATTGGTCTGACTTTTGACCCAATCAATGGTTTTCATTTGTTTCGATAATTGCCATCGAAAAGGCTCGATCGGATGAGCTGAGACAAATATCCCTAAGGCTTCTTTTTCATATTCAATTTTTTCACGTTCAGAAAGTGGAGGAACTTGTATATACTCTGGTTCCACTTCATCCATTTCAAATGATACTTGATCCACATTTGTATGGGTGTATTTTTCCGAATAGTGCATGGCATTCTCAAGTGTAGCTAATAGAATGGCTCGATCAATACCAAATTCATCCATTGCTCCAGCAAATATGAGAGATTCAATGGCTTTTCGATTCACTCTTGTTAATGAGACGCGCCTGCAAAAGTCAAATAAACTTTTGAAAGGTCCTTTTTTTCTACTCATGAGAATATCTTGAACCACCTTGTTACCCACGCCTTTGACAAGTCCTAAACCAAAGCGAATCCCTTTTTCTGTCCAAGTAAAGTAAGCTCCACTATGATTAATAGAAGGTGGAAAGAAAACCATTCCCTTTCGTTTTGCTTCATTTATCGCATTATGACATTTATCCTGATCATGATGCACGCTAGATAAGTGGGCCGTTATAAACGCTTTGGGATAATGGACTTTTAAATAAGCCATTCGATAGGCAATCAGACTATAAGCAACTGCATGACTGCGGTTAAATCCATAGTCAGCAAATCGTACAATCAGGTCATAAACAGACTCTGAAAGCTGTTTTGTATAACCATTCTTTTGACAGCCCAAGATAAAGGATTGTTTTTGTTCATCTAGAATGTGTCTCTTCTTCTTTGAAACGGCTCTTCTCAAAATATCGGCTTGTCCTAATGAATACCCAGCCATAACATTCGCAATGCTCATAATTTGCTCTTGATAAACAATCACGCCGTAGGTCATTTTTAAAATAGGTGCCAAATCAGGATGAGGATATTGGACCGCTTTCTTTCCATGCTTACAATCAATGTAAACTTGTGTACTATTCATTGGTCCTGGTCGATATAAGGCATTAACAGCGACAATATCTTCGAAAGTATTAGGAAGAAGACGTTTTAACACCGCTCGCATACCATCCGATTCAAGTTGAAATACTCCTGTTGTATCTCCTTCTGAAAGCATTTTAAACGTATCACTATCGTCCATTGGGATTGTTGAAAGATCAATCTTTTGACCTGTATGATCTTGAATTAAAGCTAAAACGTCTTGTATCAACGTTAAATTCCTTAGCCCTAAAAAATCGATTTTTAACAAACCAAGTTCTTCAAGATTCTCCATTGGAAATTGGGTAATCATCACATCATCATGCCCTGGCTGAGTCGGCACCAATGTTTTTAATGGTTTTTCGCTTATAACCACTCCAGCGGCATGAATAGATGAATGTCTTGGAACCCCTTCAACCTTTTGGGATAAAGTCAAAAGATACTCTATCTCTTTGGATTGTTTAATAAGTTGCCTGAGCTCTGCGGATTCCTCAATGGCTCTTTGAAGCGTTATGCCAGGTCTTGATGGAATACTTTTAGCTACTTTATTCATGGTCATGCCATCAATATCCAGGACTTTACCAACATCACGTATGGCTGCTTTAGCAGCCAGAGTACCGAATGTAATAATTTGTGCAACATGGTCCGAGCCATATTTTTGACTAACATAAGAGATCATCTTATCCCGTTCTCGATCTGGAAAATCGATATCAATATCCGGCATCGTGACACGTTCAGGATTCAGAAATCGTTCAAAAAGAAGTTGATATTTAATTGGATCAACATCTGTAATATGCAACAAATAGGCGACTAAGGATCCTGCAGCAGATCCTCTACCAGGTCCTGGCTCTATTTCATTTTTTCTGGCATAAGCAAGTAAGTCCCAAACAATTAAAAAGTAATCATCAAAGCCCATATCATGAATAATAGCGAGTTCTTTTTCCAAACGTGATTGAATTTCATCCGTTAAACGGCTATATCTTTTCGCAAGTCCACGCATACATAGTTTTCTTAATAAGGAGCTCGCATCATCTGCACCTTCGATTTTATATTTAGGAAGCTGAAGAGCATCAAAGTCAAACTTGACTTGACATTGGAAAGCAATCTCCTCTGTTCGATCTATGGCCTCTGGGTAACTTGTGAAAATCTGTTTCATTTCGTTTGGAGATTTGAAATAATACTCCGTTGATTTATGTTTTTTGACGAAATTTTGAATTTTACTCCCTGTTCGTATACACGTCAAACAGTCATAAGCCTTTGCATCCGCTTTATCAAGATAATGAACGTCATTTGTCGCGACAAGCGAAATATGAAATGACTTACTGTAATTGAGATACTCAAGCATCATCTCTCTTTCAAAAGCTTCACCATGATTTTGAACTTCAAGATAAAAATCTTTTTGAAAGGTTCGATGAAGCCACGTTACGGCTTCCATAGCCTCTTCTTTTCTTCCCTGAATCAAATATGAACCAATTAGGCCACTTGTTCCAGAAGACAACACAATTAATCCATCAGAATAAGTCTCTAATTCAGTACGCTTTAGGCGTTTAACTGATTTTTGTTGAATAATTGAACTTATTTCAACTAAGTTTCGATAGCCTTGTTGATTTTTAGCCAACAGCACGATGGAATAGTCTTCTGGCCAATCTTCTCTTCTTTTTGGCACGTCATGTTCAACTTCCATATAGACTTCTATTCCAATAACAGGATGAATGTCATTTTCAAGGCATGCTTTATAGAACGGAATGGTCCCATAGAGGGTTTGTTTATCCGTTAAAGCAAGGGCCTTATAACCCATTGTTTTTGCTCGTTCAACCAACGATCTCATACGGCATGTACTATCTAACAAACTATATTCACTGTGAACATGCAGATGTACAAAAGTCATTTTATTTCCTCCTTTCCTTGTTTATAATACGTGTTCAAAAAGGTGGCAAATGAAAAGGGTTACTGGCTAAGTACGCTGGCATCCTGCAAGAAACGCCAGTACTAGCCCGTCCTGGGCGTCGGAGGCTAAGAGCGTCCGCAGTTCCTTAGGACCGGCTTTCCATAGGATGTGGTAGCTTCAGGCGCCCGCCACAGGACGTGAGCGATTTTAGCCAGCGACCCTCTTAAATCCACGACATGAGGACCGGAAAAACGAGCAGGCGCCGAGATTCGTAGCTTATCATTTGGGTGACTTTTTGAACAACCTCTTATAAAGACACCGATTCCTCGTTGTAAATCCGTCATACCTAAGAGGTCTCGTCCATATGATGTAAATAGGACATTCTGTCTCTAAAACGCCATATTTAAGGAGTGATAGGTATGGACTTTCGGATGTTTGCAACGACAGCCATTATGAATTTCTTTATTGCTTTTGGTGTTATTATTGGCGGCTGTATTGTTGGAGGAATTGGTGCTTTTTTTGTAAGTAGTCCCGCTTTCTCTGAAATGAACCGACTGGCAGCTAACATGAAAATTTGGGCTGTCGTCACAGCCATCGGTGGCACTTTTGATACAATCGAGAATCTTGAGAAAGGTTTCTTAGATGGCTCTCCTATTGAAGTTGTTAAACATTTGTTATTAATCGCTTCAGCCATGACCGGTGCCCATACGGCAAGCATTATCATTCATTGGATGACACAGGAATAACTTCATGAGACTACCACCATACTATCGCATGCCCAGTTGGCAAAGATTTTTAGCGGGAATTATCGTAGGAACGATGATTGGTTTTTCTTTCTTTATTCTCCTTTTTGGAATGGCGCAAGAGAGGCAAATACAAAAGATCTACGAACAAGAGACAAAGATAAAAACACTTCAAGCCCATAAAAAAACACTCTTAGAAGAACAAGACCAAAAGAATGATCTACTTGAAAAGAAAGTTACCATTCAAGATATTAAAGTCACCATAGAGAATTCAAAAATCGAAAAAATTTTACGTTACGATTTAGAAGAGCAAATGACGAGGGACTTACGTTCATTAATCAATAATGATATTGAGTCCGTTGCTATAAATAAAGAACTTATCTATAACACCATTGAAAAAAGAACATATACAACCGATCGGATGGATTATCAATTTAAAATCCAAACTCTCGTCATTTTCTCAACTCTTGAAGTCAATGTAAGAATAGTTCACATTGATGAAAAAGCACGTTAATTTATAGTGAGTGTTCAAAAAGGTGGCAAATTAGAAGCAAGAAGATCAAGGCGGCGCTGTTTTGAGGACCGGAATGTAGGTTTTTACTACATGAGGACCGGAAAAACAAGCCAACGCCGAGATTCGCAGCTTATCATTTGGTGACTTTTTGAACAACCTCTTATAGTAATTTGTTTAAATCTTGCATTAAAGAATCGGCCTCTTTCCAAGAATAAACCGTTGCACCGGATGCCAAAGGATGGCCTCCACCGTGGTATTTTTCTGCAATAGTATTAATTTTGGGTCCTTTTGAACGGAGGCGTGCTCGGATTTGATCATCTTCTTGAACGAACACAACCCAAACCTTCAGATTTTCAACATCGGAGAAGGCACTCACTAACTGTGAGGCTTCTTGTGAGTTTACTTGAAATGAATCTAGTACTTCACGTGTTAATCGAATGGATCCGAGTCCTGAGTCATTTAGATCAAAATGTTGGAGTACATAACCTTTTAGATGCATAAGAGCTAAGCTCGATTTATATAACGATTCATAGAGATTTTGCCGACTAAAAGGTTTCGCAACTAATTGAGATACAATGTGAAACGTTTCTGGCGTCGCATTTGGAAAAAGAAAGCGTCCAGTATCACCAATGATTCCAGCATATAAAAGTCTAGCCGCTTCCACAGACAATGTGAGTTCAGGTTTTTTCAAATAGATACTTGCAATCATTTCACTAACTGAACTTGCCGTTGTATCCACCCATTGAATATCTCCATATTGATCAACGACAGGATGGTGATCTATTTTAATTAACTTCTGCCCGAGGTGATATCGGTTATCACTTACTCGGTCTTGATTGGCTGTATCACAAACAATGACGAGCGCATTTTGATAAATGCTGTCATCAATGATGTCCATACGGTTTAAAAACATTAATGATGGAACTTCCTCCCCTACAACAAAAACCTTCTTCTCAGGAAAGTTATCTTTAATGAATAACTGAAGTCCACCTTGTGAGCCAAGTGCATCCGGGTCAGGTCTGATATGCCGGTGAATAATAATGGTTTCATACTCTTTTATACAAGCTAAAATGTCTTCGATCATGTGTTCTCTCCTCATCTAATAGCTAGAATTAAGTTGCTTACGTTCCCCATCGACCGTTACGCTCATGATTAGGCTATTTAATGCCCATCTGTTTTTCATGAATGCATTTGTTAATGTGGGATAAATTGGACACTGAGCATCGCTTTACCACAAAGTGTATCATGCACATAAACGCCTATATCGATTTTACTGTTTCGTCGTGTTAGATCTAATATGTTCGGTTTAATATGTATCTTTTGATCAATTTGAATCGGTTTAAATAAATAAAGAGAGACATTTTCAATCGCAAGATCTCCCTTTCGGTGACGCGACATTTCTCTTCGTCCTACTGTAGTGACAATCGATGTTAGAATGCCATAGGATAGAGTACCTAATAGATCCGTCATTTGAGGTGTCACAACACATTCATAGAAAGATTGGTGTGAATCACTTTCGATAATTCGTGATGCAATATGATCATCTATTGTTTCACCGACTTGTGGTTGACGTTGGGCGGTTTGTATAGCCTTTAGAACATCTTGCTGAGTGATAATACCGAGAAGATGTTTGTTAGCATCAACAATAGGTAAACATTTGATATCTTCCCATATCATCATATGTGCCGCGGAAGTCACAGTCATCGATGGGCTAGCTGTAATTGGTTGTTTGATCATGACATCTTTGATCAGGCTGCTTTCATCATGATCTAATCCATCATTAGTCGTTATAATACCCACTACTTTTAGATCCTGATTGACGACAGGATAACGTTGGTGTGATGTTTTATGATTTAAGATGATCCAGTCTTTAACTTTATCCGTTTCATAAAGATAGGAAGTATGGGATAAAGGAGTTAATATATCTTCAACATGCATGATTTCTTTTTTTATGAGTCGATCATCTATCGCCCGATTAATCATCGTTGCTACCGTAAAAGTATCATAAGATGTTGATATAACCGGCAAGTTCAATTCATTGGCCATTTTTTTAATTTCTGATGACGTATCGAACCCCCCTGTAATAAGCATGGAGGCACCGCTATTTAATGCATATTGATGAACATTTTCTCGATTTCCGATGATTAAAAGATCACCTGCTTCAACGTATCTAAGCATCGCGTCCAACTGCATGGCACCTATGATAAAGCGATTAAGTGTCTTTGATAAGCCTCCCTCGCCGCCTAAAACAGTGCCGTCCACAATATTGACAACTTCTGAATAGGTTAGCACGTCGAATTTACGGTTTTCTTTATTTTCTATTCTAACCGTACCAACACGTTCAATCGTACTTACATATCCTTGGTGCTCTGCTTCTTTAATGGCTCGATAAGCAGTGCCCTCACTAACATGCAATTGGGCTGCAATTTGACGGACGGAAATTTTTTCTCCACTTTTTAAATTAATAATATACTGAATAATTTGTTCTTGTTTTGTCGGCATTGTTTCACCACCATTCTCTATACAATGGTTATTTTTAGATTAGTTGAGGAATAAGACTTTCTTATCAAACACGATGTACTGTAAGATGATGCCATGAGTTATCATTCATGATGATTTTAACAGGGTCGCGATACCATTTATCAATACCTATTTTATTATCCTAAGTATATTATAACAAGTCAAACTAGCTTTCCGTACACATCATATTTCATCTATGTTAAAGTTAATCTATGTTCAACTATAATTTAACCTTTAAGTGCGTGTTCAAAAAGGTGGCAAATTAGAAGCAAGAAGATCAAGGCGGCGCAGTTTTGAGGACCGGAATGTAGGTTTTTACTACATGAGAACCGGAAAAACAAGCCAACGCCGAGATTCGTAGCTTATCATTTGGTGACTTTTTGAACAACCTCTTTAAGAGAATAGAAAGAAAGTGTTACTGCCCTTTTATATCGATTACATACTGATAATCATGATTTTGATTAAGACCTTAATTTCTTTTGAATCAACCGATGTAAAACCGTTAAAAACTTTTTTCCCATTAAAACGTCATTAGGAGTGATACCATGAATACACGTTTGGTAAAAATTCAAGAATGGCTTAAAGCCAATCATGCTACATTTACGTTTATCTCCGATCCTACAAATGTGTTCTATTTAACGAAATTCAAATGTGATCCACATGAACGATTTCTTGGTTTATTTGTATTTCCAGATGACACGCCATTTCTCGTCTGCCCTGAACTCGAGGTTATAAGAGCGTCTGAATCAGGTTTTGAATATGAAATCATTGGTTACCAAGATCATGAAGACCCGTGGATTTTTGTGAAAAAACAGTTGGAAAATAAGCATAAGACAAGTGAGACTGTTGCTATCGAAACATCCACTCTACCGTATCAAAAAGCATTAAAACTAAAAGAGTATCATGGTTCCTATACATTTACATCCATTGAACCTATCATTAATGCCTTAAGAAATAGGAAAGATGAAGAAGAATTAGAAGCCATGAAAAAAGCTGGAGAGATGGCTGACTATGCTGTAAAAGTTGGTATTGATGCTATCAAAAAAGGGAGAACTGAGCAAGCAATTGTAGCAGAAATTGAATACGAACTGACCAAAAGAGGATATTCGGAGATGGCGTTTGACACAATGGTTTTAACCGGAGAAAAAACAGCCCTTCCACATGGCACCCCGGGAACACGCCAAATTAAAGAAGGTGATTTTATCCTTTTTGACTTAGGTGTCATTGTCGATGGCTATTGTTCAGATATCACACGAACAGTTGCTTATAAACATGCCTCAGATGCACAGATTGATATTTACAATACCGTTCTTAAGGCAGAGAAAGCAGCTATTGATGCTTGTCAAATCGATTTCCGTATTGGAGATCTTGATAAAATCGCCCGGCAAATTATCTCAGATAAAGGTTATGGTAACTATTTCACTCATCGTCTGGGACACGGATTAGGCTTAGGTGCACACGAAGCTCCTTCGATGAGTATGAATAACGATAATAAATTAACAAAGGGTATGGTCTTTACCATTGAACCAGGCATTTATATTCCCAATATCGGCGGTGTTCGTATTGAAGATGACATTTATATTAGCGAAGACGGTCCTTTATCGTTAACAAGCTTTCCAAAAGAGTTAATCATTGTCCCTTAATATTTAACCAAAAGGTTAACCCCTAAATCAGAAAAGATTTAGGGGTTAGTTTTTAATTCATATTTCATACGATTGAGTACTTACAACATCATGAAATATACAAATTATAAAAAAGTCTATGACCTCTATTTTGAACTTTCACAACTGAAGTCACGAGTGTTCCCGGCTGGTCGAAAAAATAAGGACATGTTGATTATTTAAACTCATTTTGATACATGCTAAAAACGAGCCAAAAATGGTGAATATTATATTATTTGATGTTTTACCGTACCATTAGATAGCATGACTAGGGCTTGATTCTAAAAGTTCTTTTGCATCTTTATAATCTAAACCATGTGCTTCAGCAACAGCTTTAAATGTGACATACCCATCTAGTGTGTTAATCCCTTTCAACAACGCTTCATCTTCTAAGCACGCTTTTGCATAGCCTTTATTGGCAATTTGAATGGCATATGGCACCGTACAATTTGTTAAACCAAGAGTAGACGTCCTTGGAACCGCACCTGGCATGTTAGCAACAGCATAATGAACAACACCATGTTTGACATAAGTTGGATCATCATGAGTCGTAATTTTATCCGTTGTTTCAAAAATCCCGCCTTGGTCAATAGCAACATCAATTATGACTGAACCATCTTTCATTGATTTAATCATATCTTCTGTAACAAGCTTAGGAGCTTTAGCACCTGGAATGAGTACAGCACCTACAACAAGATCAGCTTCAGAAACCGCTTCTGCTAGATTATAAGGGTTAGAGATAAGCGTATTAATATTATGACCAAAAATATCATCCAATTGACGTAAGCGTTCTGGATTCAAATCTAAAATGGTCACATCAGCACCTAGACCAATGGCAACTTTTGCTGCATTCGTTCCCACGTGGCCACCACCAACAATAACCACTTTCCCTCTACTTACACCAGGTATGCCACCAAGTAAAATACCTTTTCCACCATGTGGTTGCTCAAGGAATTGCGCACCAATTTGAGTGGCCATTCTACCAGCTACTTCACTCATTGGCACTAATAATGGAAGGACTCCATTTGATAATTGAACGGTTTCGTAAGCAATACCAACGACCTTGTTGTCGGTCAAGGCTTTAGTTAATGCAGGTTCTGGTGCCAAATGTAAATAAGTGAACAAAATAAGACCTTCATGGAAATATCCATATTCTTCAGGAAGTGGTTCTTTTACTTTCATCACCATATCTACAGACCAAGCTTCTTCTGTTGTAACAACTTTTGCACCAGCCACAGTATATTGATCATCCGAAAAACCAGATCCTACTCCCGCTGATTTTTCAACAAAAACTTGATGTCCCGCATGGACTAAGTTTGCGACACCCGCTGGTGTGATAGCAACACGGTTTTCGTTGTTTTTAATCTCCTTTGGAATACCTACTAGCATAACTAAATTCCTCCCTAAAAATGATTATTAGTCGTTCAAAAAGGCATAGAACTAATGCAGCAGTGAAGAGTCCATTGAATAGATGAATGAGTTTACGATGCATTCTGCCTATGGCGGACCTTTGATTTTCTGTAACATAGCGAAGGCACTTTTCGAACCCGTACATATAATAATAGTATCTTATGAAAACGTTAATAGATTGTGCGGTAACATTCTTATCATTTTATGTTACTTATTCTCACACGAATCTATATGTCTATTATATAGTATTAAAATCATCTGAAAAGATCAAATATTGATGTAAGCGTTTGTCATTTTGGCTTTTTTCAAATTTGTCATATTTGAAAAAAAGAAAAAACCTTCATCGGGAATTTTACGTTATTCTATGTAAATGGAAAGTGTTGATGAAATCGTCTTTGACTCATTCGTTTTAAGCGATATTATGCGAATTAACCTGTAAATTAATATAATTTTTATAAATAAAAACAAAGGGAGTTAAATCCCTTTGTTTTTTAAACTTATCCTATTTTTTCTTGTTCTAATCGAGCTTTTACCTTACTATGGTGAACACCATATGTGTAGTACACCACTAAACCAATCGCTAACCAAATAATAAAACGAATCCATGTACCAAGAGGCAATTCAATCATCAAGAGTAAGCATGACACCATACCAACAATAGGGATAAAAGGTACAAGAGGTGTTTTAAATTTACGTGGTAAATTGGGTTGTTGAACTCGCAGCACAATAATGGACGCACAAATTAAGAAAAAGGCTGACAACGTTCCAATGTTAACCATTTCAGATATGACACCTAGCGGAAATAGTCCTGCTAACGTACCCGATACAAGACCTACTATTAACGTTGTTCGGTGTGGAGTTTTATATTTTGCATGTAATTTTGAAAAATAAGCTGGTAGTAAACCGTCACGACTCATTGAAAACCAAATACGTGATGCACCAAGTAAAAACGAAAAGATAACAGACGTAATACCAACTACCGCACTAATGGCGATGATAAAACCAATCCAAGGCAAGTTAGCAACTTTAAAGGCATCCGCTACAGGCGCTGCTGACCCTAAGACACTTAAAGGAACCATCCCTGTAATGACTAATGTTACACAAACATACAAAATGAGCGCAATGACTAACGAAATCATCACAGCAAGTGGCAGATCTCGTCTAGGATTTTTTGCTTCTTCAGCTGCAGTCGTTAACGTGTCATAACCAAATACGGCAAAGAAGACAATCGAAGCACCGGTCATAACACCACCAAATCCATGAGGCATAAATGGATGCCAGTTCGCTTTGTTAATAAAAAAGGAACCTGCAATAATAATAAGCAAAATAGCTGCAATTTTAATAATAACAAGCCAAGTATTGAATTTCGCAGCCATCTTCATACCACCGGATAATAGAATCGCCATACCCATGCTTACAATAAACGCAAGTACATTGAAAACATGACCATCTCCTGTCCCCATGGCTCCTTGTGCCCAAACAGGTAAATGAATCCCAAATACATCTAATATTGATCCAAAGTAGCCTGCCCAACCTATGGCAACAACAGAAACAACAAGGGTATACTCGAGCAAAATGTCCCATCCTATAAACCAAGCAAAAAATTCACCTAATACCGCATAACTATATGTATAGGCACTTCCTGCTACAGGAATTAATCCTGAAAATTCTGCATAGCAAAGTGCTGCTGCTGCACTACAAAGACCAGCAATAATAAATGACAACGCAACTCCCGGTCCGGCATAATCATGGGCCACTTGTCCTGTTAGCACAAAGACACCAACACCAATGATCCCTCCTAAACCGATGGCCACTAACTGCCACAAACTAAGAGTTTTTTTCATTTGATTTGTCTTTACATTAGCTTGCATTCTTTTTATTGATTTTTTTCTTTTAAACATGTCATCCCCCAATATAAAAAATAATAAAAGTACGACCAGACATAATTTAACCGTTTTAGATTCTTCTTAATTAGAAAATTCTAGCTAATAAATCACATCCCTTGCTACTTCAATAAGTGATAAAAAGGATTTCGATATTGGCTTAGCAATATAGTAAAAAGTATACTTTTCGATTGGTGGTATTTTTTCACACTTAATGGTAAATTAAATTAAACGAACTTTTAGTGGTCGTCATCTTTAATTTAGGCTTCTTTGATTTTACTGACTGTTCATTAGGAGAAAATAACCATACCTTGTCCTCAATACACGAAATAAAGTAGCGTGTTTATTATTCACTCTTTATAGACGAAGTTGAATTGCAAAAACTCTCGGGTAAGCCCATAATATGTATAAATTGAATAGAAATTTAATGGCGTTTCATGTGGATAAATGATTCCTTTTGTCATGCGGAGAAAAAAAGAGGCAATACTTTCTTTCAAAAAAACCACTTTGTCAGATAACTACTTTGCCCTATGACGTTTTTGGCATTTTGAATACACGTTATAATTAAGGCAAAAGCATTTTATACATAGCTACGAAGCAATTCTTAAAATAATGGCTAATTTAACTTATTAACAATTTCACCTAACCTCTTCCCGATTAAAATAAATGGATAAAGACGGTTTATACCTCCCATTAGAATTAAGGTATTAAGCCACTACACTTCTATGCTTGCACCAATAAAAACTAGAGTGAATGGTTCTTCTTTGTACTAGGTTACAGGATAGGAGCAATTTATGCAAACCATACCCGTATTTTTCTATACCCCATTGCAACAAATTTAAAACATAACTTATAGAAATTTTACGTGTTTTTTTGCTAATAAAAATTTTGTATTAGAGAGGTTGTTCAAAAAGACACAAATGATAAGCAACGAATCTCGGCGACCGCTTGTTTTTCCGGTCCTCATGTAGCGGATACAAGAGGATCTCTAGCTAAAACCGCTCACATCCTGTGGCTGGCGCCTAAAGCTACCACAACGCGAGGAATGCCGGTCCTAAGAAACTGCGCCACTCTTAGCCTTCCGACAACACCCAGGACGGGCAAGTAACTGGCGTTTCTTGCAGGATGCCAGCGTACTTAGCCAGTAACCCTTTTCATTTGTCACCTTTTTGAACACGCACTTTAGATAAAAAAAATGATCCAACACAAATGTTTGGATCATTTCTTATTAACTATCGACTCTTTCTGAAATTCGTATCGTATCTCTGGCAATCATGACTTCCTCATTCGTTGGGATGACCAAAACCTTCACTTTTGACTCTGGTGTACTGATGATTGTTTCTCCAGAAACCTTTCGATTGCGTTCATTGTCTAAAGCAACACCCATCCATTTAAGACCGTCAGTCACATTTTCCCTAATATGGTAACTATTTTCACCGATACCTGCCGTAAAAATAATAGCATCTACACCTTGCATTTTTGCAACATATGATCCAATATATTTTTGAATTCTCTCAACAAATATGGATAGTGCAAGTTTAGCACGTTCATGTCCTTTGACCATCTCGGATTCAATATCTCTTAAATCACTCGAAAATCCCGATAATCCAAGTAATCCACTTTTCTTATTTAAAACATTAACAACTTCACTCGCATTTTGTCCTGTTTTTTCCATTATATAGGGAATTAATGCAGGATCAATATCGCCAGATCGTGTACCCATAGTCAATCCCGCAAGCGGCGTGAATCCCATTGAAGTGTCATACGATTTACCACCTTTAATAGCCGTGATACTTGCACCATTTCCAAGATGACAAGAAATAAGTTTCAAGTCTTCAATAGGTTGATTTAATATCTCAGCCGCTTTAATTGACACATATTGATGCGAAGTTCCATGAAACCCGTATTTTCGAATACTATAATTTTCGTAGTATTCATAAGGAAGACTATAGAGATACGATTCTTTAGGCATCGATTGATGAAAGGCTGTATCGAACACAACGACAGAAGGGACATGTGGTAAAATTTGTTGAAAGGCCCGAATACCAACCAAGTTTGCTGGATTATGTAATGGCGCGAGTTCTGACAAGTCTTCAATTTTCTTTAGAACATCTTCAGTCACTAAAGCAGAGTCATTAAAAGCCTCTCCCCCATGAACAACACGATGCCCAATACCACCTATTTCCGTTAATGATTGCACCACTCCTCGATCTATCAGATAATCTAAGAGTATACGTACCGCATCACTATGATCGAAAATAGACGTTGTTTCTTCCCATTTTTCTCCTTTATAAGTCATAGAAAAAGTGGATTGAGGAAGACCTATTCGTTCAAAAGATCCCTTTGCAATGACCTGTTCTTTAGGCATATCAAGAAGTTGAAATTTTAATGATGAGCTTCCAGCATTAATGGCAATAATTTTAGCCATGCTCTAACACCCCTTCACTTATCACCTGTTTAGTTATGGAATAAGAATCCATAAACCCTTCTCTTATTTTATAGCGGCAATAATATAAAGACAATTTTTATTTATAGTGTGTGTTCAAAAAGATGACAAATTAGAAGCAAGAAGATCAAGGCGGCGCCGTTTTGAGGACCGGAAAAACAAGCGGGCACCGAGAATTCGCAGCTTATCATTTGGTGACTTTTTGAACAACCTCTTATAAATTTACATCAGATACGTCCCAGTAAACGTACTCACACGTATACCTTCCTTAAGTAACTGTTAAATAGACTTGATATCTTGAATAGAGCAATAAGACCCCCACCTTTGGCTTAAAAAATTTAATTAAGTGAAGGTGGGGGATGCTATCGAAAAAGTTAAATTATCATGAACACGATCAATAGGGATGAAGTAGCCCAATCAATGAGATTTCACTTTATTTTAACATAGCTTCAGATCAAGATAAATGCTCATCAAACCAATGATTAATTTTTGCTATCATACCAGCCATTTGTTCTTTCTTTGAAAATGAAGGTAACTGAACGAGCAGCATCTCCTTAGGCGGCTCGATCGAATCATCTAATTTCTGCATAATTAAAATGCTTTTTTCATGCTTTGGATCACTAAATAATTCACTTGGTAATTGCAACAAACCTAAAATAACAGCATTTTTTTTAATAAATTGATGAAATACATGGTCTTTGTCTTGCTTGAATAAGTCATTTGGAACCATGTAAACAAGGTAACCCGCTGGTTTAGTATAGTTTAGGCCTTGCTCAATAAACATGTAATGACTGAATGACTTTTCATTTATATTTCCTAATTCGAATGTTTGACTCACCAACTCATCAGGATATACTCCAACAGGCACATCACAAATTGTCACATCAACAGGGTCAATATATAGCGGTTTTAGTGCATCTTGATGATAGAATTGAATGTCTTTTTGTTGAAGATTCGCATTTGTATAGGCTAACTTAACTAATAGATCATCAATTTCTATACCGCTAGCTTTTAAGCTGTCTAAATGAAGTTGGTTCATGACACCCGTTAATAGATTTCCTGTTCCTACAGCGGGATCTAAGAGGGAAACAGAAGAAGTTGAAATTAATTTAGATACCAAATAACCTAGAAAAAGCACTAAACTATCAGGTGTCATTTGATGTGTAGTCTGTGTTCCTGATTTCATTCCTTTTAAAGTGGCAAGCTGATAAGCTCTTCGGCTATCTTCTGCAGTCATTCCTTCTTGAAAATACGCCTCATATAATGGCAAAAGTTTGTCCTTTAGCTGTTTTTGTTTCACTGTATCTTCAAGTATATTTTCTCCAGTTAGACAAAGAGCCTCAAGAAACGTCACATTTTCGCTTTCTTCAATAAGTAATGATGATTCATTTAATATCGTAAATAAATGATTAACAATCGACTTTTGCAAAAAAAATATCCTCCGATCAGACATTCCAATGGCTTTTAACTCATGGTGATTAGATAAGGTTCAGGTTCCTCATAGGGACTTTCCCCACATAAAAAATTTACTCTTATTTCGCCTCTTTTGCAGCTTGAAGTGCAGCATCGTAGTTTGGATGATTTGTGACTTCACTAACATATTCAGCATAGACAATCTGATTCGAACTATCAACCACAAATACGGCGCGAGCTAATAAACGAAGTTCTTTTATCACTAATCCATAAGCTTGGCCAAATGATAGATCCCGATGATCAGATAATGTAATGGCATGTTCAAGTCCAGCTGCACCGCACCAACGTTTTTGGGCAAATGGTAAGTCTACACTAATGGTTAGAACGCTGGCACCATTTATTTTCCCAACTTCTTCATTAAATCGTCGTGTTTGAGCATCACATACCCCGGTATCCAAAGAAGGGACACTACTAATAATCCGAACGCCTGAATAGTCTTCTAGTTTTTTTTCATTAAGATCATTGTCTAAAACAGTAAAAGAAGGAGCTTTATCTCCAACAACTCGTTCATGACCTTCTAAAGTAACAGGATTTCCACCAAACGTTATTTTTGTCATTTAAAAACACTCCTTATTTATTAAGTTTTAATGAATAGCAATACATTCGGCCCTACGCTTTATTTTTTCTATAGTGACCAAGTAAAATAAATACATAGCTCTGTCCGTATACGATACCTATGTATTAAAAAGTTTAAACTAAAAAAGCTACCTTACGTCTATCATAGCTTTCTTAGTATTAGATGGCAAATCAATTGATTCTTAGCTGAGTCCCAATTTCTTTAATTAACGTAAAACAGTTAACCGAGTTGGTTAACTGTAATAATCATTTTGATCTGAATCCATTTTCTTAGGTTTCATGTTAGGGCGTGCTTGCGGCATTTGTTTCCCAGATGATTTGTTTTTGCTACTCTCTAGAATTTTTTGGATTTTATCAACCGTTTGGGGTGCCAATTCCAGTATTTTTTCGTAAAGATGCGTATTATTATCTAAATGAATGGTTTTAACCCCTTGCATACCGACAATCAGGAAAGCAATCGGTGTAATGGATACACCGCCGCCACTTCCACCGCCAAAAGGCAAGCCAGATTTTTGTTGCTCTTCATATGATGATGAACTGGCGTTATTTGATTCTTGACCGAAATCACTACCACCAGCCGCAAAACCAAATCCAACCTTTGATACGGTTAAAATGATGCTTCCATCGGGAGTTTGAATTGGATCACCGATAATCGTATTGACGTCAATCATTTCTTTTAAATTTTCCATGGCTGTTTTCATTAATCCTTGAATAGGGTGTTCTGTCACGACGAAATCCGCCTCCCTTTCCTATACTTGGACAACTTATAGGCTGTCACAATAGCTTTTCCTAGCTTAAATGAAAATATGCAAATCACTTCGCTTGAAAATATGTTTTTGGTATAGTCTGGGGAAATATGCAACGATGGCGGATAATTGAGCAACTGCTTGGCATAATGACTTATTATCCCTTTTATTGTCCATGCTAAACCACAGTATGTAGCTGTAACCGCCGCATCTCCAAATCCTAGAATTGTATTCCAGTTTAACTTATTGATATGTATGGTTTTTTCTAATAACTTGTATTGAGGTGATTTTTTAATTTGCGGTATAGACAGTTCCTGCTTTGACAGAAAATCCTCTAAATGGGATAGATTAAATGACGGTTCTTGACTCGTCACAAAAGGATCAAGGAGGTCTTCAATATTTGAAATATGTCGTTCAAAGTGAAACAATTTTTTATGTAATATGGTGATATGAAAATGAACGCCTATTCCTTTTGGGCTTAAATAGGCTTTTAATTCAGCTTTAACAGACCAAAAAAGAAGCAACAATATAAAAAGAACGAAGATTCCTAATAAACATAGGCCCAGATAAAGGAAGTACACCACCATCACATCAACCGCCTTCACCTCAACAGTATAACCTGTAAAGTTTAAAAATAAACGGAGAAATCATGTGTGATTTCCCCGCTTACTCACAATTATTTTTCTTTGCGCCTAGCGAATTGACTTTTTTCATGATGACGTTTCTCAAGGACTTGTAAGATACGATCAAGTCCGACACCTTGCTCTCTAAGCATCACGAATACATGGTAAAATAAATCTGCTGTTTCCCATTCGAGTTCGCTAATATCTCGGTTTTTTGCAGCTATAATGACTTCAGACGCTTCTTCCCCAACTTTTTTTAGAATTTTATCTATCCCTTTTTCAAAAAGATAGGTCGTATAGGCACCTTCTGGACGTTCTACTTCCCTTATCGCAATGACACGTTCGAGTTCTTCTAAAACGGCAAATCGGTTATGAGATGCTTCCTCAGTTTCATTTTTCACACCAGAGAAACAGCTATATTCACCCGTGTGACAGGCCGGTCCACTTGGATTTACTCTGACTAGTAATGCGTCCTTATCGCAATCAAACGTTATGTCCACAATATCTTGTGTATTGCCACTTGTTTCTCCCTTATGCCAAAGTTCTTGACGTGATCGACTAAAAAACCAAGTCTGTTTTGTCTCTATACTTTTTTGCAGTGAGGTTTTATTCATATAAGCAAGAGTTAATACTTCTTTACTTTGAGCATCTTGTATAATAGCAGGAATTAATCCGTTTTCGTCATATTTAAGCTTTTCTATATCCATCTGACATGAACCCCTTTTTGTTTGCAGTAAGCTTTAACCTTCCCTACTGTTGTTTCTTTATAGTGGAACATTGATGCAGCTAAAGCGGCATCAGCCTGTGCTTGAGTAAAGACTTGATAAAAATCATCTAATGATCCAGCTCCTCCTGAAGCGATGACTGGAACTGACACTGCCTGACTTACTTTTTGTGTTAAATCGAGCCGAAAACCTTTTTTCTCGCCATCTGAATCCATACTTGTTAATAAAATTTCCCCGGCACCTAATCGAACAACCTCTTTTGCCCATTCAATCGCATCAAGAGATGTTTTTTCATGACCACCGTGAGTATAGACAATATAACGATTTGTTTCAGGATCATATTTTGCGTCGATCGCACATACGATGCACTGACTTCCAAAAAAGTCTGCTCCTTCTTTAATGAGCTGAGGATTGAGTACCGCGGATGTATTTAAAGAAATTTTATCGGCGCCTGCCCGTAAAATACGTTTTATATCTTCAAGAGATTTGATCCCTCCGCCAACCGTAAAAGGGATATGTAATGTAGAGGCCACTTTTTTGACAATGTCAACCATCGTATCTCTACCTTCACGTGAGGCAGAAATATCTAGAAATACGAGCTCGTCCGCACCTTCATCATTATAATGCTTTGCGAGTTCGACTGGATCTCCAGCATCTACTAAATTTAGAAACTGAACCCCCTTTACAACTCGTCCCTCTTTGACGTCCAAGCAAGGAATAATTCGTTTAGTTAGCAACGTGCTCCACCACCTTTAGCGCCTCAGATAAATCAATCGCATTCGTGTATAATGCTTTACCAATAATCGCCCCGGAGATGCCTTGTGATGATTTGGCCGCCAATGTTTCTACATCTTGAAGTGAAGACACTCCACCAGATGCTACGACTTGGCACCCGCTCTCCTTTGCGAGTGTTTCAATTTCATCTACGTTAGGACCTTTCATGGCTCCATCACGTGAAATATCCGTATAAATAATTCTCTTTGCACCCGATTTGACTAATTCTTTCGCCAAATCCACAGCTTTAATATTCGAAACTTCAAGCCATCCCTCAACAGCCACTCTACCCTGTTTGGCATCTATTCCGATCGTAATATTTTCCGGATATTTTTTCAGCGCTTCTTTAACAAAATTAGGGTCAGAAATCGCGCTGCTACCCAAAATCACTTGTTTAACGCCATGTGAAAGATACGCTTCTACTGTTTGTAGATCCCGGATACCCCCGCCTACTTCGACGGATAGAGGGACTTCTTTTGTGATAGCATAAATCCAGTCATGATTGACAGGCTTTCCGGTCTTTGCACCATCAAGGTCTACGAGATGAATCCAAGAAGCTCCCGCTTTATAGAACGATTTGGCCATTGCAACGGGCGAATCAGAATAAACGGTTTCTTGATTAAAATCGCCTTGAAAGAGACGAACACATTTTCCATTTTTTAAATCAATCGCAGGTAGAATAGTAAAAACCATGATATATCCTCTCTTCTAAGCGTTTGTTTGTTTTCGCAGGGCAGCGTATTCTATAAATTTTTTTAAAATACTTAAACCGCATTCACTGCTTTTTTCGGGATGAAATTGCGTTCCAAAAACATTTTGTCCATCTCCCACGACGGCGGGGACATCTACATCATAATCTGCCGTTGCTATTACAACTTCAGGTCTGTTTGTATCAACATAATATGAGTGCACAAAATAAGCATAATGATGACTTAATCCTTTAACTAAACAGGATTCTGGTTGTTTAATCGAAAGTGTATTCCATCCCATATGTGGAACTTTATAGGATTTTCCAGTCTTTGGTGAGAAGCCGCTGAATTTAATCACACGACCAGGAAGAAGCGAAAGCCCTTTTGTTAGACCATGTTCTTCACTCTCTTCAAACAAAAGCTGCATTCCTAAGCAAATGCCAAGTAACGGTTTTTTCTTCGCATAATCTCGGATAAACTCAACGTGTTTTTGATCCTCTAGGCATGTCATGGCATCTTTAAACGCGCCAACACCAGGTAAAATCATGGCATCCGTTTCATTGAGTTTAGCCTGATTATCCGAAATGATAAAAGGGACTCCTAATCCCTCTAAGGCCGAGCTGACGCTGAACAAGTTTCCCATTCCATAATCTAGTATACCTATCATCCTAATGTTCCTTTCGTCGATAATACGCCCGTAATTCTTGAATCTTGAATCGTTGCGGTATCTAACGCACGTCCTAGTGCTTTAAATACTGCTTCAATAATGTGGTGAGTATTTTGACCATAATGAACAATAACATGAAGATTCATCCGTGCCTCGATCGCCAATTTTTCCAAAAACTCAGGTAAAAGCTCGGTATCGAACGTGCCTACTTTTTGACTTGGAATATCCCCTTTAAAGATAAAGTGAGGGCGGTCACTTAAGTCAATGACGACTTCAGCAAGCGCATCATCCATAGGAACAACGGCATGGCCATAACGTTTAATCCCCGATTTATCTCCTACAGCTGATTTAATTGCTTGCCCTAGACAAATGCCTACATCTTCTGTTGTATGGTGATCGTCGACATCCGTATCACCTGTTGCTTCAACAGTAAAATCAAACAACCCATGTTTTGAAAACAAAGTTAACATATGATCTAGAAAAGGCACCCCAGTTGATATTTGAGACGTTCCTTGACCGTCTAAATCAATAGAAAGGGCAATTTGCGTTTCATATGTGTTTCGTTGTACTTTTCCTTGCCTTTGCATTAGCGTGTACCTTCCTTTATTCTATTTTCAACCGCTCGAGCATGTCCTTCAAAACCTTCATAACGAGCAAATGAAGCAATTTGTTGACTGTTATTTAAAATTGCCTCTCTTGAATACTGTATAATGCTTGATTGTTTTACAAAGCTTTCAACACTGAGAGGGCTGGAATAGGTTGAAGATCCATTAGTAGGAATGATATGGTTCGGTCCTGCAAAGTAATCTCCAACTGGGACAGGACTATATGGACCAATAAAGATAGCACCAGCATGTTTAATTTGTTTCACTTTCTTCTCTGCGTTCTTAATGACCACTTCTAAATGTTCAGGTGCAATTTGATTAATGACATCAATTCCTTCGTCATTATCCTTAACTAAAATAATCTTACCAAACCGTTCAATCGATTGGCGTGCAATATTTTGACGTGGCAAGTCGTTTAACTGTTTTTCTAACGCTTCTTCAACAGCTTGACCAAATTCTTTAGAAGGTGTAATAAGTGCTGCCATCGCAAGGGGATCATGTTCTGCTTGAGAAAGCAAATCTGAAGCCATCCACTCTGGATTTGCTGTATCATCGGCTAAAATAACAATTTCACTAGGACCTGCAAGACTATCGATTGCAACATCTCCAAAAACTTCTTTCTTTGCTATGGTCACAAAAATATTACCAGGTCCTACAATTTTATCAACAGGCTTTATTGTTTCTGTTCCATAGGCTAAAGCGGCAATGGCATGAGCACCGCCAACTTGATATATTTCATCAACGCCAATTTCATTTGCAGCAACGAGAACACCATCTGATACCACCCCTGTTTTTTGAGGTGGAGAAACTAATACAATTCGTTTGACACCGGCAACTAGTGCTGGAATGGCCCCCATTAATACAGATGATGGATAAGCCGCTGTTCCGCCTGGTACATACACGCCCGCTGCATCCAGTGGCGTTATTTGCTGACCTAAAACCGTTCCTTCATCATTGGTATAGACCCAAGATTCTGGTTTTTGCTTTTCAAAAAAAGCCCGAATATTGTTTGCTGCTTTTCTTATGACATCGACTACCTCATCAGATACTCGAGAATAGGCTTCTTTTATTTGTGCTTTCGTTATTTTTAAATGAGTAAGCTTAACGCCGTCAAAACGCTCGGTATAATCAAACAGTGCTTGATCGCCACGTTGTTTGACTTCATTAATTATTCCTTTAACCGCTTTTTGTTTCTCTTCATCCACACCAATTTTTCTGGCCTCTAGATAACTTAAGTCCCCATTTTTAATCCATTCCAACACCAGTCACCTCTACTATCGGTTTTAACTTTTCTATAATGTAGTCAATACTTTTTTTCTTTAATCGATAACTGACCGGGTTAACAATTAATCTTGATGTAATCTCCATTATTTTCGTTAGCTCAACCAATCCATTTTCTCTTAAGGTTTGACCTGTTGAAACGATATCAACAATATAATCAGATAAACCAATGAGAGGGGCAAGCTCAATCGAACCATTTAATGAAATAATGTCGACTTGTTTACCTTGTTTTTTAAAGTACTCTGTCGCGATTTTTGGATATTTTGTGGCTACTTTAGTTACAGAAGATTGTTGTTTCCTACTTGGTAGACCAGCCACAGCCATACGGCAAGCACTGATCCCTAAATCTAGCATTTCATAAACATTTCGTTGGCTTTCTAAAATAACGTCTTTTCCTGCAATACCGATATCTGCTACACCATACTCTACATAAGTCGCCACATCAACAGGTTTAGCCAATATAAAACGAAAGTTTGAGTTTTCAATTGTTAAGATAAGTTTCCGTGTTGTTTCAAATTCGTTTGGAAGGTCAAAGCCAGCTTCTCTTAATAAATGACAAGCATCATAGAAGATACGGCCTTTTGGCATCGCTATCGTGATGTAATCTGTCATATCGATAATCCTCCTGTTTTTATAAAGGATTTAACTGTTTTAAATTGTTCTTGAAAGGCCCGTTCGTTTTGTATGCTTTTGGCATTTTGGAGAACGACTCGTATGCCTTCTTTCCTTTTTTGATTGGCATATTCTAAAGCCTCCTGAATCGTATCTAACTCATATACGACAGCAACTTTCTCTGGTTCATCTGGGAAAGCTTCCATTGGGAGTGATTCAATTAATCGATCTAATCGAATACCAAATCCAGTTGCTGGAGCAGGACGGTTAAATTGTTTCAATAGATCATTATATCTTCCGCCACTGGCTAATGAAAAGCCGATTTTACCACCATATCCTTCAAATACAAATCCTGTATAGTAATCAAGATGTGGAACTAACGTAAGGTCAAGATCGATTTTTTCAAGTAGACCATAAGCTTTCAGTAAATGCATGAAGTTATTGACTTCTTGATAGTAGTCACTGCATGGATGATGTTCCATAAATTGAAGGGTTTTATCAATATCCAAGCTCCGAGTGTCTATGAATTGGTTTAAATCCGTTTTATTTTGTTGAGGAATATCTAATTGAGCCACAAGTTCACGAAATCCGACATCGTTCTTCATATATAATAGTTCACGTAAGGTATGAACATCCTCTTCGTCAAAAACCAAATCACGGATAAAGGCGTCGACGAAACCAACATGTCCAATCACGATGCGAATAGGATCTAAACCAACAATTTCAAATAATTTGACCATTAATGAAATAATTTCAGCATCGGCTTCGGGTGTGGCATCGCCAATTAATTCTGCCCCAACCTGTTCAAACTCACTTGGGTGTCCACCCTCACTTTTTTGAGCACGATACAGTGCAGATGTATAAGCTAAGCGAAGAGGCAATACGGCCTCTTTAAGCTCGGATCCAACGACTCTTGCAATTGGCGTCGTCATGTCCGGTCTTAAAACAACTGGTATACCTTGTCTGTCTATGAATTTAAATAATTGGTGATCATCAATTGCAGAAGCTTTCCCCACTGTTTCGGCGAATTCTAATGCGGGTGTCTTAATAAAATCATATCCCCATTGATTCATTTCTTTATAAAAAAGATCTTTCAACTCATAAGAGATACGATGAGCTTGAGGTAATGTATCTCTAAGTCCAAGCGGTTTTTCAAACATATAAGGCTTTGTCATAAAAGTTACTCCTTACTACAACTATTCCAGATACTTTAGTTCGCTAATGTATTAAAATACTATCGTTTAACTGGAAGTTTACATCACAGCTAGAGAATAGTCAATATATATGTCTAATGTTCAAACTTTCAGACAACAATATCTGCTTTAACACATGTCTGTTTTCGTAAACATGCTTTTTTGGTATTATCATAACATAAGACGTGGGACAATTGATTTGTCCGAAAAAGCGGCATACGTTCTGAAAAATGTCACGTTAGTATGACAAGCCACAAACGATTAGAAAAGATCCAAAAAATATGTTTAAGGATATGGATGAACAACTTAAACCAATCAAAAGAAGGGTGACGAGACGTCACCCTTCTAGCCATATCCTATTTAATTAGAATGATTTACCACTTAATTGTTGTTGAGCAGTAGCGACAAGACGTTTAGTGATCTCACCACCAACTGATCCATTCGCTCTAGAAGTTGTATCAGCGCCAAGTTGTACACCAAATTCTTGAGCGATTTCATTTTTCATTTGATCAAGAGCTTTTTCTACTCCAGGTACAAGAATTTGATTGCTATTATTATCAGCCATTTGGTATCACCTCCTTGTAACTTTATAATGTGTTAAATGATGATAAACCATTCATGAAACCCGTTGGAAATTATTTCATTGATAATATATTTTAAGAAATCAACTGGTTTAACCTAATTGTGAAAATCACTGTAAAAAAAGCATCCAAGTCAGCCTTGGACACTTTTTAATGATTTCCTTTTTCGATTATAATAAATCATCAATATCATCTGGTACCTGAGATTTATTCAATAGATCAATGGTTTGGACGCCTTCTAATGCCTCGTTAATCAGTTCATCAATAGGGAGATATTGCTCAAATTTATTAGCATGTTCACGTTTTGGTTTTGTTTTAGGTGCTGTAGGAAGAAAAATGGTACAACAATCCTCATATGGCCGAATCGAAATGTCATACGTATCAATTTTTTGGGCAATTGCCATAATATCAATCTTATCCATTGAAACCAGCGGACGGAGAACTGGATAATTCGTGACTTCATTGATCGTATGCATACTTTCAAGTGTTTGACTTGCTACTTGTCCAAGACTTTCACCGGTTGCGATGGCAAGGGCACCATTTTTTTTAGCTAATTTTTCAGCAATACGAAGCATCATACGCCTCATGATCGTCATACGATAATTATCTGGCATACTGTCTTTAATTGCCACTTGAGCATTCGTAAAAGGGACGATATGGAGTTTGATGTGCCCACCAAAGTTTTGTAACTTTTCGGCTAGGTCAATGACTTTTTGTTTCGCACGGTCATTTGTATAGGGAGGACTGTGAAAATGAATCGCTTCAATTTCTGCCCCTCTCTTTTGGAGTAAATAACCCGCAACAGGGCTATCAATTCCACCGGATAACATGAGCATGACCTTACCGCTTGTTCCAACGGGTAGACCGCCGGCTCCCGGGTACTCTCTTCCGTATAGACGGGTGTCACGCTCTCCAACCTCAACGCGAATATTCAAATCAGGGTGATGAACATCCACTTTTAACGCTTCCATATTTCTTAAGATATGGCCACCTAATTCTTGATTTAAGACGTTGGCTGGATACTCGAAATTTTTATTTTTTCTTCTTGCCGATATTTTAAATGTTTGAGCCTTAACTTCGCTTTGAGCAATTTGCAAGGCACCTTGTTTTATGTTCTCAAGGTTATTCTCGACTTTAATGGCTGCACGGATCGAATGAATGCCAAAAATAGATTGAAGTTGCTCGGCAACCGCATCGACATCTTCACCGTGTAGTGTAATTTCAATGTCATCGTAATGCCGTTTGACGAAGAGATTGGGAAAACGTTTTAACCTTTCTCGTATTGTCGTCTCTAACTTTACAATAAACTTCTTTTTGTTTTTACCTTTAAGTGATATTTCACCAAATCTAAGTACTAAAAATTCATATATCATGGTTTAACTCCTCATGACTTGCCGCAAGTCTGCTACTTGTGTTTTTAATATTTTTAGAAATTGATCAACTTCTTCAGCCGTCGTTTGATAGGACAAACTTAACCGAATAGCTTGTTTAGCATCTGAATCTGATACACCCATAGCAAGTAAAATCCGACTTGCTTGTTGATCTTTTGAAGAACAGGCCGACTTTGTTGAAACATAAACCTCTTTTTCTTCAAGAGCATGAACAAGTACTTCTGCTTTGAGTCCTTTTATACTGATATTGATAATATGAGGGGCAGATCCGTTCTTAGGTGTATGAATGGTTATTCCTTCAATTGTAGAAAGTCCTTGGATTAGTTTTTCTTTATGACGCTTAAGCTCACTAAAATGTGTCTTTTTAAATTCTAACGTCATTCTGAGAGCTTTAACCATTGCTGTAATACCAGGTAAATTTTCTGTTCCTGCACGTCTGCCTTGTTCCTGGCTCCCTCCTGCGAATAACGGGGATAAATTCACACCATGTCTAATGTAAAGAAGGCCAGTTCCCTTTGGACCATGAAATTTATGGCCTGAAATGGTGCAAAGATCGATTTTCCCTTGAGAGAGATCTAAAGGAACTTTCCCTACTCCTTGGACATGATCAACATGAAGAAGGGTCGTCGGTTTATCTTTTAATAAGTCTGCAACTTCAGAAATCGGTTGTATTGATCCTACCTCATTATTCACGTGAATCAACGTTACTAGGATGGTGTCTTTTCTTAAAGATTGTTTCAGCTGTTCGAATGAAATTTTACCTTCGCTATCAACAGGTAGATAAGTGACTTCATACCCTTCTTTTTCCAGCTGTTTACAAGCCAGATAACTGGATGCATGCTCTATCTCGGTTGTAATAATATGTTTGCCACGATCTTTAAAATAGTTAGCTATCCCTTTTATAGCTAAATTATTCCCTTCTGATCCACCAGAGGTAAATATGATTTCTTTATCGGAGACTTGAAGCAGATTCGCCGCTTGTTGTCTTGAACGCTTCAATAGCTCCTCGCTTTGGCTACCAAGTCTATGAATGGATGATGGATTGGCATAATAATTTTGTGCAACTTTTAAAAAAGTATCTAACGCCTCAGGATATGGTTTCGTTGTTGCGCTGTTATCGAAATAAATCACTCTTATCGATCCCTTTCAAGTATTTACAGCTCAGAAGAAAAACCCCTGTAAGTGCGTGTTCAAAAAGGCGATAAATTAGAAGCAAGAAGATCAAGGCGGCGCTGTTTTGAGGACCAGAATGTAGGTTTTTACTACATGAGGACCGGAAAAACGAGCGGGCGTCGAGATTTCGCAGCTTATCATTTGGTGACTTTTTGAACAACCTCTGTTAAGGAGTTTTTTCTTTTTACTATTCTAAATTAGTTTCCCTTTGAATACAATTCCATACGCTTTAATATTTTAGGCTCTTTTTTCTCGATCGCTTTTACAGCGACCTCAACGGCTTCTTGGTAATTATAACTTCTGAATAAAGTTTCAGCGTGATTTAGTTCTTCATTAATTTCGCGAGAATCACTACGATAACGATTACCGTATTGAATAAGTTCTTCTGAAAGGGCTGCGTTATCCATCATTTCTTGAGTCTTCTTATAGAACTCATTAACCTTTTCTACAGCATCATCTAAACTGCGTTGGACAGATACCATATTTAAAGGGGATTGATCAAGTTCATGATTAACATCTGCAAGAGCTTCTTCTGAATCATCAAGTAAAGTAATGTAATACTCTGGAACTCCTGGTAAATTGCTTTTTTGAACCTTTCGCCTGCAATCAAATATGGTTCTTTTCAGCTTTTGCATCGTTTCTTTCGCAATTAATTCATCTTTTCGAAGCGTTTTTATTTTGTCTTTAAACTCTTTTGCAGATCCTTGAACAACTTCAATATCAGAACGCATGGATACTAATTTTTCTAACAAAACACTAAAAGCTTCTTTTTGTTCCTGTAGGTCTTTAAAGACTTCTTGGTATTCCTTATCTAATTTATTGAAAATATCATCAATCTCATGTTGCATTCTGAGATCTTCTTCATCAATATGATAACTCGATTGAATCGTTTCCGTTTCCGCAGCGAGCGATTTTACATTTTCTCCAACTAATGTGAGATCTCGTTCTATGGTTGGAGCCACTTCCAATAGCTTCTTTCTGCTTATCACTTCTGTTTCCATCTGCTCAAATAAGTGATCCACTTGTTCATGCATGATATTAATACTTTCTTCCACTGGTTTTAATTCCATCTTACCAACGGCTTGATCAAGAATATTAAGCTGATGCTTAATTTCTTCTAATTGTACATTTATTTGTAAATGACGTAAAACATAGCCTTGGCTCGTCATTTCTTCAAAACCCATCCGCAAGTCTTGCATAAGATCAGGTATTGTATGGTGAATCTCGTTGTATAAGGACGGAATTTTTTCGAATTGTTTATTTAATTCTTCCATACTTGCTTTAGCCGATAGTAATATATCTCTTGCTTTTATGTAATTACCGTTATTTGTCTCGTCCTCATAATGCTGTAATTCTTTCTCAACTACTTTTAACTTTTCTTCTAATAAATTGACAGCTCCACGATATTGGCTTCTTTTCGTAATTAAATCTTTCTTTCCTTTTAAAAACATATCTTTGACAATGAGAATATCTTTTCGATTGGCATGCTCACTTTCAACCACTTTGTTCAGATCAGAAAGCATATTTCGTATACGAGCTTCAATCTTATTTAAATGGTCTTCTAAAGAGTCAAGCGTTTTTTCTGCTTTTTTAAAACGATAATGATCCACATAGCCTTCTGCATCAAATAATGATTCTTCAATCAACGGCAATTCCGTTGTTACGATCTCATCCCAATCTGCACGCCATTTTTCAAATTTCTTTTCAGCTTCGCCAATCATTTTTAATTCTTTTACTTTTGATATTTCTTCCGTTACAGGTCGATTCATAATATCCATTTTCCACGCTTCATATCGATCAATTTTATTGTACGTTTTTTTCCTCATCCACGTACTAAAAATGATGACAAACGCAACAACAATAATGAAACTTAATATGACATAATAGAACATTGGAAGTTCCCCCATTCTCCCATTAAAACCGGTATCTTTCCGAATCTATTCCCGTTCTCACATTAGGGAAAATATGTAAAATTTCTAATTAAGTATCGTTAATTCAACGAAATACCTTAACACCCTAAACTTACAAAAATAAGCTTTTATAAACTTCCCTTTGAACGTACTCAGGTATTGTCAAAAATACGACATAATTAATCAAATTCTTATCTTTAATAATACCATGAATACAGAGATTTGACTAAGATATATTTAAATTATCACATGATTTAATTGGTCTCTTAAACTTTTCCTGAACGATAGGGAATAGCCATTTTTTAAAGATACGTTTGGAAGAAAAAATGTTACAATACAATTGGTTTAAGTGAAGGAGGCTTGATAATGGAAGATTTACATACCTTAACTCTTATTTTTCTTATTTTTGCAGGATTTCTATCGGGTTTTATCGATGCTGTCGTTGGTGGCGGGGGACTTATTTCAACGCCTGCATTATTGTTTACCGGATTGCCTCCGAATATCGCATTAGGAACTAACAAACTAGCTGGTACAATGGGGGCTTTAACAAGCACATTAACTTTTATTCGATCAAAGAAAGTGGATTTTCATTTAATTAGTCGCCTTTTTCCTCTTACTCTTATTGGTTCTTTTATCGGTGTGATGATTGTACATATTATCTCCCCGGAAATATTAAAACCGCTAATCCTCATTTTATTAGCTTTAGTGACGATCTACACGATTTTCAAAAAGGATTGGGGAACCGTTTCAAATTATAAAGGCTTTACCCTATCTCGAGCCATTCTTTTCGGCCTGATCATTTTTACGCTTGGTTTTTATGATGGGTTCCTAGGTGGTGGTACAGGTTCATTTCTGCTCTTTTCTTTTTTAACAGTTGGATTTGATTTTCTGCATGCCGCAGGTAATGCAAAAATCTTGAATTTTTGTAGTAACATCATGGCCTTGATTACGTTTATATGTTTAGGTTCAGTCAATTTTCAGTATGGCATACCCATGGCTATCAGCATGATTGTTGGATCATGGATCGGCGCCAATGTAGCCATTCGAAAAGGATCATCCTATGTCAAAATACTCTTTATTGTGGTTACCGTCTTATTAATAGGAAAGAACTTATTCAGCTATTTATCAATTCATTAATTAAAATTTTATAAAAGAGCGTTAAAAGAGTAAACGTATGAGTTTGACCGTTAACGAATCCAAAAAATAGGTTATCAAAAGAGACTTCATTTTTTGATAACCCTTTTTTATGAAATTTGGGCAAAGAGCTGATCAGCCCAATATTTTATATATTGTAAATAATATTTCCGAAAATAATCCTCATGTGGCTGTAAATCATGGATGCGTCTGATATATTGTGGGTGCAAAAATGGCATGATGATCATGTCACGATATTGCATAACAAGGATATCGGTTGGAATGGCAACGTGATTTGACTTTTCTTGTTTAAATACCATTTCTAACAGATACTTTTCTTTCATTAAATAACTGGCCATAAATTCACGAATCAGATTTGTATCAAGTGTCATTTCTCGATGTACACAACGCGATAAATAAAAGTAGCGTTGTTGATAACGGATCATACGATCTGCAATTTGAATTAATCGCGTACATAATAAGGGTTCTAAATGTGTTGTTTGTTCAATAGCTGATTCCATCTCATCTAAATAACCCTCAAAGAATGAAGACATTAAATATTCAAGTAAACCTTTTTTCCCTCCAAAGTAATAAGAAATGAGGGCAATATTAACTCCCGCATCATTGGCAATGGCCCGAACCGACGTACCTGTATAACCACTCATATTAAAAAGTCGGATGGCTGAACGAATGACTTCATTTTTTTTATTGATATCCTTCACCTTTTCAATCGTTTGCAATATGATCACCTCGTCATTTACACTCTATATAACATCTTCTCTAAACTTTAGCATCCTCCTTCATAAATCGCTCGACACTTAGATGAGGTATTCTACAAAATTTGATAAAATAACAATATGTTTGATTAAAAGGAGAGAAATAAGAATGTTTTCTGTCAATAATTATTCTGGTGATCTGGAATCACAATATCAACTGGTCATAAAACAGCTCACGTCCCTCATTGAAGATGAGGAAAATTTAATCGCTAATCTTTCTAACGCTTCAGCACTTCTCAATCAATTCTTGAAAGATATTAATTGGGTTGGATTTTATCTTTTAGACCAAAAAGAGCTCGTTTTGGGACCGTTTCAAGGACTACCTGCTTGCGTACGAATCCCAATTGGAAAAGGCGTTTGTGGAACAGCCGTTCAAGAGAGGAAAACATTACGCGTCAGTGATGTTCAGCAATTCTCTGGTCACATTGCTTGTGATACGGCCTCTAGATCCGAGATCGTAGTTCCGATCATCGTTGATTCTCAAGTGATCGGTGTTCTCGATATCGATAGTCCAACGATTAATCGTTTCACAGAAGAAGACCAACGCTTCCTAGAACAATTTGTTGAAGTATTAAGCAAGCATATAAATCCAAACTCTTAATCTAAATAATAGTTGACAAGTCTGTGTTTAATTAACTATAATAGAGTTTGTGTAAAATGAGGCAGTGGTCAATGGATAAGATGAAGATCCTCTTATTTTGTTCCTCATGATCTTTAAATTAATTAGAGTTTAAAAAGGAGGACAAAAAGAGCCGAGAAGTTCAAGGAAGCGAAGCTTAGAGCACCGGAGCGTATGATTGTGTATACGTGAGGAGCGGAGAAGCAAGCTGACGCAGAAATTCGAAGGCTATTTTTCCCGGACTTTTTAACTTCAAATTAGAGGTGTACCCCGTAACTCTTCACTGCCGAGCGAAGGTACAAGATAACAAAATAACTTCATTCTTTAAATCCTTGAAGATGCTGTCATTTTATGCCTAATTTAAAATGACAAGGAGGAGTCAAATATGGCTCGCTATACTGGTCCTGCATGGAAAAAATCTCGTCGCTATGGTATTTCACTAAGCGGTACGGGTAAAGAACTTGAAAGACGTCCTTATATTCCTGGACAACATGGTCCTACACAACGTAAAAAATTATCTGAATATGGTTTGCAACAAAATGAAAAACAAAAATTACGTTTTATGTATGGACTTAACGAACGTCAATTCCGTCGTCTCTTCGACGAAGCTGGCAAAATGAAAGGTGTACACGGTGAAAACTTCATGATTCTACTTGAATCACGTCTCGATAACCTCGTTTATCGTTTAGGTTTAGCTCGTACACGTCGTCAATCTCGCCAACTTGTTAACCATGGTCATATTACTGTCAATGGTAAACGTGTCGATATTCCTTCTTACCGTGTTTCTGTCGGTGATGTTATTGGTGTAAGAGAAAAATCTCAAAACCTTGATATCGTTAAAGAAGCGATCGAAGTTAACTCATTTGTTCCTGAATATTTAACTTTCAATGAAGATAAATTAGAAGGTACTTTCAATAGACTTCCTGAACGTTCTGAATTACCAGCTGAGATTACTGAAGCTCTTATCGTTGAGTTCTACTCACGTTAATTAATATGCTTTGTAAATAGCATATTCATAAACCCTAGAACCTTGATATATCAATGGTTCTAGGGTTTTTTGTTTATTTTCAGCTTTGTATAACAATGTATTCTCCCCCAACAATTTGGGGGAGGTTTTGAGGAGCTTTAAATAATTAATGTGGACAGGCATAAAATTATTAAATCTATACATTAAACACTCAGGATGATCCGATTACCTGAAGGATCAGAAGTAACGTAAGACCCATTTTCTTCAGTAACAGATGCCCCAATACTCTTTAATTGGGCAATCATGTTATTTCTCTTTTCTTCATTTGGCAACACTAGCGTAAATGATTCAAGTCCAACGCTATTAGGAGAAGAAGTAGGTGCACCTACTCCATTCCAAGTATTCAAGCCAATATGGTGATGGTATTTGCCATCAGAAATAAAAAGTGCCTGAGTACCGTATCGGTTTACAACTTCAAATCCAAGTCCCTTGATATAAAACTCTTCTGTCTTTTTCAATTCCGATACATGTAAATGGATATGCCCCATAACTGTACCAGCAGGGAGACTCTTCCATGATTGCTTTTTTCCACCAGAGAGCAAGTCTGAGAAATTCAACGGATCAACCGCCATGTCAACTTGACCATGTTCCCAATTCCATTCTGAAGGATCACGGTCTATATAAATTTCAATTCCATTTCCATCTGGATCAGATAAATAAAGTGCTTCACTTACAAGATGATCCGAAGAACCGAACTGTAATCCAATCTCCAAAAAATGCTGAACTATTTTAGCTAAATCAGAACGTTTAGGTAGAAGAAGTGCATAGTGGTATAATCCTGTTGTTCTTCCTTGCTTAGGAACAACGTTATTTGGTAGTTCGATTGATAATAAAACGGTTTTCCCATCCGCTGTAAGGGTTGCGAAACATTCAGTTTGTTCCAATACCTTAAAACCAATCACTTCTTTATAAAAAGCTAACGAACGATGTAAATTTTGTACCTTCAAGTTGACTTTTCCTACAAATGTTATAGGTTCACGATGAAAATTCATTTTAGTTTCCCTCTTTATCATTAAGCTTTCTCTGGCCGAAACAGTACGTTATCTAAAGCTAAATAAGATTTGTTTATGGTAGCAAGGTGTATTGAAATGACGAATAAAGCTAAGTCAAGTTCATACCCTGCCATTTGACCATTTCCAAGGAATCCGACAGTAAGCTTTACTTTAACAATAGCACCAGCTAAAACAATGGCAAATAGAATGGCAATTATTCTTGTACCTACACCCAAAACAATAGCGATACCGCCAATTAATTCGATTAGAGCAACCATATAGGCTGTAAACCCTGGAAGACCTAAACTCTTAAAAAAACCTACGGTGTTCTCAATGCCACCTTGGAATTTTGATAATCCATGGATAAAGAAGGTTGCACCTAAAAATACCCTTAAAATCGTTGTTACAACTTCATTTTTTCTTAACATTTCCATAACACTCCTTCACTATTTATTTTGTTTTTACTAACAATAACTTACTTTATGTAAGTAAGTATATTTATGTAATTTTATAAAGTCAAGTAAGTGCTTTATAAAAAATAATTTAATTGTTTAGAAATAAGTTTATAATATTAAGTAAGGAGTTGAGTTAATTGGATAAGTCGATTTGTCCTAGATTTGAAAAAGCGATGGGGTTATTAAGTCAAAGATGGACTGGGTTGATTCTATATCAGCTTTTGTCTGGTCCTCAGCGTTTTTGTACTATTGAATCTTCAGTAGGTGTCAGTGGTAGAGTGCTTTCAGAAAGGTTAAAGGATTTGGAGAACGAAGCAATTGTAAAACGGGAAGTATATCCAGAAACTCCAGTTCGTATTGAGTATTCACTAACCGATAAAGGTTTAGCATTAGAGCCGCTAATGAAAGAGATAGAAAAATGGTCTCAAAACTGGCTGGAAGCATAATGGTGATTTAAGAGTTTATGAAATAGCCGAGAACACTCGTGACTTTAGTCATGAGAGGTTCAGATAAAGAGGTACAAAGGGTTTTTCATTACCACCTATAACCAAACTTTGATAGTACTGGGTTTTTTAAAAACTATTGAGTACTACTCTCGTTAATAGCAGTACTTCTTTAATGAAAAAAAACAAAAACCTCAGAATTCTTGATATATCAAGAGTTCTGAGGTTTTTGTCTTACATTATAACTGAATACTCGACTAGTAAAAGACGCAGTATACTTTCCATTCTGATAAATAACGACCTTTTTTAGTAAAATAACTTGCAAGATATTCAATTTAAGATAAGATAAAAATTAGATTTATTATATTAATATGGGTGAAATGTTGTCTTTTACATGACAACCTAACAAATTCAGTCATGATCACAAACTATGTACTGAATCGTAATAACTACTTTTTTTCATAAGTATATGCTTTAAGTGCGTGTTCAAAAAGGTGACAAATTAAAAGGGTTACTGGCTAAGTACGCTGGCATCCCTGCCAGAACGCCAGTACTAGCCCGTCCTGGGCGTCGGAAGATCAAGGCGGCGCTGTTTTGAGGACCGGAATGTAGGTTTTTACTACATGAGGACCGTAAAAACAAACGGGCGCCGAGATTCGTAGCTTATCATTTGGTGACTTTTTGAACAACCTCTTTAAAGTTTATTATGGGAAAAGTATTAAGGAGGAATGTTATGACTTCTAATACTAAGACGTCATTTAGCGAATGGTTCGATCGCTGGAAAAACAGTGGACTCATTCGAGCACTTATCTTTACATACAAAGTAGCATGGAATTCATTCTTAGTCATTATCTCAGTCATTTTTATTGGCTGTTTCTTTGCATTTGGTATTACTACTGGTTATTTTGCTGCTTTGGTACATGACCAGCCGGTTTTGAATTATAAGACGTTGAAAGGGGATTTGGTCAATTACTCACAAAGTAGTGAAATTTATTTTGCCGATAACATCCCTCTCGGAAAGGTTAATAGTGATCTTATTCGGACAACAGTGACATTAGATCAAGTTTCCTCTTATTTTACGGATGCTTTGTTATCAACGGAGGATGAGCTTTTCTATGAACATCACGGTGTGGTTCCAAAAGCTGTATTCCGTGCAACCTATCAAGATATTACAAACCAGCCATTACAAACCGGCGGCAGTACGATCACACAACAAGTCGTAAAGAATCAAATTCTAAGTAATGTTGTGACGAAAGAGCGTAAGGCAAGGGAAATCTTATTGGCTATGAGATTGGAACATTTTTTTAGTAAAAATGAGATCTTGCAATCTTATATTAACGTCAGTCCCTTTGGACGGAATGCATCAGGCCAAAATATAGCAGGCGTTCAAACAGCTGCACAAGGCATTTTTGGTGTAGATGCTAAAAAGCTTAATATTCCACAGGCTGCGTTCATTGCTGGTTTACCCCAAAATCCATTTGTCTATTCACCTTTTGATAATAGTGGTCAAATAAAGAAAGATATCTCACCTGGCGTCAACCGAGCTCATGCTGTCCTTAAAAATATGTACAATGGTGGCTATATTTCACAAAAAGAATATCAGGACGCTCTTAGATATGACTATAAAAAGCATTTTAAAGATACGACAAAAATGATAAAAAATCGTTATCACTATGTCACAAATGAAGTTATCAAAGATGCAAGCATCATCTTGGCTAAACAAGACGCTCAAAAACAAGGATATAATGGTGAAAAATTATATCAAGACTATACGACTTACCTCAATTATTCGAAAGTGTCTAAATCTCAAGGTTCAAGCATTGAATCAGTAGCAAAAGCAAATAAAGCCAATTATGCAACGATTAAAAAACATTTTGACACGTTTCAGAATTTGATTGATAATGCAACATTAGATTTACAGAATGGTGGGTATAAAATTCATACGACCATCAATAAAGATATCTATGATGATCAACAAGCTTTTGCAAGTAATTATAACGGATATGAAAGTGACCGGATCACGTATCGAACAAATTCAAAAACAGGAAAAGAAGAAGCTATTCACCATCCGATGGAAGTAGGTTCTGTACTTATTAAAAATGATACTGGCGCCATCATTAGTTTCGTTGGCGGGCGAGGTTTTGATTTATCCCAATATAACTTTGCGACGCAAGTCAATAGACAAAATGGTTCGACAATGAAACCACTTCTTGTCTATGCACCTGCGATGGAAGCTGGGCTGACCCAGCCAGGCAATATAATGGCTGACTTACCATATAAAAGAGTCATGGGTTCTGGACAAATCTATTCACCAGTCAACTATACACCACTCTATCATGGATTTGAATCTGCAAGAAAGGCTCTATACGATTCTGATAACATGCCGGCCGTCCGGCTGTTTACTCGGCTTAGTGCAACAATAAGTCATCCTCCAAGTTATCTAAAGAAAATGGGATTCACGTCACTCGTTGGTTCAGATGGGTATAACGTTTCTGCTGCGTTAGGTGGTATCACTCTCGGACCTACCGTTGAAGAAAATACGAATGCTTATGCGACATTTGGAAACGGCGGTAAGTTTGTTGATGCCTATATTATTGATAAGATCACAGATACATCTAGCCGTACGGTTTATCAACATAAAGTAAAAGAAACGACGGTCTTTTCTCCACAAACAAATTATTTAATGCTTGATATGATGCGAGACGTATTAAGTCCCTTAGGTACAGCGCGCAATGTACCAAGGCAACTTGATTTTCATGCCGATTGGGCAGGTAAAACAGGTACATCTCAAGATTGGCGAGACGGATGGTTTGTTGCGACCAATCCAAATGTCACTCTTGGTGTTTGGACAGGCTTTGACAATAACGCTAAAATGAATCATCAATTTTACTCAACAAGAACACAGCAGCTTTGGGCTGGATTTGCCAATGCGGCCTATCGAATTGATCCTGAACTTATGAGTCCAAGCAAGAAATTTACTGAACCAAAAGGAATCATAAGAACAACATACTGTGGTTTAACTGGGCAAAAAGTGACATCACTCTGCAAGGAAGCTGGATTTGTCACAACGGATTTAATGAATATTAAATATGCTCCTAGAACAACCGAAGAAGCCTTAGTCAGAACGAGTCATGGTGTAAAAATTAAGCAAAGTTTTGTCAGTCAAAATTATCCGTTCCTTGATCTTTCTAAAACGAATGAAAAATTCCTTAAACTAATCCAATTACCAGGTGATCAATTAGTTACTGATGCGGAATTTGCTGCAAATAGGGCTAAAGAGAATGAGGATAAAAAGCAAGAGCCAGAGAATAAAAAAGCGACGGAAAAACAAAACAATAAAGAGGAACAGATAACACCAACGACTAATGATAAAAAGCAAAATAAACCTAATCCAAAAGTAGAACGCGATGAAAAAAAGCAAACATCAGATAAGCAAACAACAGATCAACAAAATAAGACAACATCACAATCAAATAGCACAGAGAACAACAACTCAATGAAAAACGACAATTCAAACAACCAATAGAAGCAAAAGAGCCGATGATGGCTCTTTTGCTTCATTTTTGTTAAAAAAATAGACTATGTCCAAATAAAAGTCATATGGACAAGTCTATTATAAAAAGCCTATTTAGTTGACGATCGATATTCGATTCGATAAGGCAATGTTACTGTGATTTCATCTACCTCTTCTTTATTCATAAATTTGGTTAATAGTCGCATGGCAACAGCCCCGATGTCATACATTGGTTGAACAACACATGATAACGTTGGACGAACCATTTGAGCTAATCGTGTATTATCATTACTTATGACTTCAATATCATTAGGCACTGATAATCCACTATCTTGTATTTGATGGATAACACCAATACCCATTTCATCTGAACCAGCAAAGATCGCCGTTGGTTTATAATCGAGCCCTAAAAACTGTTCTGTCGCTTCTTTACCTGATTCATAGCTGTCATCACCAATAGCCACCAGATCTTCTAAATAAGGTATTTCTGCGCTCTCCAAGGCACGTTTATATCCTTTGAGTTTATGTTCTCCATTGATCGGTACCTCAGTTGGTCCAGATATGAAGCCTATTCGTTTGTGACCTTGATTAATAAAATATGTAATGGCATCAAAAACAGCTTGTTCATAATCAATATTTACCGATGGAACTTGGTTTTGTTCATCAAGCGTAGCAGCTAGAACGATTGGTACTGGAGACTTTTTAAATTCTTCGATAAGATCTTGATTAATTTCCCCACCCATAAAAACAATTCCGTCGACTTGTTTACCAAGTAAGGTTTGAATAAGGTGCATCTCTTTATTCTTATTCTGATCAGAATTACAAAGAATAATATTATATTTATACATGGTTGCTATGTCTTCAATCCCTCTGGCAAGCTCGGAAAAAAACACATTTGAAATATCAGGAATAATGACTCCAACAGTTGTTGTTTTCTTACTAGCTAAACCCCGAGCTACAGCATTGGGTCTATATCCCAATCTTTCAATGGCTTCTAACACTTTTTTTCTTGTCGTTGGTTTAACATTTGGATTTCCGTTAACAACCCTAGAAACAGTCGCCATTGAAACGCTTGCTTCTCGAGCTACATCATATATTGTTGCACTCATACACGATTGTCCCCCTCAACTTATTCATCTTACATGTAATACTATTATAACCATTAATATTAGAGGTTGTTCAAAAAGTCACCAAATGATAAGCTACGAATCTCGGCGCCCTCTTGTTTTTCCGGTCCTCATGTAGTAAAAACCTACATTCCGGTCCTCAAAACAGCGCCGCCTTGATCTTCTTGCTTCTAATTTGCCACCTTTTTGAACACGCACTATTAGTATTTTATTTTTACTATAGCATAACTTACTCTTTTATCTATCTTTTTCGACAAAAAATATCATATAATTATACAAAAATAGAAATATTACATCCGTTTTGATGAAGAAAACGGGTTGAACCTCATGTTCAACCCGTTTTTGTTTGATTCAATATGAATTAAATGTAATCTTTTGGTGCCGTCAATTTGACATCTTTACTCGGCTTAAGATTGACATTCTGACGATTCTTTCGGCCTGGTATGGATTTTTTTACGTACTGAATCATCTGTTTATCTGAGACTGATTTGGCTAGACTTGAGGATCTTTCCTTTGCCAATTGGATAAAATCGACGCTTTTCCGACGAATAGAGTGTGTTCCACGATCAACCTGAGTACGCATGTCTTTACCTGTCTTAGGTGTCAATAGTAATGCGGCACTTGCTCCTAGTAAGCTTCCAAGCATCATACCGGCAAAGAACAATGAACCTCTTTTACCTTGATTCTTTTCTGTTTTGCTCAAACTATTCATCTCCTTCCCCATATTTTTCCCAATTAAAAAATTGAGACCCACCTTAAGTATGGTGGGAATCTCTAAGTTGGAAGATAAGACCTCTACTTTATCCCCAAGTTCTCATTTAAGTGTTTATTGATTAGTAGAAGAAGTTTGCGTATTTTTGTTCTTCCATTTACTCCACAAATTAATAGCGGCTTGTCCATACTGAATGGCTTTGGCAACTTGATCCGAATGTTGTTCACCTTTAAGTGTCACCTTATTTGCCACTCTTTGTACAGATTGATTGACATTTTTAATGGAGTCTCCAACGCCTTCAATGCCCTCAAAGAAACGATTAAGATGAGCAGACTTATGCTGAACATCTTCAGATAACTGATTAGTCTTATGTAATAGCTCAGCTGTCTCCATTGTTATACCCTGCATTTGTTGTTCAACATGATCTAAAGTATTGACCATGCTATTCATTGTTCTTTGAACTGAACGAAGTGTTTCTGCAAGAAAATAAACGAGTGCTGCAAATGCAATCGCAATCACTGCAACGCTTAAATATAAGATTATAACCACAACGATTACCTCCCTTTTTGACTATCTTCCCATCCTAGTTTGTTTCTAAACAACAATTCTATACATTCAATATATCAATGATTAATAACAAAGTGAAATTATTCCACGGCATTAACCAATGACACCACTCCAGTTTCAAAATACTCATCGTACTAACTTAAGGTGTTGCAACAGAGTCCCCTAATCGATAACTTGAATTATCGATTAGAGTCTTCATAAGCTTTTTGGTATTTTTGAATATCCCCAGCCCCCATAAATAGTAACACACTATTTTCATACTGCTTAAGATCATTAATATTTTGTAGGCTTAAAATGATGGAACCAGGGATTTTATTTTGTAAATCATGAATGGTTAATTTCCCATTGGACTCGCGAGCAGAACCAAAAATTTCGCATAGATAAACTTGATCTGCGAGTTTTAAACTGCTAACAAAATCATCTAAAAACGTAAGGGTACGAGAATACGTATGAGGTTGAAATATCGCGACAACATGCTTATCAGGGTATTTTTTCCTTGCTGCTTCGATCGTTACTTTAATTTCTGTCGGGTGGTGAGCATAATCATCAATCAAAATTTGATTACCTATTTTTTTCTCTGCAAAGCGACGCTTCACACCTTTAAAAGATGCTAATCTCTCTTTTACTAACTCAACAGGTACATTTTGGTAATGACAAAAAGCTATGATTGCCAGACTGTTCAAAATGTTATGATTTCCGAACCCAGGAATTTTAAAATGCCCATATAAGTCATTTCTAACGAACACGTCAAAATGCGTACCATCAGAGGTTGTTTCGATATTTCTCGCCTGAAAATCATTCTCCTCATTTAATCCATAATAAATGATGGGAACATTAGATTTTATACTTTGCAATTTCTCATCATCACCACAAGCAAATATCCCTTTTTTCACGACTAAAGCCATCTCTTGAAAAGCGTCAAAAACATCATCAATATCTTTGTAGTAATCTGAGTGATCAAACTCTATGTTCGTAATAATACAATAATCAGGTTTATAAGCTAAAAAATGCCGTTTGTATTCACATGACTCAAAAATGAAATAGTCGCTATCTTCAACACCGACACCCGTACCATCACCTATTAGATAAGAAGTAGAGGCAAATTCACTAAATACATGGGCAAGTAATCCAGTCGTTGACGTTTTTCCATGGGTTCCTGTAATGGCTACACTTGTATGTGTATCAGCTAGATGACTCAAAAAATCAAAATAACGATAAGTTGGTACACCCATTTCTCTTGCTTTTTTAATTTCTTCATGATCATCTGGAAACGCATTTCCTGCGATAACAATTTCATCCATGTTAATATTGTTTTTATCAAAAGGTAAAAGAGGAATATTTTTTTCTTCTAGAGCCTGTTGAGTAAAAAAACGTTTATCATAGTCGGAGCCCTGTACCTGATGCTTCATGTCATATAGAATTTGTGCAAGTGCACTCATTCCAGTTCCTTTTATTCCTACGAAATGATATTTCGCCATTAAAATGACCTCCAAAATCCCTTCCATTTATCCATATTCAATCAATCTATTTATAGATACTATATGCAAATATATTCTCATTGTTTGGTTTTCTTTTTTCAAAGATAAATTTTCCAATTGAAAATCTGTTAAGCGTTAACAAAAGCTTTGTTTAAATAGGTTGTCAGACACGCTTCGCATATGAGATATCTCGATTCTCATATGTTTAGATATAGCTTATCAACTTCTTTAATCTTAGTATACATCTTTTTTATGATAATAATAATGAATCCATGCTCGTTTATCCCACCTTAATGGGCTAGTCAAGATCCTCACCTCAAGATTCTGAGTATTCAAAGAAGCTAGGTGGAGGATCAACTCCCGTAAAGGTCCGATTGGTTCAGGCTTTCGATCAGTGGCGGATGACGCAGGCTAAAAACCAGGTGTCCTGTCGCAACGCCTGCACTAGCACATCCTGTGCGTCGAAAAACCCCACTGATGAAAGTTTCACTTTCTCTTAGTCGACTTTTTCTAATCTTGGATTTAGATTATATTTTCTTCCCGCTTTGGCTTGATGTTTTCCGTTTAACATCACGTTGTCTCCTGTAAAACCTATACCTATTTTTAATAGGCTGCTTCCTATACCGTACATATCCACCGGAACTTGTCGCTTTTCAAATTCTAATATCCTTTCTTTTGTAAAACCACCACTCACTACGATCTTAACATGATTAAATCCTTCTTTGTCCAGAGCCTCTCTTAGACCAAAAACAAGTTCAGGGTTAACACTTCTTGGATCAAATCGACCAAGCAATTCAGGATGATCAATAAAATATTTATCAACCATATTTTTTGCCGTATCGAGCCTTACACCTTTCAGTGTTTCTCCAAAAGCATGAGCAAGTTTTAAACTATCACCAATGACATCATTATTATAGTCGACTAATGACACGAGATCATCCTCTGGATAATACTCATGATAAGCCCGTGTGGCTGCAACAACATCACCTTCAAACATTTGGATCAATGCGTGAGGCATTGTCCCCATTCCATGCTTACCCCACCACTCATTCATCGCATGTGTCGCTTGAGCTGTAGAACCACCTATGTATGCAGAGTATCCATCTCCTGCTTGTTGTGTATAATGATCATCCCTGTCACCCATGAAAATCACGGGTTTTTGAACGCCAGATGCCCTAGCTGCTTTTACAACATTATAAACATTCGTTGCAACTGACGTTCTTCTGGCTAAAATCCCGTCAATAATGCCTTCTAAAAAACCAAAGTTTTGATAAGGACCTGAAATGGTTAAAACCGTTTCATACGGTTCAATCTTGTCACCGTCCTTTAAGGAATGTATTTCTAATTGATCCGGATCTTTTGCAAAAGTTTTGACTAAAGCAATCGCCTCATCTGTACCACATAAAACAGCATGCTCTTTTTGAAAAAATTGAGTTGTTACAATATTATTAGGTTTCTCTTTTTTAACGATTTCACACGATTTAAGAAAGTAAACGGCCGAAAACCACCCTTCTCCAATTCGTTCATCAAATTTAAAGGTTTTATTCGTCAGCCTTTTAATCTTTCCTTGAACTTTTAATTCAATTTCTTTCATGTGTTGTCTGCTCCTTATACTAACGCGATTGACGCAAGATACATTACTCGCCATTTATTTTAACCTTAAATAGCTCTATTGTAAAAAAAATATACTTCAATTATCTTGGAAACTTTCAGGTCTAATAGACCTACTCGCTTTGACCATTAAAATCCTGCCTTTTTAAGAGGTTGCTTTAAAAAGTCACCAAATGATAACTTGCGAATATCGGCGCCCGCTTGTTTATTCCGGTCCTCATGTAGTGGATACAAGAGGATCGCTGGCTAAAATCACTCACGTCCTGTGGCGGGCGCCTGAAGCTACCACATCATGTGGAATGCTGGTCCTCGGGAACTGTGCCGCTCTTAGCTTCCGACGCCCAGGACGGGCTAGTACTGGCGTTTCTTGCAGGATGGCCATCGTACTTAGCCAGTAACCCTTTTCATTTATTGAACCCGCACTTTAAGATAACAGGGAGTTGATTTTTCTCACTCCATTTAATCCTGTGGCCAACATGCATTCCTGATTTAATACACTTTGTCCTGGTTTATTATTTGATCTTCAAATTCTTCTTTAGAAACTAAAATTTGACGTGGCTTACTTCCATTAGATTCTGAAACAACCCCCATCGCTTGTAAATCATCAATTAGACGAGCGGCCCTATTATAGCCTATACGAAAACGCCGCTGAAGACTTGAAACAGAAGCCTGTCCTTGATCAATCACAAAGTATCCCGCTTCATCAAATAGTTCATCATCCATGTCAGCATTGTCTTGCAATACACCTTTAAAATCTTCCTTGTCAAATAAGTAAGGTGGAGATTCCATTTGATCAAACTGTGCCGAGATGCGGCTGATTTCTTCATCAGACACGTAGCAACCTTGCAAGCGTTTAATATCTCTAGCCCCGTTTTCAACAAACAGCATGTCGCCTTGCCCTAGTAACCTTTCTGCACCAGATGAATCCAAAATGGTACGGGAATCCACTTGAGAAGAAACGCTAAATGCTATTCGTGTTGGAATATTTGATTTTATAAGTCCCGTTATTACGTCCACCGATGGTCGTTGAGTAGCTAAGAGGAGATGAATACCCGCTGCTCTTGCTTTTTGTGCGATACGACATATCGCCTCTTCAACATCTTGGGGTGACACCATCATTAAATCCGCTAATTCATCAATAATAATGACGATATAGGGCATAATTTCCCCTTCATGTTGCCCATTATCAATACATTCATTATAACGCTTGATATCTCGGACACCCATTTTTGCAAAATATTGATACCTATTTTCCATTTCTTCTACGGCCCATTTTAAAGAGAGTGAAGCTTCTTTTGGTTCCGTAATAACGGGCGTTGCGAGATGAGGTAGTTCCCTATACGCTGCAAGTTCAACGACTTTTGGATCAATTAAAATTAATCTCAGACGTTCTGGCGATGTTTTATATATCAAGCTTAAGATTAAAGAGTGGATGCAAACACTTTTACCAGAACCCGTTGCTCCAGCAATGAGACCATGTGGCATTTTGGCTAGATCTGTTATGACCTGTTGTCCTGAAATATCTTGTCCCAAGATAGCTGGTAGAGCGGATGAGTGATCTTTGAATGTTTCGGAATGAAGTAAGTCTTTTAAATAAACAGGTTTGCGTTCATCATTTGGTACCTCAATCCCAACCGTGTTTTTCCCAGTTACAGGAGCGATACGTATCTGCTCTGCTGCCATACTTAATTTTATATCTTCTGTTAAATTCAAGATCTTATTTACTTTTACACCAGGATGAAGATGAATCTCAAACCTTGTAACAGCAGGCCCTTGTGTATAATCCACAATATCTGCGTTGACATGGAAATTATCGAGTGTTTCTTTTAAAATTGATCGCTTCTCTTCTATCCACTTGGAATCACTTTCCTTTGATTCAGGAGGATCATCGAGCACATCTAAGGAGATCTGATAGTCTTTCTGTTCTAGTCTGTTGTTCTTTTTAGGTTGTTCATCATGGGTTTCATGGGTTTTATGATTTCTTTTATCCGTACGAAACATCAAAACGTTAAAAGGGACTTTTGAACCATTCCGACCTTGCCGATGTGGTGAGACTTTAAATTTCGGTTTCACCGGTGTCTCATCTTTTTCCATTGTATTTTCCTGATTCTGTACATCGGCATCAGACTTTTTTATATTATCGTCCTTTGATTCATATTGATCAGCGTGCGAGTCAGCCTTAATTTTTTTAGGCCTACTCTCAGGAAAATCATCCAAGCCTTCTTTTGTATCAGAAATCATAAAATCATCATTTTTCTCTTCATTTATATCTTCTTTTTGAGAATGCTTAAATGGTAAAGAATGGACATCTTTTTGAAGATTTGTCTTTGGTTCCACGTCAGTTATTAATTTATTTTCTTTTCGTTGATAGGTTGGTTGATCTAATTGTTTTTCATTTATTCGTTGCTTATCTTTTGAGTTTAGAGAGCTAGCAGTCAAATTGTTCGCTTTTTGAGTCACTTTTTGATCACTTTTAGGTATTCTGTTTATATTTCCCATTTGACGATAAAAATGCTCTGGTGGTTTTTTATATCCATAGACAGGTGAGATAATTTCAGTCGGTTTAAACCGACTTTTCTTAGATGATTGAGATGTCTCTTGAGATTCTTGATTTTTTGCCCATTTGTCATCAGACTTATGAGAAGCCTTTCTATTGTGAGCAGGGTGCTTTCTTACTGACTCATAGCGATCATGATTAGGAATGGGAGTGTCCTTAAATGATTGTCTAGAATTAGGTGTGACATCTCTACCATTTGAATTTGGATATTGATGTAACATTCTTACATGAATTTGTCGATTTGTATCTTCAAAGCGGCCAACGATCGGGTTATGTAATGACTGATAGGCGTCATCATCATGATTTTGTTTTTGATGAAGAAAATCCTCTTCATCATCTTGATGAAATAAACGTTTCCACCAATTAGATCCCATTCCTCTCACTCCCTTCATTTATTAATTGAACTATTTTTCACATACAAAGGTCTATATCCCTTGTCATAAACCAAACATCTCATTTTTTCGTGTGTGTATTAAAAATCACTAGTTATTTAACTAGTGATTTTATTTACATACATCGGCTTATTTACCAAAAAAATCTTCTCCAACGGTTTTGGAATCATCTAAAACAAGAATCCCCTTTTTTTGCGGTGCATGAGGTAAATCTAACTCCCTAGCAGAACAAATCATACCAGAGGAGGCCACACCTCTTAGCTGCGCATCCTTAATAATCATACCACTTGGCATGACTGCCCCAACACGTGCAACAACCACATGTTGATCTTCTTCTACATTCGGTGCCCCACAAACAATTTGCAAGGTTTCACTTCCAATATCTACTTGACAGACACTTAATTTATCAGCATTAGGATGCTTTTCTTTAGAAATAACCTTTCCAACAACAAAGGAAGGTCGATCATCAAAGGTTAATATATCAGAAAACCCTGCATTTTTAATGACTTTATTAACCTTGTCAACGAGGTCTTTGCTTAGATCAACTTGTCCATTAACATCTATATTGAACCATTCAGATATTTGAAAGAGATTAAAGCCAAGTGTTTTACCCGTATCAGGGTTTAAAAGTTTGACCACGTTTTTCTTTTTTTCAACCTGAATGGGCTCTTCGTCTCCTATAACTGCTTGTACTAATAAGACATCTCCTATGCCTTCTTTATTGTAAAATATGTTCATTTTTGTTCCTTCCAACCTTTCAATCAATTCAACATTTATCAGTCTTCTTCATCCACTGGACGATTTTTGGCTAAAATGAAAATTGGATTTAATTTCCCGTTTTCATAGATAAAAGGTAACGCCGTAATTGGAATATTACCATTGGTAAAAAATTGCATCGTCATCTGAGCTAAGACATCATATCCCCTTTTATTCACAATGTCAGCAAAAATTAAAACATCTTGATGAGGGATACTAACCGCCAGATCTCCTTTTGATTTAGCTGCCATGTCATCTAATAATGTTTTATTTAATATTCGACTGGCATCATAGCCATCATTATGATTTATAAAAGTAAATACGTTATCCGCAACATGGTCTTCCTTCATTTCTATCGGTAAGGAACGCAGATTAAATTCAGCCATCTCAAATAGAGAGTCTTCCAAAACACCTTCATTTTTCATAAATTCACGATCAATAAGGCGATAAGAATGACCTAAATCTAAAGCATAATAGATACGTGTTTCAGCTGTATGCTCCTTATAAAGCAAGGTTTTCCCATCTGATGTTTCCGTTGGAAACGAAGTAGATCGCATGACAGGAAAAATATGTTTTTCCATTCCTACGAGTCGTTGAGATGAATTCATCACTCGGAGGGCATGGTCAACGTAATAGACGATTTGATCTATGAGCTTATCTTTTTCTGCTTCATAACGACTGGAAAGTCCAGAAAGTTCAAGTGTAATCCCTTTCTTAGACTGACTATTTTCAATTCGCAATGTCTCTTTTTCACGATCATAAACCATTGTTCTGTCTGGTGCCTGAAGTCGATTTTCCAGCAGACGTTTAAGTTCTTTGCTTTCCATTTTAACACTTCCTCCGCATCTGCATGAGATCATTTTACCATGTTCTTGGAATTTTTATAAGGGAAATCACTAAAGAATCTCGTTGATTAGACGATATAAATAGCGTTAAGGGGACTTTAAGATACATCATTACATAAAGATATACGTTATAGAATTGTATATAGGAGGGTTTTCATGGATTGGTCAATAAAAAAGAAAATAAAGTCGATGCTTTTTATGGGTATTATTGGCATCATTCTCTTAGCATTATTTACTTGCCTCACATTTGTTAATAGCAAATGGACAAATGGTAAAGTCAATGCGATTCATCAGAATGCTAACTTAGCAGAAAGTATTCATACAAAAATAGAAAAAGCTCGAACCTTAGAACAAATGTATTTAGCTAAACCGAAAAAAGAATATGTGGTTCAACTAAATAACCTTCTTAAAGAGATTAAGCAAGACACAAAATCATTTTCCAATCAATCAGATGTCGTTAAAAAATCAACTAAAGATATAAATAACCAAGTCAAAGTCTATCAAGAAAGCCTTAACCAGGTCGTTTCCATTACGGAGTTGATCGGTTACACTGAAAATGAAGGCCTACATAAGCGATTCCTCGAGACAGAAAAAAAATTAGACTCCATGATTAATAATACTAACAATCATGAACTAGTTAAAAAGTATTTGCAGCTTAAATTACAAGAGAAAACGTATTTCGATAATCCTACATCAAAAGGTTTTAATGAGATCTCAAATGAGATCAATGATTTTAACCTTTATGCTTCTTCTGTTGTTTCAGACAATAATCAAAATGAATTTAGTTCAACATTACTAAAGTATAAAAGTATTAATGACTCAATTAATTCATCCTATAATTTATCCGATTCACTTAGAGAACAGTTTGCTTCTGCAAGCAGCCATATTGAAAAAAGTGTGGACAAAGTCGTGAACTCTTTAAATCAGCAAAACCAAGATATTGATCACCATCAAACGACGATTGGTCTTACTTTCTTTATTATTGCCCTTCTTTTAAGTATTGCCATAGCTGTGGTCCTTTACTGGTTTGGAAGACGATTATCAACAAGTATCTCTGATTCCCTTCATGAACTGACAAAAGGTGCTACTAAAATTGGAGAAGGACATCTAAATTACCGTGTTCCTATAACGACACAAGATGAACTAGGTCAATTTGCAGAATCATTTAATAAAATGACAGCCTACATGGAAAAAACGATTCAGAAAGTCTTCCATTCAACAAAGACATTAACTCAATCATCAGAGAACTTGGCTGCTGCCTCTGAAGAAAATGTGGCTCAAGTGACCGAAGTCAATGAAGCCATTCAGCAAGTAGCTGCAGGTGCTCAAAATCAAGCTGATCATTTGGATCAAAGTATGAATTTATTATCTAATGTTACTCAGGCTATTGACGAAAGTAAGGTTTTCAGTCAGCAAGTCCTTCAGAAGACCAAAGAAACAGAAAAAACAAGTCAAGAAGGTCTCATCACTGTTTCACATCTTGAAACGAGCGCTAATGAATATTTAAAAGTTATTTCATCCCTCATTCATGAAATAAAAGATGTTGCTACGCAATCCGAGAATATCAAACAAATTCTGAAAACAATTAAAAGCATATCGGATAACACGAATCTACTCGCACTAAATGCGGCCATTGAATCTGCACGTGCTGGAGAAGCAGGAAAAGGATTTGCTGTAGTCTCAAAAGAAATCCGCAATTTAGCTGAGAGATCTAAGAAGGAAACAAATCAAATTAACGAAGATATATCGAATATTATTGGACGATTAAGTCATTTAACAACAATGGCAGAAACCCTCAATCAGTTTTCTGAAAAACAGAGAGATAATGTGGCTATGACCAAAGTCTCATTTGACCATATTACGGATAAAATCTCATCTATAAACAATATGATGGATAATATTAACGGTAAAGTGACTCATGTGAAGGATGCTAATCAAAATCTAGTGATTAAATTAGAAGAAATTAGTGCTATCTCAGAAGAAACAGCAGCCAGTACAGAAGAAGTTTCAGCTGCGAGTGAAAATCAAAAATTTGCGATTGGAACCGTTACACAAGCTGCGACTGATTTACAAGCCATTGCTATTGATCTAGAAAATGAAGTCCTAAAATTCACTTTTGATACTCAAGACTCGGAAATGGACTTTGATTCAAATACCCATGTAGCGTCGATTAATGAAAGTGCTCAAACACCTACTGACAATAGGCCAAAGAAAGAAATAGAACAATCTTCTCAGCAAGTTAATTAAACTAATCTTTTTAAAATGCCTTCATCAGAATATAAACCTGATGAAGGCATTTTTTACTCTATTTAAGTGCGTGTTCAAAAAGGTGACAAATTAGAAGCAAGAAGGCTAAGAGCGGCGCTGTTTTGAGGACCGGCATTCCACATGATGTGGTAGCTTCAGGCGCCCGCCACAGGACGTGAGCGATTTTAGTTGAAGATCCTCTTTAATTTACTACATGAGGACCGAAAAAACAAACGGGCGCCGAGATTCGCAGCTTATCATTTGGTGACTTTTTGAACAACCTCTTTAATATTATAGTAAAAACAATATTGTCCATACAGTAACAAAAGAACATGAAAAAACATGTCACTTCGGTTCATTCGACCATTCGTCAAGATACCAATAGTTCCCTCGCCTTTTCTTACATTGTGTTTCTTTGAAAATTCATCAATCAAATTTCCAAGTTCCGCGCCTTGCTTAATACCATCAGATAAAGTGGATGGCAACACTATTTTTGCGCCACTTGCAGTGAAAAGATGTCCCTTTCCATCAATTAATGCACCCCAATTACATAAGTACATCTCACCGTCATGTTCAGATACTCCCCCTTCGAGTCCAATGGAAATATCGGAACTTGACATTTCAAGCGCAGACTTAGCTCGTTGAATTGCGCCTTGCCGAGTTTCCTCGTCGGATAAAGGCTGTGCTCTTACACCCGAATTCGTTTCAATACTTTGACAGACTGCTTCTAATTTTTCAAATTGAATAAGGGATTCTACGGCCTTTAATTTGGCAGGATTGGTTGTTCCTACACTAATCAGCATTCGAGTTAACCCTCCATTTAAACATTTTCATGAATAGTGTCTAGCGTCGTTTGGTCAGTTGTTTTTACAAGTTCAATAAGTAATGCTTTAGCTGCTGCATAGTCATCGACATGTATGATTGATGACGATGTATGGACATAACGAGAGCAGATACCAATGACAGCAGATGGAATCCCATTCTGATTCATATGTACGCGGCCGGCATCCGTTCCCCCTGGAGACACAAAATATTGATATGGAATTTTGTGTGTTTCAGCTGTATCTAATATAAATTCCCTCATCCCTCGATGCATGACCATCGTCCGATCTAATATCCGTAGCAAGACACCTTTTCCCAATTGACCAAAAGCAGATTTATCTCCACTTGTGTCATTGGCAGGAGAGGCATCAAGTGCATAAAAAATATCCGGAGATATCATTGTTGAGGCCGTTTGTGCCCCTCTTAATCCTACTTCTTCTTGAACCGTTGCTCCTGAGTATAATTGATTAGGAAGAGTATATCCCTCTGTGTGAATCTCCTTTAATAATTCAATTGCAAGCCCACACCCGTAGCGATTATCCCATGCCTTAGCTAATATCTTTTTCTTGTTTGCCATTGGAGTGAATGGGCAGATTGGAAGTATCGCTTGTCCAGGCTTTACACCTAAACGTTTAACATCCTCTTGATCATCTGCACCAATGTCAATAAGCATATTTTTTATAGCCATCGGTTTTTTACGTGTTTCGTCATCCAATAGGTGGGGAGGAATAGACGCAATGACACCTACGATAGGACCATTGTCTGACATGATATGTACACGTTGAGCAAGTAAAACCTGTTCCCACCATCCTCCAAGTGGTTGGAATCTTAACATCCCATTTTCAGTGATTTGAGTCACCATAAATCCGACCTCATCCATATGACCGGCTACCATGACTTTAGGTCCATTGTTAGTTCCTTTTTTTACACCAAAAATACTTCCAAGACCATCTTGAACAATGCTATCCGCATATTTTGTTAATTGTTCTTTCATAAATTTTCTCACTTCATATTCAAAACCGGAAGCTCCATTTAATTCTGTTAATATCTTGAACAATTCTAAAGTATCATTTTCCATTGTTATGACACAGGCATCAATACTGATGACGTGAGTCTCCACTTCCTTCCATTATAATCTTCTCCCTTATCTTACCGAATAATGTGAAACCAATCCAATTTTTAGATGAAGTTCTTGGATTTAGATAGCTAAATAAAGGCATAATAATAAAAGATGATGTATGAATATCGATTATTCGAAAATTATTGATATACTATATCTTAGAGGATGTTCAAAAAGTCACCAAATGATAAGCTGCGAATCTCGGCGCCCGCTTGTTTTTTCCGGTCCTCATGTAGCGGATACAAGAGGACTCTGGCTAAAATCGCTTAAACTGTGGCTAGTGCCTAAAGCTACCACATCATGTGAAATGCCGGTCCAAAGAAAACTGCTCTGCTCTTTTCCTTCCGACGCCCAGGACGGGCTAGTACTGGCGTTTCTTGCAGGATGCCAGCGTACTTAGCCAGTAACCCTTTTCATTTGTCGCCTTTTTGAGCACGCACTATTAGGATATTTTTAGGAGGGATAAATAATGAAATGGAAACCCCTCATTTTAGGTTTCGTGGTGGGATTAACAAGTCAACTTGTGTATCAAAAACGGAAAGAAAAACAATTACTTTCGCCTGAAAAAGCACTTCAATCTGTTAAAAGATCGGTTAAATCCGATCTAGATGTAAATAATGGATGGATTTATCTCACACCAACAGACATGAAACGTCATGGCATTTCTTACAATGTCTATCAAGGCGGAGTAACAGCAAATCAAGGTAACGAAAAAAAACATTATGACTTTATTGTTGATGCTCAAACAGGAACATTACTCGAACTTCAATCACAGTGATGGATGCAAATTAAAAAGGCTAAGAAACGTCTCCTTAAGAGGAGTATTTCTTAGCCTTGTGTCATTTTTATTCACTAAAATGGGCTTCGCAGCGATATATTCGATGTCCTTTACTTGAAAATTTTTCTTCATACTCGGTCATGACATTTTCTTCTTTAAAATGGGAATGATGCAGGTCGAGACTAATGTTTTGTAGATATAGGCCATACTTTGAAAAACTTTCAAGGGAATATTCAAATAAACCTTGATTATCCGTTTTTAAACAGATGTGACCTTTGCTGTTTAAAATATATTCATATTGAGCCAAAAACGAGCGATAGGTCAGGCGTCTTTTTTCGTGTCGATTCTTAGGCCATGGATCTGAAAAATTTAAGTAAATCGCGGCAACTTCATTTTCAGAGAAAAAATCTGTTAACTCATTCGCATCACCATTAATTAAACGAACATTTTTCAATTGACTGTCTATACATTTATCCAGTGCTGAGACAATGATACTTTCTTGTATTTCTATCCCAATAAAATTAATATCAGGATTCTGTTTAGCCATGTTTGTAATAAATTGGCCTTTCCCTGCTCCAATCTCAACATGGATTGGGCATGCACTACTGAATACGGATTGCCATTCTCCAATATGAGATTTTGGATCCGTAATGACAAACTCTGGGTGACTTAATAATTTGTCTTTTGCCCAAGGCTTATGACGCACTCTCATTGACTACTTACCCCTTTACATCCTAATTATGACGTTGTATATACGATTTTAGACTATCGAAAAGAAAAAAGAAATAGTTTTATCATTTACCAATTTATCACTATTTTTCTTTTAATAAAAAACCCCCATCCGGATATCCTATTAAGGAAAGGATGTGGGCAATCATGGTTTTATCACATAATGATCAAAAAAATCTTATCGGTGACATTTTAAAGGCGCATCAACAAGATGGCGCTGCACGTTCATCAGAATATGAACAATTGTATCGTAGTGCTGCATCATTATTATCTCCCGAGGCTCAAACAGGTCTTGATGTAAGTACCATACAAGCCATTCAATCATATGGTGAAAAAGGAATGCAACTCGATAATTATGATGGTCACCTTGGTGATAATAAAGAAAATTTCCAAACGTGGATTGATTCACTCAGCTAAAATGAACAATAGAGTAATCATTCAATCGCCTTAAATCCTTTTCATAAAGGAGAGCTTCTTTCGTTTGGTGGTGATCTTGATGCCAAAACATAAATTGGATTGTCTGCGCAATCATATACCAATGCATACGCAGCCTAAGATGATGATCGAGTGACCATCCATAAAAGGAAAGCCATTCACTCCACTCGTTCTCATCAATATACCAATAAAGTAATAAGGCAACGTCAAGAGCTGGATCAGCAATGACAGCCTGATCCCAATCCACCAGATAAAGTTGCTCTCCTTTTTCATCAATTAACCAATTATTATGATTAATATCTGAATGGCAAACACTTTTTTGTTCAAAATTAACGTCATTTACATGTTGATTCAAAAAAATTAAAGCCGTATCAACACTATTATTAGTATGACGTTGATCGTTTTTATCTTTTAAATCATTTAATATATTTTTTGGTGATATAGGTTTTTTACCAAGTTTTGAAAAAGTAAGTAAAAGGTGATCCGAAGAATGAATTTTTTTTAGTAACGTAGCAACTTTCTTTGATGACATTTCACTTGCATTAAGTTCACGCCCATTTAACCATTGTTGAGCTGTTAGAACATCGCCATTTGTAAGCCGTCTTGTCCACAAAAGTTTCGGAACAATGTGTTCAGCTGACAGTGAAGCCAAAAATGGAGATGAATTACGTTTTATGAATAATTTATCTCGTGCTGATTCAGCCATATATGCTTCTCCTGTCATCCCACCAGCTGATGAAATGACCCAATTATCATTATCAAAAAATTGCATCAAAATAGTCACCCTTCAAACGAATAATCATACATATTTCATAACATAAACATAAGCATACCATGATTTTAGACTAAAGAAAAATACTTTTTATAAATTGAGTCTATAAATTTTTTGTTTTTATACAAACACTTTAGTCACGTTCAAAGGCCGATGTGGCCATCTGAGATAATAAACGATTCGTTATGATGATTTGTTGGGATTTCAATGTAGATGAATGATGACAGATCTTTTTGGATATTTGATTTTTATCACGCCGATCGCAAATTTCTGTATTAGCATCATGATGTACAAATTCGACATAACTATTTGGAGCAAAAATTAAAAATTTTATCGGCATCGATAAGTTTTGAGTTTGTAAAAATGTTCGTAATGCCGTCTTCGTCCTTTTTAGTGATATAAATGGATTGATAAATTGAGGAGATTCCTCTCTTTTCATTTCTTTCCATAATCGATTATTTATTTCTTGAAAGACACTGCCATCTTCACCTATTAATGGTTTCACGCACCATAGCGTGTCATTCGTTATGATAAGCGAATCTAGTTGCAACATCGTTTGTTTCATTAATAGAACTGGTTTGTAAAGTATAAATGTCACATCATTTAATTCCGAAAGACAGATCTTAAGCCATGTCACATGACTTAAGTCCTCCTGATTATCAGAATAAAAACCAGCTGTAGATGTCGCCCAAATGATTTGTTGCTCAAATAACCATTTATAGTAGACAGACTTTAATTGGTCTATAGTCGAAATAGAACTAAATCGTTTAGCTAGATTTACTGGACGATCGTCCCGCGGTCTTTCAAATTGATCCCTCCACTGTAACCATCTTTTCTGTTTCAATGTAATAAATCGATTGGCGTAGTGTTGTAAATCACATTCATATCTTGAAATACATTCATTTACCTTAATAAGTTGAGCCATGTTATTCTCTTCCCCCACACACTTTGACTGTTCTCATAATCGTCCGTTCCCTTAATTTCTAATATTAGTGCATTTAACCGCTGAATTTATCCAAATGGCCATATTTCAATTGGATTGTACTTCGGAGCCTTATTTAACTCAATTCGAAATAACATGAACTCGTTACAAATCCAAGAAACAGGTTTAGGTTCAGTCCATTGTAAAATCTCATTTAAAGATCCACTATTTGGCCCAATCCATCTTTTCGTGATTGTAATATGAGGATGGTACGGTCGCGACTCGACTTTAAAGCCACAAGAACGTACACTATTATCGATCTTTCTTTTTAATGCAGACAGTGGTTCATTTTTTGCGATGTCACCATATACAACACGTGGATGCTCAGGATGCCCAAAGCCCCCTATACCTTCTAGATTTATTATGAAAGGGTTAATGTCTATCTTTTCCTTATTTATTGTATCAATAAGCGTATGAATGGTCTTCTCATCACTTGCACCTAAAAAGGCAAGGGTAATATGAAAATCATCTGTATGAGTCCATTGTTTATAATCAACATGTTGTTTTAATATTTCGGCCCGTCTTGAAAGTTCTATATTTACGTTCTCCGGAAGTTTTATACCTATAAAATAATGAGAATCCATTAAAGCACCCCTATTTACGTTGAAATCATTTTAAATACATGTTCAAAAAGGTGACAAATGAAAGGGTTACTGGCTAAGTACGCTGGCATCCTGCCAGAACGCCAGTACTAGCCCATCCTGAGCGCCGGAGGCTAAGAACGGTGCTGTCTGTTCCTTAGGGCCGGAAAAACGGGCGGGCGCCGAGATTCGTAGCTTATCATTTGGTGACTTTTTGAACAACCTCTTTAAGGCATATGATTAGTTTAGCACGATTAGAGTCAATTATTCCGTTTAAAATAGATGTTTCGTATCAACAAAAAAAGCAAAAACTTAGTTTTTATTCTTTTTTCCTGTTATCCCTATTATATTTCTTGGTATAATAAACAGAGTGAAGAGCAATCTATCGTTATTGTGTATAAGAAGGAAGTGTTGATTTTGAATAAAGTTGTCGATCGGATTGATCAATTAATTGGAAATACGCCTCTTGTTAAGTTAAATCGCTTACCAGATAAAAAGGGTGCCCAAATATATGCTAAATTAGAGTTTTTTAATCCTAGTAAAAGTTTGAAAGATAGGGCTGCGTTTAACATGATTCAGGTCGCTGAAAAAACCGGTCTTTTAAAAAAAGGTGCAACGATTATTGAACCAACGTCAGGTAATACCGGGATCGGTCTAGCCATGAATGCAACTGCACGAGGATACCGTGCGATAATTGTTATGCCTGATACGATGACCCAAGAGCGTATTAGTCTATTGAAAGCTTATGGAGCTGAAGTTATTTTAACTCCTGGCGACCAAAAAATGCCTGGGGCTATTAGGAAGGCTAAGGAACTCGCTGAAACGATTCCTAACAGTTTCTTACCGATGCAATTTGAAAACGCGGCTAATCCAGATGCTCACCGTAGGTCCACCGCACTGGAGATCATAGAAGATATTAAGACATTAAACAAACCATTTAAAGCCTTTGTTTCGACAGCAGGTTCGGGTGGTACAATCACAGGGACAAGTGAAACATTAAAAGAACATTTCCCAGATCTATCTATTTTTTGCTGTGAACCAGCCGGATCTCCTGTTCTGTCTGGAGGAAAGCCAGGACGGCATAAATTAGTTGGAACAAGTCCAGGTTTCATTCCATCAATTCTAAATTTATCGATTATCGATGAGATTATTAAAATAACCGATGAAGAAGCTTATGAAACATCCAGACGATTGGCTCATGAAGAAGGAATACTTGTTGGCCCTTCCTCAGGTGCTTCCGTTTACACAGCGATGCAAATAGCCAAACGATATACCCCAGATGATATCGTCATATGTATGACTAACGACACAGGTGAACGTTATTTATCAGGTGACATATTTGAAAAGTAAAGACGTCTGAAATTGTAGACAACCTATTTTCATAAAAGAATTCATGATTATGATGAGACAAACAAGAAACGATATGAATTATCTGTCTCTTGTTTGTCAACATTCATTTCAATAGAAAAAGGGATTCACCTGTTTTATACATACAAAAAAAGAGCATGCAGCAATGGCTACAGCTCATGAAACTTTCACTTTTTTATTTGTTATCGTCCATCTTCCTCGACTGGGACTTTTCACTAAATTATTATACATTAGTATATTTAGATCCCTTTGAATCGTCCTTTGCGTGATGTCAAACTCTTCAACTAATTCCTGCGTTGTGACAGTACCTTTGTTTCGAATGAATAAATAAACAGCTTTTACACGGTTTAACATTCGATCAGTTGAAGGATTCAAATAACCACTCCCTAACGTTTTTTTAAAGGATAACTTACATTAAAAGAATATTCAAAATGCAATAAACTATTCTAATTCCTTTTTATGAAGTAATAACGTTATGGTTGCTGTATAGTAAAAGTCAGAGATGTAGTATAAAGGAACTCTGTTATCCTTCTATACCCCTATACTATACATTAATACGATAAAAAGTCAAATATATTCTGCAAATTTTCAAATAAATAAGGAAAGATAAACCAATGATGATTAGAGTTTTAAATTTATTAAGCTTTCAATAATAAGAAGACCCTTCAAGGAATAAACATTTTTTTATATTTTTACGCATCATTTGTCCCATTTTACAAAATGAAAGGTACAATAGTAGGAAAGAGGTGGATCAAATGAAAAAGAAAGTTGCACTAATGGCGACTGCAAGAAAAAAGAGCAAAGAAACGGCACCCGTGATTGAATTTTATCAAAGTCCGTTATTCAAGAAATCGGTACAATATGCCTTAGAAAATTACGATACTTTGTATTTTTATAATGCAAAAGATGGACTTTTACTCCCGGATACCGTGATGGCACCCTATGATGTATCGATCCGTACATTTTCAAATCAACAAAGAAGAAAATGGGGAGAAAAGGTTGTTAAAGCTTTTTGTCAATATGAAAAACCCGATCAAATTCAGCTTTATCTCCATGGAGGTAACATCTATCGCAAGTATCTTGAACCGGTGCTACATGAGAGAGGTTTTACTTTTGAAATTCCACTAAAAGGATTAGGAATCGGGCAACAATTAAAATGGTACGATAAAAAGTTAAAGGGCCTCAAAGAATAAAAAAAGAAAAACTTTGAAACATATCCATTCGCCTATACATAGACTATTACGAAAAGCTATTCTATAGGGGGTTAATTCATGGTTTATCGAAATCAACATCAACAACAACCGCAGTGGCCTAAGCCTTCAAATATATTTAATGGATACGAAAAACTAAATGGAGGACAAGAAAGACCTACTGAATATGATTCTTACACCATTGGTACTAGTCATTATAGTTTACCTTTCCAGCCAGCAACAAACCATCAGCCGATTTCACCACCTGCCTCTGTTCCTTATACGATGTTACCTTGGTCTGAAACAAATCCAAATTCATTTACTTATCAACAAACTCACGCTCTTAATGGATTCCCACCTGAATCCTACTACCAAACAGCTCCTATACCAGACGATACACTAACAAAGAGAATAGATGATATTGACAATAACTACAAGCAATTAGCGGAAAGTATTTCGAGCCTTCACGCACGGCTTCGTGTCATTGAACAAAGATTAGGCATTCCTGTTCCTCCTTCAAGCTACCCATCTTAATTTAACGAATAAAGAAAACTTGCCGATTGCGGGGCCTGTAAGGCACAGAAAGAGGCCTAGAATGTGTCACTATTGCTTCGCCTTCACGGCAACTCGATGCTTAATCGAAAGAAGATTATGCTAGTTGTACTTAAATTTTTATGCTTTCTTAAAGTACAAAAAAGCCCTCGTAACGAGAGGGCTCTTATGCATGTTTTTTCACAAGCTTTGATAGTATGGGAACGCGTACTTTTCCGATAACTTGCCTTAAAAGACCTGTTTTCATGGAAACGAGTAAGTAAAAACAACCACCCACACCAATACTAATGACGGAAATGACAATAGCTTTTCCTCTTGTATTCGGAATGTGACCGCCTGTTAACATAAAAATTAGTTTAATCAGAATGAGCATCGCGAATGTAAATATAGAAATGAGCAACGTTCTTTTTGCAATAAAGGTATAATTATACCCTGTTTGCCGCTTAATAGCATATAAATTAATTAGAATTGAAGCACAGTACCCTATATTAGTCGCAATAATAGGACCAACCATACCGAAGAGTATCATGCAGATTGGATTTAATATCAGTTTGAAAAGAACACCAACAAGTAAGCTGTATAATGTCACCCTCTGCCGATTAATCCCTTGCAATATAGAAGCAGTGACTGAAAACAAAGCAAAAAACAAAGCTGTTGGAGCATACCAACGCAAAACATGACCGCCAATCATAAGGTCTCTCGGATCCACCGTATAAAACAATCCATGAATCATATAACCAAGGATGGATAATCCTGCTGCAGCCGGCAGTGTTAAAAAGAGAACAAATTGCAGGGCTTGTGTGATCTTTTTATGCAGCGAGCGCTGATCTCCTTCGGCATAGGACGTAATCATTGACGGTACAACACTTACCGCAAGAGCCGTTGCAAGTGAAACAGGGATCATAATAATTTTCTGATCATTCATCGATAAGGCTGCGTAATAAGTGGTCATGGTTCTAGTACTATAATGGAGAAATCTAAATATTGTGTATTGATCAATCAATTGATACACTTGCATCGCGATGCCTACAGCGACAAATGAAATCGCATAGCTTAATAATTCCTTATACATTTTGCTTAAAGAAAGACTCATATTTGGTGAACTTAGCGAATGATCATCCATTTCATTAAAACGATGACGACGTTTCATCCAATATAACAGCATAACGTATAAACCTGCCACGGCACCTACGAAGGCCGCAAACGTCGCCATTGCACTCGCTGTCCGAACTGACCCATGAAAAACTTTAATAACAAGGAAGGAACCTAATAAAATAAAGGCAATCCGAACAATTTGTTCAATGACTTGAGATACCGCTGTAGGTCCCATTGACTGATAGCCTTGAAAATAACCTCGGATTAAACTCATGGATGGAACGATTAAGATTGAAATACTCACCACTCGAATGACAAGAACCATGTCATTCAGATTGTGACCTTCTGCATCTATTAACCCAGTAATTTTCGGGGCAAAAATAAACAAAAATAAAAAACCAATAAGGCCTGATAAACTCATCATGAGTAAACCAGATTTAAATAATCGTTTGCCTGTATGATAATCCCCCATCGCATTATATTTGGCAACGAATTTGGACACAGCTAGTGGTAGCCCTAATGTGGAAATACTTAATATAATTGAGTAAGGGATATAAGCTATTGAATATAAAAATACTCCATCATTTCCAACCAAAGCGGTAAATGGAATAACAAACACAATACCTAACATTTTTGATAGAAATGTAGCAACGGTAAGGATCAAAGTTCCTCTGATCATGCAAGATCCTCCTATATGTGAAACTTCAGGTAACCAAATGGTATTTAGAAGTTAATCAATCATTTATGATAACAACATCCAAGCCTAGTTAATGATCTGAATATTATCCTATTTAAAATACTGCTTTTGGTAAAGTAGATTTCATTTATAAAAAGATAAAGCATAATCCATTTTATAAAGAAAGTCATAACTCTAATATTGTACCATAAACAAATACAGGTTAACGATAAAGTTGTTACAATTAAAGAAATTTGTCTAAATTTGGCGAAGTCGTTCCAACTATTATATCCATAAAAGTTAAATCATATATAATTCAAAGCGCACAAAACCCCTCTAAATAACTGTTTAGAGGGGTTTTTGCTATTTTTACGTGTGTGACTTGGCTGTGTTACTCAACCTCACCGTGCCATTTTAACATACCACCAACCATGTTTTTTGCTTTAAAACCATGTTCTTGCAAAAATTCGGTCGCCATCTCACTTCTTCTTCCCGATCTGCAAACCACAACATGTTGTTTTGAACGATCCAATTCTTCATATCGTTCCGGGATTTCCGCTAAACGAATATGAATGGAGGTAGGGATTTTGCCCATTTCGACTTCTTCATTCTCCCTTACATCAATAACAGACACGTCTTCATGATTTTTTAGCATGTCATCAAGCTGTTCAGGTTGTATGATCTGAACGTTCTCAGCCAATGCTTCCACCTCGTTTTAAATTTTTACTTGCCTTATTATTGTCATGTCCTAACCTAAAAAAGTCAAGACTTTTTTAAGCAAGAATTTTTAACCAATAGCCAAGAATACCAACGGCAAAGATACCAAAGATTAACCAAAGTGGATTTACTTTCTTTTTAAGCAGACTGGCCACGAAGAATGTGAGTAGCAATGGAAGTAATCCTGGTAGTAACGAATCAAGAACACTTTGAACTGTTGTTACCGTTTTATGTCCTGTTTGGTCTGTCAAATGAGCTAAAACAACTGGAATATTAATACTGGTCCACTTACAAACCAGCGCCCCCATGACAAACAGTCCTAATATCGAAGCTCCTTCGGTCAATTTTTGAAGTCGATTTCCTTCAAGATCTGAAATTACCGATAGTCCCTTTTTATATCCATATTGAATGCCATAATATTTTGTTGCTAATCGAAGAATATTAAAGAAAACTAAGAAGACTAGTGGGCCAATGATATTCCCTGTAATAGCAAGTGATGCACCTAAAGCACCAATGACAGGACGTAACGTACCCCAGAAAATTGGATCACCTACACCGGCAAGTGGACCCATTAAGCCAACTTTTACACCACTGATTGTTGAATCATCTATGGGTGCACCATTTGCTTTTTGTTCTTCCATAGCAGCACTAACACCGACAATTGGAGCAGCCAAGAACGGTTGGGTATTAAAGAATTCCAAGTGTCTTTTTAATGCTTTCTTCCGTTCATCACCCTTATACAAGCGCTTGATAGCTGGAATCATTGAGAAACAAAAACCGACCGATTGCATCCGTTCAAAGTTAAAACTTCCTAAAAGAAAATTGTTACGAATAAACATTGAAAACAAATCTTTTTTCGTTAACTTTTTCTCACCATTTGTTGATACGTCTTGTACTTTTACTTGTTCGCTCATTATTTTCTCCCCCTGTCAAATTTAGTCGTCTAAATCATCATCTAAATCATTGCCAGATACCGTTCCGCCATTGGTTGCAGCTGCGCGATTTTGGCCAGCTGACGCATGATATTTTGGATTTAATTGGATATAGATAATTGCAGCGACCAAACCGAGAATACCTAAAGCCACCAAGTTAAAGTTTGTAAATGCAGCTATAACAAAACCTAAGAATAAGAATGGCATGAGATATTTAACTGCCATCATATTAATAACCATCGCATAACCTACAACAACGACCATACCACCACCGACTTGAAGTCCTTTCGTAATAACTTCTGGAATTGAATTGAGGAGGTTCTGAACAGTCGTTACACTAATTAATGCTACAATTAATGTCGGGATCAAAACACGCAATGCTTGTAATGATAAACCTATGATATGCATCATATCGATGCCCCGAATATTCCCTTCCTCTGCGTATTTATCTGCACGGTGTTGTAAACCTATCGTAAGCGTTCTTACAAAGATGGTTAAAACCTGCCCGGCTGCTGCAACCGCAACGGCGACCGCAATACCTTTTCCTATACTTTGATCTGCCGTGATAACAAGTAAAGTTGAAATGACTGAAGCCAAAGCCGTATCAGGTGCCATTGCAGCCCCAATATTCATCCAGCCTAGAGCCATCATTTCTAGCGTACCTCCAAGAATAACGCCTGTTTTCAAATCTCCAAGTACTAAACCAATAAGTGTACATACAATCAACGGGCGGTGAAGTTGACCTTCATCCAATACACTGGCCATACCTGCAATGGCTGCGATAAGACAAACCAAAATAATTTGAATCAATGACATGATGTGTCACCCCTTTAATTTTTATAAGAATTCATTATGGCTATTTCCTTTGTCATTTTGTATAAATACTGAAGACCATCATTCTTTTGAAAACGCTTTTATTTTATCCATCAAATTAATCCTAGGATCATTAGCCGTATGACGAAGTTCAAGTTCAATTCCTTTTTCATTTAATTTATTAAATGCTTCGATATCTTCATCAACAACACTCACAGCGTGTGCAATGGCTGTACGTCCTTCTTTAAAACTCATTTGCCCTATGTTTACGCTTTCAATTTTTACTCCACCATCCACAACTCTTACCACATCACTTGGATTCGTAAAAAGGAGTAAAGCTCTTGATTTTTCATATTTTGGATTGTTGTAGGCACGGATCATTTTGTCAATAGGAATAACACTTGCTTTAATGCCTGGAGGCGTAACAGATAACAATAGCGTTTTTCTAAAGGTATCTTTCGCCACCTCATCAGATACAACGATAATACGATCACATTTAGCTTCTTTGGACCAAGACGTCGCTACTTGGCCATGAATAAGACGATCATCAATTCGAACGAGTGCAATAATCATTATAAGTCCCCCTCTTCTTCGTTTAAGCTCAAACTCCCACTTAAGGTTTTTACTCCTTCAATGGCCGTTTGACTGATAGCTGGAACAAGTGTTTTTAAGTCACCTGAACTTCTCCTTGCAAAACATTCTACTAACATGGGCATATTTGTTCCTGTAATAACTTCCATTTCCTCGTGATCTAAAGCCACGGAAGCTGCAACATTAAATGGACTTCCACCAAATAAGTCTGTCATGAACAAAACACCTTTAGATATATCTAAATGCTTCATAGCAAGAAGATATTTTTCTTTAAGTTCTTCAATACCTTCTCCAGGTAAAAATGTAATCGTTTCTAAATTATCTTGCTTACCAAAAATCATCTCTGCGGATTTCACGATTTCACGTGAAAATTCGCCGTGAGTTGCAACAATTAATGCAATCATATTCTGACCCCCTTACCTTCACTTTGCCTTACACTTGTATATAAGCAAGTTCTGTGCCAAATACAGTATTAAGCGCTTTCAAAAAGGTAAAATGCCTTATTTTATCAAGCAAAAATAGCTTTTAATTTTATAATCTTTATTTCACAAGTAACCAATCAATCTGTTAAACTTCTTTTATTGATACACTTTTCATAAATAAAAAGAAACCATCATGTCGATTGGTTTCTTTTTGATACACAACTTCCTTTTGTTTTCTGTTTGATACACTAAGCCTTATCTGAACCTCTCATGACTAAAGTCACGAGGTTCTAAGGTACTTTCATTCAGCCTTCGTCTGAATAACCGAAAACGAGTTGTCGGCTGACATCAGCCACTCAGCTATTTCCCTTAGACTTTCATGGACAAGGCAACGATTGCTGCCATTATCGCCCTGTGGGCTCAGTTCAAAACCCTTTTGTATCGAAGCTTTACAATCCAATACTACTTAATTGTTTCTTGTTCAACTGTTTTATTCGGTCTATTTCCTGTTGGTGCTTATCAAAGAAGTGGTTCCAAGTTTTATTTGCCCGTTCAACATCTATTTCACACAGATTATCTTTTGTATTCATAATGAGGAAGGCACTATACAAATCACGTTGAACATCACCTTGTTCGAAGTGGTTCCAACGT
>NZ_VDCY01000004.1 GCF_006517395.1 Terrilactibacillus laevilacticus
TAAAACGGAAAGTAGCTCAATAAAACGGAAAGTAGCTCAATAAAACGGAAAGTAGCTCAATAAAACGGAAAGTAGCTCAATAAAACGGAAAGTAGCTCAATAAAACGGAAAGTCACACATTAGCAACTATAAAGATGCCCACCCTTGTTTAACTGTCTATGGATTTTTGATGGGATATGGTACACTAAGAAAAGAAAAATGGACATTTTAAATAGATGAAAAATCAGTTATGGAGTGCTGAGAGTGAAGGATGAATTTTCATTAATTAGATCTATAACCCCAGAGAAAGCTTATCATAAAGAACTTATTCAAGGCATAGGTGATGATTCAGCTATTTATACACCTATTCAGAATGAGCATCAGATTGTTTGTATGGATACGATGGTTGAGGGTGTACATTTTACAGAGCAGACGATGTCTCCTTTTCAAATTGGTTGGAAAGCACTTGCTGTCAATTTGAGCGATATAGCGGCTATGGGTGGTACACCGGATTATTATCTTGTGTCAATTGCTTTTCCGAGTGTCTGGTATGATCGAATTAATGAAATTTATCGAGGATTGTCTGATTTAGCTAAACGTTTTAATATAGATCTAATTGGTGGTGACACAGTAAGCAGTGACAAATTAACGATTACGGTTACTGCTATTGGTCATACTTTTAAAAGAAAATATTTTTTAAGAAGCCAAGCCTGGCCTGGAGATGTAATTTTAGTCACAGGAACTTTAGGGGATAGTGCAGCTGGGCTTCGAATTTTATTAGGTGAATTAAGAGGTAACGATGATGAGATGGAAAGAACTTTAATTAAGAATCATCAATTGCCTTTTCCTTTAATCGAAGCTGGACAGATAATGGCTCAAATGCCATATCATACGTCATTAAATGATATAAGTGATGGTTTAGCAAGTGAAGCGAATGAAATTGCAGAGGCAAGTGGTGTTAAGCTTATCATTGATTACTCATCTTTACCAAAGAGTGATGAATTGTTGCAGTTAGATCCAAAACTCCAAAAAGAGTATAGCCTCTTTGGAGGAGAAGACTATCAATTATTAATAACTGCTCCTGAGAGTGCAGTATTGGAATATCAACAGGCTTTTAAAAAAGTAGGCATTAGATTAACAAGAATTGGTTACGTTGAGGAAGGTTCTCCATCAGTTTATTTGGTAGATGGACAGGATAAAGCTTTGTTATCTAAAAAAGGATTTAACCATTTTACTGATTAATGATATAGAAAAAGTCTTTAATCCAATTTAATTTATGTATGTTAAAGAACAATTGAAGCGCTTCGCCATTTTATTCGTTTGGTATAATCCAATTTAATTTATATGTTAAAGAACCTTTGATATGATGAAGAAAATGAGGGATATTGATGAATTATTGGATTCTCTCTTCTCCAGAGGAGACACAAAGATTTGGAAAACGACTGGCTGAATTTCTCGAAGCAGGTGATGTGTTAACATTATCGGGAGACTTGGGGGCCGGTAAAACGACGTTTACTAAAGGACTTGCAGTCGGTTTAGGAATTACAAAACTTGTGAATAGTCCAACATACACAATTGTTAAAGAATATACCGGGCGTTTGCCATTATATCATATGGATGTTTACCGTATTACAGACGAAGAAGACATTGGTCTAGAGGATTATTTTGATAGTTCCGGCGTTGTTGTCGTTGAATGGTCAGAAAATATACCGTCTTTGATTCCAGAACAACGTCTAGAGATTCAGATTGAACGTTTAAATGACAATCAAAGAAAAATAATCTTGATTCCACATCAGGAACGTTTTGAACGTATGTGTAAGGAGTTTAATTATTGATGAACATTTTAGCTATTGACTCTTCAAATTTAGTAATGGGTGTTGCAGTAAGCACGGAAACCAAAGTACTTGGTGAAATTATAACTAACGTGAAAAAGAATCACTCAATCAGACTCATGCCCGCCATTGAGCAGATTATTCGGGATGTCGATCTTACTCTAGATCAAATAGATCGAATTGCAGTGGCTATTGGACCAGGCTCTTATACAGGAGTAAGAATTGGTGTTACAATCGCAAAGACATTAGCATGGACAGCAAATAAAGAAATTGTAGGTGTTTCTAGTTTAGAGGCGCTCGCTCAAAACGGCATACATTTTAATGGTTTAATTGTACCGTTCTTTGATGCAAGGCGAGGTCAAGTTTATACTGGTTTGTATCAAAGCAAAGATGGTAAAGTAGAGTGTGTTCAAGAAGATCGTCTAACGATGATGAAGGATTGGTTAGCTGAGCTAAAGAAATGTCAAGAATCCATCCTTTTCTTAAGTAATGATTTCGATAAACACGAAGCTTTAATACAGGAGATTTTGCCAAACTCTGTTATCGGTGAAGCCGTATATAACAATCCACGCCCATCTGAAATAGCTAAGTTAGCCTTTACAAGGGAACCATCAAAAGATGTTCATCACGTAGTTCCAAGTTATCTGCGATTAGCAGAAGCTGAATCAAAGTGGCTTGAGAAACAGGTGAATAAAAAATGAATGAGACAGATAGAGTAACCATTCGACCAATGAATCTTAATGATATTGATGACGTTCTTATTGTTGAGCATCAGGCGTTTGCGACGCCTTGGACAAGACAGGCCTTTGAAAATGAATTAACGATAAACCAATATGCTACTTACTTTGTTGCAGAGCATCATCAACGAAGCATTGGATATTGCGGCGTTTGGGTTATTATTGATGAAGCCCATATCACTAATTTAGCGGTTTTGCCTGAGTATCGTGGGAAGAAGATTGGGGAGACGTTGCTTAGAAAAGTGCTTTTATTTGCTGCTATGAAACGAGCAAAATCCGTAACTTTGGAATGTCGAGTATCAAATCATATTGCACAGAATTTATATACGAAATTAGGTTTTAAAAAAGGTGGCATCCGTAAAAGTTATTATTCAGACAATCATGAAGATGCTATTGTAATGTGGGTGAACATATCATGAATTTTGAAAAACCAAATATCATATTAGGAATAGAGACAAGCTGTGATGAAACAGCAGCAGCTGTCGTGGAAAATGGAACCGTCATTCGGTCATCTGTTGTAGCATCCCAAATTGAGATACATAAACGGTTCGGTGGTGTCGTTCCCGAAGTAGCTTCTAGACATCACGTAGAACAATTTACAGTGGTCTGTGAACAGGCGATTAAAGAAGCGAATGTGGAATGGGAAGATATTGATGCCATAGCCGTTACGCAAGGACCAGGCCTAATAGGTGCCTTACTGATTGGTGTTAATGGGGCAAAGGCATTAGCTTTCGCTCATCAAAAGCCTTTAGTCCCCGTCCATCATATTGCTGGACATATTTATGCTAATCGTTTGGTTAATGAGATGAAATTTCCTTTATTAGCCTTGATTGTTTCAGGAGGTCATACCGAACTTATTTATATGCGGTCTCATGCATCCTACGAAGTGATCGGTGAAACACGCGATGATGCGGCAGGTGAAGCTTTTGATAAAGTTGCTAGGACATTAGATTTACCCTATCCAGGGGGACCAGGAATTGACAGACTTGCGAGTAAAGGGGAACCAATCATTGATTTCCCTCGGGCATGGCTGGAACCAGACTCTTATGATTTTAGCTTCAGCGGTTTAAAATCTGCTGTGATTAATGTAGTTCATAACGCAAAACAAAAAGGTGAAACAATATCAAAAGAAAATATCGCTGCGAGTTTTCAAGAAAGTGTCATGGATGTGCTAGTGGCTAAGACAATGAAAGCTGCCAAGGAATATCATGTGGAGCAAATCATTGTCGCAGGCGGAGTATCCGCGAATCAAGGCTTAAGAAAGCGAATGGAGTCCGCATGCCATGATGCAGGTATCCCATTATCGATACCCCCACTGAAATTGTGTACTGACAATGCAGCGATGATTGCAGCGGCAGGATCTATTGGCTATCTAAAAGGAGATCGAGCAGACTTAGCCTTGAACGGGAATCCGAGTCTTGCTATCGAAAAATTCAGTATCTAAAATGTCCGAACTTTGACCAGGATATATTTTTACAGATTATTAGCATAGAATCTGTAGAAGAAAATAAAAATATCTAGGTTGATTTTTGTTTACACTTTTAGAAAGTAATTTATAAGTGCAACGAGGCCTCTGTCTGCGCCTTAAAGACCCCGTAATCGGCACGTTTTCTTTAACACCGCCTATCAGCGGTCTGAGAGGTCTATATAATTAGCCAAGGGTTGTTTACCAACATTATTAAATGGCAAACTAAAAACAATTTTGGGGATAAGTCATTTTAGAAGAGTGAATTAAATTCACATTTAACATGACTTATCCCCTTAGTTATGCACAAATCAATGTTATTCACAGCCTATTTTCCGTTTCAGGTGGTTTATCCACAGAAAAAACGTATATTACTCTTACTCGATCGTAAGTGTATATACGTTTTTGTGAATAATTGAATACTAAATTTATAGTAGTGAATAAAATTTTATGGACGATAAATTTTATTCACTAGAAAGGTTATCATATTCCTGCTGAACTTGTTCCCATTCATGAATATATTTCTCTAATTTGTCTTTATCTTGAACCGTTGATTCATGAATTTCTTTCGCCCGTTTCGTATCATTAAATACTTCAGGAGTTAATAAGGCGGCTTCGTTTTCCTCAATTCGAATTTCAAGATCTTGAATCGTTTCTTCTAATTGTTCGATCTTTCTTTCCAATTGCCTTTCCTTTTTCTTTCGTTCTTTATCTTTTAAAAATTGAGCTTTTCCGTCCGTTTGATTGGAGTCTTCTTTAGATGGCTTAGTATCTCGGACATGTTCATTTTCCTCAAGTAATGAAATAGCTTGCATTTCTTCTTTTTTCTCCAGATAGTAATCATAGTCCCCTAGATAATTTGTAATGCCATCTTCTTTCGATAATTCTAGCACTCTCGTCGCAATATTGTTGATGAAAAATCGGTCGTGTGAAACAAATAGAATGGTTCCGGGATAATTGATTAGAGCTGTTTCTAAAACTTCTTTGCTATCAATATCTAAATGGTTTGTTGGCTCATCAAGAACGAGCAGATTGTCTTTTTTCATCATGAGTTTGGCTAAGGCAAGCCTGGCTTTTTCTCCACCACTCAACTGTGACACAAGTTTTAAGACGTCATCCCCCGAGAAGAGAAAGTTTCCTAATACGGTACGTATGTCTTTTTCAGGTGTTAATGGATATTCATCCCATAATTCGTGTAAGACATCCTTGTTTGAGGTAAGTTTAGCTTGTTCTTGATCATAATAGCCAATGGAAACCTGGCTACCTAGTGTCACATGACCAGATAAACGTGTTTGTGTGCCTACAATCGCTTTAAGTAAGGTTGATTTTCCTATCCCGTTCGGTCCGACTAAGGCGACACTTTCACCGCGTGTTATCATGAAGTTTAAATTTGACATCAGTGGGTTGTTTGCTTGGTAACCAATTTTAAGATCACTGACACTAAGAACGTCATGTCCGCTTTGCGTTTTCGTTTGAAATGAAAATCGAGCTGATTTTAAATCACCTTGAGGATGTTCCATAAGGTCCATTTTCTCTAATTGTTTTCGGCGACTTTGGGCACGCTTAGTGGTTGAGGCACGAACAATGTTTTTTTGGATAAAATCATTTAATTTAGCAACTTCTTTTTGTTGCTTCTCATAGTTTTTCAGTTCGCGTTCATATTCGGCCTCTTTAAGAACTAAATAGCGACTATAATTACCTGTATATTTGATTGCCTTATGATGGGATATTTCATAAACCTTCGTGACCACTTTATCGAGAAAATAACGGTCATGTGAAACAATTAAAATGGATCCTTTATAGCGTTGCAAATAGTTTTCAAGCCATTGAAGGGTTTCAATATCGAGATGGTTTGTTGGTTCGTCTAAGATTAGGATATCAGGTTGAATGAGCAAAAGTTTACCTAATGCTAGCCGAGTCTTTTGTCCTCCGGAAAGAGATGAAATGGGTGTATCTTGACGATAAGACTGGAAATTTAACCCTGTTAATACAGACTGAATATCAGATTGATACGAATAGCCTCCTTGGTCTTTGAAAGAGACTTGAAGTTGATCATAGCTCTTTAGAAGTTGATTATATTCAGTCTGATTTTCTATAAGATCAGGACTTGCCATATCTTCTTCCATTTTCCTCAATTTTTTTTCCATAGTAAGTAAAGGTTGAAAGACCGTTAGCAATTCATCATATATGGATTTATTGGAATTGAGTGTCGCATTTTGAGGTAGATAGCCCATCGTTTTATCTTTAGGAATGATGATGTCTCCTGAATCGGCACTCATCGCACCAGCTATTATTTTTAAAAGGGTTGACTTACCGGCTCCGTTTCGACCTACCAATGCGACACGTTCTCCAGATTGTACTTCAATTGAAATATTCGATAAAATAAGATCTGTTGCAAAAGATTTGCTGATTTGGTTGGTTTGTAATAGTATCATTGTTGTTCACCTCTATCTTACTTCAGTTTATCGTATACTTGTTTTGACAATCAACTAAATTCCTTTACAACAATATGAATTGTTAAGATATCCTTTTGCAAACAATAAAATCTGTGAATGAGCGGAGTTACGAGATTTGTTCACGAAATATCTAATTATTTTTGAGGACATATCTCGAAAATTGCGATATAGTCAACTTATAAAAGAATATAAAAATGCTATTAACGTCATTAAATTTCGTTTATCATGGTTAAGGATATGTTCAAAAAGTTCAACCCATCTTTTGAGATATGATATAAATTCAGAGTTGCTTTTTGAACATGTATCTTAAAAGATAACTAGGGCATTTGACAAGGATTGATGAAAATGTTATCAAATGGACATATTCCTTTAGCAACGTCGGAAAGATTGCCTCTGTATTACCGCTTTTTGCAACGATATGCTGAAAAAGGCGGGAAACGTATTTCATCCTCCCAATTTAGTGAGCTAATCCAAATTGACTCCGCTACAATTCGGAAAGATTTATCTTATTTTGGCACCTTGGGAAGAAAAGGATATGGTTATGATGTTGAGTATTTAATTCGTTTTCTAGGTTCAGTTTTAAAACAAGACGAATTAAAGAAAGCCATGTTAGTTGGCGTAGGGAACCTTGGAACAGCTTTACTTAACTACAATTTTTTAAAAAACAATAATACTCAAATCACGAAGGCATATGACGCAGATCCTAGAAAGATTGGTCAAAAAATCGTGGGTTTAACGGTTCAATCTATTCATGATTTAGACCATGATGATAATCGGGATATTGCAGCCGCTATTTTAGCTGTTCCACAAGATCAAGCTCAAATTGTTGGAGAAAAAACCGTAAAGTCTGGTGTTAAAGGAATTTTAAATTTTACGCCGATTCGTTTAGCTCTGCCAGATGATGTGTATATTCGTCATATTGATCTATCTGTTGAGTTACAATCCTTGATATATTTGTTAAACCAAAAGATGGAAGAAAATGGTCATAGGTAGCTAACTGAAAAAAAGTCCTTATGTATCGATTTTTTTAATATTGAATAGGCTAAATTTGTGTAAATTAAAAAAGGTGGAATATCAAAATGATACAACTTAAATCAAAGAATGAAATTGAAAAAATGAGAGAAGCTGGAGACCTATTAGCTCGCTGTCATCAAGAAATAAAAAAAAGAATTAAACCAGGTGTTTCTACATGGGATATTGAAGAATTCGTGAATAGCTTTTTAGAAGAACATGGAGCAACACCAGAACAAAAAGGATATAACGGTTATAAATATGCAACATGTGCCTCCATTAATGATGAAATATGCCATGGATTCCCTCGTAAAACACCATTAAAAGACGGTGATATTGTGACGATTGACATGGTTGTAAATCTAGATGGAGGTTTAGCTGACTCAGCTTGGACTTACGCTGTTGGTCAAGTATCAGACAAAGTTAAGGATTTGTTGGATGTAACAGAAAAGTCATTGTACTTAGGCATTGAGCAAGCGGTAGTCGGTAACCGTATAGGCGATATAGGTTCAGCTATTCAAACGTTTGTTGAAGGTAAAGGTTATGGGGTTGTGCGGGACTTCGTTGGTCATGGCATTGGCCCAACCATTCATGAAGATCCTCAAGTCCCTCATTATGGTCGGCCTGGAAGAGGGCTTAGATTACGTGAAGGAATGGTCATCACGATCGAGCCGATGGTCAATATTGGCGATTGGCGTTCAACATTAGATAGTAATGGCTGGACAGCTAGAACAATGGATGGCTCGCTATCTGCTCAATATGAACATACATTATTAATCACAGATGATAAACCTTTGATTTTAACGAAATTAAAATAATGAATGAGTAAAAAATCTCCCGTGTCATGGCCATCATGAACGGGAGATTTTTTGTTTTGGATATGAATTTGTTTTTCAGATAAAGTGATTCCAATCAGTGGGGATTTTCTGCATCCCCCACTGATTGGAATCCAGAACCAATCGGGCTTTTACGGGCAGTTATCTCACATCTAGGAAGGCTCGTTTACACTCATTACCTTGAAGTGGGGGATTAGACTAGCCGTTAATGCGGGATAAAGAAATATTGACTATGATAAAGAAAACTTAAGGCGTGCTGTGGGATTTCAGGTTTTTTAACAAGTAGCGACAAGGTCACGACAGCATTCATCGAAGCATGAGCGAACATCGATACCCAAATACGTCCAGTTTTTTTATATAGGAAGCATAGGACTAGACCGATAGCAACATAAACAGGGACAAGATAGAGATAGTCACGATGGGCAAAAGCAAAAATCAGAGAACTGATCAAACCGGCAATGATAAAATTTGTTTTTCGATAAATTAAACCAAATATAATTTTTCGAAAGATAATTTCTTCAAGTATAGGACCAATGATATTAATAAAAAGAATCAAATATAGAGAATTTCTCGTAATATTAATGATAGTTGTCGTGTTTTCAGATTTTGGATTAATATGAAATAGATTAATGATGATGATATTAATAATAATCTGAGTGAAAAATAGTAAAAAAGGTCCTGCAATAGCCCAAGAAAGCGACTTTCTGAAGGATAATCGATGACGATAATCTAATTTTCTTTCGGGCAAAAGTAGAAGGACAATGATGATAAAAGCGATTCCAAATGTAACAACAGTCCATACAGCAGGGCGCTGGGAAGTAGGTACAAAGGTCAAAACTTCTGGAAAATGGCGGGGAATATAACCTGAAAAATAGCAAGCAGCGTATGTAATGACAATCCATATGTAATTTTTAAGCAAAATAATCGCTCCCTTGATAAAAATTTAGGCATAATGTGGACATTATTAAGATAACCTTTAAGAGTGCTATATATATTCATATCATTTAGCAGAAATGTCCTCTTAGGTTAGCTTTTATTATACCTAAGAAAAGCGCAAATGAAAGAGGCTAAGGGTGACTATACTAAAATCAAAGTTTAAAGAAGTTGTTCAAAAATTTACCAAATGATAACTTGCGAATCTCGGCGCCCGATTGTTTTTCCGGTCCTCATGTAGCAAAAACAAGAGGATCTCTGGCTAAAATAGTTCATGTCTTGTGGCTGGTGCCTGAAGTTACCACACGTCATGTGGAATGCCGGTCCAAAGAAAACTGACGCCGCCTCCGACGCCCAGGACGGGCTAGTTACTCTCGTTCTGGCAGGATGCCAGCGTATTTAGCCAGTAACCCTTTTCATTTGCCACCTTTTTGAACACGCACTTAAAGCAAGTCTTCATTCTTCTTGGATCGTCATATAAAGGCGAGTTTTAATCATTGGATAACAATGACCAACCTTAACAGTAAAGAGACAAGTTTGTGTCTACAAAAATACTTTTTTTTAATCGAATCTCTTGCAAAATTGTCCAAGATTGATTATTATATTAACTGGATTAGCACTCACCTGTTTAGAGTGCTAATAAAAAATTAGTGTAATGAATCAGGGAGGGTTATCAATGTTAAAGCCTTTAGGTGATCGTGTGATTATTGAAACCGTTGAAAAGGAAGAAAAAACAGCAAGTGGTATTGTTCTTCCAGATTCAGCAAAAGAAAAACCACAAGAAGGTCAAGTTGTTGCAGTAGGTACTGGTAAAGTGACTGACAACGGTGAACGTATTGCTCTTGAAGTGTCAGAGGGTGATCGTGTGATCTTCTCAAAATATGCAGGTACTGAAGTTAAGTATGACGGAAAAGAGTATCTCATCTTACGTCAAGATGACATTCTTGCCATCATCGGTTAATTGATTTTACATATAAAACAAGGAGGCTAACTGAACATGGCTAAAGATATTAAATTTAGTGAAGACGCTCGTCGCGCAATGCTTCGTGGGGTTGATACATTAGCAAATGCAGTTAAAGTAACACTTGGACCAAAGGGCCGTAATGTTGTCCTAGATAAAAAGTTCGGTTCACCACTTATCACAAATGATGGTGTAACGATTGCTAAAGAAATTGAACTTGAAGATCGCTTTGAAAACATGGGAGCACAACTTGTTTCCGAAGTTGCAAGCAAAACAAACGATGTTGCAGGTGATGGTACAACAACGGCAACCGTTCTTGCCCAAGCGATGATCCGCGAAGGACTTAAAAACGTCACTTCTGGAGCTAACCCAATGGTCATCCGTCGTGGTATTGAAAAAGCAACAAAAGCAGCCATTGCTGAACTCAAAACCATTTCAAAACCTATCGAAGGTAAAGCTTCTATCGCACAAGTTGCCGCAATTTCTGCAGCAGACGAAGAAGTTGGTCAAATCATTGCTGAAGCAATGGAACGCGTTGGTAACGACGGTGTCATCACTATCGAAGAATCTAAAGGATTCAACACAGAACTTGAAGTGGTTGAAGGTATGCAATTCGATCGTGGTTATGCATCTGCTTACATGGTTACAGATTCAGATAAAATGGAAGCTGTTCTTGAAAAACCATATATCTTAATTACGGATAAAAAAATCTCTAACATTCAAGAAGTATTGCCAGTTCTTGAACAAGTGGTTCAACAAGGTAAATCCCTTCTTATCATTGCTGAAGATGTTGAAGGCGAAGCTCTCTCAACGCTTGTACTTAACAAACTTCGCGGTACTTTCAATGCAGTAGCTGTTAAAGCTCCTGGTTTTGGTGATCGTCGTAAAGCCATGCTTGAAGACCTTGCTGTATTAACTGGTGCACAAGTGATTACAGAAGATCTTGGATTAGATCTTAAATCAGCAACCGTTGATCAATTAGGTACTGCATCTAAAGTCGTTGTAACAAAAGAAAATACAACAGTTGTTGATGGTGCAGGTGAAACGGATCAAATCGCAAGCCGTGTAAGCCAAATCCGTGCTCAACTTGAAGAAACAACATCTGAATTTGATAAAGAAAAACTTCAAGAACGTTTGGCAAAACTTGCTGGCGGCGTAGCGGTTGTTAAAGTCGGTGCTGCAACTGAAACAGAACTTAAAGAACGTAAACTCCGCATTGAAGACGCTCTTAACTCTACACGTGCAGCGGTAGAAGAAGGTATTGTTTCCGGTGGCGGTACAGCACTTGTTAACGTAATCAAGGCTGTTGAAGCTGTTCAAACTGAAGGCGATGAAGCAACAGGCGTGAATATTGTTCTTCGTGCTCTTGAAGAACCAATCCGTCAAATTGCGAAAAATGCAGGTCTTGAAGGCTCTGTTATCGTTGAAAAACTTAAAAAAGAAGAAGTAGGAATCGGTTATGATGCAGCAAAAGATACATGGGTAAACATGTTTGAAGCTGGTATCGTAGACCCTACTAAAGTAACACGCTCTGCTCTTCAAAACGCAGCGTCTGTTTCTTCTATGTTCTTAACAACTGAAGCTGTTGTTGCTGACAAACCTGAAGAAAGCTCAGGAGCACCTGACATGGGCGCTATGGGCGGCATGGGTGGAATGGGCGGCATGATGTAATTCGCCGAATTAACCCTGATATTCAAGGATTATCCGGTAAACCAATCAAATTTGATACCGTTTTGGTGCCGAAATTATAAAAATTGGTGCCATGACCGAAAAATATCAGAGGCTTCTCATAAGTTGAGCAAACTTATGGGAAGCTTCTTTTTTATATATAAAAGTTTTGTTGGAGAAATAAGAGAGTTCCTTTTAGTGCGTGTTCAAAAAGGTGGCAAACGAAAAGGGTTACTGGCTAAGTACGCTGGCATCCTGCCAGAACGAGAGTAACTAGCCCGTCCTGGGCGTCGGAAGATCAAGGCGGCGCTGTTTTGAGGACCGGAATGTAGGTTTTTACTACATGAGGACCGGAAAAACGAGCGGGCGCCGAGATTCGTAGCTTATCATTTGCTGACTTTTTGAACAACCTCTTTTAGAGTAGTCACTCCTGTTCATGTGTTTATATTTTGCACATACGTGATACAATGGAAAATAAATATGAGATGAAAATGATGGCTAAAAAGGGGTAGCTGTGACTTGTGATTATTTCAGAGGGAGACTCTGGATGAAAGGGGTATAAAATGGCAGTAACTAATAACAAAAATCAAAACAATAAAATTAAAGGAATAGCTTCATTAAAGGAAGGGCTATCCGCATTAAGGGTCGCAGATCTTCAAGACATACGGAAAAAGCTGCATATCAGAAATATAAGCTCTTTGAAAAAGGCGGAATTAATTCAATTTTTGGCAGAGGTAATCCCTTTTCATCTCAGAAATATTATCAGTCAGTTCGATGAGCGACGTCTATTTTTAGTAGAAAATATTATTGCCAATAATGGAGCTATTAGCGCCAATAATGTAGAAATTGAGGAGATGGAGTATTTCTATAAAACTGGTTTTATGTTTACTGGTGTTCGGAATGGAAATCCAATCGTCATGATTCCTTTGGAATTATTGCCTTCTCTAGGGGAAATCGTTCGCGACGAAACGATCCTTACAGATGTTAAACGGAATACGGAATGGATAAAGATAACCCGCGGATTACTTTATTATTACGGAACAGTGCCGAATGACAAGTTAGTGAATTTAGTTGAAAAATATACGCCAGTTCATCCAGATTACCTCGACTTCAAACAGGTTATTTTTGATGCGATGGAGTACTACCAAGAAATAGACATTGACAGGAAAGGCTATTCCTACTGGGAAGTGCTCGACCCTTTAGTTGTTTTAGAGGAGCAGGCATCTAGGAAGAATCTTGACTACTATCCATTCTCGAAGAAACAGCTCCTTGAAGCAGGTGAAACGGACTATGTGGAGCGTCCAAAAGGTTATTCTCAACTTTTATCACTGTTTACGCAAAAGTATCGGATGTCAAAACAAGAGGCAAAGGAGCTTGTTGAGGACTGTATTATGCATGTGAAATTAGGCAGTCAACCTAGCCAGCTTCTTAAATATATACAAACGCAACTAACATTTGAAAGCTTAGAAGCTGTACAAAAGCTGATGGATGCCGTTGTTCTTCTTATGAATAATACGAGGGAATGGTATTTAAAGGGATATACATCAGAAGAGCTATTCGCACAGGAGAAGAAGGCATTACCGCCTCTGACCAATAAAAAAGGAGAGGTCATTAGTCTCCAAACCCATCAAAAGGTTGGCAGAAACGATCCTTGTCCATGTGGGAGCGGGAAGAAATTTAAGAAATGTTGTGGGAATTGAAAATCGTACAGTGAAAAAATGTTAAAAGTTTAGCGGAGCGTCCAAAAGGATATTATACATGGTTTAATATTGCAAAATATCTTTCACAATTTATCATCTAAAAAGGAGGATATGATGTTGGTGGCAAAAAGGAATTCACAAGCTTGGACAGAGGCCAAAAAGAGATGCCATTTGAATGAGACTGATATACAAATGGCTAAGGAGTTGGGGATGACTGCAAAGAGCTTAATTAAAAATATTCCAACGCCTAATCAGCAATGGAAAGCACCTGTAAAAGTATGGATTCGTGATTTATATGAGGAGAGGTTCGCTAAGGTCCTAACAGTTAAGCCTGTACCTAGTTCAGAAATAAAAAGAAAAGCCAAAAAGCAAGATAAATTGATTGTTTCCGATGGATGGATTGATGAAGAGGACTTACCATTTTGATGCAATCTGATGTTAGTCGATTATCTAATGAAGAAATAAAAGTCATTTTGAGAGAAGCGGATGCAATTATTGCACAAGGACGAAGACGCTTCGTGCTAAGGTCTAAAGGGGCAGGGGAGAAGAAAATATTACAACTAGGACTTGATCGGTGTCCTGTCTATGGCTATTTTAAGTCAGAGAAATTAGATGATATTATGCAAAAAATTGATTGGATGATTGATCATGATATTATAGAAATTTGAGCATTATGGAAAACTACTAATGATTGTGTTTACAGATCGTGGTTGGCATATAGAGTCCGATCAATATGCGGATGAACTTTTAAATGAGTGGAAGAAAAACATTTTGTTAATAAGCTCTTCTTTTGTTTTCTCGCCTTTAGAGTAATCAACCTTTAAAACTTTTCCTTCAACAAAAGATAGCATCTATTGCGTCCTCCATACGTCGTTCTGGCACCGAGTCGTTCATGACTCGACCTTGACCTTTTATGTTCCTCTAAATCGATTATTACCATTTTTTGTCTTGGTTTCCTTGTCTTTGGTGTGAGTAGCTGATATTCCAAAGTATTATTATTAGGGGTGTAATACGTTTTCATAACGTTAATTTTCCTCTAGCTATTCAATCGTTTTCTTGTCTTTTAATATAAGATAATATTGAAGAGAGTGTGTTAGGTGAGATTACCTTGCCACACTCTCTTTTTGTGATTTTTTCTTTTTTTTTCACTACTTTAATGGAATCAATTTTACTGATGATTCAGTTTCTATTGTATCACCGTTAGAACATTCGAACGTATAAGATGCTTCGCCGTCGTTTCCTAATATGGTATTAACATAGGTCGACCCACCAGGATCACGAACAAAGAAATTACTTCCTTCACCAACTGGGACGGCTTTATAACGTCCGGCTGGAAGATCACTGCCGACAACATAATTACCTGCACTTAACGTCTTAGGCTCTCCTTTGGCTTGCTGAAGGGTGCCGCTTGCCTTATCAACTTGATCATTAGTGCTATCTAAATCTGATTTAGCGTCACTTAGTTGTTTTTTAATATCTGAAAGTTGGCTAGCAGCTTTGTCATATTCCTTTTTTAAGTCATCTTTATCTTTTACTAAATCTAATACTTCTTGATTCTGTTTTTTTAGATCATCTAACTTTGTCTCTGCATCTGTTATTTGCTTATTGACATCGTTTAGTTTAGAAGTTGAATTTGAAAGGTCTTTTTTCTGATTTTTTAATTGAGAAATTTCTTTTTGTAATTTCTCCGCGCTGATTTTTTGGTTGTTTAGATCCACTTTTGCTGTTTTATTTCCTATGACTATGCCGATAATTAGTAGAATGATTGAAATCCCACCAAAAAGGACTAGGATTCGTTTATTCATTTCATGGCCCCCTTTTAAAATATAAACCATAACTAGCAAACGATATTAGTTTATACTTGGGTCAAAGTAGAAAAAATATCTTTATATAGACTAGCTATCTATACATAGTATCGGTGGTTTTAATAACAATTTCAATGGTTATTTAAAAATCATGAAGTAAAACATCAAAGGATGCTTATTATAATAGGGTTTTGCTCTGAAAGATCATCAAGTTATAAAAACACCCATTTTAACTCATATTATCAATGGGTGATAAAAAATGAAAGCAAACGATCAAGAAAGAGATAAATTTGATAAGGCACTGGATACCATCATCAATCTGTTTAATGATCTTGAAGATGATGAACCCATAGTGGAATTTGACGAAGATGTGACTCTGAAGATTGAAATTGCCAAAAAAATATATGGGTCAAACGTTATAAATGAACGAATTAATAATGTCGTTAAAGAAATCTTAATGCTTCTACCTCTGGATGCGGAGATTGATGAAGAGGGTGATTCGTAGTTTTATGACTACTTAGAGTTCTAAAAAGTGAAAGCTACTGAATTGAATATATGAGTAGCTTTCATGTTAAATAAACGTTTATTCAAAGATAATGGACCTTATAGAGGTCATCATCATTGTGATGATCCCTACCATAAAAACGATAATGAGGGAGTAAAATATTTTTTCATCCTGAAGGAGAATAACTCCAGAAGTGATAATCAGTAAATCTAGAATAAAAATAATTAACCCTACATTTATCTTAAACCACCTTGACAGCATTAAAGCAAGAAGATCCATTCCGCCAGGGCTTGTATGAAATTTTAACATTAAGCCAACACCAATACCCAAAATAAGACTACCAAGAACAATACTTGTAAAAAATGAAAAGTTAATCATATTCTGAAGAGGAGATAAAAGGTCCGTTGCGACAGTGACAAAGCATGTTCCAAGGAGGCCATTAATGAAAAAAACATTGTTATATTTAAATGCAATAAGATAGATAGGAATATTCAGGCAGGCAAAAGTCAGCGCTATTTTATAACCCCACAAGTAATGTGCTAAAATACTAATCCCCCAAAACCCACCATTTAATAGATGCAAGGGAATGATAAAGCCATTTATAGCTACAGCAATAAGAATACTTGCAAAGGCTATGGTTATGATCTTCTTTTGCACGGAACACCACCCTTTAATACTTTATATAATAGGTATATATGTAGGCTTGAGTGGTTTAATTCCTGCTATTGGACAAATTCTACACTGATCCCGATTTAGCGGGCACTTATATGTGCTTTCTTACTTCCTGCTTGCATATGCTAGTAATAAAAGTAGGGGAGTGAGAAATATGAACGAAATTTTAATGTTCGCCACTATCATTTTACCTATCGTAACGGCTGTTACACAGATGATAAAACAAGCTGTATCTATTCCAAAAAATATCATTCCATTAATAGCTCTTATAATAGGTATAGGGATAGGCTTCGCAGCGCAACCTTTTGCCCCTCAACTAGATATTCTAGAGAGATTATGGGGCGGTGGATTAGCGGGTCTATCATCAACGGGGTTGTTTGAATTAGCCTTCAATAAGAGATCAGGTAAATCAAAATAAATGACGCCAAATGGGCGTTTTTTTCTTTTCTAGAATGTGATTATTTGCATATCGAATCATTTTGAAAATAGACCTGAACCTCTCATGACTAAAGTTACGAGTGTTCTCGGCTATTTCATAAATTAACACAACCTTTTCATGTTTCCGTAAAACGAAATTGGACAATCTATGTTATACTTTTCAAAGGACAAATTCTGAATGAATACGGAGGAAAACATGAAATCAGAACAGATGTCTAAAAAGGCACGCATCATTTCGTTTAACCCAAATGGTTCGTACTATTTTCAAAAGGGCATGGTAGCTTATCAGAAGGGAGACCTTCATAAAGCCTATAAATATGTTGATCGTGCGATAGCTTTTGAACCAAATGAGGTTGAATATTTATGCCAACAAGCATCTATATTAGCAGAACTTGAAGACTATAAATCATCAAATCGGATTTTAAATAGAATCGTAACAGAGCTTGACTTAGGACTAACAGAATGCCATTTCTTTATGGCAAATAATTATGCCTATCTTGGAGAATTTCAAGATGCCTTAAGAGAAGTCAATTTGTATTTACAAGAAGAACCACATGGCATTTTCGTACAAGATGCCAAAGAATTACTTCATCTAATAAGTGAGGAATCTGTTGGGTATGATGTTGAAGAGGAACCTAGGTATATTTCTAACCATGAAAAAGGTCGCCAACAGTTAGAACATGGTCAATATAAGAAAGCCATTACCTTATTTAAACAAGTCATAAAAGAAGAACCGGACTTTTGGGCAGCATATAATAATTTGGCGATTGCCTATTTTTCATTAGGATGGATGGATAAAGCTTACACAACGTTACACCATGTTTTAGAAAAAGATTCTGGCAATATTCACGCATTATGTAACTTGGTGACGTTCTATCATCAATGCAATGAAATAGAATTACGTGATAAAATGCTTCCGCGTTTAAATAAACTCTTTCCTTACTTTCCTGATCACCGAAGTAAATTAGGCTCAACGTATCTATTTATAGGCGACTTTGAGAATGCATGTCGTTGGTTGGTCTCAGCTGAAAAAGCAGGTGTAAATGGAGACCAAGTTTTTTATTTTTGGATGGCTTATGCTGCTTATAAAGTGGGCAATTTAACCGTAGCTAAGCGAGCTTGGAACCAGGTTCATTTCTTTGATGAAACACCTTTCCATCCTTTTCAGTATGAAAAAGTGCAAGATATGCTCCTAGATGAGAAGGCCTACGATAATTTTATGGTGCATTCATTAATTCAGCGCGAGTTAAACAATCAAGACCAATCTGAACAGTTATTTGCTATTTTTTATCTTCATTATTTATCCGCTCAAGATGAACTTCAACATACAGCAAAAAGTCATGAGGATCCTGTGATAAGAGCAATTGCAAGCGAAATGGTCATGGATCTTGCTCATATATCACAAAATGTGGACCACAGATTAAACATTATGTGGCATGTCCAATCGTGCATATCTGGAGGTAAAGCCGTTGTAAGACATCCAGAATTATATGATTATTGGTACGTTGTTTATCAAATGTTAGATCAGCAGGATGAGATTGATGTTGAAGGATGGGCCGGGGCATTGATCTACCTATGGAAGAAAGAAAAAAATCAACGTACATCACAAGCTGAAATAGCTAAACTTTGTCATACATCTGTTTATCGAATAAGGAAGCACATTCAAGAATTAGGCCACATTCTCCAACTTAATGGATTATTATAAGAAAGATGTGTTTTTGAGCATATATATAGACGGATGATGGTTATTTTTATAGCATAGATTCTACAGAGTTATTTATAATAAATGTAATCAAATACGTATTATTAACCCTTTATGATTAGCTTTATTCAAGGTTATCTTATAGTGCGTGTTCAAAAAGGTGACAAACGAAAAGGGTTACTGGCTAAGTACGCTGGCATCCTGCAAGAAAACGCCAGTACTAGCCCGTCCTGGGCGTCGGAAGGCTAAGAGCGGCGCTGTTCCCGAGGACCGGCATTCCTCGCGTTGTGGTAGCTTCAGGCGCCCGCCACAGGACGTGAGCGATTTCAGCCAGCGATCCTCTTGTATCCGCTACATGAGGACCGGAAAAACAAGTGGGCGCCGAGATTCGCAAGTTATCATTTGGTGACTTTTTGAACAACCTCTTATAGATATATAATTATTTTAGACAAAACATAATTCATTGATTCATTTATTTTACATTAGTAAAAATGAGGGTTAGGTTGGAATACTAACGGATAAAGGAGAGAAAAGCATATGGCAGAAGAAAAAATATACGATGTGATTATCATTGGTGCTGGCCCAGCCGGAATGACAGCAGCTGTTTACGCTTCACGTTCGAATTTATCTACCTTGATGATTGAACGCGGGATTCCAGGGGGGCAAATGGCGAATACTGAAGAAGTTGAAAATTATCCTGGATTTGAGTCCATTCTTGGACCTGATTTATCCAATAAAATGTTTGAGCATGCGAAAAAGTTTGGTGCTGAATATGCATATGGCGATATTAAGGAAATACAAGATGGAAAAGAATACAAAACGGTAATTGCAGGAAACAAAGAATTCAAAGGTCTTTCAGTTATTGTAGCGACAGGAGCTGAGTATAAAAAACTTGGTGTCCCTGGTGAACAAGAACTTGGTGGTCGAGGCGTATCTTATTGCGCTGTATGTGATGGAGCGTTCTTTAAAGAAAAAGAACTTCTCGTTATTGGTGGCGGGGATTCTGCTGTTGAAGAAGGCGTTTATCTCACCCGTTTTGCTTCAAAGGTGACGATCGTCCACCGACGCGATAAACTTCGTGCTCAAAAAATCCTTCAAGACCGAGCGTTTGCTAATGAGAAAGTAGACTTTATTTGGAATCACACGGTCAAAGAAATTCATGAAGCGGACGGTAAAGTTGGAAGTGTCACACTTGTTAATACCGTTGATGGGTCTGAAAAAGAAGTAAAAGCGGACGGCGTCTTTATTTACATTGGTTTACTTCCTTTGAATGGTGCCGTTAAGTCTCTTGGTATTACGAATGAAACGGGATACATTGAAACGAATGAAGAGATGGAAACTCGTATACCAGGAATATTTGCAGCAGGAGATGTGCGAGAAAAAGAATTGCGCCAAATTGTCACGGCGACAGGTGATGGAAGTATCGCTGCACAATCTGCTCAAAAATATGTAGAAGAACTCAAAGATGCTTCTAAAGTCTGAAGACTATCTATGTGATTTTGATTTCTTATCATGTTCTCTTAAATGAATTGTAATCTTAGTGACATACAAATGGGGTATGATAAAGATAGAATGACCCCCTTAATATATATGTAACATTTTTGCGTGAGCTCAAATTCAGAGTTCATGCATTTTTTTTGCTGAATAATTTTTATTATTTCGAAATTATTGTGAACAGGTGAATATTAATGTTCTTTATGTTATTATAATCATAACCTAATGTAATGGTTCGGTATCGTGAGCACAGGCAAGTTAGCTAAAGACTTCTTGAAAAGCAAGTTGATTTTCAAAAATTAAATCGTTTAAGCAATCTTTTACCTATCAGAGATCTGAGGTTTGAATCTTAAGAAATTGTGAAAACGTCATTTCTTTCAAATAAGTCAGATCTGATCAAGCAGGTAGTGTTCTTTAATAATGGATAAAATATTCAAAATAATCCTACATAATAACACTATTGTTATTTCTTCAATATAAAAAAATTAGAAGGTGGATGTTTGACATGATTAAATCAACTGAACGCGCGAATACACGTCGAATAACAGGGAATATTTTAAAAGGTTCGCTGGGTAATCTGATTGAATGGTATGACTGGTATGTTTATGCTGCGTTTGCTGTTTATTTCTCAACAGAATTTTTTCCACAAGGGGACACAACGAGCCAATTATTAAATACTGCAGCAATTTTTGCTGTTGGCTTTCTTATGCGTCCGATTGGAAGTTTGTTAATGGGTCGTTATGCGGATCGTTATGGTCGTCGTGCAGGACTGACGCTTTCTATTATGATTATGGCGTTTGGTTCACTTGTTATTGCTATAACGCCGAGTTATCAAACGATTGGGATATTTGCTCCTATAATTTTAGTCATTGCTAGACTCATTCAAGGATTATCCTTAGGAGGAGAATACGGAACGTCAGCAACGTATTTATCTGAGATGGCGAATTCAGGTCGACGTGGATTCTACTCAAGTTTTCAATATGTGACGCTAGTTGCGGGGCAAATGATAGCACTGGGTGTCCAAATTATTTTACAATTATCGCTTGATGATTCTGAAATGAGAGCATGGGGTTGGCGCATTCCATTTGTCATAGGAGCTCTAGGGGCATTAACGGTTCTTTGGCTTCGCCGAACGATGGATGAATCGGAACAATTCAATAAAATGGATAAGGATGATAAAGAAAAAGCTGGAACGATTCGTGCTTTGATTAAGTATCCGAAGGCGGTGTTAACCGTTGTCGGATTAACGCTTGGTGGTACAGTGGCTTTCTATACGTATACGACCTATTTGCAGAAGTTTATGGTTAATTCAGTTGGTCTTAATAAGGAACTTGTTAGTTTAATCAATTTTGTTGCACTACTCATTTTTGTTATACTTCAACCATTAGCAGGGATGCTATCAGATCGTATTGGACGCAGACCACTATTAATGAGTTTTGGTATTTTCGGCACAATATTGACGGTGCCATTATTTCTACTTATGAAGCAATCACATAGCGCCATTGCGGCATTTCTATTAATGTTATTAGGTCTTATTATTGTTACAGGTTATACCTCGATTAATGCGATCGTTAAAGCAGAGCTATTTCCAACAGAAATACGTGCTCTAGGTGTAGGGTTTCCGTATGGATTAACGGTTGCTGTGTTTGGTGGAACCGCTGAGTTTGTTGCCTTATGGTTTAAAAGTATCGGTTTTGAGTCGTTGTTTTTCTACTATGTAGCAATCTGTATTTTTATTAGCTTTATTGTTTATTGGCGTATGGGTGAATCTTCGAAGAGGTCATATATAGAAGCCGAGCTGAAAACTGAAAATAATTAGGGGACAGTTTGAAAATATCTTAAGCAGTAACAGATCATTGCCTGTTACTGCTTTTGTATGTTAAAAAGGATATCACAAAACTCTAATACTCTTTCGTTTATACTAATGTAGTGTGTTGATGAACATGATTCAGGAAAATTTTTGAATAAATGATAGGTGACTCGAGAATAGACAGGACTAGCTAAATCAAAGTAAAATAAAATGAAAAATGGGATAGACTCGTATATAATAGAGTCAATGTATTTTCAATTTAATAAACCATATATTGGTATAAGTATCTTTATATAGAAAATAGTTGTAACATTAGATAGAGGTGAGCAGCTTGCAGCGCGTAACGAACTGTTTGTTAAAGCATGACGATAAAGTATTATTATTAAAAAAGCCGAGAAGAGGCTGGTGGGTAGCACCCGGTGGGAAAATGGAGAGTGGGGAATCCATTAAGGATACGGTCATTCGTGAATTTCGTGAGGAAACTGGACTGTATTTGCAAAATCCAGAGCTAAAAGGTGTATTTACCTTTATAATAAAAGAGGGAGACAAAACCATATCCGAGTGGATGATGTTCACTTTTTATGCGGATGATTATGAAGGCCAACTTATAGGACAAAGTAAAGAAGGCGAGCTTGCTTGGCAGAAGGCAGATGAATTTCAAAAGCTCCCAATGGCGGAAGGAGATTACCATTTATTAGACTACGTCCTTCATGGGCGAGGGATGATTTTTGGAACATTTCATTATTCGCCGGATTTTGAATTATTAAGTTACAGACTCGATCCAAATTAAAAGAGATGAAAAGGGAGGTTCGGGTATTATGGGGAAAAATATTCAGGTGGTCATCATTACAGGTATGTCAGGGGCAGGAAAAACAGTCGCTATTCAAAGTTTTGAGGACTTAGGTTACTTTTGCATTGATAACCTGCCGCCGTCCTTACTGCCGAAATTCATTGATCTAGTAGGAGATTCTGGTGAAAAATTAAATAAACTAGCCGTTGTGATGGATTTAAGGGGACGTGAAATATTTGACTCTTTATTTGAGTCCATTGATTCATTTAGTAAAAATGAAAAAATTAAGCCCCAAATACTATTCCTAGATGCAAAGGATCAATCGTTGGTTAGACGTTACAAAGAAACAAGACGCTCTCATCCTTTATCACCGAGAGGTTTGCCTTTAGAGGGGATTAAGATTGAAAGAGAAAAATTAGAAGAAATCAAAGGGCTTGCTCAATGTTATATTGATACTACGGACATGAAGCCTGTCCAATTAAGAGACACCATTATCGCTCAATTTGGTGATGAGAATGACCAATCTTTCCGAGTGAATGTTCTCTCCTTTGGTTTTAAATACGGAATTCCAATAGATGCTGATCTTGTTTTTGACGTTAGATTTTTACCAAATCCATATTATATTGAACATATGAGACCTCGAACAGGTCTAGAAAAAGACGTTGCAGATTATGTATTTAAATGGACTGAGACGAAGCAATTCCTACAGAAGTTGCTCGATCTCTTGCGTTTTATGCTACCTCAGTATAAGAGAGAGGGTAAGAGACAACTTGTCATCGCCATTGGATGCACTGGTGGAAGACATCGTTCAGTTGCTTTGGCTGAGCATATTAGTAAAGAAATATCCGAAGTATATCCTTCTCGTGTGATGCATCGAGATGTTGAAAAAGGAAATTACTAACATGACAAAAAAACAAAAAATTGTAGCCATCGGTGGTGGAACGGGTTTATCGAGGATCTTAAGAGGACTTAAAAAACATCCGTTGGACATTACCGCCATCGTTACGGTGGCCGATGATGGCGGAAGTTCAGGTATGTTAAGAAATGAACTTCAAATTCCACCACCTGGAGATATTCGAAACGTTCTCGTTGCTTTATCTGACGTTGAACCTATGTTTGAACAACTTTTGCAACACAGATTTAGAAACGGGAATGGCTTAAGTGGTCACTCTTTGGGTAATTTGCTCATCGCTGCTTTAACGTCCATTACAGGTGACTTTGTTAAAGGCATTGCGGAAATGAGTCGAATATTAAATGTAAATGGTAATGTTCTCCCTGCGGCAAATCAAAGTATCATACTGGGTGCTTTGATGACAGACGGGACCATTGTTAAAGGTGAATCAACTATTCGAGAAAGCAATAAGAAAATTAAACGTGTTTTTCTGGAACCATCAAATATAGCCCCTCTTCAAGAAAGTGTTGAAGCGATTAAGCAGGCGGATTTAATAGTACTCGGTCCAGGAAGTTTATATACAAGTGTTATTCCAAATATCTTAGTTCCAGAACTTGCGGAAGAAATTAAAAAGGCAAAAGCAAAGAAAGTGTACATCTGTAACATTATGACCGAAAAAGGAGAAACAGATTACTTTACGGCAGCTGACCATGTGAAAGTGTTATTGGATCATGTTTCAAGTCAATTTCTTGATTATATACTCGTTAATAATAAGACAATTAATCAAGATATCTTAGAAAACTATGCCCGTGAAGAGGCAGAACCAGTACTGTGCGACAGTAAAAGATGCGAAGCACTAGGTATACAAGTGATAAGTGATGATCTTGTTTCCTATGATCATCAAGTGATCCGACACAATGAGAAAGTGGTTAGTGATTGGCTTGTAAAACTACTTCCGCCTAATAATTAAGGGGGGTGTGGCAAAAATGTCCTTTGCTGCAGAAACAAAGAAAGAACTGACGCAACTGGAAGTCAAACCATGTTGTGCAACAGCGGAACTAGCTGCACTCATTCGAATGAACGGATCGATCTCAATTGTAAATAAACAATTGAGTTTAGATATTTGCACTGAGAATGCAGCGATAGCTAGAAGAATCTACGTTTTAATTAAGAAAAATTATACATTTCCGATTGAAATATTAGTGCGACGGAAGATGCGTTTAAAGAAAAATAATGTCTATATTGTTAGAATGAAAGAAAATACGAAAGATTTCTTGCATGCATTGAAAATTGTCGATGAAAATTTTATGTTTACACGTGAAATAGATCCTGACTTAATTAAAAAGTCATGTTGCAAAAGATCTTATCTACGTGGAGCATTTTTAGCAGGGGGATCACTTAATCACCCTGAGTCATCTTACCATCTTGAAATCTTTTCAAATTATGAAGATCACACTCATTCATTAGCTCGTTTAATGAATGAATTTAATTTAAATGTCAAAATACTACCACGTAAGAGCGGTTACATTATATACTTAAAGGAGAGTGAGAAGATCACCGATTTTTTGAGTATCATTGCTGCACATCAAGCTCTGTTTTATTTTGAAGATATACGGATTGTTAAGGACATGCGTAATTCGGTTAACCGTCTGGTTAATTGTGAAACAGCCAATCTTAATAAAACAGTGAGCGCCGCAATGAAACAAATTGAAAATATTAGAATTATTGAAGAAAAATTGGGGTTGGATCAACTTCCAGATAAACTTCGTGAGATTGCAGAAGTTCGATTGAAGCATCCGGATGTTACTATGAAGGAGCTTGGAGAATTAGTTCAAGGAGAACATATCAGTAAATCAGGAATCAATCATCGATTTCGAAAAATTGAAGTATTAGCGAATCAACTGCGAGGTAAATAGGTCATAATGGTAATGAAGTTAAGTCCATGATTCCCGGCTTTTTAGGGGTATATAAGCCCCTCTATCCACTTCTTTGAAATCCTTACTAGAGATAAAGAGGCTTATGACTAATGAGTACGGATAAAAGAAAATGGGAGGTCAATTCTGTTGGAGGAAAAAACGGCTTATATTGCTATTCCAGGTGGTCTTCAGGCGAGGGCGGCAGCCCAATTTGTTCAGGAAGCAAATCAGTATCATTCGGATTTATTTTTGGAATATCAATCTGTACGAGTTAATGCAAAAAGCATTATGGGTATCATGAGTCTAGCTTTAAGTGAAGGAACGCAAGTAAAAGTGGTCGCTGAAGGAAATGATGAGGCGGTCGCTGCTCAGGCTCTCGTTAATTTTATAACTAACAGTTAGGTAATCATGAAATTTGATTTTCTGTTTCTCACAAAACTGGATAACGAAAGAAAACTTGCCGATTGCGGGGCCTATAAGGCGCAGACAGAGGCCTAAGCCTGTGCTTATCCTTTCTTAAAGTATAAAAAAGACTACCAAAAGCAAAATGCTAATGATAGTCTTTCCTTTTGTTAAATTATTTAGAAATTAAGACTTCATCGATGAGTCCATATTTTTTGGCATCATCTGCTGACATGAAGTTATCTCGTTCTGTATCGCGGTTTATAACCTCGATGGGTTGACCTGAACGTTCAGCCATGATTGCATTTAATTTTTCACGCATTTTAATAATACGTTTCGCGTGGATTTCAATATCTGTTGCTTGTCCTTGGGTTCCACCAAGAGGTTGGTGAATCATGATTTCGCTATTAGGTAATGCAAAGCGTTTGCCAATTTCTCCAGCTGTTAAGAGAAAGGCACCCATTGATGCTGCCATACCGACACAAATAGTAGATACTTTCGGTTTAATGTGTTGCATCGTATCATAAATAGCCATACCCGCTGTGATTGATCCACCAGGACTGTTTATGTAGATTGAAATATCTTTTTCAGGATCTTCTGCTGCCAAGAAAAGCAGTTGGGCAACAATAGCGTTAGCCACATTATCATCAATAGCGGTACCAAGCATAATAATACGATCTTTCAACAGACGGGAATAAATGTCATAGGCACGTTCCCCTCGATTTGTTTGCTCAATGACTGTTGGAATTAATGGCATTGAACACCCTCCTTTTTATCTTTCATAAGTGATCTTTCTTTAAAAACTATATTCATCATACCTCAATGGTCAATTTAGGTCAAATTTTTTGATCATTGAAGATATTGATGGTTTTGCAGGCTTTTTCCTATGTTTTATGTTATTCTTGTGTGTCCCAAATAAGTATAAGAAAGTAGTCCCAATTAATAAAAAATACAGGCTATGAACCCTATCCCATACGTTTTGCCTTAAATATAGATGCTAAAAGTACGTGTTCAAAACTTTTTGAACAACCTCTAAAAGCATTCATTCCCTAATTTACCTTTTTTTAAACGATTATTTATGTGGAAATTGATAACCAGACGTTTGAATGCCAGATGCTTTTAGTGATTTTTCGATCCATTCTGGTTTCATAACGTGGTGATCATAGTTAATCGAGATAGAATGTTGATTGCGGTGATACTGATAATTCTTAATACCAAGTATATGGTTGATGGTTACATTCAGATTCTTTTGGTCTTTGGCGGTAGGAAGATCAATATGGTTAAAGGTAATCTGGTCACTTGACGGATGCGTATATTTCCATTTTTCCGTAAAAAGAAGACCTGTACAAATTAATGAAATAATAAGAAATGAATTAAGAATACGATGTTTCAATTCGGTTTCCTCCCTATCTAAAAATCATCCTCCTATTAGAATGTCTATAACATGGCTTAATATGCATGTCAGATGCTGTTATGGTGGTTATAGACCTTTGTTAGTTTCTCTCTATTGATTTTATTATCATATTAAGTTATAATAACTATCGTGTCTTCATCTATTATGCGCTCGTAGCTCAGTTGGATAGAGCGGTGGTTTCCGGTACCACGTCTGTCGGGGGTTCGAATCCCTTCGAGCGCGCCATTAAACATACATATATCAAGGGTTTAGCAGACATCATGCTAAACCCTTTTTTACACTTTAAGAAAGGATTAAGATTCAAGGAATAAAGTATAAGGGCAACTAAGCCTCTATCTGCGCCTTACAGGCTGGCCAATCGGCAAGTTTACTTTAATATAAATCGGTTTTTGGCACAAAACTGGCACATAATGATATTGCCCTTTTTGAATAAAATGGGTATTCGTATTATGACAAGGCTATTCCCTAATACATAGGCTATAAGTGTACTAAAGATGAGGAGGAATAAACTTATGACATGGAATCCAAACTCAATGCCGAATGTTAACCCAATGTCAATGCCAAATACAATGCCGAATGTTAACCCAATGTCAATGCCAAATACAATGCCAAATACAATGCCGAATGTTAGCCCAATGTCAATGCCGAATACAATGCCGAATGTTAGCCCAATGTCAATGCCGAATACAATGCCAATGCCCCATTCTAAACCAACTGAAAAGGCTAACATGCCAAGTATGAAAGGGTGTCCAAATCAAGGTCCAATGCATGGGAAAAAAATGATGAAAGGTGCAGAATTTCCTACAGGGCCAAGTAAAAGTGGGGGACATTCAAGAAATCTTTATTGTCCACCAACACGAGGCAAAGATATCGTTGATCCACAAACAATGGATGTAGCCCATATTTATAAACCTGTTATCGTTAAACACATTCACCCTTCCCATACTCAAATTCAAACACACTATTTATACGAACACCAACATTACTACCCACACACTGTATCACATTGTTGTGATGTTCAACATAGAAACGTTCAATGCGGTTGCCCTCAGCGTCCAAATATATCTTGTTAATGAAATAGTCATCAGTGGCGTTCACTGATGACTATTTTGAAACTTTATTTTTTGAATTATTGCCACATAACGATTGCTTCACTTAACATGTTTTGATTAGAACATGGGTGGTTTATCTCTATTATTCGGATAAGAATACATAATAGAGGTTGTTCAAAAAGTCACCAAATGATAAGATGCGAATCTCGGCGCCCACTTGTTTTTTCGGTCCTCATGTAGTGGATAAAAGAGGATCTCTAGCTAAAATCTCTATGTGTGGCCCGCGCCTGAAGCTACCACATCCTGTGGTATGCCGGGCCCTAAGGAACTGCGCCGCTCTTAGCCTCCGACGCCCAGGACGGGCTAGTACTGGCGTTTCTTGCAGGATGCCAGCGTACTTAGCCAGTAACCCTTTTCATTTGTCACCTTGTGGAACACGCACTAATAATAAGGTTTTTGTAAAATACATGATTTGTTTTATTTATTAAACCAATGTATGATAAGGAGTGTTGGTTCACTCCATGATAAGATTGTGGAATCTATTAAAAAATTCTGGACCGTTGTTTAAACTAAAAACTTAAATAAAGGAGTTGATAACTTAATGAGTTCAGACAGTACACCCGAGGGGAGTCATATATCCAAGAGAAATAAAGAGGAAGTTTTCATACTGACTTTAAATGGTCGCTCATTAGGTTATCGACCATTTAAAATATTGTAGTATGCCTTTTTTCCTCAGAAAAATGAGGAGGTTGCTATTATGCTAGACATTTATTTAACAGATGAACTAGGGAAAATGAATAAAACTGATACGTTTACAAAAGGTTGCTGGGTAAATCTCATTCATCCAACTGAGGAAGAAATTAAACGTGTCATTGATGAAACTAATATTCCATTAGATTTTATTAAGGACCCGCTAGATGATGATGAACGTTCCCGGATTGAAAAAGAAGACGATAATGTTCTTACAATCGTGGATGTACCAGTATTAGTTGAAGATAATTCGGATTCAGCTCTATATGACACGATTCCGATTGGTATTATTGTAACTCCTTCCTATTTTGTTACGGTATGTTTACGAGAAACGCCGATTATTGGAGACTTTGTTAACAATAAAATTAAAGGATTTTTTACGTATAAAAAAACACGATTTGCCTTACAACTTTTATATTCAGTGGCAAGCTATTATTTACGTTATCTTAAACATATTGATCGAAAAACGTCTATCATTGAACGTGAACTTCACCAATCGATGAAAAACAAAGAATTGTTTATGCTTCTTAGCTTAGAAAAAACAATTGTTTATTTTATGACATCATTAAAAGCGAATAATATTGTGATGGAAAAAATGACGAAACAACGCTTTTTACGAATGTATGAAGATGATCAGGACTTACTCGAAGACGTTATTATCGAAATTAAACAAGCTGCAGAAATGGCTGAAGTTCATAGTAACATTTTAAGTGGAATGATGGATGCATATGCCTCGGTTATTTCGAATAATGTGAATGTGGTTATGAAATTTTTAACGGCTTTCACGATTATTTTGTCACTACCTACCATGGTATTTAGCTTTTATGGTATGAATGTTTCATTTCCTGGTGAAAAGTTAGGTAATGGATTTATTGTTCCATTAGTCATATCTTTATTACTATCGTGTTCAACAGTGTATATTTTTTGGAAGAAAAGATATTTTTGAAATTGAGACCAGCTTCGATTAAGAGGCTGGTTTTTGTGTATCTCAGTTTCGAAAAAATCCAGTCTCACATCGCTACGCTCTTTGATATAATAAAGGTAGACTAAGTCAGAATGAAAAGAGACTATAAGTGATTAATCTATCGGTTTATATGACTTAATAGAGGGTGAAGCAATGGGAATGAACCTAAGTCAAGTTCAGTCTTTAAAACTTAAGTTAACACCTGCAGTTTATCAAGCCATTTCTTTACTACAGTACAATTCACAAGATTTAACTAAGCTGATTCATGAACAAGCAGAAATAAATCCCTTTCTTTCTATTCGTGATTGGTCTAGCTCCTCATCTACATATCGAGAAGGGGGAACTAATCATGTTACTTCAACGACCGATGTTATTGAACAAACAATCGCAAACGGATCCAGTTTTCGAGAGGAACTTCGGTCACAAATTCAGGTGATGTCACTGAGTCCAGAGATTCAAAATAGATGTTTCCTTGTTATTGATAGTCTAAGTGACAATGGTTACTTTGAGGAAGATATGTTAACCCTATCTAATGCTCTAAGAGCCCCTATAAAACAATTAGAAAATGCTCTTTCGATTGTTCGTACTCTTGATCCCCCTGGTATTGGAGCGAAATCATTAAAAGATTGTTTGAGTTTACAACTTCAAAGGAAAACAAATCATTCAAGATTTGCCATCGATATCGTCACACATTATATTGACTGTTTTATAACGGGGGAATGGGTCCGTGCAAAAGAAGCGCTCGGTATATCAGACGAAGAGCTTCACGATGCTCTAAAGGATATAAGGGCATTGAATCCGACTCCTATCGTATCGGGATTGGGAAGTGGAGATGCCTCGCGATATATTATTCCAGATATATATATTACAAAAGAAGGTGATGAGCTTAAGATTAACGATGAAATGGGCCAAATTCCGAATGTATCAATTGACTCAAGATACGTTGATGAATTAAGAGGACTTACAGATCCGGAAACAAACCACTTTCTAAAAGAAAAACTTAAAGAAGCAGAATGGCTTCTCATGGGTATCACAAAAAGAAAACAAACACTCATTAAATTGACTGAATTGTGTGTTAACCATCAACGGTCTTTTTTTGAGAGCGGAAAGTGGGAATCGATCCAACCATTGACGATGAAGAAAATAGCTGAACAGTTAGAGGTTCATGAATCCACCATAAGCAGAGCTGTCAGTAATAAATATATCCAGGCACCTTTTGGAATTATTTCATATCGCTCATTATTTTCTAAGGGGTTAAGTTCTTCAGATGGAGAGGTTTCTGTTTTTTATATAAAATCGCTCATTCAGAAAATCATAACAAATGAAGATAAATCGAAACCCCTATCTGATCAAAAAATCGTAGAAGCATTAAACGATAAAGGGATCACTTTATCAAGGCGAGTGGTTAGTAAATATCGAACGGAATGTGGTTACTTAGCAGCTTCAAAAAGAAAAATTATCAAAAAAAAGCATGAATAAGAACACACCTTTTCTCCTCTTCACTTTTTTATGAAATAGCCGAGAACACTCGTGACTTTAGTCATGAGAGGTTCAGAGGAAGGGGAGCGTTTTGTTTTTTAGACGACTTATCTTAAATAATGAATAATTAATCGAACTACATTACATATTAATATCGAATCTTGACTTTTTTGATGGTTAACATGCATAAAGGGAAAAGAGGATAAATAAAGGGGGACTCTTATAAGCCATACAAGTTGATTTTGATTAAATAAAAGCCCGTTTTTTTTGTGATGGATAGGACCGTATCATGTAGTTTTGACAAATCGTTGTCTTTTACATTTATTTAAAATCTTTTTTGGTGTTTTTACTTGTAAACAGATATAAAAGTTGCTATTATAAGTTTGGTGCTGATGGGACACAATTTGACTATGCGGGACTTTTTTAGTCCGATGCTTTTAAGGGGGATATTGTGGAAAGGTTACTTAATATCCAAAAGAAGCTTATCCCTGATGTCTTAGACATAATGTCCAACCGGTATCGTATCCTGCAATCTTTACATTTTCTTCAACCTATAGGTAGGCGTACGCTCTCCGCACGTTTGGGGATGACGGAACGTGTATTACGAGGCGAAGTCACGTATTTAAGCAAACAAGGGCTTATCCATATGGCTTCAAACGGTATGCAGTTAACCCCAGATGGAGAAAAGATAGTCGATCTACTTGAAGATATGATGAAAGACGTCTCTGGACTTAAGGATATGGAGAAACAAGTAGAGGCGGTTTTGGGCATTTCCAACGTCATTATTGTATCCGGTGACAGCGATCAGTATCCATTAGTCAAAAATGAGATGGGGCTTGCCTGTATTAGAGAGATGGAGCACTACATGAATGCGGAAAATATTATCGCCGTGACGGGTGGAACAACCTTGGCAGCGGTTGCAGAAATGATGTATCCATTAAAGAAATCACGCGATTTACTCTTTGTATCGGGTAGAGGCGGTCTTGGTGAACAAGTTGAGAATCAAGCGAATACGATTTGTGCTAAGATGGCCACGAAAGCAGAAGGACGCTATCGTTTGCTCCACGTCCCTGATCAATTAAGTGAAGAGTCATATCAAACCTTAATTGAAGAGCCCAGTATCCATGAAGTCTTGCACCTTATTCACTCCGCAACCATTGTTGTGCATGGAATTGGAGATGCAAGAACAATGGCCCTTCGTCGCGGTTCAAGTCAATCGTTATTGACGAAAATTGAGACAGGGAAGGCTGTTGCAGAAGCTTTTGGTTATTTTTTCGATCATTGTGGGAAGGTTATTCATAAGGTGAAAACAATTGGGCTTCAGTTGGATAACCTATATGATGACCGAACAGTGATTGCCGTAGCTGGAGGCAAATCTAAGGCTAAGGCGATAAAGGCCTATTTCAAGGAAGGACCTAATTCAATCTTAGTGACTGATGAAGGGGCTGCACGAGAAATTTTAAAACTTTGATTTACCAATTTCAAGGAGGGTATTTAAATGACAGTAAAAGTAGGTATTAACGGTTTTGGACGTATCGGAAGATTAGCGTTTAGAAGAATTGCAGAATTAAATGACAATGATATTGAAGTAGTAGCTATCAATGACTTAACTGATACTAAAATGTTAGCTCACTTATTAAAATATGATACAACTCAAGGTCCTTTCAAAGGCGAAGTAGAAGTTCACGATGGTTATTTCCTCGTTAACGGTAAAGAAGTAAAAACATTAGCTGATGCTGATCCTTCTAAATTACCATGGGGTGACCTTGGTGTAGATATCGTTATTGAATCAACTGGTTTTTTCACAACTAAAGAAAAAGCTGAATTACACCTTCAAGCTGGTGCTAAAAAAGTTGTTATCTCAGCTCCTGCTTCAGGCGACATGAAAACAGTTGTTTACAACACTAACCATGACGTTTTAGATGGTTCTGAAACAGTTATTTCTGGTGCTTCTTGTACGACAAACTGCTTAGCTCCTATGGCTAAAGTATTAAACGACAAATACGGTATTGTTGAAGGTCTTATGACAACAATTCACGCTTACACTGGCGACCAAAATACTTTGGATGCTCCGCATAGAAAAGGCGACTTCCGTCGTGCTCGTGCAGCAGCTGAAAACATTATCCCTAACACTACTGGTGCTGCAAAAGCTATCGGTCTTGTTATCCCAGAACTTCAAGGTAAACTTGATGGTGCGGCTCAACGTGTACCAGTTAAATCTGGTTCATTAACTGAACTTGTTTCTGTATTAAACGAAACAGTGACAGTTGAAGAAGTTAATGCAGCAATGAAAGAAGCTGTTAACGAATCTTATGGCTATACTGAAGATCCAATCGTTTCTTCTGATATCATCGGTATGTCTTATGGTTCATTATTCGATGCAACTCAAACAAAAGTTATGACTGTCGGCGACAAACAACTCGTTAAAACAGTAGCTTGGTACGACAATGAAATGTCTTACACTTCTCAATTAGTAAGAACTGTAAAATATTTCGCAAGCAAAATCTGATTATAAGATTATAGAAAATGTTCAAAAAGGAGGACAAATCCGGACTTTTTGAACGACATTAAATAGCGGAAGCGAAAGTTTCCGCTATTTCAAAAAATAGGCTTTTTGGAGGTGCAATCCATGGCAAAGAAAACAATCCGTGATATCGACGTCAAAGGGAAACGCGTTTTCTGTCGTGTGGATTTTAATGTTCCTTTGGATAACGGAACCATTACAGATGATACACGTATTCGTGCGGCAGTGCCTACGATTCAATACTTAACTGAACAAGGTGCCAAAGTTATTTTAGCATCTCACCTTGGTCGTCCAACTGAAGAAAATAAAGAATCTTTAAGATTAACACCTGTTGCAAAACGTTTAGGCGAATTACTCGGCAAAGACGTTGCAAAAACAGATGAAGTTGTCGGACCAGAAGTTGAAGCAGCAGTAAGCAAACTTCAAGACGGCGACGTTTTACTTATTGAAAATGTTCGTTTCCTTAAAGGCGAAAAGAAAAATGATCCTGAACTTGCAAAAGCCTTCGCTGCTCTTGCAGATGTCTACGTCAACGATGCATTTGGAGCTGCTCACAGAGCACACGCTTCAACAGCAGGGGTTGCAGAGTATTTACCAGCTGTTGCCGGTTTCCTTCTCGAAAAAGAATTGAATGTTCTTGGCAAAGCAATGGAAAATCCTGAACGTCCATTTACTGCTATTATCGGTGGCGCTAAAGTTACGGATAAAATCGGGGTTATTGATAACCTTTTAGATAAAGTAGACAATTTGATTGTCGGTGGTGGTCTTGCTTATACATTTATTAAAGCTAAAGGCTATGATATCGGTCAATCATTGTTAGAAGCCGAAAAACTAGATCTTGCTAAATCATTCATAGAAAAAGCAGAAACAAAAGGTGTTAAATTCTATACACCAGTCGATACAGTAGTCGCTGATGAATTTTCAGCAACTGCAAATACAAAAGTTGTTGACGTTGATAGCATTCCAAGTGATTGGATGGGACTTGATATTGGTCCAAAAACAGTCGCTCTTTATAACGATGTTGTTGCTAATTCTAAGCTTGTGGTTTGGAATGGTCCTATGGGTGTGTTTGAAATGGATGCCTTTGCCAACGGTACACAAGGCGTGGCGGAAGCTCTTGCAAAATCAGATGCTTACTCGATTATCGGTGGTGGCGACTCAGCAGCAGCTGTAGAAAAATTCCACTTAGCTGATAAAATGAGCCATATCTCAACAGGTGGCGGCGCCTCTCTTGAATTAATGGAAGGCAAAGTATTACCTGGTGTTGATGCATTGGATGACGCTGAATAAGCACTGATTATTTTTGTTAAATGTTCTTAAGCAAAAGGTATTTAACGACATGATCGACCAGAAAGGATGGTTTTACCATGCGTAAACCTATTATTGCAGGTAACTGGAAAATGAATAAAACAGTCCAAGAAGCTGTAGACTTTGTAAATGAAGTCAAAGGATCAGTTCCTTCTGCTTCGACTGTTGATACTGTTGTTTGCGCTCCAGCGATTGTTCTTGATCAAATCGTGAAAGCTGCAAATGGTACAGATCTTAAAATTGGTGCACAGAATGTCCACTTCGAAGAATCTGGAGCCTTCACAGGTGAAATTAGTCCTGTCATGCTCGAAGCTGCAAACGTCAACTATGTCGTCATTGGTCACTCTGAACGACGTGCCATGTTTGCTGAAACAGATGAAACTGTGAATAAAAAAGTGCATGCTGCCTTAAATCACAACCTTCTTCCAATCGTTTGTGTAGGTGAAACACTTGAAGAACGTGAAAGCAACAAATGGCAAGAAGTTGTAAAAGTTCAAGTAACAGAAGGATTGAAAGGCGTAACAGCTGAACAAGTTGTTTCTGTCGTTGTTGCTTATGAGCCGGTTTGGGCTATTGGTACTGGAAAATCCGCTTCCATTGAAGATGCTAACGAAGTGTGTGCTTATGTTCGCAAAGTTCTTGCTGATCTCTATTCCGAGGAAGTGGCAGAACAAGTACGCATTCAATATGGCGGTAGCGTAAAACCTAACAACATTGATCAATATATGGCTGAATCAGATATTGATGGTGCTTTGGTTGGAGGAGCTAGTCTTGTTCCAGAATCTTTCTTGAAATTGTTAGAGGGTGTTAAAGTTGGGTAGAACTCCACATGCTTTAATTATTCTTGACGGATTTGGCTTGCGCTCTGAAACGAAAGGGAACGCTGTGGCCCATGCTAAAAAACCTAACTTTGATAAATATTGGAATGAGTACCCACATGCCACATTACGGGCTGATGGCGAATATGTAGGATTACCAGAAGGTCAAATGGGAAACTCTGAAGTTGGGCACTTAAATATTGGTGCTGGACGTGTTGTTTATCAAAGCTTGACTCGTGTGAATTTATCGATTAAAACGGGTGAATTCTTTGAAAATCAAACCTTTATCGACGCCATGAATGTCGTTAAAGAAAAAGGCACTAACCTTCACATTATTGGTTTGCTTTCAGATGGTGGTATTCATAGTCATATCGACCATATGTATGCCTTGCTAAAACTTGCTGCGCAGCAAAAAGTAGATAATGTCTATATCCATGGTTTCACAGATGGCCGAGACGTCGGTCAAAAGTCTGCAAAAACCTATATAGATGCTTTGCAAGGTAAAATAAAGGAATATGGTGTAGGTGAAATTGCTACCCTTTCTGGTCGCTACTATGCTATGGATAGAGATAACCGCTGGGAACGTATTGAAAAAACGTATCGTGCCATGGTGTATGGAGAAGGACCAGATTATACAGATCCTAATGAAGTGATCGATGATTCATATAAAAATGATATCTACGATGAATTCGTTCTTCCATCTGTTATCAAACGTCAAGACGGTTCACCTGTTGCAACGGTACAAGATGGCGATGCTGTTATTTTCTTTAACTTCCGTCCTGACCGTGCAATTCAAATCTCACAAGTTTTCACAAACGAAGACTTCCGTGGATTTGATCGCGGCGACAAGGCACCTAAAGATGTTCACTTTGTTTGTATGACACAATTCAGTGAAACAGTTCATGGTACAGTTGCTTTCAAACCAACCAACCTTGATAATACGTTTGGTGAAGTTGTTTCACAAAACAATCTTAAACAATTACGTATCGCTGAAACTGAAAAATATCCACACGTCACTTTCTTCTTTAGTGGTGGACGTGAAAAGCCATTCCCTGGTGAAGACCGTATCTTAATTCCTTCACCAAAAGTAGCTACTTATGATTTGAAACCGGAAATGAGTGCTTACGAAGTTACGGATGCACTTGTCAAAGATATTGAAGAAGGTAATCATGACGCTATTATTTTAAACTTCGCAAACCCTGATATGGTTGGTCACTCAGGTATGCTTGAACCAACTGTAAAAGCAATCGAAGCCGTTGATGAATGTCTGGGCCGCGTTATTGAAGCCATTCTTGCAAAAGGTGGAGACGCAATCATAACAGCAGACCATGGTAACTCTGATGAAGTTGTGACTTTAGAAGGTAAACCAATGACAGCTCATACAACAAATCCAGTTCCTGTTATTGTTACTAAAAAAGGTGAAACATTACGTACAGATGGTAAATTGGCTGATTTAACACCAACGTTACTTGATCTTCTCAATGTTGAAAAACCAAAAGAAATGACAGGCGAAACATTAATTAATCACTAATAGAACGTGTTCAAAAAGAAAGACAAAAAATAGGATTGCCCTACCAGCAATGTAAGTAACTAGCCCGTTTCTTTAGCGTCGGAAGTTCAGAGGAAGCACAGCTTAAAACACCGGTTAGAGCTGTGCTGACGCAAGAATTCGACTGCTATTTTCCCCGGACTTTTTGAACAACCAATAATATTAATTACACTTAAGGAGAGATGAAACGATGTCCCAAATCGTTGATGTATACGGTCGCGAGGTTCTTGATTCCCGCGGTAACCCTACAGTAGAAGTTGAAGTTTATCTAGAATCTGGCGCAGTTGGTCGCGCACTTGTTCCAAGTGGTGCCTCAACAGGTGAATACGAAGCAGTTGAACTTCGTGACGGTGACAAAAACCGTTATTTAGGAAAAGGTGTTCTTAAAGCAGTTGATAACGTAAACGAAGTGATCGCTCCTGAACTTGTTGGTCTTGATGCTCTTGACCAAGTGGCTATTGACCAAACAATGATCGATCTCGATGGTACACCTAACAAAGGTAAACTTGGTGCCAATGCGATCCTTGGTGTGTCTATGGCTGTTGCTCATGCTGCTGCAGCATTCTTAGATGTTCCTTTATATCGTTACCTTGGTGGATTCAATGGTACAATCCTTCCTACACCAATGATGAACATCTTGAATGGTGGAGAACACGCTGATAACAACGTGGACATCCAAGAATTCATGATCATGCCTGTTGGTGCTGAAACTTTCCCAGAAGCTGTACGTATGGGTGCTGAAATTTTCCATAACCTTAAATCAGTATTGAAAAAGAAAGGTTACAATACTGCAGTTGGTGACGAAGGTGGATTTGCTCCAAACCTTGGTTCTAACGAAGAAGCGATTCAAACAATCATCGAAGCTATTGAAGCTGCGGGCTACAAACCAGGCGATCAAGTTAAAATCGCTATGGACGTTGCTTCTTCAGAGCTTTACAAAGATGGTAAATATGAATTTAAAGGTGAAGGTATCACAAGAACTTCTGATGAAATGATCGAATTCTATCGCGAACTTCTTCAAAAATACCCTATCGTTTCAATCGAAGACGGTCTTGATGAAAACGACTGGGAAGGTTGGAAAAAACTTACTTCAGAACTTGGTGACCAAGTTCAACTCGTTGGTGACGACTTATTCGTTACAAACACAGATAAATTAGCTGAAGGTATTGAAAAAGGTATTGGTAACTCAATCCTTATCAAAGTGAACCAAATTGGTACACTTACAGAAACATTCAATGCTATCGAAATGGCTAAACGTGCTGGTTACACAGCAATCGTTTCTCACCGTTCTGGTGAAACTGAAGACACAACTCTTGCTGATATCGCAGTTGCAACAAATGCTGGTCAACTTAAAACGGGTGCTCCATCACGTACTGACCGTGTTGCTAAATATAACCAACTTATCCGCATTGCAGATGAACTTGGTGAACAAGGTAAATATGCAGGAAAAACAGCTTTCTATAACTTAAAAAACATCTAAGTTATAGCATTGTATGATAAAAAGGGGTATCCTTATGATTGGGATACCTCTTTTTTATAATAGTTAGCAGTATTGCTTGAAAGATATCAATATGATAGGATTAATAGTAATGAGAAGTAAGTGTAGGTTTTAACGGTAGATTGGAGTGATTGAAATGTTGCATACAATAGTGCTTACGATTCTTATAATAGCATCATTAGCGCTTATCTTGTTTGTATTATTACAACCAAGTAAAAGTGAAGGATTATCAGGAGCCATTACGGGCGGTGCTGAGCAATTATTTGGTAAACAAAAAGCACGAGGAATTGAAGCGGTTTTAAATCGTATCACCATTTTTTTATCAGTCGTATTTTTTGTTTGTGCTTTTATTTTAGGTTATTTTGTTCAATAAGTAGAATGAATGAGAATGGAATTTGCAGCTGCCATATTGGACAGCTGTTTTATTTTTATAAAATCAAACTTCAATCAGTCCTTTCAAATTTAACGATTATACTTTTTCGATTCAGCTTATTTCTTTTGGCACGGAAAACACACTTTTAGCTGTTTTAAATACATAAAGAGGGTGAATATATATGGCGTTAAATATAAGACCACCTAAGCCATTCTTTTTTGAAGGAGGTCCGAGAGCCGTACTGCTGTTACATGGATTTACCGGGCACTCAGCAGATGTTCGAATGTTAGGGCGGTTCTTGCATAAAAAAGGCTATACGTGCCTGGCACCGCACTATAAAGGTCACGGCGTTCCACCTGAAGAAATTCTTAAAACAGGTCCAAAGGATTGGTGGGAAGATGTTAAGCAGGCAATAAACACATTGAATACGAAAGGGTACCAAGAATTTGCTGTAGCCGGTTTGTCTTTAGGAGGGGTATTTTCCCTTAAATGTGGTTACACTTTTCCAGTGAAGGGTATTGTCTCCATGTGTGCCCCAATGAATGCCAAAACAAAAGAAAAAATATATGAAGGGGTTCTTCAATATGCGAGAAATTATAAGCATTATGAAGGAAAATCGAAGGAACAAATCGAAGTAGAAATGAGAGACTTCAAAACCAAACCCATGACGACTTTAATGGATTTACAACTTCTTATACGAGAAGTTAGGGAGCATGTTGATATGATCTATGCACCAACATTTGTCGTTCAAGCGAGAAAAGATAGTATGATTGACGTACATAGTGCAGATATTATTTATAACGAAGTACAATCAGACATGAAACGAATAAAATGGTACGAAAATTCAAATCATGTTATTACATTAGGCGAGGAGAAGGATCAACTCCATCAGGATATTTATGAATTTCTTGAAAGCTTGGACTGGTCCATCTCTTAAGGAGGTCATATTTTTGTCAGAAGAGCTCATTCAAGAAATTCTTGACTATATGAAAAAAGAAGCATATAAACCGATGACACTATCAGAGTTGGAAGATGTCTTTCATTTCAATCAATCAGAGGATTTTAAAACATTCGTAAAGACTTTAAATGAGATGGAAGATAGAGGTTTAATTGTACGTACAAGAAGTAATCGGTATGGATTACCAGAAAAAATGAATCTCGTTCGAGGAAAAGTTCAAGCTCATGCCAAAGGCTTTGCCTTTATTCTTCCAGAAGAAGAAGGTCTATCAGATGTCTATGTTGCCTCAGGTGATCTAGGTAGCGCCATGAATGGTGATACCGTCATCGTAAGATTATCAACTAAGTCCTCAGGAGATCGTCCTGAAGGTACAGTTATTCGCATTATTGAACGGGGTATTTCGAAAGTGGTTGGAACATACAGTGCGAATAAACACTATGGGTTTGTTATACCAGACGACAAAAGGCTTGTAAGCGATATATTTATTCCTAAAGAGCATGTCAATGGAGCTGCTGAAGGACATAAGGTGGTTGTTGAGATAACAAAATATCCAGAAGGTAGAATGAGTCCCGAAGGAAAAATTATAGAAATTCTAGGTCATAAAAATGATCCTGGAATTGATATTATCTCCATTATCTATAAACATGGATTGCCACTTGAATTTCCTGAGGAAGTCCTTGAACAAGCAAAAGCTGTCCCGGACACAATTGATCCGGCAGATATTGAAGGACGACGAGATTTAAGAAATGAGACGATTGTCACGATAGATGGTGAAGATGCCAAAGACTTAGATGATGCGGTGAACGTTGTTAAACTTCAAAATGGAAATTATAAATTAGGTGTCCATATCGCTGATGTAAGTCACTATGTAAAAGAAGGGTCACCCCTTGATGAGGAAGCTTTTGATCGAGGGACAAGTGTTTATCTCGTCGATCGCGTCATCCCTATGATTCCGCATCGTCTATCCAATGGGATTTGCAGTTTAAATCCGCAAGTTGATCGATTGACCATTAGCTGTGAAATGGAAATTACTCCACAAGGGAGAGTCGTCGAGCATGAAATATTTCCAAGTGTGATTCGAACTACCGAACGAATGACCTATGCAAATGTTAGAAAGATTCTTCTTAAAGAAGATGAAGACGTTTTAGAGCGTTATCATGATCTCGTTCCATTCTTTGAACTAATGGGTGAACTCTCCAGTATTTTAACTGAGAAGAGACGTCAAAGAGGGGCTATTGATTTTGATTTTACCGAGGCAAAAATCATTGTCGGTGAAGATGGAAAACCAGAAGACGTCGTAATAAGAGAACGATCTGTAGCCGAAAGACTCATAGAAGAATTTATGCTGTGTGCCAACGAAACGGTTGCAGAACATTTTCATTGGCTTGAGTTGCCTTTTATTTACCGAATTCACGAAGAACCAAACCCAGAAAAATTAGCGAAATTTTATAACTTCGTGGTGAATTTTGGCTATGTTGTGAAAGGAAGCGTGGATAATATTCATCCTCGTACCTTGCAATCCTTGCTAGAAGAAGTAAAGGGTGAACCTGAAGAGCCTGTGATTAGCACCGTTATGCTAAGATCGATGCAAAAAGCAAAATATTATCATGAAAGCTTAGGCCATTTCGGTTTATCAACGGAATTTTATACGCATTTCACGTCACCTATTCGACGTTATCCAGATCTTATGGTGCATCGGCTTATTCGTAAATATTTGTTTGAGAAAAAAGTCGATCCAGATACTCGTTATTACTATGAAAAAGAGTTACCAGAGATTGCGCGACATACTTCTGAACGTGAGCAAAGAGCGGTCGAAGCAGAACGTGAAACAGACGATCTGAAAAAAGCCGAGTTTATGGAAAATAAAATTGGTGAAACATTTGATGGCGTTGTCAGTGGTGTAACCAATTTTGGCCTATTTGTAGAATTGCCGAACACCATCGAAGGGCTCGTTCATATTAGTTATCTTACCGATGACTATTACCATTACAATGAAGAACATATGGCTTTAATTGGTGAACGTACCGGTAATGTTTTTCGTATTGGTGATGAAATTGAAGTTCGTGTCATTTCAGTTAACCTCGATGAACGATCCATTGACTTTGAAATCGTCGGAATGAAACCAAGAAAACCTCGTGAAAGGCGGGCACAACCAAAGGTCATTCAAGGAAAAGATACAGGCTTTAAAAAAAGTAATAAAACACGTAAGCATCATAAGTCGACTCGAGATGCCGCTACAGAAAAACCAAAAGGGAATAAGAAGAAAAAGAAAAAAAGAAGACATTAATTTTAAGGACAACTAGTTTAGTTGTCCTTGTTCTATGATGTAAAAGGGATATTGTCTTCATAACGGAGAGTATTGACACCCACTTCAAGATTCTGAGTATTCAAAGAAGAAAGGTGGGGATCAACTGCCCGTAAAGGTCCGATTAGCTCAGGCTTTCCATCAGTGGAAGATGACGCAGGCTCAAAACCAGGCGTCCTGGCTGGCGCCTGCTACTTTCCATCCTGTGCGTCGAAAAACCCCCACTGATGGAAGTTTCACTTTATTTAACCTTCACTTATGTCACATTCAAATTATAAACATGTTAAGATAGAGTTGACGCTAAGACGTTCATATAAACGCCAATGATTGATGAAAATATTTAAGTAGTGGTATCACTTCAGAGAAAGATTATTGTTGTTGTAAAGAAATACTTAAATAGCTAAGAGATTGTTCAATGAAATTTTATTAAGCGATTGGCTAATAAAGATTCATAAGTAAAAAGACGTTTTTCATGGGGAGGATAAAATGAAACTCATTGCCATTGATTTGGACGGTACGTTACTGACTCGCGAAAGAAAAATAAGCGAAACCAATATCAAAGCCTTAAAGGAAGCACAAAGACAAAATATCCAAATAACAATAGCAACAGGCAGGGCTTCTTTTGATGTGAATACCAAACTTCGTGAAATTGGATTGGAAGCGAATATTATTGGAACAAATGGAGCATCGGTTCACACGCAGGATGGAAAACTTCTTTATTCGGCTAAGTTAAATAAACCATCCATTATGAAAGATATTAAATGGCTTTTAGATCAACATTTTTATATAGGGATCTATACACAAGACATCATCTTTGTTCCGACTGATGGAGTAGACTGGTTACAAGAAGAACTTGATCACTTGAAGAAACATGAAGAGAGAGCAGAAGGTTTTCAAGAAGCTACTAGACGGGATTATTATCGCACGCTTGATCGTATTGATGAACTTCAAGATCCACGCATCGACATTACTAAAGTCCTCGTCTTTTCCAATGATGATGAAAAATTAGCTAGGGGAAGACAACATTTTTCCGATCAGATGGACGTTAATATGGTAACATCAGGTACAGGTAATTTCGAGATAATGGCAAACGGTGTTTCGAAAGGTCATGCTTTAAAACTATTAGCCAAGCATTTGAATATTCAGTTAGATCAAACCGTGGCAATTGGTGATAACTATAATGACTTGTCTATGTTTGAAGTTGCTGGCATCAGTGTAGCGATGGGAAATGCTTATCAGGATATTAAAGAAGCTTGTCAAATGATCACGAAACGCTGTGAAGAAGATGGCGTAGCCTATGCAATAAACCAACTTTTAAAAGAGAATGCCAAGAAATAGTGAGAAATATCGACATTTCCCGGGAAAACTTGCTACAAGGAATTACTTTATACTACAATTAGGCGGGGAATGTCAACAAGCGCTGAGGAGTGAATTGAATTGACAAAAGAAAAGACAGAGAGCCGTGTGCTTGCACAGAATCGTAAAGCAGGCCATGACTACTTTATAGAAGAAACATATGAAGCAGGGATTGTTCTGCAAGGTACAGAAATTAAATCTATACGTAAAGGATCCGTCAGTATTAAAGATGCGTTTGCACGTGTTGAAAATGGAGAATTGATGCTCCATAACATGCACGTTAGCCCATATGAACAAGGCAACCGATATAATCATGATCCTCTTCGAACAAGAAAACTGCTCCTTCACAAGAAACAAATCAACAAATTGATTGGTCAAACAAAGGAAGCAGGATATGCGATTGTTCCTTTGAAAATCTATGTCAAAAATGGTTTTGCTAAAATCCTTATCGGTCTAGGTAAAGGTAAGAAGAACTATGATAAGCGTGAAACGTTAAAACGGAAATCAGCACAACGAGAAATGGATAGAGCTCTTAGAGATCGCCAGAAAATGTAAAAGGGTTGAAGTTCATTCGAATTTGTGTTAGTATATTTCTTGTGACACTTATGAAGACATACCTTTGTGTCCTTATACCATGGGGACGTTACGGATTCGACAGGGGTAGGTTGGATTTAAGTGGCGAGTCGAGGGGGTCGGCCTCGTTAAAACGCCAAAGCCAATAACTGGCAAACAAAACAACAACTTCGCTTTAGCTGCCTAAGTAGCTTAGCGGTTCCTCCCTCCATCGCCCATGTGGTAGGGTAAGGGACTCAACTTAGTGGGATACGCCGGCTGTCCGCCTCCTGAGGACGAAGGAAGAGAACAATCAGGATAGCCATACGGAAGCCTGTCGGTAGGCCGATGTATTGGCGAAGCGCTAATATATCGACTACACTCGTAGAAGCTTAAATTACAATATCTTTGGACGTGGGTTCGATTCCCACCGTCTCCACCATACATAGTGGAGATTCAGGCTAGCAGAAGCTAGTCTTTTTATTTTGGGGAATTTTATGCTTTAATATGATGTGAAAATTAAGTTTCCTTTGTAAATCGTTTATTTTTTTACCAACGATTAACAAGAAATTTACAACCGATTGACGGGGGATTTACCAGATTGAATATTTCGTTTAGATTGAACCACCTTCTCGGAAAAAATGAACACTTGCTCGATCTAATTGAACATGTATCTCGGATGGAAAACACCCTCCTACATTGAAGAAGACACTAATTATTCAGTGATCTTCAACAAACGGTCAGATTGTGGAGCACCCCCTTTTAAATGTTATAATTAAAACAATAAACTAGAGAGGAATATCTCATTGGCAATGGAAGAATCAAAAGCAAAGGGTGGAATAAATCCTGAATTCTTGCTTTTTTTACAGGGAAAAAATATAAATTCAGTTGATGAAGATGTTAATTTATCACTAGCCATGTATTTGTTTACCTCAAGAAAACTAACACTTGCACGAGCAGCTGAACTTTGTGGTAAAAGTTTATCAGATTTTATGAAATAGCCGAGAACACTCGTGACTTTAGTCATGAGAGGTTCAGTCAGATCTTAATTGATCATAATATTCATTGGGCTGAGTATACAGAGGAGCATAAAAAGCAAGATGATGAAACCATTGATTTTATTTTAAAAGAAGATAGTAAACAAGATGAAAGCAATATGTAATACTAGCCCTATTATTGGCCTATACGTCATTGGTCAGCTTGAATTACTGTGGAAACTGTTTGATATCTATATACCACAAGAAGTATATAATGAAGTTGTTAATGTCGCGAGTGAACAGGCAATTGGGAAACATGAATTAAGAAATGCTGTGGCTAATGGGTTTATAAAATTAAAATTATGGAGCTTAGTCATATAGGTTCCAATTTTTTTATGGCTACATGGCAGCAAGAGGCTAGAATCGATTTACATAGGTCATCACTTCAGTCATCACTTCAAAGGAGCCAATTTTTTTGAAGCAAAAGATAAGGCAATTCCCCCGAAAATAAGGCAACTATAAGATGAGATAAATCGCCAGATGATAAGGGTGAGTAATAATTCTTGTCCATTCATTAAGCTACCAAAAAGGATTGTAAAGCTATACTCAGCACCAGCCGTGCCACTTGGAGTCGGGACGATACTAGAAAACATGATAATAAAGGCATGGTAGGCCATAGCGAGAATTAACCCTTCATGTGAAATTCCAATGCTTTCAAATATAAAGAAAGGAATGCTAAAAAAAAGAAAAAGCTGAATACTTGTTAATAGACCTCCTTTTACTAAGAGCCAACTATGCTTACTCATTCTTCTGCTTTCGTTATGGAAGGTATCAATTTTGTAATCGATGGTTTGTTCATATTTGATCCTTTTTTCTTTTTTGATAAAAATGAATAAAGATTTCAGGATAAGGTGTGCTAGAAAATGAGCGGTTTTTTTGCTGATGGCGACAATGAGTAATCCAATAATGACAAACAAGTGAACAATAAAACCCAATAAGACTAAGTAAGACAAACGAGGAAAGTGTTTGATTAAATTGTCATAACTAAAGAATAAAATAACAATGAAGTTAATCACTAGAACAAGCTGATAGATAATAAATTTAATTAATAAAACGGAACTCGCAGATCCTATATCTGTTCCTTTTTGTTTTAACATATATAATTGTGCAGGACCCCCGCCCGTTTGTAGTGGAGTTAGAGTATTGAAAAATTGGCCAACCATCGTTATTTGTAGCGCAGAACGAAAGCTGAACCTTGGATCGATTGATTTTGTCATTTGGTGGAGGATCATTGCGTCACATAACCAATACAAAAACATGATGAACATGGATAGGCTAATCCATCCATCGTTGACCCCTTTAAAACTTGTCCACAAATTAGCTAGATTAATATTCCGAAATTTAAAATAGAAAAATATCGCGCTGGTCACGATGATAATCAGAACATTAAAGATGATTTTTCGAGTTTGTTTTGTCATGCTGTTGTCTCCTATTAAGTAACGTTAGATACGTATCTTTCCATAGTTTGACCACTCTTTCTTCACTGTAATAAACAGCCCCTTTCTTTGAACGTTGAACAGCCTCTTTGTAGATAGATGATTCTCCTTCTAACCGTCTAATTAAAGATACAAATTCATCTACATTAGATGCCTTTAGATAATAGCCATCCAATATAGATTGATATAGGTCTAGATCACGCAAGAGTATAGGGATTTCACAATTCATAGCCTCAAGTACCGTCATTGGAAAGAGTTCGTTATAAGAAGGTAAGAAGAACATATCAGCCATTTGGTAATAAACATTCATTTTATCGCGATCAACAATGCCGATAAAGTGCACATTTTTTGGTGGATGATCATAAATTTTTTTCAATTCCTCATATCCAGCTGTCATTTTTCCAAAAGAAAAACCACCAGCCCAAATAAACGTTAAATGTGGGAGTCGTTTGGCTGTCTCAATAAAATCTAGAACTCCCTTTCGATATTGAACTTGACCAGCACCAATAACGATAAATTGGTCAATAGGCCATCCATGTTCTGTGCGAAGGACTTGTTTTTCTCTTTTATCATATACCGGATAAAATGATTTATTCGACACAAAGTTAGGGATATAGTGAATACGATCTTCATCTATACCATAAGCAATTAATTTGGGTATAAAAGATGGATTAACCACAATTAATTCATCCATACGCTGATAAAAGAGAATGATATAACGATAAAATAATTTTCGTATCGGTTTTGGTAAAGATAAGCTGTCATCAATTGTCTCCGGCAGAAAATGGACGTACCCCAATTTGATTCCTAAACGTTGTCTGAAAAAAGTCGAGAGAAAAAATCGGAAATCAATAGTATGGTAATGTGTAATGTCCGCCTTTGTAAATTTGTTTATCGTCATGTTGATAGACGTTAGATGTGATTGAATAACATTAACCAATTCACGGTAAGCAGAGGCGACACCTTGCCCTTTGACTTTTTCAGCTGAAGAGAACATATTGAGTTTAATCATGATGGCGACTCTCTCTCCTTAGCCATTTGCCCTTAAGTTTAGTTAAAGAATGAATGGCAGGAATCCCATTGATTGTTTTTCTTAATAGGGGTTGTGATGGGCTGAGTTCCTGATTCTGGCTGTTTAAATAGATGGATTCAATATGTCTGCCAAATTGTTCCGCTGAAAGTGAATGAATGCGTAATTTGGCTCTTTTTACGATCGAAGACCAGTTTTGACGAGCATCTAAAGTCTTTATGATAGCTTGAGCCAACCGATCATCCTCATTAAATAGAAATCCCGTCACTTGGGTTTCAATGAGGTGGGTTATGCTAGAATCTTTCTTAGCGATAACAGGTATTTCGGATGCCATAGCTTCAATATAAGTGAGTCCTTGTGTTTCAGACGTCGATGCACTGACAAAGACATCACCAAGATGGTAATAAGCAGGAATATCCTTCCACTCTTTTTCCCCAACAAAAAAAACAATATCCTGAATATGTAAAATACGAGTCAATCGTTCAAGTTTTGAACGTGCGGGTCCATCTCCAACAATCACAAGTTTTGCTTTTCTATATTTCTTTTTAACTTCAGGCATGGCTCTTATAATGGTTTCGATATTTTTTTCTTCAGCGAGTCGACCGATAGAAAGAATCACAATATCGTCTAATTTCAAGCCGATCTGTTTACGTAAGAGCCTTTGTTTTTCAACTTGATCTGAAGATGCTTGAAAAACAGAGAAATCAATGCCCGTAGGAACAATTTTAATCTGATTTTGTACCCCATAGGTTCGTAGTTTTTTAGATACTTTTTCTGAAGGAGCGATGATGGTTTGAGCCTGTTTACAAAAGAGACAGGTTAATTTTTCAACTAATTTAGGTGTTATGATCCACCCATTTGCAATATAATGTAAATAATCTTCATACATGGTATGATATGTGTGAATGAGCGGAATTTGGCATTTCTTAGCTACGTGTTTTCCAATTAACCCCATTGAAAATTCGGTTTGTGTATGAATAATATCTAACTGAAGGCGTTGAGCAAGTTGAGTGGCCCTAATAAAACCAGAGATAGCGAGTCTTCTCTCAGGAACGATAAGTGCTGAGAAACTTGTGAAACGAAAAACTCGTCCTTTTTCTTGTATTAAATCAGCATTTGAATCTGAAGAAGTAAAAATATAAACACAATGTCCCAATTTTTCTAACTCTTTTTTAAGAATCATGGTAGAAGTCGAAACACCACTTACTTGTGGATAATAAGTGTCTGTAAAAATACCAATATTCATGAAACAACCTTCTTTCTGTTGAAAGATGAATGGTCATATATATTCTGGTTAAACAAATAAAAGATAAGAGGACTCAAGAATATATTTATTAATATCAATAAGTAAATAGTATGTTGATTTATTTTAATTTGTAAAAGTTAACAAATGAACGTCGTTGTTATTATTATATATGAAATAAATGTAATGACATACTTTCAAGATATGAATCTGAGAAAAAAATTAAAAAAGGTGTATGCAAAAACTTTGCACATTTCCTAAATATAAATGTAAGGATATCTGTAGACGTTTAGCTGATTACTTAAAGTGCGTGTTCAAAAAGGTGACAAATTAGAAGCAAGAAGATCAAGGCGGCGCCGTTTTGAGGACCGGAATGTAGGTTTTTACTACATGAGGACCGGAAAAACAAGCCAACGCCGAGATTCGTAGCTTATCATTTGGTGACTTTTTGAACAACCTCTTAAAGAGGCAGATAAATAAATAATATCATTAATAATTATAGGGTCAAAAGAAAGCGTTTGCGTTTACAATCGCTCTTTTTATAGCTTCATTGATAACAAGGAAGTGAGAGATTTGCGAAAAATAGATCAAGTTTATCAGTTTGATGAAGCAAATCGTCATTTGGAGATTGCAGAACAAGAATTTGTAAAAGGTCATCGATCACAAACAGAATTAATCCGTGAAAGTGAAAATGGCGTTGTTCCAAATTTCTTAATGATTCATGCCCAAGATCATGTCATGACAGCTCAGGCGGAATTAAAATTAATCAAAAAACTCATCCTCAATTATAAATTAATTCATGACTTAGAAAAACGTATTGAAGTATTAGATGGAAAATAAATGTTTTACAAATAGAAAAAAGCTCCACACGGATGTGAGGCTTTTTTCATTTTCATTATCAAATTATAATTCATTACTTTGCAACAAAACTCGCCTTCACTTTTGAATCATTTTTTTTAGCGTATTTTTCTTTTAACATATTTTGAACTAATTCTAGTTGCTTGTTCACTTTTTCTGCATACGTGAAATCACCATAACAATATGGCTCTCGAAAGGTATCACGAATTCCGCATGTATACGTATTAGGCGACTTTTCGACTTTCATCTTAGAGTACGATTTGGCTAGCGTTTCTTTGTGTTTCTGGCCACGTTCAGCGACATAGGATATATAGCCAGGCCCCATATTATAACTTTGGATAATGGTATCTAAGTCAACATGTTTTTGTTTGCCATATTTAAACATTTCAGAGAAATGATAGACGCCTTGTTTTATACTCGTTTCAGGATTTTTGATTTGATTTCTTTTTAATCCGGCAGATTCCGATGCCTGCATCGGATCGTTTCCTTCTCCTTTACTTTCTTGAGACATGATGGCAAGTAGTAGAGGTGTATAAGTTTTCAATCCATAACTATTCAGTTCTTGTGAAATAGTTGGTTCGTATTTAAGCAGTTGATTTTTATTTACTGGTTCATGTCTTGGCAAAAGTGAGAGGATTTGATTTGAGTCTGTTAGGGACCATATAAATACCATACATACGGCGAATAGAAAGAACAGACTTTTTAAAACATAGTGACGTTTACGTACTTTGTTGTTTTTATGTTTTTTGACGATACAAACACCACCCTGTAACGAACGATTTCCGGCCAGTTACAAAAAGATTGACCACTATAAATGATATATGGATTTCATAAATAAATAAAGAGGTTTAAAGGATACTTTTTGACTTGCTTTAGGAATATTATAATTTCTTAATATAAAAGTCATCAACTTGTTATAAACAAATTGATTTGTCATTTATGATAGAATAGAATCTAGTGTAGAGATACCATTTATTAAAATGATAAAGGAGAAGTGTCATGGGAAAAGTTCTTGTTTTTGGACATAAAAATCCAGATACGGATACAATTTGTTCAGCTATAGCATATGCTCATTTAAAACAACAATTAGGTCTCGATGTCGAGCCTGTACGTTTAGGAGAAGTTAATGGCGAAACGTTATTTGCTTTAGACACGTTTAAAGTTGCAGCTCCTCGATTTGTCGAAAAAGTCGCTAGTGAAGTGGACGAAGTTATCTTAGTCGATCATAATGAACGTCAACAAAGCGCGGACGATATTAATGATGTGCGTGTTTTAGAAGTAATTGATCATCACCGCATTGCTAATTTTGAGACAAGCGATCCTTTATATTATCGTGCAGAACCAGTTGGTTGTACAGCAACGATCTTAAACAAATTATATAAAGAACATGGTGTTGAAATACCTAAACCTATAGCGGGACTTATGCTTTCAGCTATTATTTCAGACTCGTTGTTATTCAAATCACCAACATGCACTGAAGAAGACGTACAAGCAGCAAAAGAATTGGCTGCTATTGCGGAGATAGATCCTGAGCAATATGGTTTAGATATGTTAAAAGCAGGGGCTGATTTAAGCAGTAAACCAACAAATGAATGGATTAAGCTTGATGCAAAAGAATTCCAAATGGGTGATCACAAAGTAGAAATCGCCCAAGTGAACACGGTAGATACAGCGGATATTCTTTCTCGTAAAGCTGAACTTGAGGATGTCATTGGCAGTGAGATAAAAGATAAAGGACTTGATCTCTTTTTATTTGCGATCACAGATATTTTAACGAATGACTCAACGGCATTAGTCCTTGGTAAAGAAGCGCAAGCGGTTGAAAAAGCGTATGACGTTAAATTAGACCAAAACCTTGCTGTCCTAAAAGGTGTCGTGTCACGTAAAAAACAAATTGTTCCTGTATTAACAAATGTTTTAAAATAATGATGTAACGAACGAATCATGACCTAGGAGTTTATCTCCTAGGTTTTTTAATTGTTTAGGAAACGATAAAATCTCGACTTGTGGATGACTGTTCGGTAAAATGTTCGTAGATATATCGAGGTTAAGGGTATGGGAAACGTAAAGCTTCTATTCCTTAGATGTTAAAAAACTCACTAGCATTTGATTATAAGTAATCTAGCTGGCGAGTTCTTTTTGTTGCTTTAAAACAAAGTTTGATTTATTCATTTATCCAATATTCGAAGTTGTTTTTCAACTGACATAGTCCAAATTTACTGATTAAGTTTAATTCGTTCATAGAGCCTTACTCTTAGTCATCTTACTCTCATTCGATTTACTCTTATTCAGTGAAATTTTATTTTTAGTAAAATATAAAGCCGTACAAACAAGAGGAATGACTCCAGCGATGATGTATAGACCCCTAAAAGAAGTGAGAGATCTTAAAGTACCCATAATATAAGGACCAACACCCAATCCTAAATCTAAGCCAACAAAGTAAGTAGATAAGGCAATTCCAATTCTATGTGGGTTAGCAAGTTTGAGACAAACGGCTTGACCATTTGACATAAAGGTACCATACCCTAATCCGACTAATCCGCCTGAGATTAACAACATCGTACTATTAGTCGTAATACTTAGCATAAATAAACCCGCTGTTAAGAAGAAATAGCTAGGGTACATGACATACTGTTCACCTTTTAAATCAAAAATTCGGCCAGACATAGGGCGAGTGAATGTGACTACTAATGCATATACAACAAAGAAAAAGGATCCTGCTGTAACCAGATCAATCACTTTAGTATAAGAAGACAAGAATGATAGCACACTAGAATAGGAAAGTCCCATTAGAAAGGCGATGCCTGTTATAAATAGAGCTTTTTTTTCTATAAAGCTATGAATACTCCAAGAGTTTAATTGAGCTTTTTGTACTCCGGATAACTGAATATTTTTAACGGGAAATATAAAGCAAGATAGAGTCACTAAGGAAATTAAAATAATGGAAAACCAAATAATAAAATAGAAGTTTGTCATATTTAACAAAATCATTCCAATAAAAGGTCCAATAGCTGCAGCTAAACTTGTACTTAATCCATAATAGTTTATTCCTTCCCCTTTTTTAGTTTCAGGAATATAGGCTGTAACAATAGCATTGGTTGCCGTAGAAATTGTTCCATATCCAAAGCCGTTTAAAAGCCGAACTAAATATAGAATACTGATATTTGGGGTAAATAAATAGGCGATCGTTGTAAAAAGATAAAAAATGGCTCCACCACGTAGAACCATTTTTCTCCCAAATAGTTCTAACTGCTTACCCATAAATAAACGAGCTAGCAATGTTCCAATAATATAGATTCCTGAAGCAAATCCAGCCTCACTTAAAGTAGCGTGTAAATTATCTTGAGCAATGACTGCGATGATAACCATCAAAAGATAATAGACTAAGTAAACAATAAAGTTAATTAATGTAATTCCGACAAAGTGTTTGTTAAAAAGTTTCTGTTCCATGTAACTTCGTGTCTCCTTAATTTGAATAAGCTTTTAATTTTTCAATTGAACTTCTAAATTATGATGATTTGAGGGGTATCTATCTACTAATTGTTGAATAAATAGATCACATGTGGAGATGATTAAGTCTAGTCTTGAAATTCCTTACAGTCTTGATTTGATTCACTTCCCATTATTTTTACCAATTCTATTGAGCCTTGGCGAGCATCACCCAAAAGTTCATATTCGATCGCCTTCTTTATAGAAATTACTAGTGAAAGTATAATAAATATATAGAACGTTTAAAAACACAGTGGTAATATATTTAAGTAAATAACAAATGTTAATATCATTTGTGAATTAGGAACGAACTTAAAGAAAACTTGCCGTTTGCGGGGCCTGAAAGGCATAGACAGAGGCCTAGTAGAAAAAAGGTGTCCCTACTGCTTCGCATACGTGACAATTCGAAGGATATTCGTGAAGTAACGCTCATCACTACGGCTTCGCCTTCTTGGCAACTCGATGCTTAATCGAAGAAGATTATGCTAGTTGCTCGTTACTGGTACCCTTGAATACTATCTTACCAGTGTAAAAAAGATCGGATTTTGACATATTTTTAAGGTCTTATCAATGATGGGGGGGGATTTGTTGGATAATAGAGTTTTAAAAGAATATGTTGAAAAAAAACGTTTACCAATTGTTCAAAAGAGATATCATAAGTATTTAACCTTTGAAGGTGTAGAGGATTGTTATACTTATATTTTGAGGAGTGGTGTTGTAAAGGCAAGTGTAATTACTAATGATGGTCGCGAATTTAATCTTAGATACATTAGAGATCTTGAAATTGTTTCAATATTAAGGGATGAGTATTCACAATTTATTGATTCACCATACAATATCCGCGTTGAATCAGAGTCAGCTGAATTTTATCGAATAAATCGTGTGGAATTTTGGAAGGATATTAATGAAAGCTCAGAATTCCAACGTTACGTAAAAGACTTCTATAGATACCGTTTACTTTATGTTATGAAGAAAATGCAACAGATGTTGTTAAATGGTAAATTAGGTGCTGTTTGTACACAACTTTACGATTTGTGTGATCTTTTTGGTGTTCGAACACCTGATGGGATGATGATTGATTTTCAAGTTACGAATGAAGAAATTGCAAAGTTCTGCGGCATATCAACAGCAAGTAGTGTTAGCAGAATTCTAAAACAATTGAAGCATAATGGTATTATAACCATTAAAGATCATCGAATAATTATTACTAACATGGAACTATTAGAGGATAATATTATATTTTGATTTCCAACCCCGTGTTACTAACGAGGGTCTTTTCTTTTATAGAGGTATTCCAAAGATCACATCAGAATATACTAAGTCATCGAGGATTTTTATTTAGGAATCCCATGGATTTATGTATTGAAAAACAAATGGAACACTTACAGAACAAGGGAGGAGGGATATTGAACAACCAAAAAGACTGGATCGAATAGTGTCCAGTCCGAATTTTTATTGAAATAACTAATTGAATTTATGGTGTTTCGCCTGCCGCTCTTTCTTCAATCTGTTTACCGTTCGGAAACGACTATTTAGCAATTGGTATCAGCTGCAAATGCTATGTATAATGCACCAAAAAAGTAGCCTCCAAAGGTTTTTTAATTCGTTAATTTTAATTAAACTCATTATTAGACCGTAATATCAGCTCCAAGTACTCCAATAACTTGGTCATTATCTACAATCGGTAAGGATAGAGTGACACAATTTCTTTTAGTTAGAACAGAAATATATGGATCGGAGACATAACTTTCCCCTTTCATGGCCTCCTTAAACCAAGAACGTGCTTTTCCATTAACTAGGGCTGCGGGTGGATTTGAAAAAATAAACGTACCGTCTGAACGATTTGACCAAATTGCTTCAACATCAGTTTCATTTTTAAAAAATTTCATGAGATAAAGGCTATGTTCTGCTTTTTGTAATCTATTCAGGTTATTTGAATTTACGAGATCTTTCATCTTAATTTGGAGTCGTTTGCTGAGTTCTTGGTTAATTTCAATGTTAACCTGTTTATTATCTTTTTTAATCGACTTATGTAACTCTTTCGAAGTGTCAGTTAAAGCGGAACTGAGGGTCACCATTTGATCGATGCTTTGATACTGTTTATTGATATCCTCTTCCACCTTGTCGACATGGATTTTACTTATCTCTGTCATATCTGATATGTGATGTATAAACTCACTAACTTCTTGAATGTTTGATGTTTGTTGATCAACGGCTTCGAGCGACTCAGAACTTAGCGTTGTCATTTTATTTAAGTTCGTCTTTAAAATTTCCAATCGATTAAAAACATTGTTTAATCCACTAACTCCCGTATCTATTTGCCCTGTTTCTGTGTGAACCATGTCTGTGGAATGGTAGATATCCTTATTGATCAGATTAATATTAATATGTGTTTCTTCAACAGCTTCATTCGTTTGCTCCGCTAATTTTCCAATTTCTTTGGCGACAACTGAGAAACCGCGTCCATGCTCACCAGCTCTAGCTGCTTCAATAGCAGCATTTAACGCTAATATACTTGTTTGTTGCGAAATGCTCCCAATCGTTTCAATAATCCCGTTAATCGTCTTTGAATGTTGGACGAGCTTATCCATTTGTTTAATTAGCGTATCGTGGCTTTTTAAGAGTTGATTCATTTGTGACTTTAAACCTTTGAGCGCATCCCATGAAATGGTTAAGTTTTGATAGATTGTCTGACTGTCCGTTTGAACTTCTTCAACAACTGAAGAGATTTTGCGTGCGGAATTTTTGATCATTTGCATCCGTTCAGTCACTTGAACGGTATAATGCGCTGTTTTTGTTGTATGTTCTTTTAATTCTGAAGTGCTTTCTCTACTTGAATTAGAAGCCATTTCTAATGTTTCTGTCGTTACCTTCATTTCTTCATTAACGGCGAGTAATTGGTCTATCGTAACTTGGATCTGACTATTTAAGTCTTCTTTAGGCTCCAAATCCGGTTGATTTTGAGTTTTTGATTTCTCACGTGGTTTTAGTATAAACATGGGCAAACCTCCGGTACTTATTTTTAGTAAATAGGTCCTACATCAGACTTTTCAATAATTATATTATAACATCAAAATACAAAATATTCGATAAATTGTTGATATAACTTATTAATTGGGACCTTTAGACCTGTTGATTTTTTACAGGTTATGATATTTCCTATGGATTTTATCTATTTGGTCCTATTATCCAAGGTTGATATCGATAAGAACGGATCGGGAGGGATGTGCTAAAGAAAACTTGCCGATTGCGGGATCCTATAAGGCGGGGACAGAGCCTACTTTATACCTTGAATTTTTAGATTTTTTTACAGTGCTAAAAAAAACACGTTCAAAATCATTGAACGTGTCGAATTATTACTTAACAAGCCCTGAAAGAAATCCTTCCTGGAAGGAACGTGAAGGTTGTACGATTGAATAGGAAGCGGTCATTCACTTTATACGAATAAAAATCACATTAATAATTTTAGTCCGAATCAACTCATTACCTTATTCTTGTTTTCTTTACGATCGGAGTAGGTACTTTTCGTTCTTTAAAAGCAGAACTAAACAGGTCATTTTCTACGGAAAATCGTGGTCGATGCTTGGTTTCTTCATAGATTTTACCTATGTATTCACCGATGAGTCCTACGCTAATGAGGAGAAGCCCTCCTAAAAACCATAATGAGATCATAATGGAAGTCCATCCTGAATCAGTATGGCCAAAAAATTTAGCAAACAAGGCATAAACTCCAAAGAGACTACTTAAGAAAAAGGCCATAATACCAACGGTCATAATTAAACGAATAGGCACTATGCTAAAAGATGTAATACCATTAAAAGCGAACGATAGCATTTTTTTAAGGGGATACTTTGTCTCACCGGCCATGCGCTCTTTCCGATCATATTGAACTTCAGTTGACGTTAGGCCAAGAAGAGGAATAATTCCACGTAAGAACATGTTTTGTTCACCGTAACGCGAGAGTTCTTTTAGAGCCTTTTTGCTAAGTAAACGAAAATCTGCATGGTTGTAGACCATCTTAATACCGAGCTTCGTCATAAAACGGTAAAATCCTTGCGCTGTATTTCGTTTAAAGAAGGAATCGGTTTGCCTGCTTCTGCGAACGCCATAAACAATATCATAACCTTCTTGATAACGCTCGACAAACGTCCGTATAACTTGGATATCATCTTGAAGATCTGCGTCGATCGTAATAATACAGTCCGAATGTTTACCAGCCACTTGCAGTCCAGCTAATAGAGCGTTTTGATGCCCAAAATTACGTGTAAGTTTCAATCCCGTAAGGTAAGTCGATTTTTTAACTAAAGCTTCTATAAGAGCCCACGTGTGGTCTCGGCTTCCATCGTCAATAAATAGTATTTTACTGTCTGGCTGAATAAGATTATCCTTAATTAAAGAGGTAAGGACTCTCAACAGCTGATTGGATGTCTCTTGTAGAACTTCTTCCTCATTGCAACAAGGGACTGCGATGGTCAATAATGGTTTATTCATAGTATGTTAACCTCCTATTCTGGATGAACCTGATACAAATATATTTTCCAAGCTGTGGATGAGGCTGCATCGCGAAACGTTTTTAATAAACTTAGATGATTGTGATGAGCGTTCAAAATAGGGACCGATGATATCACATAGCGACCTCCCATACGCCATAGGGCTCTTGTATTCAAATTCAAGTGTTTAACTTTCTTTTTCGAATAACTTCTGTAATCGTATTTTTTACCTAACTCGGATGAGAAAAGATAGACACGATTACCCCAAGTGTCATAGTATTTTTTCAATGATGCTTTTTTATCCAGCTCACTCGCAATAATTTTTCTAAATTCATATTTGTAGCTTAACGGATAGTAGTTGTTATACGAATCTAACGTATAGAATCCATTATATTGAGCGATGGATGGATGAAGCCCAAGACTAATGACTCGATAGGACGACGGGTTTTTTCCTATGTATTTTTTAATGTCTTGAAATTGGTTAACGGCAAAAAATTGTTTCACGGTTGGTTGATTTTTATATAGAAAAGCATCATTGAAATAAAAGAGAATACCTATCTGAGCGATGAGGAGGAGGACAACAAGTTGTCGTCCATACTTTCCTATTTTCCACAGTATTCCCAATCCTATTGCGAAACTTACATAAATAACTAACGGTCTGAGAAAATGAAATCGCGCAAAGTTAAAGGTTCTTAAAAAAGTAAAATGTTCCTTAATCGGTCTCCAACCTTTAAAAAACCAAAAGGCATACCAAGTTGATAGAGCGAAATTGAGTATAAATAAAAGAATGAAGCTTTTTTCCTCTTTCCATTTTCTGTTTATAAGAATGAGTCCCAGAATGACCAGTGTTAAAGGCAAGATAATGAAGGTATGCATGGTTAAATCATGTGTATGACCAATAATAAAGTTTTTGAAGGTTAAGCGCACGGTACTTGCTAAGCTCAACCGTGAAGATACGAATTCTTGACGACTATTAGGGACACCTTTAATGACAAGTGAAGACATCAGTCGATAGCCAACAATGAGATAAAGAGTCGTCATCAAACAAAGACTCCCAAAGAACGGAAGATTAAATCGTTTCTTGGTCATCAAATCATACAACCACAATATCCCAATAGCTGTTAAAAAGAAGAAGAAGCCAAGCACAAAACTAGAATAAAAAGGCAGTAAAATAATGGTGAGCCAATGTTTCCAATGGCCACCTCCTGAACGAATACTTAAAAAGGCCCATAAAGCGAGTGGCATCCCTAGAGTGCTTAGCATACCTGAAGGCCAAAATGGCGTTAAAGCAAAGCAAACGGAGACAAAGGCATTTATTATTCGCATTTTTTTATCTTTTAGGACATGTGTTTTTAGAAGTAGATACATACCTATAAAAGCAAAGATACGCGTCAATGTTTGACTGATTGCATATGCAACCATCGTTGGAAATAAGACATATAACCAAACAATGAGACTAAATTCCGATTCTAATGCTCCGCGTGGCAAGGTTCCATTCATGATTTGTGGAATGGTGGCATCTAACGGGGCAAAGAGTTGACCGCTATTAATAAGTGTTCTATACCAAGCCACATTGGAATCTAAATTATCATGAACTCGAACGTGCGTGTTTTCGCCGAATATGTACAAAGGTAATAGATAAATCGCAATAATACAAAAGGATATCAGTAAAATGATTTTTTCATTATTTTCGAATTTAGATAAGAACCGGTTACTCAAATCATTCAACACCTACTTTAAAAAAATCGAAACATTTTCTAGTCATTGTATCTAGATTACTACCCAATGGGTAAAGTGTGGATAATATGCATAACATATCCAATATAAAAATGTTTTTATCCTTAATATAGGATAAAATAAAGAAATCTATACTCTTGATTTCTTTTAAATTTATAAAAAGAACAACTAAACTCAAAAATACAACCATATGAAACCGTTTAATAAAATTAAATTTGACAGAAATCGTAACATCATGAAAAGGGTATTGAAAATCAGAGTGAAAAGGAGTATTTTCTATACATACGGTACGTGAAACAATTCACATATACCAACCTCAGATTAATCTATAATCTAAAATGATCAGATGACAAGACGTTTATTTTTTTGGTATAATTTGTGAAAAAATTCACAATACACTATGTCGATATTAATAGTTTTATATGTGAAACGAATCACAAAGTTATATTTTATTGTAAGATGTGAAATAATTCACAAATTATTTTTGCTATCAAATGTGAAATAATTCACAAAAATGAAAAGGGGAAATAAAATGCATGAATCGATAGAAAAAGCAGTTCAATCCGCAGTGTTCAAAAAAAATATTCTTGATTCTTCAATATTACAATATATTATTCGGGCTAGTTTAGCAGGTGTGTTCATAGGTCTTGCCATTGTTCTATGTTTCAAAATAGGAGACAGTTTTAACATTGTTCATTCACCAGCAACGACCTTAATGAGCGGAATTTTCTTTGGTATTGCCCTTATTCTTATCATTTATGGTGGTGGAGAACTATTTACAGGAAATACGATGTTTTTCACCATTAGTACATTGAAAAAAGAAACACAAATTCGTGATTTAATAAGAAACTGGGTATTTTGTTTTGGAGGAAATGCCATTGGTGCTATTCTATTTGCACTCGTATTTTCGAGAACTGGAATTTTTGATCAATTGGCACCCAATCACCTTTTGTTTGAAGTTGTTAACAGAAAAATGCACCTCCCAATTGATCAATTATTTTTTCGTGCCATATTCTGTAACTGGCTCGTTTGTTTAGCAATCTGGATTCCTATGCAATTAAAAAGCGATGCAGCGAAACTTATGGCCATTATTTTACTAGTATTTACTTTCTTTGCATCAGGTTATGAACACTCTATTGCTAACCTATCCTTATTCTCATTGGCGTTATCTATTGCTCATCCAGCATCTATAACGTTACAAGGCGCTCTATATAATATCATCCCAGTTACGTTAGGTAATATTTTGGGCGGAGGATTATTTGTAGGTGCGGTGTATTACTACCTCTCAAAAGGAGAAATGTTGGCAGCTAAAAAACAAGCAGAACCATCGGCGAGTAACGTTGTTGAAAAAGAAACTCAACCGGAACTTACACCAGAACTTCTTTTACCAGAATAACCTTAACCTTGCGAAAATACCACAGCGATCGGATCTGTGGTATTTTTAATTTTTCTAAGACATCTTTTGATAGTTATATAACACCTTCATAATAAAAGTGCTATCATTACTAATGATGGTTTCTTTTAATATACTGAGTCAGAGGAGGAAATATAGATGATATCGACAGAAATCATGGTTCGGTTTAATGATTGTGATTCGTTGGGACATGTCAATAATGCCGTGTATTATACCTATTTTGAAGAGGGGAAAAGGGCCATATTTGAATTGTTTAATCCAAGTTTAAACCTTGACGAGTGGAATATTATTGTTGCTTCAACTCATTGTGACTATATTCATGAAATAAAATATGGAGAAACAGTGACTGTACTAACGTGGATTGGTAGACTTGGTCGTTCAAGTTTTGATGCTGAACATGCCATCATAGATAAAAATGGTGAGTGTCGTGCTCGTGGGCGTGTGACTTTACTTGGTTTTGATTTTATAAGTAGGAAGTCGGTACCATTATCTGATTCAATACGTCAACAACTAGAAAAACATATGGATCAACCTAAGAATGTACCTGACTTACGATCTATTAAATAAATATATAGTGGTAGAAAGCTTACTTTTCAAAGTCCTCTAGAATGCAAAGTAAATACATAAATAAAAAAACTGGGAAAACACCCGGTTTTTCTTTATTAGTACTAAAAATACGACTTAAGTTGTATGTTGAATTAAATCGACAGCTGCATACGTCATTTAATTCTTTTATAGATAATAATGAGGTATGATCTTACGTTTAGTTAAGTAATAGGAAACTTTTTTAGGAGGAGAAACGTATATGCTGTTATAAAAAAAGAGAATACATAGTTATATTAATGTGTTGTTCATATCCTGTTCATATTTCTCTTGTATAGTAGAAAACATAGTCTGTTCGTTATTTTAAAAGGTTGTTCAAAAAGTCACAAAAGGATAAGCTGCGAATCCTCGGCGCCTGCTTGTTTTTCCGGTCCTCATGTAGTGGATCAAGAGGATCTCTAAACGCTCAACGTGTGGCTGGCGCCTGAAGCTACCACATCATGTGGAATGCCGGTCCAAAGAAAAATGACGCCGCTCTTAGCCACCAACGCCAAGGACAGGCTAGTACAAGCGTTTCTTGCAGGATGCCAGCGTACTTAGCCAGTAACCCTTTTCATTTGTCACCTTTTTGAACAAGCACTTTAATATGAAAAATTAGATTCTATTACCCGAGGTGAAAAGATTGAAGTCCATTATTAATTTTTCGACAAAGAATAAGTATGCCCTTTGGCTACTTACTATTATTGTTGTGGTTGCTGGATTATATTCTGGTTCTAAGATGAAGATGGAAACCATGCCAAATATGAGTTTTCCAGTCCTTACTATAACCACGATGTATCCAGGAGGAACACCAACTGATATTGATGAGAAAATTACGACACCGATTGAACAGAGAGTCAGTCATTTATCAGGAGTTGAGAATGTCAGCTCTACTACAAATGCCAACGTCTCTTCCATCCAAGTTGAGTACAACTACGACACAGACATGGATAAAGCTGTTACAGATGTAAAAGAAACTGTTGATAAAATCGATTTACCAGATAATGTGGAAAAGCCAAATGTGTCTAAAATTAATTTTAATGCTTTTCCTGTTCTTAGTGTCAGTGTTTCTAATAAAAATGCATCTCTTTCTGAATTAACATCTAAAGTAGAAGATGATTTGGTCCCTACTCTTGAAGGAATAGATGGTATCTCAACTGTTACCGTTTCAGGCCAAGAACAGCGTCAAGTCCTTTTAACTTTCAATGATAAGAAATTAAGACAATATGGTTTAACTCAAGATACAGTAACCAATATGATTAAGGGAGCCAAGGTATCCGCGCCGCTCGGTTTATATACCATTGGAAACCAAGAACAATCATTGGCTGTGAATGGAGATATTAATACGCTCCATGACTTAGAAAATATCGAAATACCTGTACAGGGTCAAATGCAACAAACTCAGGGTGCAGGGCAAGGTCAAATGCAGGGGCAAGGTGCCTCGCAAAGTCAAGTAAAGCCTACGCAATTACCAACAGTCACCTTGAAAGATGTGGCTAAACTTAAACTTGATAAAAAAGCTGAATCAATATCACGAACAAATGGTCAAGAGTCTATCGGAGTATCCATTGTCAAAGCAGATGATGCCAACACGGTAGATGTCGTAAAGGAAGCCAAAGCGAAGTTAAAAAAATTCAGCAAAGACAACAGTGGCATTCACACCGTTAATATGTATGATCAGGCAAAACCAATCCAAGATTCGGTTAAAACAATGATTGAAAAGGCCATACTTGGTGCCATTTTTGCCGTTATCATTATCTTGTTGTTCTTGAGAAATATTCGATCAACGATTATTTCCGTCTTTTCGATTCCATTATCCCTATTAATGTCACTCATCGTTCTCAAACAAATGGATGTCACATTAAACATCATGACACTCGGTGCCATGACGGTGGCGATTGGCCGTGTTGTGGATGACTCTATTGTGGTTATCGAGAATATTTATAGGCGATTAACTTTATCTACTGAGAAACTTAAAGGTACGGAATTGATTCGTGAAGCCACACGTGAGATGTTCATCCCAATTATGTCATCGACCATCGTAACGATTGCCGTGTTCCTGCCTATGGCCTTAGTGAGCGGCGTTGTTGGACAAATATTTTTACCATTTGCCTTAACGATTGTGTGTTCACTTCTTGCCTCTTTACTTGTAGCCATAACGATCGTTCCAATGTTAGCTGATTCGTTATTTAAAAATGGGGTAAAGAAAGCTAAAGAACACAAAGAAACAGGAAAGTTATCATCATTCTATAAACGTGTTTTAAATGGGGCGTTAAATCATAAACTGATCACCTTTGGGGTTGCGATTTTGGCCCTTATTGGAAGTTTGTTCTTAGTACCTAAGATTGGTTTTAGTTTCTTAGCATCAGATTCTGAAAAGATGTTGACGTTGACTTATAACCCTGATCCTGGCGAGCGACTCAGTGACGTTCGGGACGTGGCTTTAAAAGCCGAAAAATATCTAGAAGATAATAAATACATGACAAAAATGCAGTATTCAGTAGGCGGTGAAAATCCAATGAATCCTGCAGCTTCTAATCAAGCCTTATTCTATGTTATGTATAAGAAAGATACACCTAATTTCGATAAATTAGCAGATAAAACAATGAAAGATCTTGCTAAGATATCCAATAAAGGCAAATGGGGTCAAGAAGACATGGGGGGAGGAACGAGCGGAAGCAATAATACGTTAACTCTCTATGTTTACGGAGATTCCATGGAGCAAATTAAACCAATTGTAGAGCAAGTCGAATCAAAAATGAAACAGCAAAAGGATTTAACAAATATTGATTCGAGTCTCTCTGAAGCCTATAATCAATTTAATCTTGTTGTGGATAAAGATAAGTTAAGTCAGTTAGGTTTAACAGCCGGGCAGGTTGCCGGGGCTTTAGCGAATACAGGAGAAAGTCAAGCTCTAACAACGATTGAACAAAATGGTAAAGAACTTAATGTGTACGTTCAAAATGCCAAAACATCGTACAAAGATATTAATGATGTTATGTCAAAAACATTAACGTCTCCACTTGGGATGGAAGTACCAATTAAAGATGTCGTAAAAGTAGAAAAAGGAAAAACAGCGAATTCGTTAACGAAACGTAATGGGAAGTTTAGTGCTCAAGTATCTGCCAAAGTGACATCGGCTGATGTGAGTCGCGCGACAAGCGACTTGAAAGCAAAAGTAGATAAAATCAAAACACCGAATCATGCAAGTATTTCATTTGGCGGTGTTACAGAGCAAATGAATGAATCGTTTTCCCAATTGGGCATGGCCATTTTAGCTGCTATAGCCATTGTCTATTTTGTTCTTGTTGTAACTTTTGGTGGCGGACTTGCACCATTCGCCATTCTCTTCTCCTTACCGTTCACGATAATAGGTGGTTTAATAGCCCTCTTTATCTCAGGTGAAACGATTAGTGTATCGGCCATGATTGGTGTACTCATGTTGATCGGCATTGTCGTAACAAATGCGATTGTATTAATCGATCGAGTCATTCATATGGAGCGGGCAGGTTTACCAACAAGGGAAGCCTTGCTAGAAGCCGGCGCGACACGTTTACGTCCGATCTTAATGACAGCTATAGCAACCATTGGTGCGCTCATTCCGCTTGCCATTGGAGCTGAAGGAAGTGGCGGTCTTATATCCAAAGGTCTTGGTGTAACGGTTATCGGTGGTATCACGAGTTCAACATTACTCACACTTGTTGTCGTCCCAATTGTCTACGAGTTTTTAATGAAAATGAGTCACCGTAAAGGCAAGAAAAAGAAAGCTATTGAAGAATAAAAATGAGGAGGCTGACGTTTTAATGTCAGCCTCCTTTACTTTAAAAAGACTTAATCGATCATATATTTTTGCCCAATTTCTTTTGAAATATCAATGAAACGTTTTAGGGATGGGTTTTCGTCTGTTTTACGATAAGCAACTGAAAGAATTGCATTTAAAGGATAATCCTCAATTTCCTTATATACGACGTCTAAATTAAAATTTTTCTCTGCAGTGCTTGGAACAACACCTATGCCAATACCAGCGGAAACGAGTCCAAGAACCATTTGATATTCATTTGCTTCCTGAACAATCTTAGGTGTAAACCCAGCATCTTGAAAAAGAGAAACAAAATCATCATACAAAGCGGGCCAAATATCACGAGACACAACAATGAATGGTATATCGACAAGATCCTTGAGATAAATAGCTTCTTTTTTAGCTAGTGGATGATTTTTTGGCATTGATAAGGCACATTTCCCACGTAGTAAAATTTCTGTAGTAATCATGGAACTGTTTATGGGAGGGTGTACCATACCAATATCTAAATAACCGTCATGCAAGGCTTTGATTTGATCTGGAGTCGATAATTCCTGAAGTTCAATAGAAACATCAGGAAATTTTCGCCTGAATTCACGGACGATATCTGGAAGGATGTCATAGGTTGCAGAACCTACAAAACCAACCGCTATATGCCCAATTTCCCCGCGTTGTGCCCGTTGAGCTGTATCAACCGCTTGATCCAGTAATGATAAGGCTTGTTTTGCATCGTTTAAAAACATTTTTCCTGCTGTAGTAAGTTCAACATGTCTCTTTGTCCGTTTGAATAAATCAACACCAATTTCATTTTCCAACTGTTTGATTTGTTGACTTAGTGGAGGTTGAGTCATTTGTAATCGCTCAGCTGCTCTTCCAAAATGAAGTTCTTCAGCAACAATAATAAAATAATGAAGGTGCCGTAATTCCATGTCACTACACTCCTAGTGTGTTTCTGTATGGTATAAGTTGTTACGAAAGATAAATTAAAAAGAGTCAATAATAAATAAGAATCTTTTATATTCGAGACTTAAATAAGCTTATTAGACATAATAAGCAATTTGGTTTAAAGGTTCTTTACCATCATACCGTTGGAACGAAACGTTTTACTTGAAAAAATGTAACAAATTTATTAAGGTAAACTTTTGCTTAATATTAATATAAATCTAAATCTGTAAAAAATATATAATAAATCTGATCATCAGACTTTTAATGTAAAAAAAAAGATAAAGTGCGTGTGATTAATACGTACTATGTATTAATAGTAATACAATGATATATTTGACGCAATACCATAGCCGTTGTAAAGTAAAGATGAAATTAATTATAGGATTCATTTATATCTAAACTCTGATTCTTAAGGTAAACATGTGGGTAGTACACACTAATGGCGTTTCATTCATCAGAGTTTCATGATCATTTGACTCCTATTTTAAATGGTACTCTGATCGATTTATATATCAAAAAGGAGGATTTTTGAAATGAGCAAAACTGAAAAAAAACAAGACAAAATTAAAAAAGCAAAAGGCGCAGATTTAGTTGTTGATACGTTAATTCAACAAGGCGTTAAGTACGTTTTTGGTATTCCAGGCGCGAAAATTGATTCGGTTTTTGACGTTTTAGAAGACCGCGGTCCAGAATTAATCGTTTGCCGTCATGAACAAAATGCGGCATTTATGGCTGCTGCCATGGGACGTTTAACAGGAAAACCAGGTGTTGTTTTAGTTACGTCAGGTCCTGGGGTCTCTAACCTTGCAACGGGCCTCGTTACAGCTAATGTAGAAAATGATCCCGTTGTTGCCTTAGGTGGTCAAGTTATAAGAGCTGATCGAAACAAAAGAACGCACCAATCTATGGATAACGCGGCCTTGTTCTCTTCTATTACAAAATTCAGTAAAGAAGTTGTTGACTCCGATAACATTCCAGAAGTTTTGACTAATGCTTTTAGAGAAGCATCATCTGGCCCGCAAGGTGCGGCTTTTGTCAGCTTACCACAAGATGTTACAGCTAACTCTACGACAGCTAAAGCAGTTGCACCGTCTCCTGAACCATTAATGGGTCCTGCGGCTGCTGAGTCCATCGACAAGGCTGTTAAGGCGATTCAAAATGCCAAACTTCCTGTTATTTTAGTCGGTCAAAGAGCAAGCAAACGCAAAGTCGTTGCTGCTGTACGTTCATTACTTAAAAAAATCTCTTTACCAGTTGTTGAAACTTTCCAAGCTGCTGGATTAATTTCAAGAGAACTTGAAGAACATTTCTATGGTCGTATTGGACTCTTCCGTAACCAACCTGGAGATATTCTAATTGAAAATTCGGATGTCCTTTTAACGATCGGTTATGATCCAGTTGAATATGATCCTAAGTTCTGGAATGCTGCTGGGGATCGCACATTGATTCATTTGGATGAACTTCATGCTGATATTGATCACGATTACCAACCTGAGATTGAACTTATCGGTGATATCGGTGCTACAGTAGATAGCATTAAAGAAAAGTTAACCCACTTGAACGTATCAGACGAAGGTTTGAAATTGATGGATGAATTACGTCAAAAAATCGTTGATCGCGATGAACCACCAGTACGTGAAGATTCTGACCTTGTACACCCATTACAATTCGTTCGTGATTTACGCGATTTAATTGATGATAATGTGACGGTGACTTGTGACGTGGGTTCTCACTATATCTGGATGGCAAGACATTTCCGTTCTTATGAACCACATCGTCTATTATTCAGTAATGGGATGCAAACGCTTGGTGTAGCGCTACCTTGGGCTATCGCAGCTGCCCTTGTTAACCCAGAAGAAAAAACGGTATCTATATCTGGGGATGGTGGATTCTTGTTCTCTGCTAACGAGTTGGAAACAGCGGTTCGTCTTAAATTGCCAATTGTCCATTTTGTATGGAGAGACGGAACGTATGACATGGTTGCCTTCCAACAAGTGATGAAATATGAAAGAACGGCTGGTGTTGATTTTGGATCAGTCGATGTCGTGAAATATGCTGAAAGCTTTGGCGCAAAAGGTATGCGTGTGAATAAACCAAGTGAATTACAAGATGTCATGAAAGAAGCACTTGCTTACCAAGATGGACCAGTTATTGTTGATGTGCCTATTGATTACAGTGAAAACATCGACCTAGCGAAAAAATTAATTCCAAACGCCTTAAACTAATTAACGAAAGGGGCTCCTTAATGAGTACATCTGTAAAACATGATCAGACGACTAATGTCTTAAAGAAATCATATGATACGGTCTATCAAGTTTCCACCATGTTGTCTTTACTTGATGGTGTCTATGAAGGGGAAACAACATTTGGGGATTTGAAACATCATGGCGATTTCGGTATCGGAACTTTTGATCGACTCGATGGGGAACTCATTGGTTTCGACAATGAATTTTACCGCGTCAGAGGAGATGGTACGGCAACGCCCCTAGTTGATGCCGATAGAAGTCCGTTCTGTTCGATGACTTATTTCAAGCCTGAGATCACACATAAAGTGGAACAAACCATGAATAAGAGTGACATTGAGCACTTAATTATGGATCTTGTTCCAAGTGAAAACTTGTTTTATGCTGTTCGATTTGACGGCGTGTTTAAACAAGTCAAAACGCGCACCGTTGTCTATCAAGAAAAACCATACGTGCCTATGTCAGAAGCCGTAGAATCACAGCCTATCTTCACATTTAACAACGTGAAGGGAACGATGGTTGGTTTTTGGACTCCGATGTATGCTCATGGGATTGCTGTAGGTGGTTTCCACCTTCACTTTATTGATGAAAATAGAACTAGCGGTGGTCATGTATTTGACTATGCGATTGACAATTGTACAATTCAAATTAATAAAAAACCTGAAATGAAATTACATCTTCCACAAGATGAAGGATTCTTAAAAGCAAATCTTGATCGTCCTGACATGGAAGCTGAAATGAAGAAAACAGAAGGGTAAAATAAAAATCTAGATAGGGTTTAGAACCTTATCTAGATTTTTTTTAAAAGGGTACCTGAATAAGACCTGAAAAACATATTCATACAAAAAAATGTATAAAATATTACATATTCCTTCTTAATAACATATTAGGGCATATAATATAACTATCAAAACCCCCTTAATATTGGCTAGTACCATTTTTCATCGTTGGTACTAGCTTTTTTTTATTAACTTTTTAATGAATATAAAAGATAAAATGAATAAAGGGAACAAGATCGTTCCTACAGTATCTAATGTATTTGTCAACGATCCACCATTTTGGAAAAAATCCGTTAAACTTGGGAATATCCATAGCGACAGGAAAAAGGACATAAAAGAAATCGGTAAAACGAGAGAGCGATAATCTGGTCCGCCCAAAAATTGCTTCAAAACATATGCGAACATAAACGAAAATGAAGCAATTTTAATAAAAATGCCAACAATCCAAATAGCCATAACAATGGCTTCGATATGTTCAAAATATCTGCCAAGTGAAACGTAACGGGTACTTACTACATAGGGGAAAAACCATTTATTAAAGGATTGACCCAAGACGAAAAAATCACAAAGTGTGATAAAAATGATGGTCAAAGTGGTTAACGTTAAACTAATATAACCTGCATGGAGAATCTTTTTTCTTGCAGATACGAAGGGTAAGAACATAGAAAGAAAAACAAATTCACTTAGCCATCCCATAGCGATGACCGATCCTTTTAAACCAGGGATTAATCCATTGGGAAACATCGGTAGTAAAAAGTCAACATGCATATCTGGAATTAAAGGCAAAGTGCTGAGTGAGACGCTAAAAAATAAAAGGGGAAAAAAGAAAGTAGCTGTTCTACAAATGACTTCAATGCCGCTTTTAACAGCGTAGGCACTCACGATTACCATAATACCGATTAGAACAAATTGGGGCGTGAATCGATAGAAATGTGTCACAATAAAATTACAATATTCTCTAAAAATATAAGCTGTAATATAGAGAAAAAATAATAAAAAACAGAGAGAAAGAACATAACCCAAAATACCCATTTCTTTTTTCATTATTTCTATGAAAGTTTTACCAGGAAATGTATTATTTAATATAACGACGGTTAAAACCATTAAGTAACCAAATAATGAACTTATGAGAAATGAAAACCAAAGATCTTGCTTAGCCAATTCAAATACACCGTAAGGGAGCATGAGACCTCCAGTTGTAACCGTGTCTATATATAGGACTAGCCCCATTTGAAAGGACGTAATGTTTACCGTTTTGGTCATCTTAAATCACCTCGCAAATCCATCATTTAGAGTTAATAAGCAGAATTTTTCTTTTTGAATAGAACAAAGCCCAATATAAACAAAGGATAACAAAGATTAACTAAAATGTTTATCGTATTAACTAATGGACTTCCTATTTTAAATAGATTTTGGCTACTTGGGTGAATCCATAAACTAAATAAAAATAATAAAAAGCTAATCGGTAAAGCATTCAATTTATAGGACGAAAGCCTGAGGAAAGTGGCTGAACTATGGACGATTATGAACAGATAAAAGGAAATCTTAACAAAAGCACCAACGATCCACATAGCCATAACCAAAGCTTCAATATGTTCAAGGAAACGACCAATAGAGATATACCTCACACTCACCATATAGGGATATAATGGAACACCTGTAAAAGCACTTAAGAATAACAAAATCGAAACAGTAAAAAACAGCAGTGTTATGAGGGTGATTGTCACCGTAATAAACCCATCTTTTAAGAAAGTTTTTGATTGACGAATAAAAGGCGTACACAGTGATATGAGTATAAATTCGCTAAACCAGGCTAAGGAAACCGAAGATCCACCCAGAGGTGGAATGAGCCCTTTATCTAAAATCGGAAGAAGATTTACAAATGACATCTCTGGAAAAGATAGAGAACTTCCAAGAGAAAAAAACAGTAAGATAAATGGAAGTGCGATTAACGCACAACGGCAGATGACTTCTATCCCATGATAAACGGCGAAACAACACACCATGACCATGCTTCCAATTATGATATAACGCGGCGTTTCTGGATAAAAATTTGTTGAAATAAAATTCGTATACTGTCTAACAAAATACGCTTCACAGTAAAAAGTAAGAATAATAAAAATAAACGTCAAAGCCCGCCCAAAATAAGGACTTAATGTTTCTTCGGTAATTTCTGTCAATGTTTTATTTTTAAAAGTATGAAGAAAAACGGTTATAACGATAATGGAAAAGTAACCAAATAATGAACCAATGATGATAGATAACCATAAATTAAGGCTCGCGATACGGTAAAGTTGTCGAGGCATCATTAACATCCCAGTGGTTATAATTCCAATATAGAGTGTGATTAATAATTGAAAACTGGTGGTTTTTTCTTTCAAAGTTCTTTCACCGCCTACTTACCTAAAATAGGGATTAGTGGTTTAAAAAGAAAAAGCATGATACGAGCGGGATTTAAGAGAGAATGAAAGAATAAAAAAGAGACCATGACACACCAGCAAATACCGAGTAACATAAAAAATACCTTCTTATCGTGTGTCTTTTGTAGGTTTTTCTTTTCAAAAAGATAGATGCCATATAGAACAAGACTATACCCTATAAGACTTATCCATTTCATTTCTCTTCACCTCTTATTTAATCAATCATACCAGGATCATAAACGTTAATATGCCCATGGACTTTAACATCAATCCTTGGGTAGATGTCTTTCCAATTATGACTTACTTTATTGTACTCATCTGAATGTTCTCGATAAAACACACCGTGGAAATTCATGACATCACTGTTCAATTTCTGTGTTTGCTTAGCAGAACGTATAATGACCGAACGTAGACGTTTGTTAACTTCTTTCTCAATCTTATGTTCAGTTTTAACCTTGAAAAGGGATTGATTGGTTGTATTTTCAAAGACAATGCCTTTTCCGGAAACCTTTACGGTTATGATCCACTTACCATTTTTTATAGTAGAATGGGTTGCTGTTTTAACGTTTTGAATGTTTAAGGAGACTTGACCAGAATGCCCTTTTAGATGAAGTGGGAACGTAGTCTGACCAAACTCATTATAGATCAGCCTTTGCCCATAGGTATCATGCCTGCTGATCGTCCCAACCAGATGATCATTCGAAAAGATGGCAGAACCTAAATTGACAATTTGTTCTTCAGAATATCCTTTAACATGTATTTTTTTCACTTCAATCATCGGTAGAATGACAGGTTTATTTGGTCCAAGCCGCATTAAGATGACATCTTTTAATGACATACCTAGGTTTGCGTCCTTTTCTGGCAAGTATTCCATGACATCAGCTGAGTTTCTCTCAATATTTGGTCGATATTGGAGAAGATCAACTCCTTGATCTTTGGCAACATAAATCAAGGTTCGTTCTTTAATTTCATAAAAACGCGCAGCATAATCTAATCCTTCTTTTAAGCGTTTTTCGGCAAAGTGATGGCCAAACACAATGGCGGAATTCTGCCCCCTAAAAAGGTGACGAGGGACTCTTGTTTCTATATTGTTAACGGCTTCAGAAATGGTCGAACCTTTACCTGATAGAATGAGGTTAGCTCCTTGTCCGCCCGTCCCGCTAGAGCCTCCAGAACCTTCAGAAGAAGACATACCAGTTGGAGTGAAAATTTGAACTGAAACGATGACGTTATTGTTCTCATCTAAGTCAAAGCTTGATGCTGTTACAATAGCCAGGGTATTTAATTCCTTTTGATCCCAACAACCCGTCATAACTGAAAATGAGCATAATAAAGAAAGGATGACTGAAAGTCTTTTTACTTTCAACAAATCTGGAAGAAGAAACAACTTCTTCACTCCTTACGTTGTTTGTTCCACACGCTTCCGGTAAGGTGTGGCCTGGTTTTTTGTTTCCATGCTGGTGCTCTTATGACCGAGTCCTTAAATCCCGACTTCTTAAAAGGTGCAAAAGGTTCGAGATAAGGAACCCCAAATGATCTTAATGAGCAGAGATGAATAATGATGACGATGAGAGCCATGATAAGACCCAAAAACCCTAAGAAGGCGGAAATAAACATGATAGGAAATCGCAGCATGCGTAATGATATCGCAATGTTGTAATGTGGAATCATAAAGGAGGCGATCCCTGTAATGGCCACTACAATGACCATAGGAGGTGAAACAAGTCCTGCTTGAATCGACGCTTGTCCAATAACGAGGGCACCAACAATACTAACTGCGGAACCTACTTGCTTTGGCAGCCGTACCCCGGCTTCCCTTAAAGCTTCAAATGTCACTTCCATCAGGAGGGCTTCAAATAGAGCCGGAAACGGGACTTGTTCTCTTGATTGCGCAATCGAAAGAAGCAACGTTGTTGGTACCATCTCTTGATGAAACGTCATAACGGCGATGTAAAAGGATGGTCCAATGAGTGCGACACCTAAGAATAAAAAGCGTAAGACTCGAAGAAGTGTTGTAATATAGAACCCTTGAGAATAATCTTCCGCTGTTTGAATAAAAGCATTAAATGTCGTTGGTAAGATTAAACAAAAGGGCGTCCCTTCAACGAGTATTCCAACACGTCCTTCTAATAAGTTACCACAAAAGGTATCAGTACGTTCTGTTGATAAAATTTGAGTAAACGGCGAATATCGATTGTCTTGCAAATACTCTTCTAGGACACCCGACTCCATGATACCTTCAAGTTTAATTTTATTAAGGCGATTTTCAACTTCTTTTAATAGATCAGGATCGCAAACACCATCAAGATAGGCAATGGCAATTTGAGTTTTTGAATACTCACCCATTACTTTAGATTTTATTTTAAGTTGGGGAGTGCGAAGACGTTTTCTGATAAGTGACGTATTGACGCGAAGGGATTCAACAAATCCCTCTTTAGGACCTCGAACGACCACTTCGGAAGTAGGGTCTTCAATGCCTCTTGTGACCCATTTCGATAATCCAAGAGATAAGGCAACAGGAATTTGATCAAGAATTAAGAGGGGATTCCCATTAGCTAGCTGATTATAAATCTCTTCATACGTTGTGACTTGTTTTAATTGACCGAGAGAAATGCTATTAATGACCTTGTCTAAACGATGGTCCCATTCAGAAATCGACATAAGCGGTCTAAAAACCACTTTATCGAGTTCTTCAGAATTGGATGTTCCTTCTATATAGATTAAAAAGGCATTATCTTTTGATTGTTTTCCAATTGAAAAGGAACGTGTGATAAGATCTGAACAATCTGAGTAAACATCTAATATACGTTGTTTATTAATCATCAATGATTGAGAAATCTGGTCAGTTGCAGTCGAATTGACTTCTTCACCATTAAGTACATTTTCATGTTGCTGCTGTTGTTGCTGCTGTTGTTTTGGCTTTTGTTCTTTTTTCTTTTTCTTTTTCTTAAACAGTCCCATCTTGCCCACCCTCTATAACGATATGGTTTAAGGGTAGTGTTCCCGAAAAATAGTAATATATGAATGAAGTTAGATATAATTTGAGGAATGGTACAGGAATCAATGAATGATGTCAAATATTCCAATGAGAACGAGTAGAAGACCAGATAGATAACCGGCATAATAGGCAAGTTTGGATTGTTGAAGCTTAAGCCCCATGGTGGTTCCCATATCGATGCTTAAATAAGAAAAGAGTCCAATAGCCATAGCAATGAGATACGCATTTGCGCCAGCGATACCTGCTCCAAAGGCAATTCCTATAGCATTACAGGAGAGAGCAATACCTAAAATAAACGCTTCATTCATAGAAATAATATTATTATGGTCTTTATCGACGTGATCGGGATTTTCCATTGTTTTTTTAAACGCACGATGAGCTTTTTGTTGAAATTCGGTGAGAATGGACCACAAGCCAATCAAAATAATAATCGATCCACCAAGATAGTTTGAAAATGATGGAGATATGAAGTAACTGAAGAGATGACCAAAACAAACGAATAGATAAGAAAATATTGCGCCCATAAGAGCCATCATCATATTTGAAGATATGGAGATTCTTTTTCCTTGAATGCCATATGAGAAACCGATGCCTAAGTTATCTAAATTTGAGGCAATGCCAATAAATGCGATGGTAATTAAAAACATAGATAATCTCCTTTCTTACAGAACGAAACAATGTATCCTATGTATTTACAAGTAAATCGTGAATTGAGGACAAAATATAACGTGAGAAAGAACAAATTAAAGAGGTTGTTCAAAAAGTCAACAAATGATAAGCGGCGAATCTCGGCGCCCACTCGTTTTTCCGGTCCTCATGTAGCAAAAACCTACATTCCGGTCCTCATGTAGTATAAAAAGGATCGCTGGCTAAAATCGCCCACGTCCTGTGGCTGGCGCCTGAAGCTACCACAACGCGAGGAATGCCGGTCCTAAGGAACTCTGTGCCGCCTCGTTCTTCGACGTCCAGGACGGGCTAGTACTGACGTTTCTTGTAGGATGCCAGCGTACTTAGCCAGTAACCCTTTTCGTTTGTCACCTTTTTGAACACGCACTTAAAGGTATGAAAATACGCTAAAGTGTGATTTGATTTTTACCAAGCATGATAGTTGAAATCTTATTGAAGAGTGTTGTAATCTAAAATATAGATTGTTTAAAAAGAGATGTTCCCGTAAGATGAAGTATCCATTTTTTAGGATATAACGGGTAAAAGAATTGTTAGAAAGGGAATAAGGTTTAAGGGGGAACGAAAGAGAGTATGAAAAAAAACATCGCACTCCTTTGTTTATCCATTTTGTTAAATGCATTTGGAAATGCTCTAACAGTGAAAGCGGCATTAGGATCGGCGCCTTGGACCGCGGCGGGATTGAATATCTCAAACTTACTTCATATTACGGTCGGAAATGCCCTGATTCTATTAGGTTTATTAGCCTTAATTGTTGATGACATATTAAGAAAAAAGTGGAATAAAATGAAAGATATATATAACTTCTTATATTTACTTTGTTTTGGTTACTTTATTGATCTTTGGCTTCTTGTCTTAACAAAGTTTCACGTCAATCTCTTTGCATTTAGGCTGATTGTTTGTGTATTCGGCATCATGTGTATCGGTTGCGCTCTTTCAATTTATTTACGCCTTAACGTTGTGCTTCACCCATTTGATGATATGTTGAAAATTTTAAGAGAAAAATATTTCAAAGGAAATACCGTTATCGCACAGCGTTTATCATTAGGCGTGCCATTATGTATCGGTCTTAGCATTGGACTTATTAATCACAATATTGTTGGCATTAATATTGGTACTGTGATCAGTTTCCTTTGTATGGGCTATTTTATCATATTTTTCGATAAACGGATTCATCTTAGTTTACAAAAGGCAACACGTTTATAGCCATATGGAAGTTTAAATAGTAGTATAAGTATTCCATAAACAAGATCCTGAATGTTTGGGACCTTTTTTGTGGATTTTTTTCTTCTCTTTAAGAGGTTGTTCAAAAAGTCACCAAATGATAAGCTACGAATCTCGGCGTTGGCTCGTTTTTCCGGTCCTCATGTAGTAAAAACCTACATTCCGGTCCTCAAAACAGCGCCGCCTTGATCTTCTTGCTTCTAATTTATCGCCTTTTTGAACACGCACTTTAAACGAAGTATCATGAAAGAAAAATCAAAAAAATCATATAAACTTCCCAAAAAACAAATTATAATAAGGAATATAACTTGTAACAACGGGGAGGAAAAAAACAAGTGAATAACCATGAAATAGATTACAAAATTTATGGTGATGATATGCAATTCGTGGAAATTGAACTTGATCCTAGTGAAACAACCATTGCTGAAGCTGGAAGTTTGATGATGATGGAAGAAGGCATTGGGATGGAGACGATTTTTGGGGATGGTTCTGAAAGTAAAGGATTAATGGGTAAATTGTTCGGTGCAGGTAAACGCTTATTAACAGGTGAGAGTTTATTTATGACGGCCTTTACTAACGAAGCACACGGAAAAAAGCACGTTTCATTTGCGGCACCTTATCCAGGAAAAATTATTCCACTCGATTTAAGCGAACATGGCGGCGAAATCATTTGCCAAAAAGACGCTTTTCTCTGTGCGGCCAAGGGCGTTTCTGTCGGAATCGCTTTTCAAAGAAAACTCGGAACGGGTTTCTTTGGCGGTGAAGGATTTATTATGGAAAGACTTGAAGGAGATGGCATGGCTTTCGTTCATGCTGGAGGAACGATCCGAGAGTTGAATTTGTCGGCTACTGATAAATTACGGGTTGATACGGGTTGTTTAGTTGGAATGACTAAAAATGTAGATTATAATATTGAATTTGTGAAGGGTGTTAAGACGGCCTTATTTGGCGGCGAAGGATTGTTTTTTGCCACCTTGCAAGGACCAGGGACCGTTTGGGTCCAATCCTTACCTTTTAGTCGACTTGCCAGCCGTGTCTTTAGTGCGATGCCGCAGAATCCAATCGGACGAAGTTCAGATGAAGGTAGCGCACTCGGTGGTATATTTAGAATGTTTGATGGCGATTAAGTCATTCACTTAAAAAATTGAAATAATGATGATAACAAAAAGAACCAGATCTGGTTCTTTTTGTGTTTTAAACAAGCTACAGATAAAATCAATTGGATTAACATTATTTGTTGTTAGAACGAATTATCGTTACAATAAACAGTAGAACGTATTTAAGGGGACAAAGGCATGAAAACTCAATCAAATCGAGAATCGAATTCTCGTAAAAAAGGCTTTCAGTTTGTAACGTATATATTCCTTGCAAAACTCCTCATTTGTATTATCTTGGGTGGCATTCTTGTGATTGTTGCTGTCATGATTCAGCGATCACTCCATGTGAATAAAAATACATTAATGACGAACATCACATCGAGTGGATATTTAAACAACGGTAAGACCCTTGTTCTATTATCGAAAAACGGAACTTATCAATACTCATCTGGACAGTGGCATCAGAAGAAAACAAATCATGACCACCCATTTGTTGTTACAAATCGGGGATATTATGAATTAGCTGGAGGTCATTTGCTGACAAAGAATAGTAAGGGCGAAAACATAAAAAACGTGTCATTACCTGATCAATCCATAGATTTGATGGGTGCCGGATATAATACGAATATGGTGTATTTAATGAATGCTCAATCGACTTTGTTTTATACGGAAGGCCATAATGAAGACTGGAAGAGCGTTCAACCAAATGGTTTAAAAGGAAAAATTAAACAAATAGCTTTAGATCCAGAGAACCGTAACAAGTTAGTCATTTTGACCTCGGACGGTATCTATTTTTCTCAAAATAAAGGGAAAGAGTTCAACAAAATTGTCAATAATAAACATATTACGAGCTTAACGTATGGGAAAAATGATGAGGTCATTGCTGCTTCTACAGAGGGAAAATCAACACTACTTAGAATTAATACTGAATCAAGGATGCAAGTACCTGTAGATTTGTCAACGGTAAAAGAGGATACCATTACTCATGTTATCCAAAATCCCGAAAATGAAAAAGAGCTGGTTGTGATAACTAAAAGCGATGATATCTTTAAAACAGACAATTATGGAACAAATTGGATCATTTTAGCTAAAAAAGGTCAAGGTCTTAATGGTGGAAAATAACCATTTTTTTAACTATTTAATGTTTTAGTGACAAAAAGGGTCAAAGGTATGCTAAACTACAAGAAAAACCAGTTTATTTGGGAGGCAAAGATGGTTAAGACAGTACTATTTGACGTAGATGGGGTATTTTTAAGTGAAGAACGTTACTTTGATGCTTCGGCATTAACGGTATGGGAGTTATTAAACAGTAAAAATTACTTAGGACTCAATCCTGAAACCTTTAAAACGACCTATCGTAATGATGAAATAGAGCAGATCAGAAAAACGGTATTTGTAGATGACCAGGTTCTTAATTTTATGAAATCTCGCGGTCTGAACGCTAACTGGGATATGATTTATATTGCATTTAGCTACCAATTGATTCATCTTCTCGAGCAAGTAAAGGATCAATATAGTGAGCAAATCACAAAATGGTTTAGCCAAGATATCAATTATGGTACGTTAAATGAAATACGTGAGGCATTAAAGGATCAATCCGTTTCATTAGATTTCACCGTATTCTTAGATGACTATAAACAAACGAATGCAACAAAGCAGGGACTAGTAGATTATCTAAATACTCTAACAGAACAGAAACTAGGTGTAGATACTTCTATATTCAAAAAGAAAAGTGCCTTATGGAGTGTTGGTGAACACGCTTCTCAAGAATGGTACGTTGGGGATAAGAATATTCTGCAATCAACTGGACGCCCGTCTGTTCAAACGGGTAAAGCAGGTTTCTTAAGTGAAGAAGATACCCTTGCGGAACCAGAAGTCATTGCTGAACTATTTAACTTCCTTAATCAAGAGGGAATTAAAGTCGGTATTGGAACTGGAAGACCACGCCTTGAAACACATGAACCTTTTACCTATCTAAAATGGCTAGATCATTTAGATACAAATCACATTGTGACGGCTGACGATGTAGCAGAAACAGAAAAAGCGAGTGGTTCGGATCATTCCTTATCAAAACCACATCCTTATACGTATCTTCAAGCCTACTATGGAAAGGACCATCCTTATGATGCGTTCATAACGGATCCAAAACCACTAGAAAACGGAAAAGATGTTCTTGTAGTTGGCGATTCATTAGCGGATTTACTCGCAGCAAGACAAATTGGTTGTCAATTTGCAGCTGTATTAACAGGGTTATCTGGACAAGCTGCTCGTGGTGAATTTGAAGAACACGGTGCCGATTATATTTTAGACTCCGTTGTTGATGTTAAGAAACTCATTAGCCAATTAGTAGAAAAATAAAAATAGAATATGATGAATGAGGTATGGTTCTAATATAAGGGCCATACTTTTTTTACATAAGGAAACGCAAAAAATAAAAACGCTTTCAATCGAGTGTGTTATACTCTTAATTAAGCCTCAAGTAAAATGGAAAGGAAGCGAGGACTGTGCAATCAGAAAAAGAAAAGATGATAGCTGGCGAATATTATTATGCAGGGGATCCAGAACTTGTCCAAGACCGCACGCGAGCAAGAGGTCTATTAAGAAAGTTTAATAATATGTCAGAAGAAAATAACGAGGAACGTAAGCGGATTTTAAAACAACTTTTTGGTTCAACAGGAAAAAATCTATACATTGAGTCTACTTTTAGGTGTGATTACGGCTATAACATTCATGTTGGAGAGAACTTCTATGCGAATTTTGACTGTACAATTTTGGATGTTTCAACTGTAATAATAGGAGATAACTGTATGTTTGCGCCAGGTGTTCATATTTATACAGCTGCACATCCTATAATGGCTAAGGAACGAATAAGTGGAATCGAATTTGCCAAACCAGTAATGATTGGAAATAATGTGTGGATTGGTGGAAGAGCCGTAATTAATCCAGGCGTAAAAATAGGACATAACGTGGTAGTTGGTTCAGGATCAGTGGTAACAAAAGATATTCCAGATGATGTCATTGTTGCCGGTAACCCCGCTCGAATTATCCGGAAGATAAATGAAGAATAGCTTGATAAGATATGGACACCTCATCGATGTAGAATACAGAGACCAAGAAATAGCCCACACTTCATTGTGTGGGAACTAGTCTTGATGGCTATACAACGCTTGATAGATAGCTGACATATCCTCTTTCGAATTTCCTTTATTTTTAGCCAATGCATATAATTCCTTGGCTAAATTAATAAAAGGGAGTGGAGTTGATTCTTCGTAAGCCATTTGGGATGCCAAGTGAAGGTCTTTGTGTATATGTTCTAAAGGAAATTCAACATCATTTGCTTCCTCAAGAAAGAATTTCCTTTTTCCTTTTAGAAAAGGGGCTGTTGCAGGATTGCTTAATAATGTATCAACAATCGTCTCTTTTGGTAAATTAAGCGATTCACCTAAAGATACGGCTTCAGAAAAAGCCACCATAGACTGGGCTAACATCGCATTCACGACAAGCTTCATACTACTTCCTTGTCCGTGTCCCCCTAGATAGTGAACACCTTTCCCCATTGCATCTAATAAAGGATGAATGTCTTTTATATCTTCTTTGTGACCTCCGACAACAAAAATAAGTTCCCCTTTTTCCGCAGGTAATTTTGACCCTAGCACGGGTGCATCTACAAAACGTATTTTCCTATTCTCTGCTTCGTGTGCCATTTTACGTGAGAATTGAGGATCAACGGTGCTGCAATCGACCCATAGCGTCCCTTCGTTCATTGAAGGAAGAAATCCACTCTCACCAAGGGCTACTTTTTTAACAATTTCAGGTTTTGATAGCATCGTAAATAGAATGCGGGCACGCTCTGCAACTTCGGAAGGCGAATTAGCCCATGTTGCACCTTTTTTAAGTAAAGGACTGGCTTTTTCTTTTGTACGATTATAGATGATAAGATCATGTCCATCTTCTAGTAGCTGATTTGCCATGCGACTTCCCATAATGCCAAGTCCTATAAAACCTATCATGATGACATCCTCCTATGTCTGTTTTGTCATTCTACTTAATATCTTATACCCAGTTTGTGGTCAATTCAAAAAAAAATTATCGTTAAAAAAGGCAAGTACCTTAAAAGAGGTTGTTCAAAAAGTCACCAAATGATAAGCTACGAATTCTCGACGCCCGCTCGTTTTTCCGGTCCTCATGTAGTAAAAACCTACATTCCGGTCCTCAAAACGGCGCCGCCTTGATCTTCCGACGCCCAGGACGGGCTAGTACTGGCGTTCCGGCAGGATGCCAGTGTACTTAGCCAGTAACCCTTTTCGTTTGTCACCTTTTTGAACTCGCCCTAAAAAAGATACTTGCCAGTTAAGAATACGAAAAGTATTAATGCACCGCTTCTTCAGTATGATTTGACGTTTCGTCATCTTTTATCTCAACCAACTGAACATGTTCAAGATCTGGTAATGTCAATAATTTATCTATAACTTGGTTATCAACAGGCTTATCAACGGTAAGCATCATGATGGCTTCACCACCGACAGCTTTTCGACCTACCTGCATGTTACCGATGTTAACGCCATTTTCTCCAAGGATGGATCCAACTCGACCAATCATACCAGGAACATCAAAATGTCTAATTGAAAGCATATAACGTTCAGGAATTAGGTCAATACGGTAATCGTTTATATTGACAATTCGACCACCAAATCCATTTAATACAGTTGCACCAATGGTGGCTGTTTCAGATCCGTGGTGAAGGGTAAGTGACATATAATTCGCAAAGCCATGACGAGAGGCATTTTTTTGGACTGTATAAGTTAATCCTTGTTCTTTCAATAACTGAAGAACGTTAATAATATTGACAGAATCACTTAAGTGATAAGACAAAATACCTTTAATAAGAGTGCGAGTTAAAAGGCCAGTATCTTCTTCAATTAAGTCACCATAATAATCAACCGTAATTTTGTCAGGCGCTTTTTTAAACAATTGAATAACCAGTTGTGCAATTTGGTCACCTAGTTCGAGGTAAGGTTTCATTTTTTGTTGAACTTCAGCTGACATTCGTGGCACATTGATGGCATGTTGAATATTCTGAGAAGTAAAGATATCAATTATTTCTTCACTGACAGATTGTGCGACCTTCTCTTGTGCTTCAGCTGTGGATGCTCCAAGGTGAGGTGTAACGATAATGTTTGGATGATGACGGAAGGTTTCATTGTCTAATGGCTCATGTTCAAACACATCGAGTGCCGCTCCAGCCACATGACCTGATTTAACGGCTTCGGCTAAAGCAGCTTCATCAATGATTCCACCGCGGGCACAGTTAACGATTCTCACGCCAGGTTTTGTTTTGCTGAGATAGTTTGCATCGATTAAACCTTTTGTTTCTTTTGTTAATGGAGTATGGACAGTAATGAAATCAGCTTGTTCAGCAATCTCATCAAGTGACGCTTTTGTAAAACCTAATTTTTGTGCTTTCTCTTCTGTTAAATATGGGTCATATGCAAGGATATTCATTTCAAAACTTTTGGCGCGTTTCGCGACTTCAGTTCCAATACGTCCTGTTCCGATGACACCAAGCGTTTTTTCAAAGAGTTCAACACCTTTGAACGTTTTTCGATCCCATTTTCCTTCTGTCATTGATATATAAGCGTGTGGAATTTGACGAGCAAGTGAAAGCATCATCGCTAAAGTATGTTCTGTTGCAGCAATTGTATTACCATTTGGTGCATTGACGACAATAACGCCTTTACGGGTAGCCGCTTGAATATCGATATTATCAACACCAACTCCAGCACGCGCAATCACTTTCAAACGATCAGCGGCTTGAATAATTTCAGCTGTTACAGTTGTTTGACTGCGTACGATTAAAGCATCATATTCTCCAATAATGGATTTTAGTTGATCTGGAGTTAGATTCGTTTGTTTTTCAACTAAGAAGTCAGGATGATCTGTTAATGCTTGAATACCTGTATCACTAATTGGGTCACTTACGAGTACTTTATACATAATAATTCCAATACCTCCTGGGATTTAGGTGTAGTTACAAATAGACATACATTCAATTCGATAACAAAGATTCGCTAATTCCAAACAAATCATTTTTCTATCTCTGTAGCTAAATAAAGAATATCATCTCCTTAAAATCCTGTGATGAAATCGCATGATGAAATAAGGTAGGCATTCTTACCATATTAATGAAGATGTTCGATTTGAACAACACAATTCGACCTCAGGCAATCTTGGATGAGAAAAAAACGTCCCTCATAACATAGCATGCTGCTGTGTTATGAGGGACGTGCTCTAACCGTGGTGCCACCCTCATTCGTTATTACTAACTTTATGTTGCCCAAAAAGTTTGGTAAAGCTCAGCCGATTTGTTTCACTTTGAGAAAGTATAATACTTTAGTATAAGTGCAACTAGACTTCTGTCTGCGCCTTATAGGCCCTGCAATCGGCAAGTTTTCTTCATCTTTTTGAACACATTCAGTCAGAATAACCTTCAATATTTTAACGACTTTCGCCGGATTAACCTACGATCATTCGTTCAGTTAATCAGTTCAGAAGGGCTGGGTAAAAGTTGAAAGGGCACCGGTTTTCAGCAACCACCGGCTCTCTTAAGCCATTTCAACGTACCGTCTTCGTCATCACAGGTCGTATATTTAATAGAGTGTATTGAAATTTTAACAACGATTTTTAATTTTGTAAAGTGCAAAAATTAAAATATTGTTTAATCGTTTGTTAATTAAATCCATTTATTATTGTAAAAAGATGTAGAATATACCCTTAGATTTTAATCTGACTAAACTGTGATTGATGATTATTACACGAGTTCTTTCTTAAGATGATCTGAAAGCAGTTGACAGAGATCTTTCATATCACGATATTCTCCCATAGAGATTCTTAAACCGTTTGGGTGAAGTTGAGTGAGGAAACCTGCTTTTAGCAGAGCCTCATGGGCTGATTTAGGATTCTCCAATGTAATAAAAACAAAATTTGTTTGAGATGGGAAGCATTTAATGTCATGGGATTGGCAGTAATCGACAACAAAATCTCGCGCTTTTTTATTTTTTCTTACACAGGATAATAAAAATTCTTGATCCTCAAGTGCTGCATAAGCGGCAAGTTGGCTAACTTTTGATGTGTTAAAAGGCAGCCTTGTAATTTCAAGTTTGTTTATGATTGATTGATCAGCCATGGCGTAACCAATGCGGAAACTAGCAAGACCATAAGCTTTTGAAAAGGTTCGAAGAATGATCACATTTTGATGATGCTTAAGCAGAGATAATGTATCTGGATAATCTGTAGCTGAAACGTATTCAATATAAGCTTCATCGACAACAATGGTCGTATCCTTGGGTACTAAAGAAACAAATCGGCTTAGTTCTTGCTCATTTAGATAAGTTCCTGTTGGGTTATTTGGATTGCAAATCCAAACAAGTTGTGTATGTTTATCAATAGCTTGAAGCATCCCCTCTAAATCGTGTTTTCCTTCTACCGTGGGCACCTTTCTAACTTCTGCTCCTTCAATTCTTGCTTGAATATAATACTCTGAAAACGTTGGATCGGCCGCGACAATGTTATCTCCATCATCGAGAAACGTTCGGTTAATGATTTGAATAACTTCATCAAGTCCTGAGCCAAACAGCAACGAGTTTGGTGAAATATGATATTTCTTAGCAAGAGCCTCGCGGAGAATCGTAGCTTTGCAATCTGGATAGTTAGATAAATCACGAATGGCATCTGCGACTTTCTCCATGAGCATAGGAGAGGCACCATATATATTTTCATTCGTATCAAGTTTAATGATTTTATCTAAGTGATAGATACGTTTTAATTCTTCAATCGATTGACCTGGATCGAAGGCTGTCATTGCTGATAATTGTGGTTTTCCCATGATTTAATCTCCTTTTGATGAATTAGCCACGAGTACATGGTTACAATAGTTAAAAATTTCGAATTGATAAAATCCTTTTTTGCTTTATTTGTATTCGACAAGTATTAAGGTCGTGAACCTAGAATGTCATGTAAACAAAAAACGTCCCTGCAAATGCAGGGACGATATGATCGCGGTACCACCCAAATTATGGACAAGCTCTATGTCCATCGCTCTATAAAGGTTAACGGCTTTAGTCCGTCTTTTTATACTTGCATAGCGTAAAGGCCATGGTTCAAAAAAGAAGTTCAAGGAGCGAAATTCATTTAGCATTCTGTACTGATTTTCACCAACCATCAGCTCTCTAATAAACAAAATGATAAATTACTAACTTCCCATCATAACATTTGTAACTTAACTTGTTATTTATGTTGTATCATGTCTTAGGGTCATTTGTAAAGAAAATTTTAATTAATGTCGATTATAAAAATATTTCATATCAAATTACGATTAGAAATTTGTTTAGCATACTGACTCTCAGAAAAGGCTTGGATTTCGAGATTATTCTGGTTTAAACTAAACCTAAGACGTCAAGACATGTTTTTCATAAAAAGATATTGACAAAAAACGATCTCTTGAGTATCTTTGGAAATTAACCGAGCATTTTTATTTGAATGATTTATTCTAGCCAAATTTGGGGCTATTACAAATATTTAGGAGGAGAGAGCACCATGCCGGAAAGTCAACTTGATGTATTACGCGGGAAAATTGATAAAATCGATGAAGAATTATTAATCCTGTTAAACAAAAGAGCAAAAATTGTAGAAAGTATTGGAAAGGTTAAAGAAACACAAAGTACAAAACGTTACGATCCTGTTCGAGAAAGGCAGCTTTTTGATCGAATTGCTCAGAATAATGAGGGACCATTCTCTACAACGGCACTTCAACAAATTTTCAAGCAGATTTTTCAAGTCAGCTTAGAATTGCAAAAAGACGATAATCGCTCAGCTTTACTTGTTTCGCGTAAGAAAAAACCTGAAGATACCATTGTCAATATCAGCGGTATTAAAGTTGGGGATGGCAAGCAACAATTCGTCATGGGTCCATGTGCCGTCGAAAGCTATGAACAAGTTTATCAAGTAGCAGAACAAGTGAAAAAACATGGGATTGGATTAATTCGTGGTGGAGCATTTAAACCAAGAACGTCTCCATATGACTTCCAAGGACTTGGGTTTGAAGGTCTTGAACTTCTAAGAAACGCAGCTGACGCTTTTGATTTGAAAGTGATAAGCGAAATTATGACACCAAGTGATGTAGAAAAAGCTCTCGATTATGTGGACGTCATTCAGGTTGGGGCTCGTAATATGCAAAACTTCGATCTACTTAAAGAAGTTGGGAAAACGAATAAACCTGTCTTACTCAAACGTGGTTTAGCTGCAACTATTGAGGAATTTATTTATGCAGCAGAATATATTATGTCTAAAGGTAATGACCAAATTATCCTTTGCGAACGTGGAATTCGTACGTATGAAAAAGCCACTCGTAATACCCTTGATATTACCAGTGTGCCTATCTTGAAGAAAGAAACTCATTTACCTGTAGCCGTTGATGTCGTTCATTCGACAGGTAGAAGGGATTTACTATTACCTGCAGCAAAAGCAGCTCTTGCGATTGGAGCAGATTTAGTCATGGCTGAGGTTCATCCAGACCCAGCGGTAGCCCTTTCCGATTCTGCACAACAAATGAACTTCGAGCAATTTGATTCATTTATGAAGGCCATCAACCCTTGTGTGAATGTTTTTAATTAATGGTTAATCTAGTATGTTATAAAAGATGACACCCAATGTTGGTGTCATTTTTTTATCCATAAAATTATACTTAATCATCAGAAATGAAATTTATAGAATCATACTTAATTTACATTTAAAAGGTAGATAGGGACTAGAGTGTGGATGATGGCTAATAGAAAAAGCCATCAGAGATGGTAAAAATCGATGGCTTTATGCTTATTAACCAATACTCATATAAAATATATATCCTACGAGAAAAACAATCACGATTGCAAAAATTAAACCCCAAAATACTTTTGATTCCATCCATGACTTCATGTTAAATCCTCCTCCAATCATGACTCAAAGGGAATGTTATTCCTATAATGCGCTAAGAACATACATTTTATACAAAAATAAGGCAACCACATCGAGAGGTGGTTGCCTTATTGATTGTTTTATCCCGCCTTAACGGAGAGTATTGCCCCCCACCTCTAGATTCTGAGTATTCAAAGAAGATAGGTGGGGGTTCAACTGCCCGTAAAGGTCCGATTGGTTCAGGCTTTCCATCAGTGGAGATGACGCAGTCTAAAAACCAGGCGTCCTGTTGCAACGCCTGCACCAGCACATCCTGTACGTCGAAAAACTCCACTAATGCTTTATTTTTTTATTTGAAGACCATGAATGACAGGGGATAAAACCTGACATTGGTAGTTAGGAAACTCGCTTTGTAAATGAGTAATAATCTCCTGACTCTGGCTATGTGGAACAAAACTCATAATAGTTGGTCCAGCACCACTTAAAAATGTACCATAGGCACCCAATTCTCGAGCTGCTCGAGTAATGATGGGTAAATCGGGAATGAGAGACGTTCGATAAGGTTGATGAAATAGGTCTTTTTCCATCATTTGACCCGCAATCGTCCAATTTTGTTGTAGTAAAGCGGCGATCATGACATTACAAATACTGCTTGCTTGTACAGATTCACTATGTAAAAGTGATTTGGGAAGGACATGACGTGCCGTTTCGGTTTTTAATTCAACTTCAGGAATAAGTGTACATAAGGACACATCTGGTAATGATGATGTCAATGTAACAAGTTCGCCATCAAAGTAGGATGAGATCGTCAAGCCACCATAGAGAGAAGCTGTTACATTGTCTGGATGCCCTTCTAAGTCACAGGCAATTTTTGCTTTTTCTTCTGTTTTGAGTTGTAAGTCGAGTCCAATATTTGCAAGTTCAATACCAGCAATGATGGCGGCTCCACTGCTTCCAAGGCCTCTCGCCAAAGGAATATCACTTGAAACAGTGATGTCATAGCATGGGCAAGACCGTCCATATTGCTTGGCTACTTTCTCAGCTACTTTATAAATTAGATTATTTTCTAAGTCTGATAGCATTTCAAAACCATCTGGATAGTGAAAGACCCATTCCTCGCTTGGCTTAACGTTAAGCTTTAAATAGCGATTTATAGCAAGGCCAATGGAGTCAAAACCTGATCCCAGATTGGCTGTGCTTCCCGGAACAATCAGTTCAAAATGACCTTGGTTCATCTTACTTTACCGCCTGTTTTAAATAATCCACAAGTTCTGTTTTACCAGCTTTTAATAAAGTAGGTTTGATGGTTAAGAATTCCATCGCAGTCGAAGGGTCTTTTAATCCGTTACCTGTTAGAATAGCGACTATTTTAGATCCTTTTTTGATTTCCCCAGTGGCTAACTGCTTTTTAATTCCAGCTATAGACGCACAAGAGGCTGGTTCAGCAAAGACACCTTCTGTTCGAGCGATCGTTTGATAAGCTTCGAGAATTTCCTCATCTGTTACAAAATCAACTTTTCCTTTGGATTCTTCTGCTGCAGCTACAGCTAAGTTCCAGCTTGCTGGGTTTCCAATACGAATAGCCGTTGCGATGGTTTCAGGGTTTTCAATCACAGTATTTTTTGCAATGGCAGCTGATCCTTCAGCTTCAAAACCACGCATTTGTGGAAGAGAAGTATGATGTTTTTCATGATATTCCTTAAAGCCTTTCCAATAAGCTGAGATGTTTCCTGCATTTCCTACTGGAATAGCTAGAACATCAGGTGCTTCTCCAAGTTGTTCACAAATTTCAAATGCACCTGTCTTTTGTCCTTCTAATCGATACGGATTGACTGAGTTCACAAGGGCATAATCCGAATTTTCAGCTGTGTAGCGAACCATTTCCAAAGCCTGATCAAAGTTTCCTTCGATTTCGATAATTTGAGCACCGTACATGACGGATTGAGCTAATTTACCTAAAGCAATTTTTCCTTTTGGTATAACAATAAGACATTTCATTCCTGCCCTTGCGCTATAAGCGGCAGCTGCTGCGGCAGTATTTCCTGTTGATGCACAGATAACCCCTTTACTACCTGCTTCTTTAGCTTTTGCTACGGCAAATACCATTCCGCGGTCTTTAAAACTACCAGTTGGGTTCAATCCTTCATATTTAACGTAAATTTGGCAATCCCATTCCTTTGATAAGTTCTCTAAAGGAATCAGTGGTGTGTTGCCTTCCATTAGGGTAAGTTTAGGTGTTTTGTCTGTTATTGGTAAATAGTCTTTATATTGTTCGATAAGTCCTTGATAGCTCATCTTTTCATCCCCTCAACACGATAATAATTTTTCACATCTATCATAACATCTAATTCTTCTAATTTCCTAAGTGCTTTTTCAAATTTTATTTTATTGACTTCATGTGTAATGATAGCCACTTCGGCAACTTGATCGGATAATGGCTCTTGAATTAATTTTTCTATACTAATGCCATGATCCTTAAGTAAATTCGAAATTTTTGAGAAAGCCCCTTGTTCGTCCTTGACGTGGAACCGGAAGAAAAAGCGACTGACAATCGTTTCGCTAGATACACATTGTTTTTCTTTTGAAGGTATAAAAATGTGATGTCCATTAACATCTAATGATAGGTTTCTTACCACTGAGATAAGATCGGAAACAACAGCTGTGGCAGTTGGTAATTCACCAGCACCTGGACCATAAAACATCGTTTCTCCAACAGCCTCTCCATAAACATAGACAGCATTATTTTCATTTTCAACAGCTGCAAGTGGGTGCGTAGAAGGAAGCAATGTCGGTGATACACGAATATCAATTTGACCATTCGCAGTCTCAGTAACCCCAACTAATTTTATCGCATATCCCAACTTTTGGCTGTACAAAATATCTTCTCTCTCAACACCTGTAATCCCTTCAATGGTGACATCATCTAAATCTACTGGGATTGAGTAAGCTAGGTGACTAAGAATAACCATTTTTCTTGCGGCATCAAGACCTTCTACATCAGAGGTTGGGTCTGCCTCAGCAAAGCCTAATGATTGAGCTTCTCCAAGAGCTTGCTCATAAGAAACAGGCTCTCTGGCCATTTTGCTTAGGATATAGTTCGTTGTTCCATTAACGATACCAATAATTTTTTGGATCCGATCTGCCGCAAGGCCATCCGTCAAACTTCTTAGAATCGGAATTCCGCCGGCTACACTTGCTTCATAATACAAATCGCAACCGTGATCTTTTGCAGCTTGTAATAGTTCAGGACCATAAACAGCCAATAAGTCTTTATTTGCCGTTACGACGTGTTTTTTGTTTTGAAAAGCGCGATGTAAATAGTTACGTGTTTGCTCAACACCGCCCATAACTTCAATAATGATATCGATGTTTGGATTATCTAGAACATCATCTGGATTTATAGTAAGTAAATTTTTATCAATATGGATTTTTCTTTCTTTGTTTAGATCGCTAACGAGCACCTTCTCAATTGAGATGTGATAGCCGGTACTCTGTTCAACTTGCGGCTGATCTTGGTTTAAAAGTCTTATGACACCTGTTCCAACTGTACCAAAACCGAGTAATCCCACACCAACTGTTTTCATATACTGTTTCACTCCTTATGTCATTGTTCTCTGAGAATAAACAGATGTCCTCATGTAAAAGACATTATACGTTGTTCCCTAGTAATCTACAAGAGGGAAATGAAAATATGATTTTCTCACATACTTGAAGTCTATTTAAACATATCTTGTCATAAGATTTAAGTTCATCTTAAAAAGAGGCATCTTAAATCTTATTCACAGAAAGTTGCTCCATTTAAAATCACCACTCTATCCATCCACTTAAAATTTCTAAGTTAATGATAGATAATTTCAATTGGTAAATTCAGCAATGATATACACTATATATAGAAAAAGTGGAGTATTTCAAAACGATAGGGGCATACAAAGAATTTTTTAAAAAATTTTTAAATAACATTGAAACAGTCATTTTTTACATTAACTATTTAAAATGAAAGAAAAAGAGGTTCTTAAGTTTAAACATTTTTATTTAATGAATAAAAAAAGATTCATTTTGCAATTTTGAGGTTTACGAATGCCTAGTTAAAATCAAATAGAGGGGGTTGACCAGAATTTTTAAAAGACGTATGATGTTCAACAACAAATCAATCTTCATCGTTTTTATCACTTAGGAGATTAATTGTTTAGCTTTTAATTTCTATCAAATTAAATTATTTGAAAATTATGTTAAACTCTAATGAATCATTTTTTACTACATTGTTTTTGGCAAGATCGCCAATAGAAAAGAATAAGGAGTGGCTCGCATGAGAAGTGATATGATCAAAAAAGGAATAGACCGTGCGCCACACCGAAGCTTACTCCATGCAGCTGGGGTCAAAACAAAAGATTTAAATAAACCTTTTATTGGGGTTTGTAATTCTTATATTGATATCATCCCAGGTCATGCACATTTAAATAAGTTTGCGGAAGTCGTAAAAGAAGCGATTAGAGAAGCTGGTGGGGTACCTTTCGAATTTAATACAATCGGTGTTGATGATGGCATTGCAATGGGGCACAGTGGAATGCGGTATTCGCTTCCAAGTCGTGAGTTGATTGCCGACAGCGCTGAAACAGTTATTAACGCCCATTGGTTTGATGGAGTATTTTATATTCCAAACTGTGACAAGATTACACCAGGTATGTTGATGGCAGCAGCAAGAACGAATGTCCCTTCTGTTTTTGTCACCGGTGGACCGATGGAAGCAGGGGTTGCTGAAGATGGATCGAATCTCTCACTAACATCTGTTTTTGAAGGTGTAGGTGCTTATAAATCAGGAAAAATCTCAGCAGAACAACTTACATCACTTGAAAATTCAGCTTGTCCTACTTGTGGATCATGCTCAGGGATGTTTACAGCAAATTCAATGAATTCGTTGATGGAAATGCTGGGGATGACACCGCCTGGAAATGCAACCATTGTTGCAACGTCTAAGGAAAGACATCGATTAATTAAAGAAGCAGCTAAACATCTCATGTATTGTATCGAAAAGGATATTAAGCCAAGTGACATTATAACTGAGAGTGCTATCGATGATGCATTTGCGCTAGATATGGCTATGGGTGGTTCAACCAATACCGTTCTTCATACCTTGGCTATTGCGAATGAAATAGGAATTGATTATGATCTCAATCGTATTAACGAAGTAGCTAAACGAACGCCTTATTTAGCAAAGATTATGCCGTCTTCGAATTATTCGATGCAAGATATTCATCGAGCGGGTGGCATTAGCGCTATAATTAACGAACTATGTAAACATAATCTCATCAATCGAGACCGGTTGACGATAACTGGAAAAACGGTCTACGAAAACGTTAAAGATGCTGAAATTTTAGATAATACAGTCATTAGAACGAAAGAGACCGCATATAGTCCGGTAGGAGGATTATCGATTTTATATGGCAACATCGCTCCAGACGGTGCAGCCATCAAGGTCGGTGGTGTGGATCCTTCCATTAAAACATTTCTTGGTGAAGCGATTGTTTTTAATTCACAAGACGAAGCGCAAGAAGGTATTGATAATGGCACCGTTCAAGCAGGCCACGTCGTCGTCATCCGTTATGAAGGACCAAAAGGCGGACCAGGGATGCCAGAAATGTTAGCACCAACATCCGCTATTGCAGGCCGTGGATTAATTAAAGATGTTGCTCTGATTACAGATGGACGTTTCTCTGGTGCAACACGAGGTATTTCCATTGGACATATCTCTCCTGAAGCAGCTGAAGGCGGCCCAATTTCTCTCATCGAGAATGGTGACGAGATTTTCATTGATTTGATTAATCGAACCATTAATCTTAATGTTTCGGATGAAGAACTAGAAGAAAGAAAACGTAATTTTGTTGAACCAGAACCAAAAATTACACGCGGTTATCTTGCCCGTTATGCAGCACTCGTAACGTCAGCAAATACCGGCGGAGTTATGAAAATAGGAACAAATAAGAAAGTGTTGACGAGGAAAAAATAATAAGGAATGCAGTCTATAGAGAGTTGAGGATTGGTGGAACCTCAATGATGCCCCTTATTATGACATCGCCTCTGAGCGCCTATCTGAAAGGTTATCTCTAGTAGGATAGGTCGAGTGAAACATCACTCGTTATCAAAATAAACAATCGTAGTCATACTTCGTTTATTGAAGCTGAAACGATTGTTGCCAAGTTGGTGTTCGTGAGGGCATCAAGAAGTTGGGTGGTACCATGAAAAGTAGCCTTTTCATCCCTACAAATCCTGTATTAGCGTTAGTGTGAATATAGGTGTGGGATGAGAAGGCTTTTTTATACTTAAAAATAAAGTTCATTTATAGTTTAATGAAGGACGAAGACTCCAAATGGACGATGATTCATATAACCCATTATGGAAAAAAATACGAAAAATGGAGGAATTAAGGTGGATGTAACGATGCGAAATGATGATAAAACCGTGATGCGTGTGCGAACTGGAGCAGATCTACTCATTGAATCGATCTTAACTAATGGTGCAGATACCATATTTGGCTATCCAGGCGGTGCAGTTCTACCAATCTATGATGCTTTATATAGTGCAAAAATAAAACATGTATTGACTAGACATGAACAAGGGGCTGTCCATGCGGCAGAAGGTTATGCCAGAGTTTCTGGAAAGCCAGGGGTGGTTCTTGTAACTTCAGGACCAGGTGCAACCAATGTCGTTACTGGTTTATTAGACGCCATGATGGATTCATTACCTCTTGTCGTAATCACAGGACAGGTTGCAAGTGGTTTCATAGGTACTGATGCGTTTCAAGAAGCAGATGTTTTAGGTATTACTGCACCTACAACAAAACATAGTTTTCAGATAAAACGCACATCTGACATTCCACGTATTGTTAAAGAGGCTTTTCATATTGCAACAACTGGTCGCCCAGGACCTGTTATTGTGGATATTCCAAAAGACCTTGCAAGTCAGATTATCGATCAAGTTCCTGATGATGAGATGAATTTACCTGGATACTGCGTGAAGGATGATTTAGATATTGATTTATTACAGGTGAAAAGACTAGGAGAAGCATTATCTGCCTCGAGGCGGCCGGTTATTTTAGCTGGAGCTGGTGTTATACATGCCAAGGCTAGTGAGTTATTATTGGAAGTTGCTGAAAAATTTAATGTTCCTGTGGTCAATACATTACTTGGATTAGGATCATTCCCAGCTGATCACCGACTATTTCTAGGAATGGGTGGCATGCATGGTACGTATGCGGCAAACATGGCGATAACGGAATGTGATCTTTTAGTTAACTTTGGTGCACGATTTGATGATCGTCTAACAGGGAATCTGGCTAAATTCGCCCCTAACGCAAAAGTCGCACATGTTGACATTGATCCATCAGAACTTGGTAAGAATGTCAAAACGGACATTCCTGTTGAAGGAGATGCAAAAGCAGTTCTGAATAGTTTGTTAATGGGGTCATACCCATCACCAGATACGGAGGATTGGCGCAAACTAACAGCAAAAAATAAAATGGCCTATCCACTTCAATATAAAGTAGAAGACAATCAAATTCTTCCTCAGCAAATGGTCGAGTGGTTACATGATTATACAAAAGGAGAGGCCATCGTTGTCACAGACGTAGGGCAACACCAAATGTGGGCAGCTCAATACTATTCATTTACGAAACCTAATCGATTTGTGACATCTGGAGGTCTTGGAACAATGGGGTTTGGTTTCCCAGCCGCTATTGGTGCACAAATTGCAGAACCTGAAAAAACAGTTGTTGCTGTCCTAGGTGATGGTGGATTTCAAATGACTCTGCAAGAACTTGCCGTTGTGAAAGAACGTCATCTACCACTCAAAGTGGTCATTCTAAACAATCAAGTTCTTGGAATGGTCAGACAGTGGCAAGAAACATTTTATGAAGAACGTTATTCTGAATCCTTAATTCCTGTTCAACCCGATTTTGTTAAACTTGCCGAAAGTTATGGCATCAAGGGCGTTAGAGTAGATACAGAACAAGAGGCTAGACAAATTCTAGCAGAAACCATGACGAATAATGAACCGATTGTCATTGATTGCCGAGTCAAGAAGTTAGAAAACGTCTGTCCAATGGTTGCGCCAGGAAAAGGTTTAAATGAAATGTTGGGGGTTAAAGCATGAAAAAAGTAGTTCACTTGCTAACCAATAATGAAACCAGTGCTTTAAGTCGAATTCTCGGCGTTCTATCTAAACGTCAATGTCAAGTCGAGAGTCTATCTGTCACTTCAGATGTATTCAAGCCTCATTTTTCAAATGTCACTTTAGTCACAGATGTAAGAAGTGAAGAAGAAGCCTCTCTTCTTATTAAACAGCTCGATAAATTAATCGACGTAGTAGAGGTGAAAGATCTTTCCATTAAAGGAGGTGTTGCCAGAGAACTCGCGCTGGTGAAAGTCGTAAGTCCAAGTGACATACGAAGTGAAATAATCAGTCTAGCAGAACCTTTTAGAGCATCCATTATAGATGTTAGTCGCGATGCTTTAACTTTTGAATTGACTGGCAAATCAGAGAAAATAGACGCTTTTATTGAGTTAGTTAAGCCTTATGGCATTAAAGAAGTTAGTCGAACTGGCGCAGTGGCATTTATTAGAAATGATAAAGAGGATTCAAGTAGTAAAGAGTACAGCTTAACTTCAAATTAAAACTTTTAAAAACAAATTTCAAAAAGGGGAGTTTAACATGGCAAAAGTTTATAACGACAAAGATATCCAAGATGATGTATTGAGAGGCAAAAAAATCGCTGTTATTGGTTATGGATCACAAGGACACGCACACGCTCAAAACTTACGTGACAGTGGCTTTGATGTTGTAGTTGGTGTTAGACAAGGTAAATCATTTGATAAAGCTGAACGCGATGGCTTTCAAGTAAAATCAGTTAGAGAAGCAAGTGAAGAAGCGGACGTCATCATGGTTCTTTTACCAGATGAATTGCAAACAAAATCTTATAATGAAGATATTAAAGCAGGATTACGTGCAGGTAACGCCCTTGCCTTTGCTCACGGATTTAACATTCACTTCAATCAAATCGTTCCACCTGAAGATGTCGATGTTTTCTTAGTCGCACCAAAAGGTCCAGGACATCTTGTTCGACGCACATATAAAGAAGGAGCAGGTGTTCCAGCCCTTGTTGGTGTATTCCAAGATGTAACAGGTGAAGCAAAAGCAACTGCTTATGCTTATGCAAAAGGAATTGGTGCAGGTCGTGCTGGTGTTCTTGAGACTTCATTTAAAGAAGAAACTGAAACAGATCTCTTCGGTGAACAAGCTGTATTATGTGGTGGATTAACTTCACTTATCAAAGCTGGTTTTGAAACATTGACAGAAGCAGGCTATCAACCTGAACTTGCTTACTTTGAATGTCTTCATGAAATGAAATTGATTGTTGACCTTATCTACGAAGGTGGATTCAGCAACATGAGATATTCTTGCTCAGATACAGCTCAATGGGGAGATTTTGTATCAGGACCACGTGTCGTTAATGAAGAAACAAAAGCAAGAATGAAAGAAGTCCTTAACGATATCCAATCAGGTCAATTTGCTAAAGGATGGCTCCTTGAAAATCAAACTAATCGTCCAGTCTATACATCAATTGATCGTAAAGAAAAAGAACATCCACTTGAAAAAGTAGGTTCTGAACTTAGAGCTTTGATGCCATTTGTTAAACCGAAAAAAGAAGATGAAGTTCTTGCTTTGGATGCCCAAAAATAAGTCTCTATAAGTGCGTGTTCAAAAAGGTGACAAATTAGAAGCAAGAAGATCAAGGCGGCGCTGTTTTGAGGACCGGAATGTAGGTTTTTGCTACATGAGGACCGGAAAAACAAGCCAACGCCGAGATTCGTAGCTTATCATTTGGTGACTTTTTGAACAACCTCTATAAAGAATGTTTAGTTTCCTTAATAGCCCCTTAAATTAGTTGAACGTCATCAGGTGTGAAACTAAAACGGAACATATAGAGAAAACATAGAGAGAATATAGCTAGGTGTGATGTTGGAAGATAGGGATTATTCCCTTGCTTCCTCATCTAGTTATATAAATAGATGAAATGATTCATTAGCTAAGAAAGCTTTTTCACCAATATCTAGAATACTTATCGAGATGACTTTTGATTAAGAGCATGACGATGGATGGTTTTTAGGATTAACGTTTTAATTATACTTTAGCAAAAAATAAAAATTTAAGGTATAAGTGCAACTAACATAATCTTCTGCGATTAATTATCGAGTTGTCGCAAAGGCGATGCCGTAGTGACACATTCTAGGCCACTGTCTGCGCCTTATAGGCCCCGCAATCGGCAAGTTTTCTTTATCCAATTAATGCGTGCTTTTAGATGAAAAGTCATTACTAAAGCGTAAAGTATGAATTTTTGAAAGTATCATCCATTTTAAAGTAATGATATAGAAATTCAATGAATGATAAGGAGATTAAATAATGGGAAAAACAATTGCTGTGTTGCCTGGTGATGGAATTGGACCAGAGGTTACATCGGGTGCTATACGAGTATTGGAAACAATATCTCAAAAGTATGGTCACAACTTTTCTTTTGTTAAAGGAAATATTGGTGGATCCGCATATGAGGCTGAAGGTCATCCACTGCCTGAATCTACGTTATCTATTTGTAAAAAAAGCGATGCTATTTTACTTGGTGCGGTAGGTGGACCAAAGTGGGATACCTTGCCAGCCCATCTTAGACCAGAAAAAGGGCTACTTGCGATAAGAAAAGAATTGGAACTGTTTGCTAATTTAAGACCTGTCGTAGCATTTGATGCTTTGTTGGATGCTTCTCCATTAAAACGAGAACGCGTAACGGATGTTGATTTTGTTATTGTTCGTGAATTAACGGGTGGTCTTTACTTTGGGAACCCGAGCGAACGCCGCGGCGATGTCGCTGTAGACACACTTGTTTACAGTGAGTATGAAATCGAAAGAATTGTAGATAAAGCATTCCAACTAGCAAAAACGAGAAAACAAAAAGTAACCTCAGTCGATAAAGCAAATGTGCTTGAATCAAGTAAACTATGGCGAGAAATTGTTGAGAAGGTTGCAAAAAAATACCCTGATGTCACGTTAGAACATGTTCTCGTTGATGCTGCTGCGATGAAATTAATTACGGAGCCAGCTTCATTTGATGTCATCGTCACAGAGAATATGTTTGGAGATATTTTAAGTGATGAAGCATCGGTTTTAACAGGATCACTAGGAATGCTTCCATCTGCTAGTTTAAGAGAGGATAAATTAGGTCTATATGAACCAGCCCATGGTTCAGCGCCGGATATTGCAGGTCAAAACAAAGCCAATCCTTTAGCTACCATTATGTCGGCGGCTCTTTTACTAAGAAATTCCCTAGATCTACATGAAGAGGCTTCTGTTATTGAAAGAGCTGTAACAGATACATTGAATTCGGGTTACCATACGGCTGATCTTTCAGTAAATGGCGCACATGCGAAACGTGTTGGTACACAAGAGATGGTCGATAAAGTAATTGAAAACATGGCTAAATACATGCCATCATCTATTTCAAATTAGATAATGTAAGGAGGAGAGACGTGATGAAACCACGCACAATTATTGAAAAAATTTGGGATAAACATTTGATTCATCAAGAAGAAGGAAAGCCGGATCTTCTCTATATCGATCTTCATTTAATTCATGAGGTGACTTCTCCGCAAGCTTTTGAGGGACTTCGTATACATGGTCGAAAGGTCAGGCGTCCTGATTTAACATTTGCGACAGTAGATCACAATATTCCAACTACTCCGAGCCGTGTATCGACAGATCCTATTTCAATTAAACAAATGTCGACACTTGAGAAAAACTGTCAAGAAAACGGGATTGAGTTGATGGATATTGGTCATCCAAACCAAGGGATTGTTCATATTATTGGGCCAGAATTAGGTTTAACACAACCAGGAAAAACCATTGTCTGTGGAGATAGTCATACTTCGACACATGGGGCATTCGGCGCTATGGCCTTTGGTATTGGAACAAGTGAAGTAGAACATGTCTTAGCTACTCAAACATTATGGCAAAAGAAACCAAAAACGATGCAAATTAAGGTCAATGGGAAATTAGGACGAGGCGTTCGTGCGAAAGATCTCATCTTAGCTATCATCGGTAAATTTGGTTTTTCAGTTGGAACAGGTTACATTGTGGAATATACGGGAGAAGCTATTCGAAGTCTATCCATGGAAGAGCGTATGACCGTATGTAATATGTCCATTGAAGCAGGTGCCAGAGCTGGATTAATTAGTCCTGATGAAACAACGGTATCTTACTTAAAAGGTAGGAAATATGTCTATAATGAACGCTTTGATGAATTAGCCTCAGAATGGCTATCTCTTGCAACAGATGAAGGAGCCACATACGACAAAACCATTGAAATAGACGCTGCATCGATTGAACCGCAAGTGACTTGGGGAACGAACCCATCGATGTGTTTACCGATTAGTGCGACTCTTCCACATCCAGATGCTCAATATGATGTAGAGGAAAAGGAATCCATTGAGAAAGCACTCATGTATATGGGACTTGAGCCGGGAATGCCGATAGCAGATATTAAAGTCGATTATGTCTTTATTGGTTCATGTACGAATGCGAGATTGAGTGATTTGCAAGAGGCCGCTAGTATTGTAAAAGGAAAGAAAGTAAAAGAAGGAGTTCGGGCTCTTATTGTGCCTGGTTCGCAATTGGTTAGACTTCAAGCGGAAGAACTTGGACTAGATAAAATTTTTATTGAGGCCGGATTTGAATGGCGTCAGTCAGGCTGCAGTATGTGTCTTGCCATGAATGATGATGTGGTCCCTGCGGGTAAACGCTGTGCATCGACATCTAATCGTAACTTCGAAGGTAGGCAAGGTAATGGATCTAGGACGCACCTTGTAAGTCCAGCCATGGCCGCCGCTGCAGCAATCAATGGACATTTTGTTGATATACGCGAATTAGAAACGGTTCATCATTAAATACCTTACTCTCTAATGCTCGCGTATCTGAAATTGATGTAAATGAAGGAGTTGACCGATATATGGAACCATTTAAAAAACACCGTGGGTTAGTTTGTCCACTTGATCGAAGGAATGTCGATACAGATCAAATTATCCCAAAACAGTTTTTGAAACGAATCGAAAGACAAGGGTTTGGTGAATGTTTATTTTATCACTGGCGTTTTGATGATGAAGGACATAAAAAACAAGACTTTGTATTAAATAAAGAAAAGTATGAAGGGGCTTCTATATTAATTGCCGGTGAAAACTTTGGGTGTGGGTCTTCTAGAGAACATGCACCATGGGCTTTAGGAGATTACGGATTTAAAGTGATCATAGCACCAAGTTTTGCTGATATTTTCTATAATAACTGCCAAAAAAATGGCTTATTACTCATAAAACTTGATGAAGAGAATGTAAAGTTGTTAATGCAAAAAGCTCAACAAGAATCATTCTATTTAGATGTTGATTTAGTTAATCAAGTGGTTGTAAGTGATACGCTTTCTATACCATTTGACATCGATGCATATCAAAAGAAAATGCTTTTAGAGGGCCTTGATGAGATCGCCGTTACATTAAAGTTAGAAGATGAAATAAGAGCCTATGAACAAACGCGTTAATTGAAAAAATGATACTTTACCACTCATAAAAATGAGAGATAGCTCTATAGGCAATAAAGTGAAAACTTCCATCAAGTAGGGGGGGCTTTATCTCCCACTGATGGAAAGCCTGAACCAATCCAATCGGACCTTTACGGGCAGTTGATGCCCACCTATCTTCTTTGAATGCTCAGAAACATGAAGTGGGGGTCAATACTCGCCGTTAAGGTGGGATAAAAAATATTTCAAATAGGAAGGTGAACCCCTTGGGGATTACTTGCAATTAAATCAAATAACAGAAGCGCTAGAGCATATCGCTCAGATCATTCATCGAACACCAGTCTATCAATCTTCGACGTTCAATCGACTGACTGGAAAGCAATTATATTTTAAAATGGAGAACCTCCAACGAACCGGATCTTTTAAGCTGCGTGGCGCCTTAAATAAAATATCTCATTTGTCAGTTCAAGAGGAGAATAAAGGTGTGGTTGCCGCTTCTGCCGGAAACCATGCCCAAGGTGTCGCCTACTCAGCATCGAAAAAAGGAATACAATCAACCATATTTATGCCTGTTCATACACCGAAGGCCAAGATCAACGCTACTGAAGCATATGGTGCTAAAGTTGTCTTGACTGGTGAATCCTATCAAGAATCTTATGAAGCAGCGTGTGAATATCAAAAAGAATACGGGGCAACATTTGTTCATGCTTATGATGATCCAATCGTTATGGCTGGACAAGGAACCATTGGTTTAGAAATGCTTCAACAATGTTCTTTCCTTGATGCTATTGTGATTCCAATCGGTGGTGGCGGATTAATTGCTGGGGTTGCTTCAGCTGTAAAGCAATTAAATCCAAAGATAAAAGTTATTGGCGTTCAATCAGAAGGGGCAAGTGCAGCCTACAATCGATTTTATCAAACGGGAGATGCTGTATTAAAACACGTTGAAGGCATCGCAGATGGCATCTTAGTGAAGAAGACGGGAGTCAATACGTTCCCAATTATAAGATGCTGTGTTGATGAAATCGTAACCGTATCAGATGAAGAAATTGCTTCAGCCATTATTTTGATGTTAGAGAGACAAAAAATGTTTGTTGAAGGAGCTGGTGCGTCAGCTATTGCGGCGGTTCTTTCGGGGAAGATACAGCATATTGGCAAAAATATTGGTTTAGTTGTAAGTGGGGGAAACGTCGATTTAGATCGCTTACCTTACTTTAACTCTATTGCAAAGCATTCAAGACCAAAAAAGGTGTACGGTTAAGTCCGTACACCTTTTTTGGATACTGTGCAATGATTTATCTAAATCGTTTCCTTTCTTTTGTCATTCGTTCTTGTATAAGACTATAATTTCGTTCCATAAGTCGATCAAGATTTGGTTTAAGATTCCAAAAGTGTTGAGGTTTAAATTGTAAATAAGCGGGCAAAGATCGTCTGCTAAGTTGATTTAATTTCTCAAGACTTGGGGCGTCAGGAATCGTTGTTGCCCCATTAGGGTTGAGTAGGTCAAAAATTTGCTGCTCTTGTAAATCATGACCAATAGGGAGACGACCATGATCCAATCGTGTAATCCAATAGATTGTAGCACAGATAGCATGTTTGCATAGTTCGGTGTTATCTGGACAAGTACAGTTTAGCCAAATTTCCGCTGGATCCGGTAACTCACCAGCCATTTCAGGGTCGAATGTAGCTTCGACATGGTAGGGCTTCGGCCTAGTTCCCTCCACCTCTGCAGTGAAACCATCTTCATGAATATGAAATTGGCTAACGGCGTGCTCGCGGTACAAATCCTTTCCTCTATTTAGACGCAAACGATGCGTATAGCTAAAGAATTCATCTAACCAATTCTTTAGTTGTTTATCTTTTACAAATAATCCAGAACGCATCAGAACACCCTCTCTCTTAATCGAACAAGCTCGTAAATTTCTTTATCATCAAGTTCAGTCAACCAACCTTCACCATTACCAATGATTTGATTAGTCAAATTTTTCTTTTTCTCAATAAGCTCATCAATTCGTTGTTCAAGTGTTCCCGCGCACATTAATTTATAGACGTGGACATTTTTGTGCTGACCAATTCGGTAAGCACGGTCAGTGGCTTGTTCTTCAACGGCTGGATTCCACCATCGATCAAAATGGATGACATGTGTGGCTTCTGTAAGGTTAAGTCCTACACCGCCAGCTTTTAATGATAAGATAAAGACGGTTTTGCCGGATTGATCAGAACGAAATGAATCTATTAAAACTTGACGTTTTTCTGCGGTTAGACTTCCATGCAAGAAGAGCACCGTTGCATCTGAGTAATGTTTCTTAATACAATCTTCTAAGATATGTCCCATCTGAACATATTGCGTAAAAACAAGGGTTTTTTCACGGTGTTCAAAAATTGGTTCAAGAATGTCAAGAAACCGTTTTATTTTACCCGAATCATCTGGCCTAAGGGATTCATTAGATAGAAGAAGTGGATGGTCGCAAACTTGCTTGAGTTTCGTTAACGTAGACAAGATGAGACCTTTTCTCTCAATACCTTCTGCTAAGATTACCCGACCGCTAAGCTCATCGACAATGGATTGATATAGCGAGGCTTGAGTCTTATTTAAATGGCACGTTTCCTTCGTTTCAATTTTATCCGGTAAGTCTTGAATAATGGATCGATCTGTTTTTTCTCTTCTCAATAAAAACGGTTGAATCATTTTTGTTAGCATTTTCGATTTTTTTTTGTCTTGACGTTTTTCAATTGGACGAACGAAAGCTTCACGAAACTTTTGCAAAGGTCCAAGGTAACCAGGATTCAAAAATTCCATGATTGACCACAATTCCTCTAATTTATTTTCCATAGGAGTCCCGGTTAATACAATCCGGTGGTCAGCTTGTATCCGGCGCATAGCGCGGCTTTTTTTAGTATTTGGATTTTTGATGGCCTGGCCTTCATCTAAAATAACACTTGCCCAAGTGTAATGCTCAAGGTCTTCGCATTCACGTGTGAAAATGGTATAACTCGTGATTAATACATCGACGTCTTTCAAATAACGATCAATGGATTTGGCAGGATAACGATTTGGTCCATGGTGGACATAAATGTTTAAATCAGGTGCAAAGCTTTGAAATTCTCGCTGCCAGTTGGCAAGAAGAGATGTCGGACAAATGATTAAAGTTGTATCATGGTCTGTTTGTTTTAAATCTAGAGTATGAGCAATATAAGAAATGGCTTGAATGGTTTTTCCTAATCCCATGTCATCTGCTAAACATCCACCTACTTGTTTATCGCGCAGATTCACAAGCCACGTGTAACCCTTCTTTTGATAAGGACGAAGTTTTCCAGTGAACTTCTTTGGTAAAGGTATATTTTTTTTTGGTTTCTTCAGTAATCCAGAGAAATACTCATCCAAATGACGAGAGGTATTAATCGCTATCGGATTTTTCTTTGATTTTCGCTTAGTGATCGTTTGAAGTCTTAAAGCATCTGCAAGGTTTGGTTTATGTCCTAGAACGGAACTTGTTTCATCAAATGAATGGTAGGCATTGACCAACTTGTCAAGAGGAAGGTGGATCCATTCATCTCCTCGTTTAATAAAAGGTTGCTTTTGTTTCACAAGTTGTTTAAATTCAGCTGCCGTTAAATTAATACTTCCAACCGATATACGCCAATTGTAATTAATTAATGAAGAGAGACCAAATAATGAATCTCCAGATTCTAGCTCCAATTGAACATCGATATCAGAATTAGATTCAGATATATTAAGCCATTCAGGTAGGAAGCAAGTGAAATTATGATTAGAAAGGGAGGATGCCTCTTGATAGAGTTGAATCATTTCCCCCGGCGATATGATAATAGAACTTGACGTTGTTTGGTGAATATTAAATAAGGAATATGGGATAAGATCCGATACTTGATAGAGTTTGGATATAAACCATTCTAAGGCTTGATGACCTCTATTTATAAAGTCGATGATACTTATCTTTTTTCGCTCACTTTGTTGATATCCGGAAATCATAACATGACAAGACCAAAGTGTTTCAGAATGAAAAGGTTGATCAGGATTCATTGGATCTAAATGGAGTTCGATCTTTTCAGGAGTATATTTAGGCTCAATATAATAGGAACGAAAAGAAATAAGATCATGAATCATATCAGGTGACTGGGCATGAAGTAAATCTTCTGTCCAATCATGTATATCGTGTTCATATTGCTCCATTTTTCTTACATCATTCTCATGATCTGCAATAAAAAATGGGCTGTCATTGAAATGACTTAAATTTTCATACCAGTGAGCTAAAGGATTGTCATGATCAAATCGAGACCAGTTATCCAAGAAAGGTAAATTAGAGATGTGAATCTGGCTTCGAATGATATGATCCATCCAAAGGGTTATGAGTAGGTTTAAACCTTGGTCTGTGTTCCACTCTGTTCCAAGCGTTAAGACTGAATTTGGAAGTTCTTGTTTCCATTTTTCTAGTAACTCACTTTCAATCATGAGTTTCATATTAGGAAGCCAATGACTAAAAAAATAGGTTTCTTCATATTTATCTATGTGATACATAAAGGGAAAAAACTGTCCATTTTCGGCTAAAATTTGCAAAGCATCAGCCATTTCTTTCAGAAACAACGATGTTGACCCCAAACGGAAAGGGGGCACTTGTTGGTTTATTCGAGGATCTATCATCATATTAAAAACGGAATCCATGGGAACATAACAGCCATGAACTGTTTGATTCCTTTGATTTAACTGAATGGATACATCAGCTTCTTGGGAATAGTCATCAAGATACTCATTCATTAATGGATGATATTCAATGACATTAAGTAATCGAAAATTCGTCGCAATGTTATCTTGTTCATCAGTTAAAAACATGAAAAAACGTTTATCTTGATTTGCATTTGGAACGAAAGTCATTTGAATATGTGTTGTCATAATAACTCCTTTAAAAAAAGTGTCGCGCCTGTTGTATGACATATTAGACAGCTCTATATAAAAAGTCTTAATAAATCATTATATCATATTAAAAAGTTGAAAAGAAAAAGTAAAAACCCCCATTATCTGATGAGGGTATATAACTATTTTATGAAAAAAGACTTTTACGGCTAGAAAAGATCCCCACCTCAAAATTCTGAGTGTTCAAAGAAGATAGGCGGGGGATCAACTGCCCGTTAAAGGTCCGATGTTCAGGCTTTCCATCAGTGGGGGATGACGCAGGCTAAAAACCAGGCGTCCTGTCGCAACGCCTGCACTAGCACATCCTATGCGTCGAAAAACCCCACTGATGAAAGTTTCACTTTACCCCACCTTAACGGGCTGTAAGACCCCCCTCAAGATTATGAGTATTCAAAGAAGATAGGAGGGGGATCAACTGCCCGTAAAGGTCCGATTGGTTCAGCTAACCACTAGTGGGGGGATAAAGAACCCCCACTAGTGGAAGCTTCACTTTATTCACGCTTGAGTAGTTTCGTATTAGCAAGGAACAGAGCAACAACGAGGATGAGAATGGCTCCTGTATAAATAAGGGTGTCGATAGGATTTTCATGGTCAACAACAATCAATCTTATAATCGCTGTTATGCCGATATAAATAAAATATCGCAGCGGGAAATGGTATTTTGCCTGAAAGTATTTAACGATAAGCGCAATGAATTCGAAATAAAGAAAGTAAACCAAGATCCCCTCGAGTAGATAGTAATAGGATTGATTTTCGTCTATAAATAAATAATGTATAAAATTAAACGTTTCTTTAATAAGGGATATCGCTAAAATAACGGATAAAATAATTAATAGTGTATTCAGCGTCCATTGAAGTGTGGCTGTAAGATAGAGATCAAATTTATTTTTGTTTTTTTCTTCCATTACACATCGCCTCCCTTAGTAGTCAATCAGAAATTGTGATTAGTCTGTCAAACATGTTCTGTAAACTATATCCTATCATGTTCAAAAAAAGAGTACAATGAAAAGGAAATGTCTATCGGTATTGCCAAAAGTAATTCATTATTGGAGGAAAATCGATGAGAGTCGTTATTGCTATTGATTCGTTTAAAGGATCACTATCCAGCATCGAAGGCGGTAAAGTGATTGAGACTGTATGTAAGCAGCAAAATATAGAAGATGTGATCATGTTGCCTCTAGCTGACGGTGGAGAAGGAACGGTTGATGCCTTTCTGCATATTTTAGGTGGAGTCCGTAAGACAGTCGAGGTCCTAGATCCCCTTCATCGTCAGATACAGGCAGATTACGGTTGGATAGAAGAATCTAAGTTAGCTATTATTGAAACTGCTGCCGCATCTGGACTTCCGCTCCTAGTTGATGAGGAACGTGACCCGTATCGAACTTCAACGTATGGAACGGGTCAATTGGTTAAAGATGCCCTTGATCAAGGAGCGACAGACATCATTATTGGATTGGGTGGTAGTGCGACAATAGATGGAGGAGTGGGCCTTCTTCAAGCACTAGGTGTTGTTTTTTACCTTGAAGATGGAACGAAACTCCCAATAGGAGATATCCATTTAGAAAAAATTTCTTCTATTAATATAGATCATATGGATAGGAGATTGAAAGACAAACAGTTGTTTATTGCCTCTGATGTAACCAATCCGTTAGTTGGACCAGAAGGAGCAGTTTACGTCTTTGGCGCTCAAAAGGGATTACAAAAGCAAGACATGGATGGATTTGACCAAGCCATGGATCATTATCAACGTCTAGTCAAGGAAACACTCGGCCGAGACGAATCAGAAACCCCAGGTGCTGGTGCGGCAGGAGGACTTGGTTTTGCCCTTTATGCCTTCTTTGGAGGTAAATTTCGAAGTGGATTTGATCTTATTTGTCAGAAAGCTAACTTAGAAGAAAAAATATCAAAAGCTGATCTCGTTATTACTGGAGAAGGAAAAATTGATTCGCAATCCTTATACGGAAAGGTACCTATCGGTGTAAGCCGGATCGCTAAAAAATATCATGTTCCTGTCTTCGTCTTTACAGGTAAAGCAGAAGGAGATTTAACAGACGCTTACCAAGAAGGTATTTCATCCATTATACCTATTATTGATGAAGTAACGACTCTTGAACAAGCCATGAAAGAAGCGCCTAGTTACTTAGAACGTGCCACTCGGCGTACCATTCAAATTTTACGAACAGGGCGTGCCATTCAAAATAAGAAATGAAACATACAACAATCTAAACTAGAGAATAAGACTAAGGATAAATTCTCTCCCTTATTCTCTCTTTTTTTCTAGAGTAATAGGTGCAATGTTTCCATTTATATTTGATTTTTACGTCTAATAACGATAGAATGTAACTTAATTAAGCGCTTTATTTCTTTTTAATTAAGCATACAATATACATAAGATTAATAGATATATATAAGAAGGGGGAGGAATGAATGAGTCGTGAGACATGGGCTTTTATTGACTCTGGAATAAATACACCCGAATATAATATGGCTATGGATGAATGCTTATTAGAGTGGCATAGTCATGGTGAATTGCCTCCTATCATCCGGTTCTATGGATGGAATCCACCGGGCTTATCAGTCGGTTATTTTCAAAAGGTAGAAAAACGGATAGATAAAGAAGCGGTTGAACAGAATGGATTTAGGCTTGTACGGCGTCCAACGGGTGGAAGAGCTGTCTTGCATGATGATGAATTAACCTATAGTGTGATCGTTTCAGAAGATCATCCAGAGATGCCTAAATCTGTAACACAAGCTTATCGTGTCATTTCTGAAGGATTACTTAACGGTTTTAGAAATCTTGGCTTACAGGCTGATTTTGCTATTCCTGAAGGGAAAACAGGACAAACGTCTTCTGCTGTATGTTTTGAAGAGCCTTCGTGGTATGAACTTATTGTTGATGGCAAGAAAGCTGCAGGTAGTGCTCAAACACGTCAAAAAGGGGTCATCTTGCAACATGGATCGATTCCGCTCTCTATTAACGAAAATGAACTATTTTCATGCTTTATTTACCCCAATGATCGAGTCAAAGAACGGGCGAAACGCACGTTTAAAGACAAAGCTGTTGCGATCAACCATCTAATGGAAAAAAAGGTGACATTAGATGAAGTAAAATCAGCCTTTTACCGTGGATTTGAGGAAGGCTTACATATTCAATTGCAACCCTATAAATTAACTAAAGAACAGTTAGAAAAAATTGAAGACCTCGCAGAGAATAAATATAAGACAGATGCTTGGAATTATACGCGTTGAAAGGAGTGACAAACATGGCTAAAAAAGAAAAAGAAATTATGAGAAAACCAGATTGGTTAAAAATAAAATTAAATACAAATAAAGAATACACAGGTTTAAAGAAAATGATGCGTAGCCGTAATTTACATACAGTATGTGAAGAAGCACGGTGCCCCAATATACATGAATGCTGGGCTGAACGAAAAACAGCGACATTTATGATACTTGGTGACATTTGCACACGGGGATGCCGTTTTTGTGCGGTAAAGACGGGGCGTCCGACTGAACTTGACTTACTTGAACCTGAACGTGTCGCGACTTCAGTAGAGCAAATGCAATTGCGCCACGTGGTGATTACGGCTGTTGCACGTGATGACTTAAATGATGGTGGTGCGGGTGTTTTTGCAGAAACGGTTAGAGCGATACGCCTGAAAGTGCCTTTTTGTACGATTGAAGTTCTTCCTTCAGATATGAAGGGCGACGATGAAAGTTTAACAACCCTAATGGACGCAAAGCCGGACATTTTTAATCATAATATTGAAACAGTCCGTCGTTTGACTAAGCGTGTACGTGCGATTGCGACATATGATCGATCTCTGAATTTATTAAAGCGTGTCAAGGAATTGAGTCCAAATACGCCAACGAAGTCTAGTATTATGGTTGGTCTCGGTGAAACCAAAGAAGAATTAATGGAAGCAATGGACGATCTTCTTAAGCATAACGTCGATATATTAACGATAGGGCAATACCTTAAGCCAACACGAAAACACCTTGATGTTGTTCGCTACTATCACCCAGATGAATTTGCAGAGCTAAAAGAAATAGCCCTAGCAAAAGGTTTCCGTCATTGTGAGGCAGGTCCTCTTGTCCGCTCATCTTATCACGCTGATGAACAAGTGAATGAGGCCGCAAAAAATAAACAAAAGCAACATCCGGAATTCAAGTAAGTTATTGCATCTACCTTTTACATGAACAACCATTTCGATGAAATAATAAAAGCTACTCTATAATCTAGAGTAGCTTTTATTATTACTGGCCAAATTATGTGAGTCGGTCATAGAACTCGATAATAAAGTTAAAGAAAAGCTTTTCAGAAGGTGCAAGTTCTCTCGATTTGGGCATCAAAAGACCGACATTACGAATCACTGTTGGATCCTCTAGGGAAACAGTGACCACGTCTGGAGGCAAATTATAGGTCACCGTATTTTCCGGTAATATAGCTACACCAAATCCAGCTGAAACGAGTTGCTTTATCGTATCCATATCCTCCCCCTCAAATGAAATGATCGGGTTAAACCCCGCTTGCTGGCAAGCATCACGAAATAATTCTTGTAAGGCCATTCCACGTCGAAAGGTAATAAACCGCTCCTCGGCGAGTTGCTTTAATAAAATAGATGTTTGATTGGCTAGGTGATGTTCAGAATGAAGAACAGCCACCATTCTTTCCGTAAATAAAATATGGCTATCAACAAAAGGATGTTTCTTTGGAAGAGGAGAGGCAAAGGCGATATCAATACCATCATTTTCAATGAATTGAGTGAGATAAGAAAGAGTCCCTTGGTGCAGTTGAAATTGAATGTTTGGGTGATCCATATTAAATTGTGAAAGGACGATGGGTAATGTCTGAATGGCTAAACCTGTAGACAAGCCGAGATGGATTTTTCCAATTTCAGGATTAAGATGTTCCTGAATTTTTTGTTTAGCTTTATCAAACTCTTTCAATCCTCGTTCAGCATGTTTCAAAAAAAGCCTCCCCATGTGAGTTAATTTGACATTTCGACCTTCACGAGTGAATAGAGAAACGCCAAGTTCTGCTTCTAGTAACGTAATCTGCCTGCTAATCGCTGATTGTGCAACGTGAAGAGCTTCAGCTGTTTTTGTGACATGTTCGCGCTTGGCTACTTCTATAAAATAAAAAATTTGTCTAAATTCCATTGTCGTCATCCTAACGTTCTAATATTGAGAACAATATATTCTTAATTATATATTGTATAGATGAATGGATAAAGAGTAAAATCTAATTACCATACTTTTCGGAAAAAACAGGACAAATTTATATAAGTGGACCATATATATAAATAAAAACAATGGCTTTTGAATACCGAAAAAAAGACTTCGCATGTCTAAACATACAAGAAGAGACTGGCGAGAAATCCACTTATCTGTTTTGCTATTCCATTAACTTACGAAGGTAGAGACTTTCCTAAATATACGACAGAAGGAAGGATGCTGTAATGAAAGATCTTTTAAGACAAAACGGTCTATACCAATCGGAATTTGAACATGATGCTTGTGGTATTGGTCTTTACGCTGATATTAAAGGTAGAGCCTCACATGACATCGTGGAAACTGCACTTGAAATGTTAGCAAGACTTGATCACCGTGCTGGTAAAGGTAGCGATGGAACGGGAGATGGAGCCGGACTTTTAGTTCAGATTCCACATGATTTTTTTAACTCTGTATGCTCGTTCTCACTTCCAGAAGCAGGTCAATATGGCGTTGGAATGTTGTTCCTACCACAAGACTCTTTAAAACGTCAGAATATTATTAAAACAATCAAAAGCGTTATCTCAGAGAAAAACTATACGCTTTACGGCATCCGTGAAGTGCCTGTTTTAGCTGAATCTATAGAACCTTTGGCTAGACAAGAGGCTCCTTATATTATTCAATTATTTGTTGGCGTTAGCGACCAGCTTACTGATAGTTTAGAGTATCAACTTTACACATTAAGAAAAACACTTGAACAACGTATTGGAAAAGAACTTTATATTGCGAGTTTATCTAGTAAGACCATTGTTTTTAAAGGGATGCTTCGTGCAGAAGAAGTGTCTGGTTATTATACAGACCTTAAGGATGAGCGATTTGTTTCAGCTATCGCTCTTGTCCATTCAAGATTTAGTACAAATACGTTCCCAAGTTGGAAACGTGCTCACCCAAACCGTATGATCGTTCATAATGGAGAAATTAATACGATACGTGGAAATACAAATTGGTTTAATGCGCGAGCAAAAACACTAGATAAAGACTATGGTAACCAAATTATTGACCGTGATGGCAGTGACTCGGCGATATTTGATAATGTATTAGAATTTTTAACGATGAATGGTGTTCCTTTAGCTCATGCTATTATGCTCATGGTTCCCGAACCTTGGGAAAAAGACAAGGATATGCCAGATTCTCTGAAAGCATTCTATGAATATAACAGTCGCTTTATGGAGCCATGGGATGGACCAATGGCACTTGGGTTCTCTAATGGAAAACAAGTAGGAGCGATTATGGACCGAAATGGACTAAGACCTGCACGTTATTATGTCACACATGATGATCGATTAATCTTTTCATCAGAAGTGGGCGTGGTGGACCTTGATCCTTCACTAATTAAGGAAAAGCGTCATTTAAAACCAGGTCATGTTCTTCTTGTTGATACGGAAAAAGGCCAAATCGTACCAAGTGACGAGTTGAAAAAAGAGATAAGTGAAGCAAACGAATACGCTAAATTATTGGAAAAGTCGATAGCTTTTGCGAAATCTTCATTAGGTGAACATCAATCGGCATCCTATCGTGATCGATTAGATCGACTTTATCTACAAAAAGTGAATGGCTATACGTACGAAGAAGTCGTTAAAGGTATTCAAGTGATGGCGGAAACAGGAAAAGAACCTGTTGGGTCAATGGGATACGACGCACCGCTTGCAGTTTTGTCGGAACGTCCACAATTACTTTTTAACTATTTTAAACAATGGTTCTCTCAAGTTACGAATCCACCGATTGATGCGATTCGTGAAGAACATGTCATTTCCAAAGTGACATGGTTAGGTAAGCAGCCTAATATTTTGGAACCAACAATCAATGATACGAAACAAATTAAGCTCGAACATCCAATATTGGATGAAAGTCAATTTGCAACGATTCAAAATGGCTTACTACCTGTAGCGACGTTAAACTTAACATTTAATGTAAATGATGGAAAAACAGGATTAAAACAAGCCTTGGTTGTCCTTTTCCAAGAAGCGGAAGCTGCCATTAAAGATGGAAATCAAATGATCATTCTGTCTGATCGTGATGTGGATGCTGAGCATGCACCAATCCCATCCCTTCTTGCTGTTAGCGGGCTTCACCATGACCTAATCAAGAAAGGCTTAAGGACGTCCGCTAGTATAGTTGTTGATTCAGCTGAACCTAGAGACAGTCATCATATGTCCGCTTTACTTGGATTTGGTGCTGATGCCATTTATCCGTATATGGCTTTTGAAGCAATCAAAGATTTAATTAAGGATGAACATCTAAATAAATCAGAAGCTGAAGCAAGTCAGAAATATGTTAAAGCCCTTGTTGGCGGTATTGTTAAAGTGATGTCTAAAGTTGGGATATCTGCTATCCAAAGTTATCGTGGGGCTCAAACATTTGAAGTTCTTGGTCTTTCAAAAGAAGTCATCGATCAATACTTTACAGGAACATTTTCTCAAATTGATGGGATCGGTCTTGAAGAAATTGCAGATGAAACCTTGAAACGCCATGCCGCCGCTACGAAAGAATGGGAATCAAATCGTGTATCTCCTCTTGATCCAGGAAGTGATCTTCAATGGCGTCAAGAAGGTGAATTTCATAAATTTAATCCAATGACTATTTACAAGCTTCAACAAGCAGCACGTAAAAATGACTATGGATTATATCAAGAATATAAAGAGGAAGTAGACGATTCACCTTACTCGACGATTAGAAGTCTTTTAGAAATTAAAAGTGATCGACAGCCTGTACCATTAGACGAAGTAGAACCAGCTGAATCGATATTTAAACGTTTTAAAACAGGCGCAATGTCTTATGGATCGATAAGTAAGGAAGCGCATGAAGCATTAGCCATTGCTATGAACCGAATCGGTGGGAAGAGTAATAGTGGTGAAGGCGGAGAAGAAGTTGAACGCTTTACACTCGATTCGAATGGTGAGAATAGAAGAAGTGCAATCAAACAAGTGGCATCAGCCCGGTTTGGAGTGACTAGCCATTACTTATCCGAAGCTAATGAAATTCAAATCAAAATGGCACAAGGAGCAAAACCTGGTGAAGGCGGTCAATTACCAGCACACAAAGTTTATCCTTGGATTGCAGAGGTTCGTGGTGCGACTCCTGGTGTCGGATTAATTTCACCACCTCCACATCACGATATTTATTCGATCGAAGACTTAGCTCAACTTATTTACGACTTGAAACGTGCAAATCCAACGGCTCGAATCAGTGTGAAACTTGTAGCAAAAGCAGGCGTTGGAACCATTGCAGCTGGAGTAGCAAAAGGGTTAGCTGATGTCATCTTAATCAGTGGTCATGATGGCGGAACAGGAGCAGCTTCGAAATCAAGTATTGCTCATGCCGGTATTCCTTGGGAAATTGGTCTCGCTGAAGCACATCAGACTTTATTGTTAAATGGTCTTCGTAATCGTGTATCGTTAGAAGTTGACGGTAAATTAATGTCAGGTAAGGATGTCATTGTAGCCGCTTGTCTTGGTGCCGAAGAATTTGGTTTCGCAACGGCTCCACTTGCTGTATTGGGCTGTATCATGATGAGAGCCTGTCACTTAGACACATGTCCAGTGGGGATTGCTACACAAAACCCCGAATTGCGTAAGAATTTTACGGGTAGCCCTGATCACATTGTCAACTATATGCATTTTATTGCTGAAGACATTCGTGAAATCTTATCTCAAAATGGATTTCGCTCATTAGAAGAGGTCGTTGGACACGCTGAATTGTTAAAAGTCAAAGATAGCGTGCAAAATCATCCAAAAGCGAGCCACTTAGATCTATCAAAAATGTTAGTTCCAACGGCTGAGCGTGATGAGAAGTGCAACTTTACAACACCTCAAAATCATGAACTAGATAAAACATATGATTTCCGTGAGATATTACCTCAAACAAAAGCGATTGTTGAGCGTGGGGAAACAGGACAATTTAATTTCAATATTAAAAACTCTGATCGTTCTGTTGGAACAACACTAGGCTTTACGGTTACGACATCGACAAATGGTGTAGGATTTGAAGAGGATGCCCTAGAACTCCAATTCAATGGTTATGCAGGTCAAAGCTTTGGTGCATTTGTCCCAAAAGGGATCACCATGACACTTACTGGAGACGCCAACGACTATGTCGGTAAAGGACTATCTGGAGGAAAGCTCATTATTAAACCAAATGAAAATGATGGTACCCCAGATGATAATCAAGCAATTGTAGGCAATGTGGCCTTCTTTGGTGCAACAAGTGGTGAAGCTTACGTTCGAGGAACAGCAGGCGTAAGATTCTGTGTTCGAAATAGCGGTGCCAAAGTGGTTATTGAAGGGATCGGCGACAACGGTTGTGAATACATGACGGGCGGTAAAGCTATTATTCTTGGACATTTTGGAAAGAACTTTGCTGCTGGAATGTCAGGTGGCACGGCATACCTATTCAATGAATCTGGCGACTATGACCAAATTGTAAATAAAGTTAATAAAGAAATGGTGAATATTGAAACCATTGTTGACCCAAATGAACAAAAAGAAGTGAAAGAGCTCATTGAGAACTATGCTCATTATACGGGAAGTCCGAAAGCAGAAAAAATCCTTCTTAATTGGGAAGAATCTGTTACTCAGTTTGTGAAAATCATACCGAAAGATTATGAGCTCATGCTGTCGACAATTAAGAAACTTGAATCACAAGGATTATCGCATGATGAAGCCACCCAAAAAGCTTTTGAACTAAAAAAGAGTGGACGCATCACTTTAGACCATGGAGACCCAAACTATCAACCGGCGTAAAGGGACAGTGAAACTGAAGGAGGAGGATTACCGTGGGGCAATTAATGGGTTTTATAAACATAGATAAACAGAAACAAAAAGAAAGAAAAGGGTCTGAACGTGTTAATGACTGGAATGAATATAAATTACCTTTTCCAGAGCAAGATTTGCAAAATCAAGCGGCTAGGTGCATGGACTGCGGGACACCGTATTGTCAAATGGGGGTGGAAATTAATCGCTCAACGAGTGGGTGCCCATTATACAATCTTATTCCTGAATGGAATGACCTTGTCTATCGAGGCTTATGGCAGGAAGCTTATCAACGGTTAATAAAAACAAACAACTTCCCTGAGTTCACATCAAAAGCCTGTCCAGCACCGTGTGAAGGTTCATGTACTGCAGGGCTAGTGAGTGATCCGGTATCAATTAAGTCGATCGAAAAAGCAATTATTGATAAAGCGTTCGATGAGGGTTGGGTTAAACCTGAACCCCCTCTTAGACGTACAGGAAAACAAATTGCAGTTATTGGGTCTGGTCCTGCTGGCTTAGCAGCGGCTGACCAGTTAAACAAAATTGGCCATTCGGTCACTGTGTTTGAGCGTGACGACCGCATCGGCGGCCTACTCATGTACGGCATACCGAATATGAAAATTGAAAAATACGCTGTAGAACGTCGTGTTAAGCTGCTTCAAGCTGAAGGCATTCAATTTAAAACGAATGTTAACGTAGGAAAAGATGTAACGATGGAAGAATTGCGCCAAGCCTTTGATGCGATTGTACTTGCGACAGGTGCTGGAAAACATCGTGAACTTTCGATTGAAGGAAGACAGCTTAAAGGGATTCATCCAGCTATGTCTTATTTAACGGCGAGCACAAAACATCTTCTTGATCCGTCATTTACCCTCGATGAAGACTTTAATGCAAAAGGGAAAAATGTCATTGTTATTGGCGGTGGAGATACAGGAGCAGACTGTGTAGCAACAGCAATTAGACAAGGTTGCGCAAGTGTTGTTCAATTTGGTAAACATGGAGCACTTCCCAAAAAACGGGCAGCTTCTAATCCTTGGCCAGAGAATCCGCGGATTTTCTCTTTAGATTATGCCTATGAAGAAGCAAAAGAAGTCTTAGGAAGAGATCCTCGTGAATACTATGTTGCAACAAACGCATTTATCGGCAACGAAGATGGACATGTGGTTTCCCTCACAACAGATACCTTTAAACAAGGTGAAAAGTCAGAAATACGAACTTGGGATGCCGATTTGGTTTTAATTGCCATAGGTTTTGAAGGCGCTGAAGATGCGGTCTTTGAAGACATGGGAGTTGAAAAACTCGGTGGAACCATAAAAGCAGACAACAAAACGTATGAAACAAGTACAGATGGCGTCTTTGCTTGTGGAGATGCTAGACGTGGACCAAGTCTGATTGTTTGGGCTATCCAAGAAGGAAGAAAAGCAGCGTGTGCCGTTGATCTTTATCTGGATGAGAAATTAGCAGCAATTGGCCACTAAAACCTAATAATATACAACAATAAAAGATCAAAAAAACAAACTCGTATCGTTAGTTAAATAAACTAAACGATACGGGTTTTTATTTTGTAAAACATAGTTGTTTTAGTAATAGAAACTAAGGGAATTTATCTGTAAGGAACCAAATTAGAAAGGTGGTGGGAGGCTATGGGCATAGGAATAATCGCTTTAAAGCTTTTCTTTGGATTAATCGGATTACTTATTCTTGTTCGATTGCTAGGTAAAAAAGAAATGGTACAAGTGACTCCTTTTGATTATATATATGCCATTATTTTAAGTGAAATAATAGGAAATGCGGTTTATACTAGTTCCATTAGTATTATTGACATGTTATTGTCGCTGGCTGTTTGGGGTGTTATTATTTATGTCATTCAAGTCCTTGTACAAAGAAATGATAAATCAAGAAGAGTGTTGAACGGCGTACCAGCACCACTAATTTGGGATGGTGAGCTGCTCGTTGAAGCTTTTCAAAAAAACTTATTAGAAGTTGAACAGTTTCGTGAGATGTTGCGTAGTAAAGGAATCTTTTCAATAAAAGAAGTTCGATATGCCTTATTGGAGACAAACGGATCACTGAGTGTCATGAAATATGGTGACCTATCGGCTGAGCCGTCAAGTCTTTTTGTTGATGAAGGTGAAATTGAAGAAACTGAGCTGAAAACGAAAGGTAAAAATAAAGGGTGGCTCATATCAAGTTTAAAGAACGAAGGATATGATCGGATTGAGGATATTTACTGCGCAGAATGGTCAAAAGAAAGTGGATTTTATGTGGTAACCTATGCTGAGTCAAGAGATAACAAGAATATTCATATATATAACCAATAGATCCCACTTGCTATTCTGTTTTTTAGTCTCTATAATATAAAGTATGTAAATAATGTTTATCAGTTAGGAAAAGGACATGGGGTATCCTACACGGCTTATAGAGAGGGAAGACAAAAGGTGAAAGCTTCCTAGTACGGAAAGATATCTTACCACCTTGGAACTTCAGCGGTGAACGATGAGTAATCGCTGACGGCAGAACGTCGTTATCTCGATTAAGTGCTATCGCTAATGAGCGATGGAACAAGGGTGGAACCACGAGTATACAACACTCGTCTCTTTATTGAGACGGGTGTTTTTATATTTTACGCATAATGGCGAATGTGTTCTATTGTTTCACTCGATGGCTTGTTAGTGATGCCAAGGATCATATTTGAGATTTTATTTTTGAAAGGGAGAAATTAAGATGTCAAACATTCAATTAACGTTTCCTGATGGTTCGGTTCGTGAATACGAAAAGGGTATTTCGTCAGAACAAGTGGCTGAATCCATTAGTCAAAGCTTAAAGAAAAAATCAGTTGCAGGCAAAATAGATGGACATTTAGTCGACTTAAATCGTCCTATAGAAGCTAGCGCCACAATTGAAATTGTGCCGCAAAATTCAGATGAGGGATTAGAGATGATGCGTCACAGTTGTGCCCATTTGCTTGCACAAGCCTTAAAACGACTCTATCCTGATGTTAAATTAGGCATTGGACCAGTCATTGAAAACGGCTTTTACTATGACGTCGATATGGAACATACGTTAACGAAAGAAGATTTTCCAGCGATTGAAAAAGAAATGAAAAAAATCGTCAATGAAAACTTTCCAATTGTCCGAAAACAAGTAAGTCGCGAGGAAGCTATCGCGATATTCACAGAAATAAATGACCATTTAAAATTAGAATTGATCCGCGATCTTCCAGAAGATGCGGTTATCACGATATATGAACAAGGAGAATTTTTTGATCTTTGCCGTGGTCCGCACATCCCATCAACAGGTAAAATTAAAGCATTTAAATTAATGAGTGTGTCTGGAGCTTATTGGCGTGGCAATAGTGATAATCAAATGTTGCAAAGGATTTATGGCGTAGCCTTTTTAAATAAAAAGGAACTTGATGACCACCTACATTTTCTTGAAGAAGCGAAGAAAAGAGATCATCGTAAATTAGGTAAACAGCTTGAATTGTTTATGTTCTCTGAAGAAGCACCAGGGATGCCTTTCTACCTCCCTAACGGTCAAGTGATCCGTACAGAATTAGAAAATTTCTCTCGTGAACTTCAACGTCAGGCTGACTATGAGGAAGTTCGTACGCCACTCATGATGAATCAACGTTTATGGGAACAATCAGGGCACTGGGATCATTACCATGAGAACATGTACTTCTCAGAAGTGGATCAAACGAGTTTTGCATTGAAACCGATGAACTGTCCTGGTCACATGCTGGTCTTTAAAAATACGCTACATTCATATAGAGATCTTCCTATTCGTATGGCAGAATTTGGTCAGGTCCATCGTCATGAATTTAGCGGAGCTTTAAACGGTATGCTTCGCGTTCGTACTTTTTGCCAAGATGATGCTCACCTCTTTGTAAGACCTGATCAGATTGAAGACGAAATTAAAAAGATCTTTACGTTAATTGATAAAATTTATAACACGTTCGGATTTGAGTATACGGTTGAACTTTCAACACGCCCAGAAGATTCTATGGGTAGTGATGAATTATGGGAACAAGCAGAATCATCACTCACTCAAGTGCTTAATGACCTTGAATTCTCCTATCATTTGAACGAAGGCGATGGTGCTTTCTATGGACCAAAAATCGACTTCCATATCAAAGATGCATTAGGACGTAGTCATCAATGTGCAACGATTCAACTTGATTTCCAAATGCCAGAGAAATTCGATCTATCCTATATCGATGAAAATAATGAAAAGGTTCGTCCAGTTGTTATCCACCGTGCGGTCTATGGATCGGTTGACCGTTTCTTTGGAATCTTGATCGAGCACTTTGGTGGTGCTTTCCCAACTTGGCTTGCTCCTGTGCAAGTTGAACTTATTCCAGTTGCAGATGTTCATTTAGATTATATCTACAAATTACAAAACGATCTAAAAGCACAAGGAGTTCGTGTACACGTAGATGATAGAACTGAGAAATTGGGTTACAAAATTCGTGAAGCACAAACACACAAAATCCCATATATGCTTGTTATCGGGGATGACGAAATTGCGAATAACGCCGTTAATGTCCGTAAATACGGCGAGAAAGCTTCTAATACCGTTTCATATGAAGACTTTAAAGCAAGTATCTTAGAAGAAATAAAAAATCGTGTCACACACGTCCAAAAATAATAGTTAAAGCAAGATTTCTAGAAGAGTAAGCCTGATAATTATATTATCAGCGCTTGCTCATTTTTTTTGTAAAAATAGCCAATTGAAAGAGCTACAATCATATGGAAATGAAAAAGGCATCATTTTTCGACTGTGATTAGTTGCTTATTTATTAAAAATGGTCGTAACGAATGATTTCGTCCCTTGACAAAAGCTTCTTTGTCTTTGGTTCTCCTTTGGGATATCCTAATCCCATAATTGCTACAATTCTCCGGTCATCAGGAATCAACAGCTGTTTTCTTACAAAATTTTCACGTTTTTTTGATTCGTTAGGGTCTTCCGAATGATAGACCGCTCCAAACGCAGTCCCTAATCCCTGTTCAACTGCGGACAGCCAAATGAACCCACAAGCAATGGATGCATCTTGTAGCCAATATTTACTGATCTCAGGTCGTCCTGTCACAATAATCGCAGCGGTTGCTTCTCGTAACCACGAGACGAACGGGGTTGTATGGACTAACTGATCGATAGTCTCACGCTTTACGGTTAGTATAAATTCCCTAGAAGGCAAATGATTTCCTGATGGAGATAGAAATGCAGCTTCCAATACCTTTTCCAATGTTTCTTCTGGAATTTTCTTATCCTGAAAATTTGTGATTTCTCTTCTGTTCTGGATGGTTTCTAGTATGTTCATATCCATTCACCTCTCAATGATTGTTCTAGGTTAATAATAGCAAAACCAAAGGAAAATCTAAACTAAACCTAGAGATTTTCTTTGAATTAGGCTGAAAATAACAAATCGATGAAGCAAAATCCTCTCTTTTTGTAGGCGCTCACGGATCTACATGGTCTTTCTGTTTAAATAAAACTCTAACTTTTAGGGGTCACATCAACGAGAGAGGGTTTAAATATGACTCTTTGTCACTTGTGGTACCACCACTAACACATATGACAAAGAGCCTTATAAAATTTAGTGTTTTTTAAGGTAGGGGGTGAAGATTCTCATTTCATAACCAAAAACGACTGTTTTGTTTTTTATGAACTAAATTTGATCCAAAAAATATCTAAGCGTTGGTATTATGTCAAAAAGCTGTTTTACCTAATTTGAAGTTTCCTTTTATTTCAGGCAATGAGAATTGAGTGGAAAAGTGGAATTAGTGAAATACTCTAAAGACATACTTTAAACAAAAGTTAATGTATACAAAGCGTCCTATCCCCAAATCTGGATGTCTAAATGTAAGAGAACCCATAACCCATATTAACCAATCAAGGGTTTTGCAAGATCGTGGACTTAAGTCTACGGTCTGCAATAGACTAGGAAACTAGTCCTGGACTGTAGACGAAGACCATTTATGGATGATGTTTTCAGTTTCTTCTTTTATAATCAATAATAGAAATATGGAGACACATATGGATTATTTTTAATGGCCAGGTATTACCATATTTCTAATCAAGGCTTCTAATAATAGTGAGTTAGAAAACGTTCATAGTGATAATTTCCGTACATTCTTCTACAGCTCGCCATACGGGAGTTTACCTGATTGTCTCGATAGGGTATCAAATGGGTGTCAACGTGATGAAGGAATAACTGCCCGAAAAAAATTTCTTTATCACTTTTTATGTAGAGTTTTGTTGTAATGCATGTGCATTTTGTGAAGAAAATGGCCGATTTTTGATGAATCATGATTTGATTAACCGTCTATAGAATGATATTATTTTATCTTGGGTCTAACTTCTCGCAAACTCTTTTTTTCCCTCAAATAAAAATTGAAATTCTACTCTTTTTCCTGTTTAGAGAATCTTAATGTCCCCAATTAAAAACGTTATCGCATAAGATGTTTTTATCTTGAATAATACAATATATTGTGGTAAGTTTAATATTAACAACAAGATGTAGTATTTGGTTCGGAAAATGGGTATATCAATACTACCATGCATAGATGTAAAAATACTTTAATAAGGCGATCTTACTTCTTTTAAAGTATTCTCTAAAAAACTATGAATCTGAAATATTAGCAAGGAAAAGGTGACCGTTTCGTGCTTATTCTATTTGAAACCATGACGGGAAATGTCAAACGATTTTTGAACAAAGTCGGATTAGAGCATCAACATATTGATAGTCAACCCCAAATTGATGAGCCTTTTATATTAGTGACAAATACGATAGGATTCGGCCAACCCCCCGAATCGGTGACTGAATTTTTATCAAATAAGGGTCACTTAATACGAGGTGTTGCTGCAAGTGGAAACCGCAATTGGGGACCTAATTTCGCACATTCTGCTGATGTCATTTCAGCTAAATATAACGTGCCTATTCTGTTTAAGTTTGAGTTAGGCGGGACATCTCAAGACGTAATTACATTTCGCGAAAGGGTGAACGCATTTGATCGAAGCAATGACAAAGTCGCACATTGAATTAAATAATGAAATGATGCAAAGAGGAGAAGACGGGTTTTATCGTCTTGAGAAGGATAAAGAAGCTATTGAAGCTTATATGGTTGAAGTGGATCAAAAAATGGTTAAGTTTTCAAGTATATTAGAGCGGATTCACTATTTAGTTAATGAACATTTTTATTATGATGTTTTTGCCGAGTATACAGAAGAACAAGTTCAACATATCCATGAATTGGCTCATAGCTTTAACTTTAAGTTTCAATCGTACATGGCAGCAAGTAAATTTTACCGTGATTATGCGATGAAAACAGACGATAAAAAATGTTATCTTGAGCATTATGCGGATCGTGTGGCGATTGTCGCCCTTTATCTTGCACGTGGAAATGCTTTGAAAGCTGAGACTTTTACACGTTCGATGATGGAACAACGTTATCAACCAGCAACACCCACTTTCTTAAATGCAGGTAAAGCACGTCGTGGTGAATTGGTTTCTTGTTTTCTACTTGAAGTGGATGACTCCTTAAACTCGATTAACTACATAGAGAGCACAGCCCAACAACTCTCAAAAATCGGTGGCGGTGTGGCTATTAACCTTTCAAAAATTCGGGCTCGCGGGGAAGCGATCAAAGGCGTTGAAGGTGTGGCCAAAGGTGTCGTTCCTGTTGCACGTAAATTACAACTCGGTTTCTCCTATGCTGATCAGCTTGGTCAACGTCCAGGTGCTGGGGCAGCTTATTTAAACATTTTCCACTGGGATGCACCAGAATTTCTAGATACAAAGAAAGAAAATGCCGACGAAGACATCCGTTTGTCGACCTTATCGATTGGTCTTATCGTACCTGGGAAATTTTTCGAACTCGCGGAGAAAGGTAAATCATTTTATATGTTCGCACCCTATACGGTGTATAAAGCTTACGGGCGTCATCTTGATGATATGGATATCGATGAGATGTATGATGAATTGGTACAAAACGATGCCGTTAAAAAGAAAAGTGCGGACGCTCGTGAGTTTTTAAATATTATTGCCCAAATGCAAATGCAATCAGGTTATCCCTATATTTTCTTTAAAGACAATGCAAATAAAAATCACGCTCTCAGTAGCCTTGGACAAGTTAAAATGTCCAATCTTTGTACAGAAATCTTTCAACTTCAAGAAACGTCTACGATTAATGATTACGGCGTAGAGGATATCATTCGACGTGACATTTCATGTAATCTTGGTTCATTAAATATCGTTAATGTTATGGAAAGCGGGAAGTTACAAGAATCCATTCACGATGGTATCGATGCTTTAACTCAAGTTAGTGATATGACGAACATATCAAATGCTCCAGGTGTACGAAAAGCAAATAATGAACTCCATTCCGTCGGACTTGGTGCCATGAACCTTAATGGCTATTTAGCGAAGAATCAAATCGCTTATGAATCGGAAGAAGCTCGTGACTTTGTCAGAACGTTCTTCTCGATTGTCAATTTTTATTCGATCGAAAAATCGATGGAGATCGCCAAAGAACGTGGTAAAACTTTCGATGGTTTTGAAAAATCAAGTTATGCTGATGGCACATATTTTAATAAATATCGAGTGGAATCTTTTGCTCCACGAACGGAGAAAGTCAAAGAGTTATTTAGAGGTATTGCCATTCCTACACCAGAAGACTGGAACAACCTTAGTGAAGAAGTAAAGGCAAATGGCTTGTATAATGCCTATCGTTTAGCTATCGCACCAACACAATCGATTAGCTACGTTCAAAATGCAACAAGTTCAGTCATGCCTGTCGTCAATATTATTGAACGCAGAAAATATGGCAACAGTGAAACGTTCTATCCCATGCCTTTCTTATCTCCACAGACGATGTGGTACTATAAATCAGCCTTTCAAACGAATCAATACCGTGTGATTGATTTAATTGTTGAAGCACAGCAGCATGTCGACCAAGGTATTTCGACCATCCTTTATGTTGATAGCATGACGAGTACACGTGAACTTGCCCGTCTGTACGCTTATGCCCATAAAAAAGGGTTGAAATCACTTTACTATACAAGAACGCAACTATTATCACCTGAAGAATGCACGTCTTGCTCAGTGTGAGGGGGATTACTATAGATGAAAGCCATTAATTGGAATACAAATGCGAATCAAGTCGCAAAAATTTACTGGAAGCAAAACTTAAATCAATTCTGGACAGAAGAAGCGTTCAAAGTATCCCGCGATTTATCTGATTGGGATAACATGCTTGAAGATGAACAAACCACTTATGTTGAAGTGCTGTCCGGGTTAACAGGTCTTGACCGTGAACAAGGCGATGAAGGGATGCCTTTAATTGGTTACCACCACGATAATATGCACGAACAAGCTGTTTTTTCATGGATGGCCATGATGGAACATGTTCACGCTAAAAGTTATTCACATATTTTCTCAACTCTGATTCCATCGAATAAAACGGACTATTATCTAGGCGAATGGGTGGATAAGCAGCCGGAACTCCAAGAGAAATATCGTCTCATTTCTTATTGGTATCATAAACTTTTAGCTCCTAAAGTTACTTCATTTGATCGTTATATGGCTATGGTCGCTTCTGTCTTTCTTGAAAGTTTCTCATTCTACAGCGGCTTCTTCTACCCAGTTTATCTATCAGGACAAGGCCGCATGATTGCAAGTGGAGAAATCATTCGCAAAATCATTCAAGATGAATCGATCCACGGAAGTTTCACAGGAATGGTGGCCCAGCGCCTATACAACGAAGACTTAACTGTAGCTGAACAAGAACAAGCGGATGAAGAAACTTACAAGCTACTCGATCAACTGCTTGAACTTGAAAAAACATATACAGAAAAAATCTATAAAAAAATTAATCTAGAAAAAGATGTATATGATTATGTTAAATATAATGCCAACAGAGCATTACAAAACCTTGGAAAAGATGATCGTTATGAACATGATCCAGTCAGCCAGATCGTATTAAATGGAATTGATACAAGTACGGTCAATCATGATTTCTTCTCAACTAAAGGGGATTATGTTGTACCATTGAACATTGAACCATTAACTGACGACGACTTTGACTTCTCTGATGTAGAATTGCAAAAATAATAAAAGTAGATCTGTGTACCTTTATAGTGGGTGCACAGTTTTTGTTTTATCCCGCCTTAACGGCTAGTAAAGCTCCTCACTGATGACTTAATTAGGACGGGTATGCGGATGAGCAAAAGTGGGTTTTGTGAAGTAGTGCAATTCAGTGATGAAGTAGTGCAAATCAATGATGAGGTAGTGCAAATCAATGATGGGGTAGTGCAAATCAATGATAAGTGGTGCAATTCAGTGACGAGGTAGTGCAAATCAATGATAAGTGGTGCAATTCAGTGACGAGGTAGTGCAAATCAATGATGAGGTAGTGCAAATCAATGATAAGTGGTGCAATTCAGTGACGAGGTAGTGCAAATCAATGATAAGTGGTGCAATTCAGTGACGAGGTAGTGCAATTCAGTGATGAGGTAGTGCAATTCCATGATAAGTAGTGCAATTCAATGATGAAGTAGTGCAATTCAGACATGTAGTATACAATCAACATAAAGTATTGAAAATCGTCCTTAAATTTCAAAAAGAAGACAAGTTTACTCCACGAAACTGTCACAATCTAATAAATAGAACCAAGTATACATATGGTAAAATAAGTCTATTAATAGAATGACTATCTCGTTATAGACGAAGAATGGAGTGAGAAGAAATGTCTCCCAATCAAAAAAGAACCTTTAAGGCAATTACATCAGTTATCTTTATTGCAAGTTCGATTGCTTATATGATTAACGACAAATTTCATTATAGTCTTATCACATTAGTCATTGGATTTCTATTTTGTATCAGTGCTTTATTTCAAAAGAACGTGAAAGATTACGCGAAAAAGAAATGATTAGTAGTATAACATCTATGTATTGATTTGTAAGTGAATCCGTATTCCGTATAACATTGTATATAAAGAGTGGACCGATTTCGTTAAGCAAGTTATTTCAATATTCCGCATGGTTAAAGTATGATAAATAAAAAGGGCGGTTTTTGAAATGTTATTTCATTATCATTTTTGGACACCTTTTGTTGAAGAAACCGAAGAGTTTTATAAAGCTAATGGTGTTTATGTTTATCAAAGAATTGGGAAATATCAAGGCGATTTTCAAACATTTAATCCCCCTCAAGACTGGGAGGAGTTTAGAAATAAGAAGATTATTTTTCGGATTATTGAAATGAAAAAGGGCGCAATTAATATTACCTTTGGTTATGGAAAGAAAATCATGTTTGACCATATTGGCTTTTTCGTTTCAGATGAGGATAATCAAAAGATCCTTAACAAGGCACGGAAAATGAATTTAAATGTACAAGTGAATGAAAGAAGAACTTTTATCGGAACTCCTTTTGGTTTCCGAATTGAACTTCAAACTCATCACGATGCCGTAGAATCAGAAAACAGCCTTACTAAAATAAACAAGTTGGAAATAAGTACTAAATCAGATGGTCTTTCGAAATTACTAATGAATCTATTCGAAGAAGATATCCCCCAGATCATTTCAACAGTTGGGAACAAAACAACAATATTACGAGCTATCATTAGTAATATAAAATTGAAAAAGACCGTAGATCCAAATGGCGTCAAACTATACATTGAATGAATGTCTAGATAATAATTGGTGAATTTACACCAGAGTACTAGATAACCGAATGCCCACATTATTCCAATTAAATGTTTCATCTATCATTTATATATAATAAACCATCTACAGATGTACTTCACTTCATAACAAGATCACCCAACAAAACAAGTTAACGTTACCATCGAAAAAAGAAAACATTGAACTTGAAGCTAAATGGCTTAAACGAGTGTTCCTATACCTTTTTTCAGTAGAAGCAGAATAATAGAGAAGTGAGTAAAAATGAGTGCTTTTACTACATATTTGTTTTTTTAGATTTAAGGTTGTACTCCATCACAGCGAGGGAAGAAATTTCACCAAAGTCATCATTTATGGATTTTAACTTTAGTTCCAATGGGAACTCTAGTCGATAATTCTAAAACATCTTGATTATACATTCTAATACAACCAAGAGAGACATCCTTACCGATTGAAGCTGGATTATTTGTTCCATGAATACCGTAATGGGGTTTTGATAATCCCATCCAAAATGCTCCATATGGCCCACCGGGGTTAGGTTGTTTATTGATAATGGTATAAGTCCCAACAGGCGTTGGTGTTAATATTTTTCCAACGGCAATAGGATACTCTTTAATTAAAGTGTCATCATCAAAAAGTTTTAATTTATGTTTTGATGTTGATACATCAATCCATTGCACCATTTTGTTCAACTCCATTTTTTGAGTATTTTATGAAGTTCCCATGGCAATGGTGATTCTTGAATTAGCGGATAAAGGAAAGGGGTACCAATGGCTGGTACCCCAAAAGGTGATGACAAGAACTTGGCTTTTTTGAGGGGATAGGTTGATTTAAAGATTAGTAGCAGTAGAAGGCACCGACAATGATTAACAAGATAAATAAAACAACGATTAAAGCGAATGAGTTGTTATTATATCCTCCTCCATAGGAGTTGGTGTTATTTTGAAAACCCATCTATATACACCCCCTTTTTTAATCAATCGATATATCATATGGAATCAATGATAACTCTGAAAGGTATAAATGACGGTATAAAAAAGCCCCTTCTCCAAATTTAAAAAGGTTGCTGAAAAGGCACTATTAACTACTTTAGAATTTCAAGATCGTACTTTAGATGAAATGAAAGCATATCAATTTAAAGATTATCCTCCTAGTATTAGTTATTATACTAGGGTAAAATCATCGCTAATTAAAAGGGAGCTGCTTCTACAAACAGCGGCTCTAGTTGAAGAAAGATATGGGATTTTAGTGTTGTAAAGTCAAATAGTGCATCCATATGACGTACAAAAAAAGGATAGATGTAGAAGGAATGCTCCCTGTTCATCTATCCTTTTCTTTTAGCCATAAAGAATGTTTTACAATATAAATTTCAAAAAACCTTCCTTGATTTAATAATTTGAAACTTCAATCAGTGGGGTGTTTCTTCATCCCCCACTGATTGTCAGCCTAAATCAATCGGGCTTTTACGGGCTGTTATTACACCTAGGAATGCTCGTTTACATTGGATTACCTTGAGGTGGGAGTTTTCTAGCCGTTAATGTGGGATAAAAAGCATAAACCCTTTTTAAATTAGAATATCGGATATAAATTTTGAGTAGGACGTTTAACAGTTTTTGTAAATGTTCCATAGACATGACCGCACTTATCACAATAAGCAATGTGAAACCAAGGATCTCCGTTTTTACTTTTTTCTACGCTTTCCGTTGATACGATATGCTCTTTTCCTACTACTTCACAATGTGGACATTTGATTTCTATCATTACAATCCATCTCCTTTTTATTTTGGAAAATTATGAACAAAAACGGAAACTTTTATCTTTTTATTGCATTACAACCACTTTTTTTAAAACACGATTTGTAGCACTTACAATGGCTTGCAAAGATGATCGGGTAACACTCGGTGATATACCAGATCCATAAGAATAGTCACCTTGTTCTGTATGGATTTGGATATAGGTTATCGCTTTTGATGTTGAACCATTTTCTAGTGCATGTTCACTGTAGCTAGCAATATCAATTTTTTGTTCAACTAAGTCACTCAAACCTTTACAGAAGGCATCTATGACACCATTTCCATGTCCTGAAATAGCCACTTTTTCACCTTCAGAGATTAAGTTAGCGCGGACAGTAGATTGATGGTTATCATCGACTTGTTCGACATAGTTTATCAATTGAAGAGGTGACTCAATGTTCACATACTCACTAATGAAAGCTTCATAGATCTCTTTAGGTGTAAGTTCTTTACTCGCTTGATCAGAAATCTGTGTAATAATTGGTCCAAAGTCTTGCTGCATGGCTTTTGGAAGATGAAGGTCATAGTGAGTTTTCAAAATGTAGCTAACGCCGCCTTTACCAGATTGACTGTTAATTCGGATAATAGCATCGTAATTTCGTCCAACATCTTTCGGATCAATTGGTAAATATGGGACATCCCAATAATCAAGGTTTTCTTTTTCCATATGGGCCATGCCTTTGTTAATCGCATCTTGGTGTGAGCCTGAGAAAGCGGTAAAAACTAATTTTCCTGCATAGGGGTGTCTTGGGTGAATACTCATCTTCGTTGATTCTTCATAGACTTTGATCATTTCATCCATGTCGCTAAAATTAAGCTTTGGATCCACACCCTGTGTAAGTAGGTTTAAAGCAAAATTCACAATATCCATATTACCTGTTCGTTCTCCATTACCAAATAATGTACCTTCGATTCGATCGGCACCTGCCATTAAGCCAAGTTCTGAAGCCGCAATGCCTGTTCCACGGTCGTTGTGCGAATGAAGGCTAACAATGACATTTTCTCTATATTTTAGATTCTCACAAATGTATTCAACAAGATCGGCAAAGACGTTAGCCGTGCATAATTCAACGGTATTTGGTAGATTAATAATGACTTTATTTTCAGATGCAGGTTTGAGTTCATCGAGAACGGCATTACAAACCTCTACAACATAATCGACTTCGGCTCCTGGAAAACTTTCCGGGCTATACTCGAAGATGAAACGTTCTTCACCATATTTTTTGGCTAGTTTCTTTGCCTGTCTAGCACCATCGACAGCAAGTGCTTTTATTTCTTCTTTACTTTTTCGGAAGACAACGTCACGTTGAATGGTAGAAACTGAATTATAGAGATGAACGATCGCTTTATGCACACCTTCTAGACTTGCGAAGGTACGATCTAGGATATGTGTTCTAAGCTGAGTCAAGACTTGAATAGTCACATCTTTAGGTATCATATGATTGTCAATTAAGGTTCTTGTGAATGTGTATTCTGTATCAGAAGCAGCAGGGAAGCCCACTTCAATTTCCTTAAAACCTAATTTCACTAAGTAGTTAAAAAAATTAATTTTCTGCTCAAGGTTCATGGGTGTTTCTAAAGCTTGGTTACCATCTCTTAGATCCACACTGCACCATATCGGCGCCTTTGTAATTTCATTATCAGGCCATTTGCGGTTTACCTTTTTGATTTTTTTGTAAGGTTTATATTTTTGATAGTTCATGTAAAACGCCACCTTCTATTTTTTATTTATCAAGGTCGTGTATTTAGATTTAGAAATATAAAAAACCTCCCACCTCTTAATTAATTTTAAGAGACGAAAGGTTGGATTAACTTCCGTGGTACCACTCTAATTATCCTTATCGTTAACGATAAGAATCACTTAGTGAGATATCAGAATATCTCGTCAGGATATTGGCTGACCGCCAGCATTACCTACTAATCATTATTTCAGTAAGCCACTCAAAGGCGAGTTCGATTTCCTTGGAATGCTGCTTTACACCAAACAGCAGCTCTCTTAGATTCTACCCGGAAATGTACTATTCCTTGTCATCGCGTAAGTTCTTATAAAATTGGGTTGAACTGAGTCTAACACCTCGAAAAATAAAAGTCAACCTAACGAGAAAATTAAGAAAATTAGGATGAAGTTTTTCTCTAATATCTATATGCAAAATATAAAGTTTATACATCTATGTATGTTATTTTTTGAAATCGAATATATCGAATCTTTCACTTTTTGACTTTTTTACACTTTAAGAAAGTATAAAAAATTCAAGGTATAAAGTATAAGTGCAACTTGCATCATCTTCTTCGATTAAGCATCGAATTGCCAAGAAGGCGAAGCCGCAGTGACACATTCTAAGCCTCTGTTTGCGCCTTATAGGCCCCGCAATCGGTAAGTTTTCTTTAATAAATTGATTATATTGATTATTAGAAGTATTTGAAAGTAAATTGACACGTTCTTAAACTATCGTTTATAATAATTCCTACCTGGTAAGTGTGATTTGGCTTGCACTAGATTAGCAGGTTAAAGGAGGATTCCTAATATGACCATTACAACTAGAGATTTTAACCAACAATTTAAACAAATTGAATCTTACATTAAGGATCCAAATTACCCAACCTTTGCAGAAACCATTCGGGCTAAAAAACAAATTAATGCTGTTATCAAATATTTTGAAAGTGATCTTTTATATTTTTCAAAGATTTATAATGCCATTAATATAGGGAAAATAGATATAAAAGAAGTCTCAGCTGAATCTATTGAAGATCTTTATTTTCACATTAAAAGAGTAGCCTCAGAACTTATCTCACCGCCAAAAGTGATTCCAAAGTTTCAATGGCCGGTAACGACCTTTGATGTCAATGACTCACTGGCTTTGATGCTTGAAACGATACGAGAAACAGGGTTTACTCAATTTCCTGTTTATGATCAGCAGGAGTTTAAAGGGATGGTCACAGATAGCGGGATTGCCATATGGCTTTCTCAAAATGTGCATGAGGATATCATCTCAATGAGTGAGACGACATTAAAGGATATTCTGGTTGTCGAACAGGGAAAGATTAATTATCTTTTTATTGATCAAGATATGGATGTCTATTCTGCTTCTGAACTGTTAACGACAAGGCATAACCATAACTACATAAATGCTTTACTTATCACGGAGCATGGTGATCCAGTGGAAGAGTTATTGGGGATCATTACCGTATGGGATGTATTTGAAAATTAGATATAAAGATTAAGAGATAAAAGAAAACTGAGAAACTTTAGTGATTTAGAGTATGACTCATTTTTTTTTACTTTTTTATACTTGAATTTTTATCTCTTATTAACGGGAATGAAGATCCCCACCTCAAGGTAATGAGTATAAACGAGCAAATATTTGTCGAGGGTATATGAAGCAGCTATTGCCTAGCCAAAAAAGAAAAGGCACTCTATCATAAATGTATACTGGCAGGCTAGTACATTTTAGAAAAAGGGATTTCCATGGAACGGAATAATAAAGAACACCGGAGTTCCTCAATTAATCCAGAAGTGGCTCAATTCGACGCCAGAGTTCCTCAATAAATATAGAAGTAGCTCAATTCGACACCGGAGTTCCTCAATTAATCCAGAAGTAGCTCAATTCGATGCCGAAGTTCCTCAATTAATCCAGAAGTAGCTCAATTCGACACCGGAGTCCCTCAATTAATCTAGATGTAGCTCAATTCGACACCGAAGTTCCTCAATTAATTCAGAAGTGGCTCAATTCGACACCGAAGTTCCTCAATTAATTCAGAAGTGGCTCAATTCGGCGCCAGAGTTCCTCAATAAATATAGAAGTAGCTCAATTCGACACCGGAGTTCCTCAATTAATCCAGAAGTGGCTCAATTCGACGCCGAAGTTCCTCAATAAATATAGAAGTAGCTCAATTCGACACCGGAGTTCCTCAATTAATCCAGAAGTAGCTCAATTCGACGCCAGAGTTCCTCAATAAATATAGAAGTAGCTCAATTCGACGTCGAAGTTCCTCAATTAATTCAGAAGTGGCTCAATTCGGCGCCGAAGTTCCTCAATTAATTCAGAAGTGGCTCAATTCGGCGCCGAAGTTCCTCAATTAATCCAGAAGTGGCTCAATTCGGCGCCGAAGTTCCTCAAATAATGAAAAGCAGCTAAAATAAGTTCAAACATAGATTAATACAACGTTAATTACACAACTCTGACATGAGATTGCACGACTTATGCATGGATTGAACCACCTCAAGGCGGAATTGCACAAATCTCAGATAACCTGGTATTTCGTTGCAGGCTCCAGGTTTAGAACGTGAGAACGAAATACCAGGTATAGCCAGCTAACGCGCGGTAGAAAAAATGTACAAAAAAAGAGTGCTATAAATATTGGTACTAAAACAACATCAAAAAAACTTGACACATACCACCAAGCCCCTTTTTTGTAAGCTAGATTTCAATCGATTATAATAAAAGAGCCCTAGAAATTCTAAGACTCTTAAGTAAAGGATTAGATTTAGTTTAAAGCTTTAACGAGACTTTTACCGAATTCTTCAGCACCATCAGGGCCGTCGCCTGTGATGATATCTTCTGCAGCTACAACATGACCGCCAACATATTTGACGTTATTTGCTTTGAGTTGATCAATTTGAACGTCAACTGGGTAGCATGTTGCATCTCGATCAGCGAGAAGCCCAGTTTTAGCAACGGTAACAGATCCTGCACAGATGCCAGAAACAAGAATTTTTTGATCATATGCTTTTTTGATTAAGCTGAGTAATTCTTCATTTCCCCAAAGGTAATCGTTTGTACCGGATCCACCAATGACTGAAATAACATCGAAATCACTTGGATTAACTTCAGTAAAAACAACTTCTGCCGTTGCTTTTCCTTCGAAATCTCCGGTGATTTCACCTGTTTTCGTACTAGCAATTGTTACATCAATGCCAGCTTCTTCTAAAGCTGCTTTTGGTTTGAATAATTCATCTTCGTTAAATCGTTCTGGGGGGATAATTAGTAATGCTTTTTTACTCATATCAATATAACCTCCTGGATATTTTTTATTTTCATCACACAACTAAGTTTACTCTTGGTTTATCGTTCTGTGAAGAATGCACTTTTTTGTAAGGTGGTTACCAAAGAGTAACTTTTGAAAGAAGGAGGTGGGCGTTTTGACAGATACACTTCGTAAAGAAATTAAAGAGAAAATCATCAATGGCGATTTTAATTGTGAAAAAGAACTAACATTATCGATCTTAAGTGGAAAATGGAAAGTCGTCATTCTTTGGCATTTAGGTGTGGAAGGTCCTCATCGATTTAGTGATCTCCAAAGACTTTTTCCAAAGATCTCCCATAAAATGTTAACCAATCAATTGCGTGAACTGATGGAAGATGGCATCGTTCATCGAGAAGTCTACCCAGAAGTTCCGCCGAGAGTGGAGTATTCCATGACTGAGTTAGGTATGACCATTCTCCCTATTGTAGAAATGATGTTTGAATGGGGAAAAAAACGAATGAAGGATTTGAAGAAGGAGATTGCAAATCAAAAGGCCTGAGAAGTGAAGGATTATTTATTTTCAAAAGGAAAGAGGTACGGAATTATATTTCTGCACCTCTTTCCTTTTTGTTTATGGATAGAATGATTAACTCCCATAGTCTTTGTAAATCTGATTCAACGATAGGTCTTATAGTGAGTTCTTTATTTTCCTGTGACATTTATTCCTCCAAGTTTTGAAACACCAACTATAAAAATCATCATAACTAATATTGTGATGATTCACAGTCATTTATTCTGTTTTCCTTTAGCTATAACTTTCGACGTTTTGGATGATTTTCCTTTTCATGACGTATAGAAAAATCATGAGAAATAATTATTGATCAATCCAAGGTTTTGAGTATATACTCGATTTGAGTGTTTACTCAAAAAGATAAATTCATGAAATTGAGCAAGAACCAAAAAGAAAAGTTTGAGGAGGTCTTCTGATGGATTTTTCGTCGTTGATTTGGCTTGTATTAAGTGTTTTTATCATTCATGATTTTGAAGAAATTATTGTTGTAGAGAAATGGCTCAATAAAAATGAAAAAAGAATTCTAAGTGTTTTACCAAAAAGATTTCACGGATATTTTAATCGTGTATTTCCAAGACATACTGCGGGATTTTCAGTGGCTGTACTGGTTGAGTATATTGGAATTCTTTTCATGGTATTTCTTGCTTTATGGGGCCAAGAGTATGAATGGTCGATTGTGGGTATTCTTTCCGTTGTCTCTATTCTTTTCTTGCATAGTTTTACTCATCTCGCTCAGGCTATCGTGTTAAAAGGCTATACCCCAGGGGTTTTAACGGCTATTATTTTGTTAATCCCTTTTTGTATCTATTTTTTTTCTTATGTTCTTCAAATGGGTTTAATCAATTGGATGATGATTTTAATTAGTGTGCCTGTCGGGGTTGTATTAACTTTATTTTTAAATCAACTCGGATTATTCTTAGGTAAACAACTAGAAAAAGATTAAGTACCAGTTAAGTTACATGATTTGAAATGTATGATTAATTGTACCGAGGAGTTTTTAAATTATGCCGACAAAGAAAGAATTAATTTTAGAAAGTGCTTTAGAACTATTTTGTGAGAAAGGTTTTTCTGCTACAACAACAAAAGAAATTGCTAATCGAAGTGGCGTAGCAGAAGGACTCATCTTTTATCACTTTAAAGATAAAAATACATTATTACGGCAACTCACGCAGAGATATTCTTTTGTTGGATCCATTCAAGAGGAAATGAAAACATTAGGTGAATGGGAACCCTATCAAGCATTGAAGACTTTTGGTGAGATATATGTCAATTTTCTTTCCAGCAATAAAAAATTTCTTTTATTTGTTTGGTCTCCTGAAATGATAACCAATCATGACATAAGTGATGAATTAGGGAAAGCTCTTATATCGATGCGGGACTTTGCGAGTGATTTGCTTCAAAAAATGATTCGAGTTCCAATTGATAAGCAGGATTTAGCTCTTTCATCTTCCATGTTTCTTTCGACATTAATGACCTTTGTTTTGGTTCAAGGGAGAATGCTGGATTCTGTATCTATAGAAACTGATCAATATGTAAAAAAAGTGTTAGATAAAGTAGTAAACGGATTAAAGCCAAAGTGAATCCAGGGACAAACAATGATTGAATTTAAGAGCGATAGGTTAAAAATTTCAGAACTCGAGGAATAATTTTTAGATTCTTTTTTTGAGGTGTATATTTCTAACACTGATTTCTTTCTTAGACGTGAAGGATCACGATTACTATGACATGGATATGTTTCCAAGAGACTGGTTAATGGCACAGATGAAACTGGAAGACATATCCTTGGTATTACTTTAGAAGATAGCGGGACGCCGGTTGGCATGATGGACTATCTTGAGAAAAATCTAACAGATAATCATTCTGGTTAGGTTTACGATTAATTCACAAAGATTATCAGCGAAATGGGCTAGGTAAAGAGGTCTTTACATGTTTCGCAAATTATCTAAGGACACAGGGAATTAGGACGATGCGTGCCGGTATTCAAACTTCTTCCTCTGAATTAATATTCTTAAATAAGTTAGGGTTTCGCTCATTATCTAAAACTAGCGAAACAGATTTAAGAAAGCAAATCATGGAGTACGAACTTTTGTAGATTCCCTTCTTAAAAACAATAACCTATTTCAGCGTAAAAATAGGAAAAAAACAATCGCAATTTGAAGAATCGCTAAGGTTGGGAATCCTAATTTAAAATGAATATGTTTTGTTTTATGCCTGAATAAGTGCATACCTAAGGTTGAACCGAGAGCTCCACCAAAGAAAGCTACTAGCCACAACTTTGATTCACTAATTCGATACTGTCTATGTTTGGCTTTGTATTTATCTAGATACATGACAAATAAGCCAATAATATTCAAAATGATAAGATAAAGAAACACTACTTCTATCAAGCTAATAACCTCTTTTTTGTGATTTTTTTTTATGAGTATATTAAAGGATTCGATGGCTTTTTAAGTAATTCATACAATACATCTAAATCAAATCTGTATCTTTTACTATAATATATTTTTTATGGTTATCAATAGATTACATAACAAATCGCTGTAGCTCATAATAGAGCAGAAAACTAATCAAAGGATGGATTTTTATGACACCTGAAGACATGTGGTCAAATTATTTAAAATTAATGAATAAAAACATACAAACGAAAAGGTCATACGATGTTTGGAGTTTCGGTACTCAAGCTGATGAATTGGCTGATCTTGTTTTAAAAGAGAAAAAAACAGCAACCACCTCTCTATACTATTTGTATGAGATTGAAAATGAAAAACTTCCGGAAAAAGGTGATATAGGCATCATTACAAATTCCAAGGGTGATGCAAAATGTATCATACAAACCAAACAAGTTGATGTTTTACCTTTTTATGAAGTTACGAGTGACTTTGCTTTTAAAGAAGGTGAAGGTGATCGATCATTAGAGTACTGGAGGAAAGTACATATTCAGTTTTTTGAAAATGAATTAAAAGAGATAAATAAAGCTTTTTCGGAAGATATGTTAGTGGTTTGTGAGGAGTTTGAAATGATTTATAAATTGAATCATCGGAGTGATACATAATGAGCGGACTTATTCATCATATCGAATTCAACGTTTCTAATTTATCTCATTCCATTCATTTCTGGGGATGGTTTTTAGAGAAGTTAGGTTATGAGCCTTTTCAAGAATGGACTGAGGGGAAGAGTTATAGACTAGGTGATACATATATTGTCTTTGTTCAAACTCGGGAAAAATATCTTAATCATCCCTATCATAGATGCGGGACTGGACTTAATCATTTAGCTTTTCACGCTGATTCTCGTCAAGAGGTTGACGAGATTACGAACGAGTTAATAAAACGAAGGGTGAAAATTCTTTATATGGACAAGCATCCATTTGCTGGAGGAGACGATTATTATGCAGTTTATTTTGAGGATCCAGATCGAATGAAGATTGAACTTGTTGCGCCGCCATTGAAGTAAGCTTTTTTTATTCATTTCGTAATTTTAATAAAATGCCCCTTCTGTAAATTATTTTAAATTTGGTATCGTAGTAGTTTTTTTCATAAATGTGGTTCAAATATGGAAATAAAAGGTAATATTGTCATAAGACAAGCAGTTAAAGAGGATGCCAGGAAAATAATTGAATATCTTGAGACCATTGCAGCGGAGTCTGATTATCTTTCATTTGGAGAAGGTGAATTTCATGTTACTGTTAAACAAGAAGAAGCCTTTCTAGAAGATCATAAAAAACAAAAAAACTCGATATATTTAGTTGCTGAAACGGACGGTATAATTATTGGATGTTCCAATCTTACGGGCGGTTTAAAGCCAAGAAATTTTCATACTGCTGAATTTGGAATCAGTGTTCAGAAAGACTACTGGGGGAAGCATGTTGGTAAAACATTAATGCAAGAGATTATAAAATTAGCCAAAGATGAAGGTGTAATAAAAAAAATCAACTTACTCGTGCGGAGTGATAACACAAAAGCGATTCATTTATACTACACTTTTGGTTTTGTAGAAGAGGGATTAATTACAAAAGATCTCTTTATCGATGGTGTTTACTATGATTCTATCATGATGGGATTATGGTTGGATTAGAAGGAATAAATCATAAACAGATGAAAAAGCCGAGAAAAGTTTCGCATTTATAAAACATATTAAGGATTTACCAAAAGATGCGAAACAAATCTACTAGATAAAAACAGGTAACATTCAAGTGAAAATAGTCTTCAAATTTTGCTAGGAGGATTAAAGATGCTAAATCTTATTAAACCTGAAAAGTTAAATAGAGGGGATAAAATCGCTACTGTTAGTCTTTCTTGGGGTGGTGCAGGAGACAAAGATTTACTCTGGCGCTATGAACAAGGCAAGGAACGGCTTAAAGAATTATTTGGTCTTGAAGTTGTTGAAATGAAACATACATTAAAAGGCTCTGATTATATTTATAAGCATCCTGAAAAAAGGGCAGAAGATTTAATGCAAGCATTCGCTGACCCTTCGATTAAAGGGATTATTGCCTGTATTGGGGGAATCGATAGTATCAGAATGTTACCATATATTGATTTTGATCTGATCCGTGATAATCCTAAAATTTTCATGAGATATTCAGACAGTACGGTGACTCATTTTATGTGTTTAAAGGCGGGGATATCAAGCTTCTACGGCGCGTCTGTTCTGACTGACTTCGCTGAAAATGTTTCCATGCCGGAATATTCTATTGAATGGATCAAAAAAGTATTATTTCAAAATCAAACGATTGGTGAGATTCAAACATCAAATACGTGGACAGGCGAAAGATTAGAATGGACGATAGAAAATAAAAACGTGACGAGAAATTTTATCAAAAATACAGGATATGAACTCCTGCAAGGTCAAAAAACAGTTTCTGGACGATTAATCGGTGGTTATCTTGAAGTAATAGATATGATGAAAGGGACCCCTTTATTCCCCGAGTTACATTGTTTTGATGACTCCATCTTATTTCTTGAAACGTCAGAGGAATTTCCTCCTGTTTGGATGGTTGAAACAAGCCTAAGAAGTTATGGGATTATGGGTATACTTGAGAGAATTAATGGCATTATTTTCGGAAAACCGCAGGAGAATAAATATTATGAAGAATATAAACGAGTGATTCTGCAAGTTGTAAAAGAATTTGGTAGAGAAGATTTGCCTATTCTCTATAATGCGAGTTTTGGTCATAATGAACCAAAATGTATACTTCCATATGGTGCTTTAACTGAAATTAATTGTGACAAACCTGGACTTTCCATTATAGAGAATGGGGTAATATAGTCGGATGGTCTATATTTCGGTTTAACTTAGTTTAGGTGCCGCTTCGCCAAAATCCGCCTAGAACATTAACGTTAGATATAGGTATAATCCCCTGTCAAACAGTATCGTGTCATTTTTTATAAACGCAGTTTTATTAATATTTTGCGTTTATTGATAAAAAAGGATGTAGTTAAGGAAAATAATGAAGAAAGGGATGTTAATTATGGCGAGACAAGGATTAGCGAAATTACCTGTTTCAGTTGATATTCCCAGTGCCTTAACCATCCTGCAACTATTACCTCAAATTAGTAATAAGATTGGAAGACTTGAGTCGGATTTTAAACATTCGGTTGTTAGTGATGCACTTGTACAAATATTATCACTGAGTGAATCTGTTGAATCAACAAGAATCGAAGGAACTCAAGTAACTTTTACAGATATGATTGAAGAAAAAGATAATAAGAACCCAAGATCGGAAATCAAAAAGGTTAGTAATTATCAACATGCGCTAATGACTGGTTTTGAGAGGATTCGTAACGGATATCCTATATCGACTCGGTTAATAAAAGAGCTACATCAGTTATTAATGGAAGGTGCCAGAGGTTCTACTCAAGCTTCAGGAGAATTTAGAAAAATACAGAACTTTATCGGTCCAACAAATAAAATAGAAGATGCATCGTATATCCCTATTACAGCTGAAAAAATTAATGAATATATGGAGAACTTGGAGTATTTTATTAATGGACATCCATATGGTGTAAATTTATCAATAAATCAACGAGACGAACAACAATTTATTTTTGATGAACATGCGAATGAATTAATAAAAACGGCGATATTGCATGCGCAATTTGAGTCAATACATCCGTTTTTAGATGGCAATGGAAGGTTAGGGCGTATCTTAATTGTATTACACTTAATGCAGTCAAAGGTTATTTCTCAACCTATTTTCTTTGTAAGTGAAGAATTAGAAAAAGAAAGACCTAGATACTATGAAATGTTGAATGCCGTTCGAGGAAAGAACCCAAATTGGGGAGATTGGATCTTATTCTTTTTAAATGCAAGTGATCGCATGTCGGATAGATTAATAAAAAAATTATCAGATGCTGAAGTTCTTGCTCACAAAGGTTTGGGATTGTGCGGTACCGATTCTGAAGCAAAGGTCTGGCTTTATACCTTTTCAAATCCTTTCACTACTACATCAAAAGCAGCTGTTGCGGCGAGATTATCTCCGAATACGACAAGAAAGGCATTAAAATCGTTAGTAGATAAAAAATTGCTATTCACTGACTCTGAAACATTAAGAAATAAAAAATACCGTAATTATGATTTAATGCGTATATTACGTGATTAGTGGATAATGAACTTAATATAAATCATCCTGATCCTTTTCATTATTCTGGGATGAATTAATTTTTTTAGAAGGATATGGATTCTTTTATCATAAAAGGAAAGTGAGGGCATTCATGTGACTTATGATATTCCCAAAACATATACCATCGCTTCTACTAAAATGATCAATTTCCAAGTCAACATAAAGGTTCATATTCTATTAATAATGTTAAAGAAATATTTGTTGCATTTCTAAAAAAGCCACAATATACCACTATTAAGAGTGGACAGACAGCCATTCGTGTATTTGGAACGGATGAACAGGAATGTCAGGAAATCTCTAAAGAAGCTTCCAAGGCGCTTTCATTTTATCAGAAAAAATCAAGTGCAATGTTATGGAAACTATTTGAAAATAGAGGTGGCATTAAAGGGGCAGAAAAATTTCTTAAGACTTACTTCCGACTATATCGATTCAAGGAGGTTAACACTCAAGAATTCGTCAGATTCACAAGTATTATTTTAATCTTAAAAACAACTCAATATTTAAAGGATGGTTGGTATTAAACAAAGAGCGTTAAAAAATATCCGATAACGTTAAGTACTTTTAACTCTTTACAGTACTTTCATTGATATAAAGTTAGAGATTAGTGATTTAAATGACATTTTTACTGATTAAATAAACACAGATCAACTGACTATTAATATGGTCAAAGCCGAATTAAGTTAACCAATGATATTTAATAAGTTCATTAACTTTTTGTCCAGTTCATTACTAGTGAGATAAGAACTTCAATATATTTAGTTCTAATGTGTCTTTGACATAGTATACATGCTTTATATGGGAATTATTAAGTATGAGGGAGAGTAATATGAAAAGAAATCTAATCACCCTATCGACTATTATCTTAGTTTGTGTTATTAGTCTATCAATAGCTCGTTTTTATTCTCAATTACACAAGCCTGTTTCTGCGAAAGATACAAATGATAAAGATAAACCCAATGTCATAACACATGAAGAAGAACAGTATGTAACAGCCATGTCAAAAATGATAGGCAAATCAAAGTTTGTCGATAAAGTGACTAAAGAATTAAAAGCAAACGGATATCGATCTACTGGAGCGGCAGCCATAGAAATTGGCGTTGATAAAAAACTAATCACTATTATGATCAAAAAAGATCAAAAGATAAGTGATCAAGAAAAAGAAGAAATTTCCCATATAGTGAATAATGAAGCAATAAAAAATAAATTAGGCTCCTTTATTGTTAAAACTCAATATGTGGATTGAAATAAAATAAAATTAACATTCTAGACTTTATTCTTAAAATGAATTTACTTTTTGTGCCGTATTTAACTTTACAGAGGAGGGATGAACATGCGAAAGATTTTTGGTGTTATATCCATAACTCCCTTTGTAATATCTCTTGTGCTTTATTTGATGTGGTTTTTTAGCCATGCTGGCGATCTTTTTTCTGATCGAGTCATTTATTTAATCGCAGTTATTTTATCTTTTATGGTTATGATTACATCTATCTTAAGCAATTACGCACTCAGAATAATAGGATAAATTGGAAATGCTATTGTCGTTTTTTTTGCAGTTATCCTACCTGCTTTATCCGTATTCTTCTGGAACAAACCTTAGAAAGAATAAGACTTAACACGAAAAATGTTACATTGCTTTTTTGTTTTGATTCTTTATTTATTGTTATTTTACTTAACACTTAAGCCATCTAAGTGAATACATCCTCCAACACCCTTGACGAGGGAGTCAATCTGAGGATCCAGTCGGATGACGAATAGTATGATTGAATGGTCTTTTGTTATTCAATTAATTTTAGAATCATCGTTTCACTAATCATAGATCACTTTCCCCTTCTTGGTGGTTAATGTTAAACTATTACACAATAGAAAGGGGGACGGAATATTGAAAAAATTTATGTTGTTTTTAGGGGTATTTGTAATTATTTTAACTGGGTGTTCAAATGAAAAGACTTCTGATTTTAATCTTAATGAGGCTAAGAAAGTTAAACTGAAATTAGATCAAAAACAAACTTCTAAAGATGGTATAAGATATATGATAAATTTAATTAATGGTAGTCATTTCACTTTAAAGCAAAATGATGTTTTTGTTTCATTCCCTATAAAAATTAAGGGTGGACAAAAAGGTAATGAATTTAAGATATTAGCTAAAGGAAATGAATTAAATATTAAGCCAGGGGAAGAAGTTAGATTGAATGCTTTTGTACCTTTTGATGGGATTGATAGAAACAGACTATTAGTTGATGATCCTCAAGTTGAAATCTTGGGTTATGGGAATAAACTGGATGGGCAACATTTATTTAATGCCACTCATCCACTCCAATAAAAAGATATCACAGGTCAAATTCTCCATGTTTAAGGTGGACAATCGATAAATTCATAATAAAGGAAGTCAAAAATAGCTCATCTACCAAAGATCAGCTAAATTGTATTTTTTCCACCTGATCAACAAATCCTAACAATAAGGATAGACACTGTCTAAAATTATGTTAGGAGAAAATCATGAGCAAGATTTTACATATCTATCAATTAGATTGGATAAAAATGTGTCGCACACCCTCGATCTTAGTTTTGGTCCTTGGGCTAATCTTTCTTCCATCCGCCTATGCCTGGATTAATATAAAAGCCTTATGGGATCCTTATAGTCATACATCTGGGATAAAAGTAGCTGTGATAAATGAAGATCAAGGGGCAAAGATTCAAGGCAAGACCATCCACGTTGGTGATGAAATCATCGATAAGTTAAAACATAACCACAATCTTGGCTGGGAATTTGTAGATCGTGAAACGGGGGAAGACGGTCTTAAAGAAGGGTCATATTATGCAAGCATCCTCATTCCAAAAAATTTCTCAACAGATATCTCGAGTATTCTTAAGGATCATCCAAAAAAACCAGAACTCAAATTTTCGGTGAATGAAAAAATCAATTCGGTAGCACCTAAAGTGGCTACTTCAGGCGCTACGACAATTACGACAGAAATTAGACAAGCATTTATCAAGACAGTGGGAAAAGCCTTGTTTACGGAATTCAACAAAGTTGGGCTTGAATTAAAGCAAGATATGCCTTTGTTTTTACATACTAAAAACCAAATTAATCAATTGGAAGATGCTCTTCCTCAAATTAGAAAAATGGGGCAAGAGGCTATTTTGTTAGAAAAAAAATTACCTGAAATCAAGGCGAAAGGTCAAAAGGTCATCTTATTAGAAAATCGACTATCAGACATTGATAGAGCAGGAGATACGATTTTAAAAGTTGAAGATAAATTACCTTTAATAAATGAAGCTGGAGATCAAATTATGGCGATTCAAAACAAAGTGGATCGTATGGATCGTGCAGCTGGCTTAGTCAATCATCAAGTTAGTAGTAATTTGTCTGAAATTTCGGAAGCACTGAATGATGAAATTCGTCGTTTACAACAAATAACAGCATCGAATCAAGAAATAACAGGAAATCAACAGGAACTAGAAAGTCAATACACAGAATTACAAGATATCAGAAATGAAATTCAAGCGGTTAGTCAAGGATTAGACCAACGACTTACAAAGGCTGCAAGTATGCTTCAATCAACTTCACAATTTATGAGTCAGGATCTTCCTACGGTGGAACAGAAAATACATCGTGCGGCCAATTTTGTAAGAAACGATTTACCAAAGCTCGAACAGGATGTACGAAGAGCATCAGATTTGGTTCGAACAAAGCTTCCACAAGTGGAACAGGTGATCAAAAGAGCAGCCAATTTTGCAAGAAATGACTTGCCAACATTTGAAAAAGACGTTCACACAGCATCTAATAAAATCAACCAATTTTCTAATAATATGAATTTGAATGACGCCATTAATATGCTCATGCATGATCCCCAATCACACAGTGAATTCTTATCGAATCCGATTACCTTGAAAACGGAGAGGGTATTCCCTATTCCTAATTATGGTTCGGCTATGTCCCCTTTTTATACGGTACTTGCATTTTGGGTTGGGGCGACATTATTAATTTCGTCTTTACCAACGAGGGTGGAGGATCAAAAACATTTGTATACACCTAGGCAAAAGTACTTAGGACGACTTCTATCATTCTTAAGTATGGGTTTAGCCCAAGCAGCTGTTGTGTCTTTAGGAGATATCTATTTAATCAAAACCTACATTGTCAATAAAGGTTTATTCTTTTTGCTTTGCCTTCTCAGCAGTTTGGTATTTATTACGATCACCTATACGTTATGTTCATTATTTGGAAATATCGGAAAAGGACTATCGGTTATTATCCTTGTCCTACAAATATCGGCATCGAGCGGAACCTTTCCAGTCAGTATGACACCGTCCTTCTTTCAAACACTAAGTCCATTTTTGCCTTTCACCTATGCGATCAGCATGGTTCGGGAATCAGTAGGAGGTGTGGTGGCACATATTGTTGTTCAAGATGTGCTCATTTTACTTTTGTATCTAATCATTAGTTTAGGTATAGCCTTAATTTATAATGGATTTAGAGGAAGATTTATGGAAAGATCTAAGCCTATGTGAGTCAGACAATAAAAAACTGGACCGGCATAAAAAAGAATTTCTTAGCCAATAAAATATGGCTCAAGAAATTCTTTTTTTGCTCAAAATGATCTTGATTGAAAAACCTCTTTCGCTACAAATACAGCATTCAAGACTCTTGGAAATCCAACATAAGGGATGCATTGAATGAATGTCTCAATAATTTTCTCCTGCCCTATACCGACATTGAGTGCCCCATTAATGTGAACCGTCAGTTGTTTTTCTGTTGCTCCAAGGGTTGTCAAGCAGCTAAGCGTCACGAGTTCGCGTTCTTGTAGATCTAATGCAGGACGTGTGTAAATATCACCGAATGCAAATTCAATAATGAATTTACCGAGATCTGGAGCAATGTCTTTTAACGATTCAATCACTTTATCTCCTTGGTCTCCATCAACTTCTCCTAGTTTTTCTAACCCTAACTCATAGCGATTTTTTTCCATATTGATGACCTCCCATTTTTCTTATAAAATGATCATAATGGCTGGAGTTAACTCCATGTCAACCATAAAATGGAGTGATAAGATGAGTTATTCCATCGGAACTTTTGCTGAAATAGTGAACTTGAGCATTGATACACTGCGCTACTATGAAAAAGAAGGATTAATCATTCCAGAGAGGGATGAACATAACAGACGAACCTATACAGAAAAAGATAGAGAGTGGATCGCCTTTATTTTAAGATTAAAAGAAACGGCCATGCCGATTAAAAAGATTAAAGAATACGCTAGGTTAAGATATGAAGGTGATTCAACCATGAAGGAGAGACGAGCGATGCTAGAGCAACATCGCTTATTCATAATAGAGGAGAAAAAGAAACTAGAAGAAAACCTTAAGCATTTGGATAAAAAAATTTTGACCTACCATGCGATGATTGATAAGTATGAGAAATCAAAAAGTTGACATTCGAAAAAGAAGTGGAACGTTTTGCAAAATGCAATCTGCATTGAAAAAACATCCTTTTTTCTGATCTTTTTCAGGTAACCCCTTGAGCTTTACGTTACGTCAAGGTGTAAGATGAGTTTTGTCAGGAGGGGTGATATGGAATACACGGTTCAAAAGTTAGCTCAATTGGCAGGTGTTAGCGGGAGAACACTTAGATATTACGATGAAATTGATCTTTTAAAGCCGGCAAGAGTGAATTCGTCAGGATATCGGATTTATGGTCAAGAAGAGGTTAATAAGCTGCAGCATATTCTCTTCTACCGTGAACTTGGCTTGGGCTTAGAAACAATACAAAAGCTGATATCGACACCAGACTTTAATCGTTATGAAACATTAAAGGAACATCACACTCAGCTTCTAAGGAAAAGAGCTCATCTTGACAAACTTATTGAAAATGTGGAAAAAACCATGGATTCAGAGAAAGGGCGGATAACGATGACAGATAAAGAAAAGTTCGAAGGTTTTAAAGATAAAATGATAGAAGAAAATGAAAAGAAGTACGGAGAGGAAATTCGCGAAAAATATGGCGCAGATATAATCAACCGTTCGAATCAGAAATTAAAAGGCATGAGTCAAGAAGAATATCAAAAGGTTGAAAGCTTAAGTCAGGCTATATTAACAAAGTTAGAAAAAGCGATTGAGACAGGTGATCCAGCAAGTGATGAAGCACAAGAAATAGCAGAAATGCATAAACAATGGCTGATGTATTGGTGGCACGCCTACTCGAAGGAAGCTCATGCAGGTCTTGCCCAAATGTATGTCGACGATGATCGTTTTATGAAATACTATGATACCAAATGTGGAAAAGGTGCGGCCGAATTCTTAAGAGATGCAATAGTCATTTATACAAGAAAATAATGTAAGTAAATAAAGGAGGTGCCTGAATAAATTAAGACGTTCTCTTTTGGAGTGCAAAATCTGTAATATCATAGTGAATCACATATAAAAAAGCAGGGGAATTCGTATGAATTCCCCCTGCTTTACATCCATCATTTATTTTTGATATTTGTGTATCCAGAGATTAACTGTTTATAATCCTTATTTGGATATGCGGTAGTAATCATAGTCTAAAAAACGAACTTTTTGAAATAATTCCTTTTCGTATTCATATCTCACGCTTATAATATATAGTTAATTACAAAACAGGATTGGAACTTGTCCATACAGAAACTTGTCCATACAGAAAAAGGAGGATAGACATTATCAAGTATTTAAGTGAATGGAACGGGAAGGGAAGATATGTTAAAATGGGGATAGATGTTGTATGAGGAATCATAAAATTCATCGAAATAACTATGACCTGACTTTTAAGTATATTGCAGAATGGTTTAAAGATGATTTTTTTAATGCATTGGGTATAATAAATGTAGCAAATGTAATTGAATGATCCCTACAAATATTATTTCGATTGAAACGAGTGATTTAGAAGTCGATTTTCTTTGTTTATTGGAAGATGAAACCTATTTACATTTAGAGTTTCAAACCACAACAAAAGGTGAAGACTTGGATCGATTTATGAAGTATGATGCTCTTTTGTATGATAGGTATAAGAAACCAGTACGGACAGTTATTGTATTTGGAGCAGATGTGAAAGATGCAATTGAATCAAAATCGTATGGCTCTATTTTCTACCAACCAGAGTTTATATTTCTAAGTAATCAAGATGGGGATGCATTGGTTAAAGATTTATGGATGAAGGTAGAAAATGGAGAATCTTTATCAAATGCTGATATGGGGAAATTAATTTTATTGCCTCTAATGAAGACAGAAGTAAAACGTTCGGAAAGAGTTTTGGATTCTGCTCAAATCGCAAGTAAAATTCCAGATAAAGATATGCAAACGAAGGTTCTTTCATTTATTATAACCATTTCGCATAAATTTTTATCGGAAGACGAAACCAATAAAATGTTAGAGGTGATTGAAATGACACCGTTATACGAAGAAATTACGAAAAGAAGTCAAGCAGAAGCGTTGGATAATGTATTTAAAGCAATTGAACTTCTTAGAGAGCATAAGGAAATTGATTATATAGCAGAAAAAACACATCTTCCCAAAGAGCGAATCATTTCGTTAAAAAGGCAAATACAACAATAAAAAAGATAAAAGAGGATTTGGTTAATGATTTAGGTGTTCCTTTTGAAATCACAATTTGGAAAAAATCATAGTAAATAGCATTAGAAAAAGCATGGTAAATTTCCTATTTAGTCAACCATGCTTTTTTATTTTTATCCTTTATTTAAGAAACTGTTCTTTAAGAGGTTGTTCAAAAAGTCAACAAATGATAAGTGGCGAATCTCGGCGTTGGCTTGTTTTTCCGGTCCTCATGTAGCAAAAACCTACATTCCGGTCCTCAAAACGGCGCCGCCTTGATCTTCTTGCTTCTAATTCGCTCCCTTTTTGAACACGCACTTTAACTTTTATTTAAAGTATGAAAAAGGATTTTTTTGGCATGATGAACTCTAATGGCTTTGCTATGTCGTTCAAACCTTCTGTTTTGGTATAGTCATTCACACCTATTTTAGCATAGTATTTACCAAAAAAAGAACACTTATTCCCGTTACAAAAATTCTGTTGCGATTCGGTATGCGATTTACTATGATAATTCTCTAAAAACCTTGATTAATCAATAAAAAATAGGGTACGAGAACCATTGCGATTCTGTACCCTATTTGTGTTGCTAATTCAATTTTTGTGATTCAAAAGAGAACGTCTTATGAATAAATATGGCCCTTCTTTTTTACACTTTAAGAAAGAAAAATTTAAAGTATAAAGTGTAAGTACAACTAGCATAATCTTCTTCGATTAAGCATCGAGTTGTCGCGAAGACGAAGCCGTAGTGATGCATTCTAGACCTCTGTCTGCGCCTTTAGGCCCCGCAATCGGCAAGTTTTATTTAAATAATTGTAAAAAGATAAAACCCCACAAATGGATCATACTCTGAAATAATAAATGAAAAAAGTGTGTCAAAAAGCACAAAACTCTTCCCAAACTTGAGATTTTGATATATTATTACTTTATTATGAGAACGCTTTCCTATTAGGTACATGAATAATTTAGTTCATTACGGAAATAAAGTAGGTTTTACTTAAATTCTGATTGATAAAAAATTATTTTAGTAGCTAAAAGGTAATTACAAATTTTTATGTAAACGTTCTCATAAAGAGATGTTAAAACAATAACATTTACGATATCAATGTTCTTTGCAATATGACGATTCTATGGTAAATAGTCATATAATTAGGTTATTGTAAAAAAAGTAAACGATTCACTAGGAGGTATAAGATGGCTAAGAAAGATTACACTCAGTTAGCTCAAGATATTGTCGCTAATGTCGGAGGTAAAGAAAATGTAAATTCTCTCCTTCATTGTGCAACAAGACTTCGTTTCAGACTAAAAGATCAGAGTAAAGCGAATAAAGAGGCACTAGAGGATCTGCCGAAGGTTCTCACCGCAGTAAGTGCAGGTGGACAATATCAGGTGGTTATTGGTGATGAAGTTGTACCAGTGTATGAGTCAATTATGAATCAGTACCACTTTAGTGCGGGTGGCAGTGACACAAAATCGGGTCTTGCCTCAGATGGCGGTGATGCAACTGTTGAAAAGAAGAAAGAAAATTGGTTTGAAAAATTTGTTTCTGTTTTATCTGGTATTTTTACTCCTTTTATTTCTGTTTTGGCTGGGGCAGGTGTCTTAAAAGGGGTTGCAATTTTAATTTCAAGTTTGCACTTATTACCTGAATCATCGCCCATTTATATCATTTTAAATGCACTGGCGAGTGGGGTCTTTACACTCTTGCCTATCTTCATTGCAATTACAGCTGCAGATAAATTTAATACCAATCGATTTATTGCTGTAGCATTAGCAGCGGCCATGGTTTATCCATTAACAGACAATACAATACCTAATATTGCTCATTTAGGTGACTATGGTATAAATTTTAAAACATATGGTGGTGCGGTTATTCCGACGATCCTCGCCATTTGGCTTGAAAGTTATATTGAAAGATGGTTTAAAAATCATCTACCTGCTGTCGCCCAATTGGTTTTCGTTCCATTTTTAACCTTGATTGTGGCTGGAATTCTCACTTTTGTCGTTATTGGACCGCTTGGTACAGCATTAGGTACAGGCCTTGCTTATGGTTATAGTTTCTTATATGGTTTGAGTCCATTAATTGCTGGCGCTATTCTAGGTGGGACATTCCAGATCTTCGTTATCTTTGGTTTACACTGGGGTATTTTGCCAATTTCATTAATTAATATACAAACATATGGCTTTGATACCTTGTTAGCCGTGATGTTTTGTGCGGTAGCTGGACAATTTGGTGCTGTCACGGGTGCTATCTTTAAAGCGAAAAAAGCAAAAAATAAAGAAATCGCGGCTTCAGCTGCCATAAGTGGGTTTTTCGGTATTACCGAACCGGCTTTATACGGGATTAATTTAAAATACAAAAAAGGATTTGTCTTCGGTCTCATTGGTGGAGCAGTCGGTGGTGCCATTGTTGGTACTGCAGGCGTTAAATGCTTCCAATACACACCGATCATGAATGTTTTTGAAATGCCGTTATTTATCGGTAAGAACTCAAGTATCGTATGGGCAGCCATTGCGGGAATTGTCGCTTTTCTCTTATCTTTCATTCTTGTTTTACTATTGGGCTTCAATGAAAGCAATACAGAGAAATTATTTGCCAAAGTAACCTCAGGTAAAAAGAGCTTAACGGAACAAAAAACAGCCAAACTCGAACAAAGTATGGCTTCGAAAGAGACGACGACTAGTGATTCGATTGATGAACCAGAAATTGATACGACTGGCCTATCATTAAGTGATACTATTTTCAGCCCGCTTAGTGGACAAGCTGTTCCGCTAAAATCTGTGAATGATCCAGTCTTTAGTTCAGAAGCGATGGGAAAAGGGCTTGGTATTGAACCTTCATCAAATCAAGTTGTTTCTCCGGTTGATGGAGAAATCATCGTGGCCTACCCTACTGGTCATGCCTATGGTATTAAATCAGAAAATGGCGTGGAAGTTTTGATTCATATCGGTATCAATACGGTTGAATTAAATGGAAAACATTTTGAACCTAAAGTTGAAAATGGTCAAAAAGTGCATAAAGGTGATCTGCTCGCAACATTCGATCGAGATGAAATTGCAAAAGCAGGGTATGACACAACGACCATGGTCATTGTCACCAATACAAACGAATATGAAGAGATCGTACCGGAATTAAATGGAAGAAATTCCGGAGATGAGATCTTGAAAGTTTATAAGAAATAAATAGACTGTTCTAAATAAAGGCGTTCATGGTTTAACAAATCATGGACGTCTTTTTCAATATAGAAATTATTACCAAAGGAAGTGGCTCAAATACTGAGAGTGGCTCAATCACTTAGGGAAGCGGCTCAATAACCTGCATTAACGGCGAATATTGACCCTCGCCTCAAGGTAATAGTCAAATCCAAAGGAAAGCTTCAAATGTATGATCGTTACAGTGTTTCTATTAGAGGTTGTTCAAAAAGTCACCAAATGATAAGCTACGAATCCTCGACGCCCACTTGTTTTTCCGGTCCTCATGTAGGGATATAAGAGGATCGCTGGCTAAAATCGCTCACGTCCTGTGGCGGGCCGCCTGAAGCTACCACAACGCGAGGAATGCCGGTCCAAAGAAAACTGACGCAGCTCTTATCCTCCGACGCCCAGGACGGGCTAGTACTGACGTTTCTTGCAGGATGCCAGCGTACTTAGCCAGTAACCCTTTTCATTTGCCACCTTTTTGAACACGCACTATTAGGGTGAAGGGCGAAGAAATTTTAATTTAAAGCATGCTGTTTCTTACTTTCGTCCTAATAATCCTAGATTAGATCATAATTCCACATCAGACGATTAGACAGTGTTTTGAAATTCGTAAGTATTGCGATAATAACAGTAGAACACATAAAATAAAAAAGACCGCATGTGCAGGAACACTGAACGGGCATACAATAACGTGATTCCCAAAGGGATCAGCGCACTAGAATAGGACAAAAACAACCTACCCGTTATGAGCTGCGAACTCAAGGGTGGTTATTTTTTTGGGTTTTTGTCTGAAATAATCACAACGATCAACGCCCTAAAAGAAATCATAATCGTCAAGGTCTCCAACTGTCATGGGTATAGAGTATTTTATAAGGAAGTGATGAATGTCATGATCAATTTGACGAAAACGTATGTCTAAGCATTTACGTTTCCAATAAAAAAAAATTTATAAAAATTAAAGCGTTTTCATTTCTATTTTTCATTTTAAGTACTACAATATATATGTAGTCAATTTTTCTAAATAAATACAATCATGAAGGGAAGGTTTTACAATGAGCAGTCTTATCGATACAATTGAAAATGCGGTTGATACGGAGTATAAACTTTACATTAACGGCAAATGGCTTGAAGGTTCAGAAGGTAAAAAATTAGCCAGCTACAATCCTAGTACAGGTGAAAAACTTTCTGAATTTGTCGATGCAAGTCATGCTGATGTTGACGCGGCTGTGGAAGCAGCGACAAAAGCATTCCAATCTTGGAAAAAAGTTAGTGTTCAAGAAAAAAGCCGTCTCCTTCTTAAAATTGCAGACTTGATCGATGAAAATGCAGAACACTTGGCATTGGTAGAAACATTAGACAACGGGAAATCAATTCGAGAAACATTGAATGTGGATGTTCCTTGTAGCAGTGACCATTTCCGCTATTTTGCAGGTGTTATTCGATCTGAAGAAGGCACTGCAAAAGATCTTGATGATGAAACATTGACTCTCACATTAAAAGAACCTCTTGGAGTCGTTGGACAAATCGTTCCTTGGAACTTTCCTTTGCTTATGGCAGCTTGGAAAATAGCTCCTGCTATCGCTGCTGGTAATACGGTTGTTATCCATCCATCTTCAGCTACGTCACTCAGTATTTTGGAATTAGCGAAACTTTTAGATCAAGTTCTTCCGGCTGGAGTTGTAAACGTTATCACAGGTCGTGGTTCTGATTCTGGTGATTACATGTTGAAACATGAAGGATTTAGTAAACTAGCATTTACAGGATCAACAGCCATTGGTCGTGAAGTAGGTATTGAAGCGGCTAAACGCATTATCCCTTCAACCTTGGAACTTGGTGGTAAATCAGCAAACATCTTTTTCGATGATGCTCCATGGGAGAGAGCGATCGAAGGAGCTCAATTAGGTATTTTGTTTAACCAAGGCCAAGTTTGTTGTGCAGGATCACGAATCTTCGTTCAAGAAGGTATTTATGATAAGTTTATAAGCGAACTAAAACAAGCTTTCCAAAAAGTTAAAGTGGGTCTCCCTTGGGAAGACGGTGTACAAATGGGAGCTCAAGTAAACAAACGACAACTTGAGAAAATTTTGGAATACGTCACCATTGGCCAAGAAGAAGGGGCAACCCTCGTGACGGGTGGCTGTCAATTGAAAACAAAAGACTTGGCAAACGGCGTATTTATGGAACCTACCATTCTAGCAGATGCGACAAATGACATGCGCATTGCTCAAGAAGAAATCTTTGGTCCAGTGGCTACGGTCATTAAATTCAAAACAGAAGAAGAAGTCATCAAGTTAGCCAATGATTCAGAGTACGGATTAGGCGGGGCGGTTTGGTCACGCGACATCAATACAGCCCTTCGCGTAGCACGTGCGGTTGAAACAGGACGTATGTGGGTAAATACGTATAACCAACTGCCAGCTGGTGTTCCTTTTGGTGGATATAAAAAATCTGGTATAGGTCGTGAAACATATAAAAGTGTTCTAGACGCCTATACACAAACGAAAAGTATTTACATTAGTTTAAAAGAAGAAAAAGAAGGTCTATATTAAAGTTCATATAACTTTATATTAAAATAACCAACTGTGCGTCAAAGTGATTCCATGACTTTGATTGCACAGTTTTTATTTTGACTCTATCAAAAATAGTGTTTATCAACATAATTTATCATCAAAATCCTATGTTTATTATCATTTATAAGTTTTAATTGATAATATTTAATCAGCATAAAAACAAAGATTTAAAAAATCAGTGATATATGTCATGATTATTTTAAGGTTAAAAAAGTTAAATTATAATTATTATAAAATAATACTTGATTTAATCTAAAAAACAAGTATAATTGTAAGTGGAGATAAGATACTATTTTGAACGATAAAGGAGAGATTATTATGGCAACAACACAAACGGTGGGTATTAAAGAATTATTGAACAAACAAGTAGCTAACTTCGGTGTGCTTTATATCAAATTGCATCAATTTCATTGGTATGTAAAAGGACCACAATTCTTCACATTACATACAAAATTTGAAGAATTATATGATGAGGCGGCAGCGACATTTGATGACTTAGCCGAACGTCTCTTAACGATAGGAGGTTCACCATATTCCACACTAAAAGAATATCTTGAACATGCTAGCTTGCAAGAATCAACAGATGTCAATCGTAAGGCAGATGATTTTGTAAAGGAAATCATCAATGATTACACTTTACTAAGTAAAGAACTTGGAGAGTCGATTAACCATGCTGCAGAAGCTGGGGATGATGTCACTCAAGATTTATTTATTGGTCTTAAAGGCAACCTAGAGAAACATGTCTGGATGCTTCAAGCTTATCTTGGATAAAAATAATTGATCAATGATAACCAATCGAAAAAACCTAGTACAATAATAACATGTACTAGGTTTTTAACCATTTTACCCTTCCCAATCTGGAGAAAGATCCCAACATATTGGTTTTTCTATGATTTCCTTCACTTTTTTAAAATCATCTGTTTGCCCAAGTGTCCACATGAGTTTAGGAACACTCGCCTCTGTATTCATATCCCCAGAAACAAGAATATTATAATTTGTGACTTTTCTTCCAACTTCATATAAGTAAATATCTTGGCCTTCCTCAAGACACTGTGTCGAAATTAAAACGACAATGCCTGCTTCAGTTAATTCTTTTATCTTAGGAAGAAGGTTTCGGCCTTCAAAAGGCACTCCTCCATTACCAAAGCTTTCGATGATGACTCCTTTATAATGTTCTTTTATAAAATCAAAAATGTTTGGATTCATTCCAGGGAAAAGTTTGAGTACAAATATGTCTGTACATAGATTTGTTTCGGGATGAAAAGCTTCTTTTGACTTTTCGGGAGTCCAATAGTATTTAATGGATGAGCCATCAATTGTGGCAACATAAGGATGATTAATACTTTCAAAAGCATCATAGCTTTTCGTTCTCATTTTCACTGCCCGTGTACCGATAATGACACGGCCATCGAAGACAACAAAGACACCACCGATATTTTCCTGTGAAAAACGAAGAGCGTCCTGAACGTTCTTCTTGGCATCTGTCTTCTTAAAACTAATCGGCACCTGTGAACCAGTCAATATGACGGGTTTATCTAATCCTTGAAGCATATAAGACAAGGCGGCTGCTGTAAAGGCTAGCGTATCTGTTCCGTGCGTCACAATGAAACTATCAAACTCGTTATAATGCTTACTGATAGCATCAGCGATTTGTATCCAGTTTTCTGGCTGCATATTTGTACTATCTCGGTTCATTAGAATTTGACATGTTACATCAAGGGGAGATTGATCATATTGAAAGTAATGAAGAAGTTCTTCTGCCGATAACCCGGGAACTAGACCATCATCACTTGTGACAGAAGCTATCGTACCACCTGTAGCTAGTAAAAGAATTTTTTTCATGATTAACCTCATTTCGTTGTTTGCAAACTGTATATTTATTTCGTTAATTATACGCTTATTAGTGCGTGTTCAAAAAGGTGGCAAATTAGAAGCAAGAAGATCAAGGCGGCGCTGTTTTGAGGACCGGAATGTAGGTTTTTGCTACATGAGGACTGGAAAAACAAGCGGGCGCCGAGATTCGTAGCTTATCATTTGGTGACTTTTTGAACAACCTCTATTATTTAAAAGTGATCCATTATCGTTCGCGTATTGAGGAATGTGATGAATTTGTTGCCAATTCTAGCAAAAAGAGAAATAAAAAAGAAATTGAGAGGATTTCATAAGTCTATTTTTTCGATTTATTTATTTGTAAATATTTCATATTGGCTCATTACTAGTTTTATATTATACTTAGTTTGTTAACAATTGTAAAAAAATTAATAGCCTACTCGTATAATCGCAGGGATATGGCCTGCAAGTTTCTACCGAATGACCAAAAAACATTCGACTACGAGTGAGATTGCATATATATATGCGTTATCATGGACGAACACTCTCACTCTAGAATGAGAGTGTTTTTGTGTTTGTATGTATCTTTAAGAGAGAGGATTTTTTATCTTATGGAATTACTAGAACAGCGAATTAAAGAAGAAGGCATCATCATTGATGGGCACGTTTTGAAAGTTGATCGATTTCTTAACCATCAAATTGATCCAATATTAATGGATGCGATCGGTGAGGCATTTACTGAACGATTTAAAGAAGCGGGGATAACAAAGATCGTGACTCTTGAATCATCTGGTATTGCACCAGCCGTCATGGCTGGACTTAAACTGGGTGTTCCTGTTATCTTTGCTCGGAAGAAACCTTCGTTAACACTCGGAAAAGGATCTTATACGGCTGTCGTCCGTTCTTATACAAAGGAAGAAACAAATAAGATCTACCTGTCGGCTGATTTCATCAACGCAAATGATCGCATTCTTATTATTGATGACTTCTTAGCCAAGGGTGAAGCTGTTATGGGTCTCATCGATCTCGTTAAACAAGCGGATGCCACGATTTCTGGGATCGGCATTGTGATCGAAAAATCGTTTCAAGATGGAAGAAAACGACTCGATCAACTTGGTTATCCTATTTATTCTCTTGCACGAATTGCATCTTTAAGCGAGACGGGAGTCGAATTTTTACAAGAATAAGAAGGAAAAAGAACTTTGCATTAATCAACAAGTTCCGCTTTATTAACAACCTTAGATATTACAAAACTATGAAATGAGGTTTTTAAAAGTGCAAGGAAAACAAACAGTAGGTAAAACACTGTCACTTGGTATACAGCATGTTCTTGCGATGTATGCGGGAGCCGTACTTATTCCGTTAATTGTTGGCGCTGCGATGGGGATGGATCAGAAACACTTGGCTTATCTTGTCTCGATTGATTTAGCGGCAAGTGGTATTGCGACATTATTACAAGTCTGGAAAACTCGCTATTTTGGAATTGGATTACCCATTGTCTTGGGATGTACTTTCACAGCCGTTGCCCCGATGATTTCGATTGGAAAACACTATGGCATGGCTGGGATTTGTGGAGCTATTATTGTATCGGGTCTCATTGTTCTTATTATTGCTCCGTTCTTTAGTCAAGTTGTTAAAATATTTCCACCCGTTGTTATGGGGACGGTTGTTACCGTCATCGGCGTAACACTCATTCCAGTCGCTATTAATAATATGGGCGGGGGACAAGGATCACCCGAATTTGGAAGTGTAAAAAATCTAATTTTATCTTTTGGTGTTTTAGCAATTATTATTATTCTTAATCGACTATTCACTGGATTTATGCGTTCCATTTCTATTTTATTGGGGATCATTATTGGAACCGTTGCTGCAGCGTTTATGGGTATGGTTGATTTGAATTCTGTCGGACAAGCCCAGTGGATTCAAGGGTTGAAACCATTTGGTTTCGGTTATCCAACCTTTCATGTGGATGCCATTATTACCATGACGATTGTGGCCATTGTTAGTTTAATTGAATCAACCGGTGTTTTCTTTGCGCTAAGTGAAATTTGCGAGGAACCTATTGATAAAAAAGCTTTATCGAGAGGGTACCGTTCCGAAGGCTTAGCCGTTGTTGTTGGTGGTCTGTTCAATGCATTCCCATATACGACATTCTCTCAAAACGTAGGACTCGTTCAAATGACAAAAGTTAAATCAAGACGCGTCATTTACGTTTGTGGTTTTATTCTGATCATTTTAGGATTTATTCCTAAAATTAGTGCCTTAACCATCTTAATTCCAAGTGCAGTTATTGGCGGGGCTATGATTGCCATGTTTGGTATGGTTGTGGCTTCTGGTGTTCGTATGCTAAGTAAAGTCGATTTTACAAAAAATGAAAACTTGCTTATTATTGCATGTTCTATTGGAATCGGCCTTGGGGTAACCGTTCAACCTGCGCTATTTGCAAAATTACCAGTAATGATTCAAATCATTACAAATAACGGTATTATCGCAGGAAGTTTAACAGCTGTTATTTTAAACATTGTCTTTAATGTTCTTGGGCAAAAAAAATCAATTGAAGAAATTGATAGACCAAATGAAAAAGTGGCAGTTTCATTAGAGGCTAATCAGAAATAAGAGTTTGTAATTTGTCATAAAAAAATAAATTTTAACCATTAATTAATCTACCACAGCTTTTATAAGCTGTGGTTTTGTGTGTTATATGAATATAGACAAACGTATATATATGACATAAAATTGGGATAAGAGTGTTAAATATATTGCAAATATTCTATAATTTTATTAATATAAAGTTTATTATTTAATGACAATTAGACAAAATGTTAAATCATTCAGCAGAAGTCTATAAAAATGAGATGGGTTCTTTTACCAAAGTAAATAAAAATCGTAAAGGGACGGTGCGATAATGAACGTGGATGTGAATTTAACGGTTAAAGCTGCACTAAATAGACCTTGTTTTTCTAAGGCAAAGTTAGTGACGAGTAAAAATGGTTTATATCGCCGGATTCGATGGGCACATGTCCTTGAAACTCTTGATATGGATCAACTCATTAACGGCGAAGAATTGATTTTGACAACGGGTGTTGGTTTAAATAAGGATTCAGAACGATTAGATTTTTTGCGAACGCTCATTCAACATGGGGCAAGCTGTCTGTGTATAGAATTGGGTCCTTCATTTCCACGTGTGTCTGAAGATCTAATTTCTATTGCCCTTGAACATGATTTTCCCATTATTGTTTTTGAAGAAAGAGTCAAATTTATCGAAATTACACAGGATTTGCATACTTTTTTAATCAATACGCATTATCGTACGTTGCAACAACTTGAATTAATCTCAAAAGAATTCCACCAACTCACCCTTTCTTCTACCACAGGTCTTTACAATATATTAAAATTGCTTCAAAAACAGTTGAATCATCAGATTTTTTATCTTCCATATGAAGGAAGAGAGACAAGTATTCCACTACTTAAACAAAGCGTTTGTCAGAAGATGACCGAGCAGATTGGAAAGCAAATCGCTGTATCCACGAATAGGCAAAAATTAAAACGTGGTGAGCCTATTATATGGAGTGAAGATAAGAATACGTTTGTTTTACAAGCTATAGTAGCGATGGGACAAACATGGGCTTATCTTTGCATGAATGTAGGTCATCAGAAACCCTCTGAGTTTGATACTTTAGTGATGGGACGAGCTGTTTTATGTATTGCTCAAGAGAATATTCGGATTAAATATGTCGAAGAAAAACAGATGCACCATGAACAATTGTGGATAAAAGATTTAATTCATGAGCGGCCGATTGATCAAAAACAAATGAAAGCAAGACTTGGGTTAGACATAAAAGGGTGTGTTCGCTTTCGCGTCTGTGTGATTGAGATGGTCGATCTTAAAAAAGGAAAAGTCATGGAGGAAGAAGAATCACTTCGTATTTACATATCCTTATTAACACGAACGATATTTGAAGAAAATGGTTTTCAACTGCTCATAACAACAGAAAATAACCAGATCATTGCTATTGTGATGACAAAGGATTCCAATAGTGATCTTAAACACCATCTAAAGAATACTCTAGATCAGATAAAAGAACGATTTTTACACAAGCGAAGAGATAAAACAACTCTTATTATTGGTATTGGAAGAGAAAGACATCAATTATTAGATAGTCATCTTGGATTTAAGGAATCACAGATTGTTATTAATATGGAAAAACTCAAGTTAAGAGAGGAGACACTAGAACATTCTTATTTCTACGATGACATTGGAGTCGCTAGATTACTATTTATGATGCAAGGCGAACATAAAATGGATAGTTTTATTAACGACTACATAGGAGCTATCCTTGCTTATGATGAAGAAAAGGGTTCTAATCTTCTGCAAACATTAAAAGTTTACTTAGACTGTGGAGGTTCAAAACAAGAAGCGGCTAAGCGACTCTATGTTGTAAGACAAACGCTCTATCATCGTCTTCAGAAGATTGAAGAATTACTTGGAGGAGACTTTATGAATACGGAGAGACGATTATCGATTGAATTCGCCATTCGAGCTCATCTTTTATCTCAGGTTATGGCACGAATAAATTGAAAGATGAAAACAGCGTAGAATTGATGGTTCTATGCTGTCTCTTTTTTTACTTAGACATATGACCATAATCATGAAGTTAGAGTAATAATTAATAAATTCTAAATATTATAATTAAACAAAACATAAAATGAATTAAGATAAAAACTTACATTTTGTAAAATGCTATTCCGATACTCATGTTATAAAATGTAACGTACAAGAAACAAAATATAATGGAAAGGTGGATTTTTAGTTTATATTTGATAATAATTTAGAATAAAGTAAGAAAATATGACATGTATTTATGCCGAATGATGAACAAATGGCAAATCTTCGGAACACTTAAAGTGCGTGTTCAAATTACTGGCTAAGTACGCTGGCATCCTGCAAGAAACGCCAGTACTAGCCCGTACTGGGCGTCTTCGGAGGCTAAGAGCGGCGTCAGTTCCTTAGGACCTGCATTCCTCGCGTTGTGGTAGCTTCATGCGCCAGCCACAGGACGTGAGCGATTTTTAGCCAGAGATCCTCTTGTATCCACTACATGAGGACCGGAAAAAACAAGCGGGCGCCGAGGATTCGTAGCTTATCATTTGGTGACTTTTTAAAGCAACCTCTTAAAAGGATTTAAGTTTAGGTGGCACTATTATTAAACAATGTGAATTGGAGAAGGAGGTTCTGAGTATGAAAACACAAATTGAAGAAAATGGGATTGTAACGTTAACCAACCAAGCTGCAGCCCAGTTGGAATCCAGTCATATGTGGAATGAAGACTTGAGACCAACAACGATAAAAGAACATTCTTGGTCAGGCATGAACTTTTCAACACTTTGGATTGGAATGTGTTTGTGTATTCCTTCTTATACGATGGCGAGCGGCATGATTTCACTAGGTATGAACTGGTGGCAAGCCATTTTAACCATTTTTCTTGGTAATATTATTGTTCTTATTCCTATTTTATTAAACTCTCATGCAGGAACTAAGTTTGGTATTCCTTATCCCGTATTTGCAAGAATGTGGTTTGGTTCCAAAGGGGCCCATATTCCAACCATGGCGCGCGCTATTGTTTCCGCTGGATGGTTTGGTATTAATACATGGATTGGAACAACGGCGATAGATACGTTACTTTCTTCATCAATGAAGGCCTGGGGAAATGTACCAGGACATACAGCTATTGTTTTTGCTTTTTTCTGGTTACTTAATATAGCTATTGGCTACAGAGGCCCAGAAGCCATTAAAGTTCTTGGAATTATCGCAAGCCCGATTGTTGGAATATCAGCTATCATTCTTTTTATATGGGCGACGACTCATGTTAGTGGTGGTTTCGGACCCATTGTTACCGAGCCAAGTAAATTTCATAGTGCAGGGGAATTCCTTAAAATTTTCTTCCCATCATTAACTGGCGTTATTGCTTTTTGGGCAACGCTTGCCTTAAATATTCCCGATTTTGCTCGTCAAGCTAAAAGCCAAAAATCACAAATGATTGGACAAACTGTTGCTCTACCTTTGACCATGACGGTGTTCTCTTTTATCAGTATTTTCGTAACTTCAGCGACTGTCGTTATTTTCGGTGAAGCTCTATGGGATCCTGTGACTTTATTAGCTAAATTCCCACCATTTGTGATTCTGTTAGGAACAATCATTATTGTTATTGCGTCAGTGACGATCAACGTAGGTGCTAACTTAGTAGCGCCAGCACGGGCGGCTGAAAATATTTATCCTCGTCGCATTACTTTTGGTATCGGTGTGATTATTACTGGGCTATTTGCCATCTTGATGCAACCTTGGTACATCATGTCTAATTTTGGTAACTACATCTTTGGTTGGTTAGGTGTCTATGGTGCTTTGCTTGGACCTATTGATGGTATTGCTATAGCTGATTATTGGATCGTAAGACGCAGACATATAGCTCTTCAAGAGTTGTACCAACCAAATGGACGGTACAATTATTCTTCAGGATTTAACAAGAATAGTATTATTGCTTTAGTTGTTGGCATATTAATCCCTGTTATAGGTTATTTCACGCCTGGATTACGCTTCCTATGGGATAATGCATGGACCTTTGGTTTATTCATTGCCATTGCCCTCTACACGTATCTCATGCGAAACGATAGTAGTTTATTGAAACCAGGAGAGTACGAGTCTATCACGATGTTTGCAGATCCAAAGAATAAAGATGAAAGTGCAGCTACTCTTTAATTAAGTATAGTCTAATCAAAAGGTGGTGGCTGCTTATCCACCACCTCTTTAAAACAATTCATTTCAGTTAGTGGGAGGAGATTATTTGAAAAGTGCGGAAAGCGAATTATTAACAGCTGTCGATTTAAAGCGTAACTTCTTTGAAGTAAAACAAGACATGAAACCGAAAGAAGCTATTGATGAGGCTAATCGCTGCTTATATTGCTACGATGCACCTTGTATGAATGCCTGTCCGACAGGTATTGATGTCCCTTCCTTTATTAAAAAAATGGCGTCTGGAAATTTAAAAGGCTCCGCACGTGATATCTTGGATGCAAACCCTGTTGGAGCGACCTGTTCACGTGTTTGCCCTACTAGTGAGTTATGCGAAGGCGCATGTGTGTTAAATGATGTGTCCATGCCGATACGTATTGGTGACTTACAGCGTCATGCAACAAATTGGGCAATGGACCATGATGTGGATCTTTTTGAATCAGGTGTTCCTACAAATACAAAAGTAGCCATTGTAGGTGGTGGACCAGCAGGTCTTTCTGCAGCAAGGGAGTTGAGAAGATTAGGACATGAAGTGACGATCTTTGAAGCTAAGGAAAAAGCAGGTGGTTTAGATACATATGGCATCGTATCATTTCGACTACCTCAATCTGTCTCGCTTTGGGAAGTTGAGCAGGTAGAAAAATTAGGGGTCGATATACGGACAAATTGTACGGTTGGTAAAGACATTTCTCCTGAAACATTAAAGAATGACTTTGATGCTGTTCTGATTACGGTAGGCATGGGGCAAGTTCCTAAACTAGGAATAGAGGGCGAGGATTTAACAGGTGTCTATGATGCTATTCAATTTGTTGAAAATACAAAAACGAAACCTTTAACAGAACAGTTTATAGGAAAACGTGCCATTGTGATTGGAGCAGGGAATACGGCCATCGATGCTGCTACATGTCTCATTCGTTCAGGCGCAAGTCATGTCAAGATTATCTATAGAAGAACAGAGGAAGAGATGACGGCTTATCCATTTGAATTTGAATTTGCTAAACAAGATGGAGTTGAATTTAGGTGGTTAACTCAACCAACAAAAATCATGGGAGACGAGAATGGACATGTTAAGCAATTAATGTGTGTTCAGATGGAGTTGGGTCAACCTGATGAATCTGGTAGAAGGCGACCTGTACCTGTTCAAGATTCTTCGTTTTTAATGGATGTAGATATTGTCGTTAGAGCGATCGGACAGTCAAGGCATATTGACCTTATTGAAGCATTCGGTTTAAATCATGATTCCGGTATTTTACAACTGAATGATAAAACCTACCAAACATCGAATGATCAAATTTTTGCAGCGGGTGATGTTGTATATGGTAGTACGGAGTACGGTGATGCCATGGTTGTCAGTGCTGCTGAACAAGGAAAACGTGCGGCGTATGCCATAGATAAAAAATTATCTTGTTAGGTCATTTTCTTCATTTTAGTTGTTATAGGAGGTTTTTGTATGTACAGGTCACCCTAGTCGATAAGAAAATGAAATGTTTAATCTAAAATCTTTTCAATACCTGTGCAATCTAAATAGAGGAGGCATGCTAATGGCAGATTTATCAGTTAATCTAGCAGGCATAAAGTCACCGAATCCATTCTGGTTAGCATCTGCACCGCCTACAAATTCAGGTTATCAAGTACAACGGGCTTTTGAAGCGGGTTGGGGTGGAGCTGTATGGAAAACACTAGGAGATCCTGTCATTAATGTATCATCTCGTTTTTCAGCAAGTACCTTTAATGGTCAAAAAGTGGCCGGTTTTAATAATATTGAATTGATTACGGATCGACCGCTCGAAGTGAACTTAGAAGAAATCTATGAAACGAAGAAGAAGTTTCCCAATCATGCGATTGTTGCCTCTTTAATGGTTGAACCAAAACAAGAAAAATGGCACGAAATAGTGAAAAAGGTCGAAGCCATAGGAGTAGATGGTTTAGAACTTAACTTTGGTTGTCCTCATGGAATGGCTGAAAGAGGCATGGGTTCAGCATCTGGTCAAGTTCCAGAACTTGTTGAGAAACAAACCTATTGGGTGAAAGAAGTGGCGGAGACGCCTGTTATTGTGAAATTAACGCCAAATATAACGGACGTCACCGCAACGGCTTATGCAGCAGTGCAGGGCGGAGCTGACTCTATCAGTCTCATTAATACGATTAATAGTTTAATGGGAGTTGATATCCACTCTTGGAATACCATCCCACATGTCAGTGGAAAAGGGACACATGGCGGATATTGCGGCCCAGCAGTGAAACCCATTGCATTAAATATGGTTGCTGAATGTGCTCGGCATCCAGAAATAAACATTCCGATATCTGGAATTGGTGGTATATCGAATTGGCAAGATGCCGTAGAGTTCATGTTAATGGGTTCGACAAACGTACAAGTTTGTACAGCAGCGATGCATCATGGATTTCGAATTGTTGAAGATATGATTGATGGATTAAACAATTATTTAGATGAAAAAGGTTTAGCGCGAGCGATGGATCTAATAGGTCAAACAGTTAGTAAGTATCAAAACTGGGGTGATCTCGATTTAAATTACAAAGTCGCTGCTCGTATCAATCCTGAGAAGTGTATTAACTGCAACAAGTGCTATATTTCCTGTGAGGATACGTCGCATCAGTGTATTGACCGACTCATTGATGCGAATGGAAAAAGTTATTTGAAGGTACGCGAAGATGATTGTGTTGGATGTAATCTTTGTTCTATCGTCTGTCCGGTTGATGGAGCCATTGATATGATTGAATATCCGAGTGAAGTCGCAATGACTTGGAATGAGCGTCAAAGCCTATTAGGGAAAATGACCATTGGAGAAGAAACAGTGAGTTAAGGATCTGAATCTGCGATTAATTTTAAGATAAATATATAAATTAGGAGGGCAAGATGATGAGAAAATTAATCACGAATGGAACTATTGTGACAGCCACAGACAAATTTGAAGCGGACATTTTAATTGAAGATGAAAAAATCGTTCAAATCGGATACGACCTTAATAGTGATGGGGCGGAAGTCATTGATGCAACAGGAATGTATGTCTTTCCAGGAGGCGTAGATCCACATACACACCTCGATATGCCTTTCAATAACACGGTGACGGATGATGATTTTGAAACTGGAACAATTGCAGCGGCCTATGGCGGCACAACGTCTATTGTTGATTTTTGTCTATCAACTCCAGATAAAACATTAAAAGAAGCCGTCCAAACGTGGCATGAGAAAGCCGATGATAAAGCGGTTATTGATTATGGTTTTCACTTAATGATCAATGATGCGAATGATGCCGTATTAGAAGAACTTCCGCAAATTATCGACTCTGAAGGTATTACATCATTGAAGATCTTCCTTGCATATAAAAAAGAATTTCAAGCCGATGATAAAACACTTTTTAAAACCTTTGTTACAGCAAAAGAAAGTGGAGCCCTCGTCATGGTCCACTGTGAGAATGGAGATGTTATCGATTATCTAGTTACCAAGGCTCTTGCTGAAGGTCATACAGAGCCGATCTATCATGCGTTAACTCGTCCGCCACAAGCCGAAGGAGAAGCAACGGGACGCGCCATTGAACTTTGTGCTATGGCTGATGCTCAATTATATGTTGTTCACGTCACGTGTGCCGAAGCAGCAAACAAAATTGCTGAAGCCCGGGCTAAAGGTTATAAAGTTTGGGGTGAAACATGTCCGCAATATTTGCTCCTTGATCAAACCGACCTCGAAAAACCTGATTTTGAAGGGGCAAAATATGTTTGGTCCCCGCCCCTACGTGAAAAATGGAACCAAGATGTCCTTTGGAATGCCCTTAAAGCTGGCCAATTGCAAACACTCGGTTCCGATCAATGTTCCTTTAATTTTAATGGAAAAAAACAACTTGGCCGAAACGACTTTTCAAAAATCCCGAATGGTGGACCATTTATAGAAGATCGCTTTAGTGTGCTTTATTCTGAAGGCGTTAAAAAAGGGCGGATTACATTAAATCAATTTGTGGATATTGTTTCAACACAAGCAGCTAAATTGTTTGGATTGTTCCCACAAAAAGGAACGATTGCTGTTGGAAGTGATGCAGATATTGTTCTTTTTGATCCTAATAAAGAAAGAGTCATTTCAGCCGAAACCCACCATATGAATGTGGATTATAGTGCTCTAGAAGGTATGAAGGTTGTCGGTGAGCCTATTTCTGTTCTTGTTCGCGGAGAATACGTGATTAAAGACAAACAATTTGTTGGTAAACAAGGGAGCGGAAAATATCTAAAACGAAAAAAATTTAATCAAGGAGAAGTCGAAATCGATACCGTTCCAACAACACTATCCTAAGATGTTGAGGTGATGTCAGTTGCATGAACATCAGTTGTTTATGAAAGAGAAAGAAAGCATTGATGATTTGGTGGATCAAGGCTACAAAATCATAGGAATTAAAGAAGATCTAAGTGGTGCACATGTTCATTTCGATTATATAGATCATGATAACCGTAGTGTGAAAACGAAAGTTTTACATGTTCTGTCTGCTGATGCCCGAAAATATTTCACAACTTTGCTTTTTGCAAAAGAAAAAAGATTTAATTAACTGAGGTTCATCCAGTGTAGACAAGCACTGGATGAATTTTTATGTTCTTCTATTGTCTTAAACAGCTAGTCACAATCTCATATAAAAAGAGTCTAATGTTATGAAAGGAAATTTGACAATATTATCTAAAAAATAATTTATTTTTACAATTTTACTTATTGTTAAATATTAGATGTTCAGATATAATATGAAAGGATGAAACTTCCATCAGTGGGGGGTTCGGCACAGGATGTGCTAGTGCAGGCGTTGCGACAGGACGTCTGGTTTTTAGCCTGCGTCATCCCCCACTGATGGAAAGCCTGAACCAATCGGACCTTTACGGGCAGTTGATCCGCCGCTTGTCTTCTTTGACTACTCAGATTCTTGAGATGGGGGTCTTTTCTAGCCGTTAAGGTGGGATAAAAATTGAATCAAAGTTCTGAGATAGGGGTTTTTGTCATGGTCATGTCAGTCGATTTAATGGTGTTAAGAGGATAAAGAAGTCAATTCGCGTATTCATTCGTGAATTTATTTTTTGATGCCTTCATCATGATCGGACGTCATGAATCCATGCTATTCGTCTAAAGACTGAAAGAGAAGTCTGTACAATGGCATGTTTATGTTGTTGTATGGGCTTTTTTATGTTTTAAAAGCCCTCTCATGATGATGAAAAGAATTTATTAGGGGGTATTTTTTATGAGATGGAAGGATTGGGATATAAATTTAAAAGTAAGGCTAATTGGTGAAGGGATTTTTAATATCTTATTTTGGATGTACTTTCCTTTTATGGCCATTTACTTTTCTGAGCATTTTGGTCAAGAGACAGCGGGTTTCCTACTTATTGCCTCACAAATTTTAAGTGTCGTTGTTGGTTTGTTTGGTGGTTATTGTGCGGATCACTTTGGGAGAAAGAAAATGATGGTTTTATCCAGCATTGGTGAAGCACTTTGCTTTGTTTTCTTTGCATATTCTAATTCACCATGGCTCACTTCACCTATCTTGACTTTCGTTAGCTTTTCTTTCCTTGGTCTATTTGGACAGTTGTATTGGCCAGCGAGTCATGCCATGATTGCGGATGTTGTGCCTGAGAAACACCGGACGTCTGTTTTTGCGGTGTTTTATACTACTGTTAATATAGCTGTTGTCATTGGTCCTATATTAGGGGGGATCTTCTTCTTTGATTATCGTTTTCCTTTTTTATGCGCGTGTTTGATTGTTAGTATTATACTTATCTTTGTACTTAATAAATATATTCATGACACAACACCGAAAAAGACTTTAATTGCAAAGGGCAAATCAGAAGACCGAAGTTTAAAGTCCGTTTTGAAACATCATTTGAAAGACTACACCATCATTTTTAAAGATAAGGTTTTTCTTTTGTTTATATTGGCAGGAATTCTTGTAGCGCAAACCTTTATGCAACTCGACTTATTAGTTGCAATCCATACCACGAGGTTTGTACCAAAACAAACACTTCTATCCATTGGAGATTGGTTGGTTTCTATTGATGGAAAGGGTGCTTTTAGTTTATTAGTATCGATTAACGGATTGTGTGTGGCGCTATTAACCATGCTTGTAACGAAATGGATGATGAAATACCAAGAGCGCTTTGTTTTTATGGCCTCTTCTTTCTGTTATGGTGTAGCAATTATTCTATTTGGATATACAGTGAATGTTTGGTTATTATTTCTCGCAGTGATGATCTTCTCATGGGCAGAACTGATGACTGTAGGTGTTCAAGACAGCTTCATCTCTCGACTAGCTCCAGAACACATGAGGGGACAATATTTTGCAGCTGCAAGTTTACGATTCTCTATTGGTCGAACAATTGCTCCGATCGCCATTCCCATGACCGTTTGGTTCGGATATACCTATACATTTATTATTCTAGGAATACTGGCTTTTCTTAGTGCCGGAATCTATGCTTTTATGTTTTCACTTTACAATAAAGTCCAACGAGTAAGTCAATAAAATCATCTAGCGTACGATCTTTTTAGAAGTTTATTTACCGGCTAATAAAGCCTCTCTAATTGAAGATTTACTTTAAAAACGGATTTCAAACCACGAACTATATCAACCCTTTGATTTCTCATCTCGTCTTTATAAAATTGCAGCTATAGGACCTAGAGGTGTTCTATTTTAAAAGCAGTCTTTTCAAAAAAAAGGCTGCTTTACTTTACAAAAGGGGACTAAACCCAAGTTGTACGACTGTCTGCGCCATAACTTCATAACCGCGTGGGTTAGGATGAATATGATCTATAAATAAAAGTTCCCGTTCATGACCTAAGAATGCATGATAGATATCGGCAATTTGTATATAAGGTGGATGAGAAAGTGTTAATAACTGTTGATTGAATAGAGTGATCCAGTCATTAATTTCTGGAATTTGTGGAAAGGGATTATATAAATTTAAGATTCGAATCATTATAGGATGATATTGATTTTGTGTCATTTGATGAATAATGATGATCATGCGTTTAATATTTGCCATGCTTGTGTTTAAGGCATGGTATAAGAAACCAGTATTCCTCGTTCTTAAGAATTGTTTACCTGCTTGAATGAAATCATTACCTCCAGCTGTCAATGTAATAAGTTCGGCATGTTTTAGAGCATTCAGCAAAGGAGGAAAGTCGAACGTTAGATAGATTTGAGAGGAAGTGGCCCCTTTTTTGGCAAAAGTAACTACAGCTAGAGGCCTATTTAATGCTTGTTCAGTTAATTTTTTATAGCGTTCCACAAAACCTGGAGTAAAAATAGTAGAACCAACACCGACGGTTAAAGAATCACCGATGGCAACATAATTTAGCGGAGAAGAAGGCTGCTGCATGACCATTGGGTTTCACCTCCAAATACTCTTTTCTACTAATATATGGGGGTGAAGTAGGAATGGTGCCAGGGCCACTATTCGTACTCCCAAAGAATGCGCCATTCATTCTTCTGTTTTGCGACATAGACGTCTTGTTCTAGTGAAAAAACACCAAAAACGCTATGAAAAGTTAAGCTAATGGATATTTGAAACACATCCTTTATAGGGCTTTCTTCTTTGTTGTATGACCATTCCTTTAAATGTACGACATCTCCAATTGTAAAATCGAAGCTCTTTGTGCCAAAATCTTGCATGAAAACATGAGCTCGTTTTTGAATATATTGATCTTTAGTAAAATGTTGGTGCATAGAACTATGAAAAAGATCATATGACGTCCCAAAATTTCCTTTTTGCTCTTCACGATAAAATTCTTTTACCGTGTTAATTGCTTCATGCTTTGCTGTGGTTTTAATAAGATAAAAAATAAGAATACTAAGGGTTATGAGGAATATGACCAAAAACAAAAAAGAAATACGACGAGATTTGTTCATGGCGGTCCGTCCCCCTTTACACTTACATCCTATGCGGAGGTTATCATTTTTATTTATTTGAAAATGGTTTGTGTATACGTTTTTTGAAAAGAGAAATAATAGGAGTGATACTTAGAAAGGAGGATACCCTATGATCAGTGTTGAACGAGCTAAGAAGATAATCGCTTCGCCCGAAATGATTACGGTAACATATAATGGAGAAGAGGTCTTTCTTGAAAAAATTCACGAGAAGAAAGACACGGTCATTGTTAATTATATTGACCATCCAGAAAACAAAGCAGAAGTTTTGGTAAGAGACTTAACAGAAATAACCCACTAAAAAAAAGCCATAACAGTCGGTAATAGATTGTTATGGCCCTTTTTTATGAAACCGGTTATGAATGAATAATAAATTTAACTAAGCTGAAAGATACCTAGAATTTCCGATAGACTTATTTTACGTCATAAAAAAACCTCACAAATGTGAGGTTAAAAATAGGATTCTTATTTACCAATAAACTCTTGTGTCCAATAGGTTCTTTTAGCACCGCCATCAACATATCCTACACCAATATGCGTAAAATGACTATTCATGATATTTTTACGGTGACCTTCACTATTCATCCAAGCGTTAACGACATCTTGTGGTGTTTTTTGTCCTGCTGCGATATTTTCTCCTGCTGTAGAGTAAGAAATACCATAAGATTTCATCATGTCAAAAGGTGATCCGTATGTTGGTGATTGGTGATCAAAGTAGTTTTTATCTTTCATGTCTTTTGATTTGTCACGAGCCATTTTAGATAATTTTGTATCGATTTGAAGTGGTTTTAAACCTTGCTTCGCACGTTGTTGGTTTGTTAGTTCAACGACTTTATTTTCAAATGCATTAAGGGCTGAATTGCTTTGATTTGCTGCTGGTTTATTTTCACTATTTGAAGCTGGTTGTTTAGATGGTGCTGGTGCCTGAGTAGAAGGCTTGCTTACATTATCTTGTTTTGCTGGCTTCTCTGTATTTGTTGGTTGTGCTGGTTTTTTTGTATTTGAATCAGCAGGTTTATGAGTAGAATTTGAGTTAGACTCTTGTTTATGGTTTGTTGTTGTTTCTTTAGGATGATTTACTGGTTTTTTAGATTGCTGTTCTTTGATAAGTTTTTCAAGCTCAGGTAAGTTGTACTTTTTGATCAATTCATGGATATTGACCTTTTCAAATTTCACAACTTTTTCAGAAGCTGTACAAACTTTATAATTCACCGGCTTAGTTTCTGCGTTGGCATGTGTTGCTGCTACTCCTGGTAAAATAAGTCCTGCTGTTAATGCGATACTTAGTAGTTTTTTATTCATGTTGTATTTCTCCCTCCTTGTGCTCATAAGTTTCGGAGTTTTTGAGGGTTAATAGGGGTAAAAATAAAGTTACCTGATTTTACTAGAAAAAATGGATTAATTATCCAAAAAATACATATAGATTAGATTGAAAGGTTATCTATTTAATAGAAATGTTGATGTAAGAGATTGTAGATCAGCCTAATTTTTCTCCCATTCGTATAAAATGAAACTTCAATCAGTATTTTATTGTCCGTCAAGTGGGTAAACAAGTATTATGCGACTTTCAGTCATGCATAAAGGTGGAGTGGCAAATGGTACGAAGCATAAATGAGTTATCCATAGAAATAAGCGACTTAATTAATAAGTCGCCTAATCAGATTATGAATAACGATTAAACCAATTAATGATTTCATGCAATCGGCTGATTCGATTTTTTGGTTTTCCGCTTCTTGATAATTCATGGTTTTCACCTTTTATTCGAACAAATCGAGTCTCTACACCGAGACGTTTCAATGCAACATACCATTGCTCTGCTTGTTCGATTGGACAACGGTAATCTTCTTCACTGTGAATAATGCAGGCAGGAGTGGTAACCTGTTTGGCATAGCGAATGGGTGAAAATGACATAATTTGTTCTTCATCTTCCCATAAATCAACGTTACCTAGTTCACGGGAACCAAAATAGTAACCTATATCACTTGTACCAAAAAAACTATAGAGATTGCTAATGCAACGTTGGGTTACAGCAGCCGTGAAACGAGACGTTTGTCCAATAATGGTATTTGTCATAAATCCACCATAACTTCCACCGGTTACAAACAGCTTCTCTCTATCACACCAAGAAAAATGTTCTAGTGCATAATCTAACCCATTTAAAATATCTAGTCGATCTTTCTTACCCCAATCGCCATAACAAGCAGCTGTAAATTCTGAACCACGACCTTGGCTGCCTCGTGGATTTGTATAGACAACAGCGTAACCTTCTGCCGCAAGACATTGAAATTCATGGGAAAACGTATTTCCATACGCAGAAGCAGGACCACCATGAATTTCTAGAACAACAGGCACTTTTTTGCTTTTTTCAAGTAATGGCGGAAAAATAATCCAACCGTCTATTTCCCAATCATCTTCACTCTTATAATGAAAGGCTTTAGGCTCTGAGATCATTAATTGATCAAAAAGTGTTTTATTATGGCAGGATAATTGTGATTTATGACGGTCTTTTAAGAAGTACAGGTCACCTATTGTTGTATGTGTTTCTGCAATAAAGGTAAAAGCCGATCCAACTCTATCAAACGATGTGATGACTTCGTCCGGTGATTCATAATTTGAGCTTATCCTTCCATAAAGATCGACGGTTCTTAAAGAGGTACCTCCATGAACGGTGACAAGATATGTTAGAGAATCACTATTAGCATTCCAAACAAAATCTGGATTTCCTTTATCAAATCGAGCATCTGTACTAATATACTGACCAATGGAGTATTTCTCTTCGTGAGTGATACATGAGCAGGTCCTATTAGTTAGGGAGTATAGCCATATTCCATTATTTTGTGGACTCACTTCACCATCATCATGTCCACAAAAAGCAACATATTGTCCATTAGGCGAGGGTTGTACATTATAGATTGAGCCCTTTCCATCATATAACTTATTTTCTTGATCGGTTAGAAGATCATATTCATAGAGTGAATATAAATAATCGTGTTTTTCGGGATTTGATTTCCCTTTACAGTAAAAAATGGCGTTATCATCTGTTGAAAAAATGGCAGAATGGAGTCGCTCGCACGCCATTGTTAAGGCTTTTGCCTTTTCATTTGGCTTAGTCAAATTAAGAAGAAATAACTGCGGACTTTTAAGTATTATTCCTGTTCCATTAGCTAAGTAGCGAAGTTGTGTTACGATCGTGACATCATCATTATCTGTCTCTTTTTCGAGCGGAATAGATAGTTGACAAACTAATTTATGCCCATCATTAGATAAGGCAAAATGTTGAACTGAATGTTCAAATGTTGTCACTTTCTCTGCTTCTCCTCCTGAAGAGGCAATCCGCCACACTTGCTGATTTTTAACTCGATCGGAGAGAAAATAGATCCATTTGCCGTCTTTTGACCAGAATGGTGAGTGATCTCGAACGTTCTTATCAGCGTATGGGCGGGTAAGGGCGATAGAACGTTGTTGTTTATGAGACAAATAGAGGGAAGAAGCGTATCCGTTCTTCTCTTTTGAAGTGGTTGTGACAACATATACGATATGACTTCCATTAGGAGAAAAACGAGGTGAACCAGAATAATTAAAAGAATATAGATCATTTGTCGTTATGGTACGTTTCGTCATGAACAATCTCCTCTCTATTGATCATATTGCGGATTTTGTAATTTATGGCTATGGTAAATATATACCTGCTTAATCTGGGCTTTTTCTTCTATTAATTGAATCATATCACCTGTAAAATGATATTAAAAATATTTAGAATTTGATTTATTTGGTTTTGGCTGTAAATGATTAAGAATGGATTGTATAACAAGAAAACAGATGATGTGAGGAAATCACGATATGTGTATTCATGTGAATAATCGTATATACTATGGGATGAATGAAAATGGGGAGGAGATACCGTCGTGATCACTTTTTATGGATATCCAAAATGTGGTACATCAAGAAAAGCAAAGAAATGGTTAGATGATCGGGAAGTTGAGTACCGCAATGTCCATATCGTTGACTCACCACCTTCAAAAGAAGAATTGAAAGTTTATGTTGAGCGAAGCGGGTTACCAATTAAAAAGTTTTTCAATACCAGTGGGAAGAAATATCGCGGGTTAGGATTGAAAGATAAAATTAATGAGGCAACCCAAGACGAATTATTATCCATCCTTGCTTCGGATGGGATGTTAATCAAACGTCCTTTAGTTGCAGATGAAAATCATGTAACAGTAGGGTTTAAAGAGGAGACATTTAAACATAATTGGGAAAAAGAATAATCATACAATTCGCCTTGATGAACGCGGATGGTTATTATAAGATAACAATATAAATACATATAAACGGAGGAATGCAAGGATGGGTGTACCTAATGAATTAATCTATTCAGAAGAGCACGAATGGGTAAAAAAAGAAGATGGGAAAGTTAGAATCGGAATTACTGATTTCGCTCAGGACGAGTTAGGTGACATAGTATTTGTTGAACTACCAGAAGTTGGCGATGAACTTGAGGCTGATGAACCATTTGGTAGTGTTGAATCTGTTAAAACAGTTTCTGAACTCTATGCTCCAGTAAGTGGAAAAGTAGTCGAAATCAACGAGGAACTTGAAGACTCACCCGAATTTGTTAATGAATCTCCGTATGACAAGGCATGGATGATCGTTCTAGAACCATCAGATCCATCCGAATTAGAAAAACTGTTAGATGCAGAAGCTTATGAGAAAATGATCAGTGAAGAATAAAGAGAGTCTTTCTATGCCTGTTAGGACAACTAACAGGTTTTTTACTGTTCATTCAGTATAAGAGGTTGTTCAAAAAGGCACCGAATGATAAGCTACGAATCTCGGCGCACGCTTGTTTATTCCGGTCCTCAAAACAGCGCCGCCTCGATAATTGTCACCTTTTTGAACACGCACTATAATAGGAAGTTGTTAGTAATAAGACGCCTGTCCAATACTTGATAAATTTAATTATGACAAATCATCCTTATAAATTGGAAAGGAGCATCGAATGATTGAATTAAAAGAACGGTCATTGCCAAATATTAATCACGGTCAACAGATTCTTCTTTTTTTTACTTCGCCACTTTGTGGTACATGCCAATTGGCTGAACGGATGCTTCTGATTGCTATGGAAGCATTAAAAACGCCTCCAGAACTTTATCATTGCCGTGTAAATGAATGGACACACTTTGTTATGAATGAAAAAATATCAAGTGTCCCCTGTTTAATGATCCTTCATCATCATGAAGTTCAAAATGTCATCTACTCTTTTGAATCAGTGACAAAACTACATAGATTACTAAAATCTATCTAACATGAACAAATTTTAAAAAGGTTGCAACTGTATTGCAGTTTATTTATTTTAAGTATAAAAAATACGACACCTGTAATATTGTTATCGTTTTGCCTTATTTGTTAAACGTTTGACGTGTATTTTTATGTAACTGTATCTTTTTAGTCTCTTATTTCGTGTTATAAAGGAATAGACGGATATCGTGAGTATTTTTTTTGACCCAATATCGGTCATCTTAACAAAAAAATTTCACAATATTAAAGAACGTCATTATTCGTGATATAACAAAGTTAGAACGAAATGCGAGAGGTGAATCGTATACATGAATACTTTAAATACATTAAATAAAAATCAATTAACTGTTGAGGGCGGTCAAACCTTAACACTTGAAAATAATATATATAAAATCCAACAAGGTGATGAGTCGCTTAGAAATCGTATTCTCGAAGCCTATCAACCTTTTATAAAAAAAGTGGTATCAAAAGTCTGCAATCGTTTTATAGACCATACAATGGATGAATTTAGTATTGGGCTTGTCGCATTTAATGAAGCCATGAATCAATATCGCAAGGGCCAAGGAAGTAAGTTTTTGACTTTTGCTGATATGGTTATAAGACGCCGGATTATTGACTTTATTAGAAAAGAGACAAGGCAAGTAAAGCACATTTTTCTAGATTATGTTGATAGCGATGATGAGAATGGACTTGAAGAAAGCTATATTGAACAACAAGTAGCCATCAGTCACTATGAAGAGCAGCAGCAGATTGAAGAACGTATGGTTCAAATCGAAGAATATGAGCAAATGTTATTGCAATATGGCATTACATTCAATGTATTGAGTAAACATTGCCCGAAACATGTCGATGCTAGGGAAAATGCAAAAGTTGTGGCTAGACTACTTGTTAGCAACGATAAAATGGTTCAATTTTTACAAAAAAAGAAACGATTACCTATTCAAGAGCTGTTAAATTATGTTCAATGCAGTCGTAAAACCATTGAAAGGAATCGAAAGTATATTATAGCATTAGCGCTAATCTACATCGGTGGATTTGCTGCTTTGCAATCTTATATCGAACCGGAAACACTGTCCTAAAAAGAGGGGGGGAAGAACCCTGGATCAAGGAATTGTTGTATCGAAGGATGGACGATGTGCAGTCGTATTGACAAAGGATGGAAGTTTTAAATCTGTTAAATTAAAAAAGACTGTGAATCTATCAGTGGGACAAAGAGTATTATACGATGATCTCTCACTCATTAATATGAAACGTCTTATGATACTTTTTACCATTAGTGCGATGGTTGTTTGTTTGTCATTAATGATGTATTTAATGATGGTGAAACGAATGAATACGAGTGAGGATACGGCAGCCTATGTCAGTATCGATGCTTTTCCAAGTCTTGAAATTAGTTTAAATAATAAATTGAATGTTATTCAAACACGAAGCTTTAATAAGGAAGCAGAACAATTACTCAATCAAATGAGCGATGAAGATGTGTCACTTAAAACGTTTCTTCCTAACCTTATGTCACAGATGGAGAAATCTAATCCTGTGGAAAAAGATCCGATGTTTATGGTGACAACAACATTAACACATGCAGCGAGTAAATCAGATGTAAGTAAAATAAGGGCTCATTTACTTCATACACTTGAAACGAATCGTCCAAAACTCGTAAAACTTGGTTATAGTGACTATCAAATGCGTGATGCATCAATAGAGGAAAGAAAGAAAGCGATAGGTCAGCACTTTTCTACTGGAAAATATCTGTTTTATTTAGATGCCTTGCGTAATCATCACACTATAACGATTGACCAAGTCAAAAATATCCCACTTCAACAATTAAGAAGCATGGGAACTCCGTTAGAAGAAAATCAAAAAGATGTCCAAATAAAAGAAAAAAATGATTCTTCTAGTTTTAAATTAGATCAAAAGTACTGGATGAAATATTCATGATCTCAATTAGCAAAATAAAAACCAATCCAATGTATTAGCTATTATTAATTTTATAAACTTTATTTGTAGGATAAATTACTCTTAGGATATGACTTATTCAATAATGGGAATTACTTAAACGTGATACCAAATAAACAAGAGACGAGTTAATTTTTAACGCGACCCTTGTTTGTTAAGTTATGCCTAAAAAGGGATATGATTGTTCAGGGTGTAAAAAAGACAACTTATTAGGTTGTTTTACTGATTTAAAACGGAAGATAAGGCTTGTAATATATCGTAAAATGAGGCTTTGTCACCAAATTGATAAGCAATTTCATGGTTTCTATCCAAGATGATGGTTGTTGGTACGCCAGTACACCCAAATGCATCATAAAGCTCTCTTCCTTGATCTATTAAAACTGGAAAGGGAAGCTGATGATCATATACAAATTGTGGACCTGATTCTGGAGAATGTTCACGGCCCGTTACATTGACTGTGAGAAAAGCTAATGTATTTTTATCTAATGATTGATAAAACTGAATCTTATTCGGCATATCTCTTTGGCAGTCAGGGCACCATGAAACCCAAAAAGTTAACATGACGGGCATGCCTTGAAAGTCAGAAAGTGAGACGTTTTTTCTTGATTGTAATTCAAATAGAGTAAACTGTGGTGCATACATGCTTATGCATCTCCTTAAGAGGTTGTTCAAAAAGTCACCAAATGATAAGCTACGAATCTCGGCGCCCGCTCGTTTTTCCGGTCCTCATGTAGTAAAAACCTACATTCCGGTCCTCAAAACAACGCCGCCTTGATCTTCTTACTCTAATTTGTCACCTTTTTGAACACGCACTTTAAATTTTAATAATTTTAATAATATACCAATTGACAGTGAGTCACAACCGTGTTAGTATTCATATTACACTAACAAACAAAAAAGAATAGATCTCTTATCCAGAGAGGCGGAGGGACTGGCCCTATGATGCCCGGCAACCCCCTTATTACTTCAAGTAATTTGGGAAGGTGCTAATTCCTGCAAAAGTGAAGACTTTTGGCAGATAAGAGCGGTTTATATACATAAAACCCCTCTTATCTGAGGGGTTTTTTACTTATATAAAGCATCTCATTGAATTGCTGAAGATAAGTGATTGACGCCTCTCTTTCTCCTAAAGAATTGGCATTCATATATTTTTTTTAGTGCCTAGAATTCTCACATTTTTTGATGTGTCTTCACCATTACAAGCTTTATCGTTTGATAGCATATGGCGTTTGAAGAGTGTTCAAGTTTTTGATTGATAAAAAACTTAAGGAGTGAAAGAAATGGGATTTGAAGAGAAAAATTATGAATTAGAAACAGTGCTTCTACATGGGGGGCAAGAACCTGATCCGACAACTGGATCACGAGCGGTGCCTATTTATCAAACAAGCTCTTATGTGTTTGAAAATACGGAGCATGCGAGAAAACTTTTTGGTTTAGAAGAAGAGGGGCATATCTATTCAAGAATTGGCAATCCAACCGTAGAGGTTCTCGAAAAAAGAATCGCTCTTGCTGAAGGTGGGGTAGGTGCTTTAGCTACAGCCTCAGGCATGGCCGCCATTGCCTACTCTATTCTAAACATAGCCGGTAGCGGCGATCATATTGTTGCTGCATCAAATTTATATGGCGGGACATATAACTTATTCAATTCGACTTTATCTAAATATGGGATAGATGTCAGTTTTGTTGATCCGACGGACCCTAAAAATTTTAAAGCGACAATTCAATCAAATACAAAAGCCGTATTTGGTGAAATCATTGGAAATCCGAGTCTTCATGTGCTTGATGTTGAGGCAGTATCGGATATCGCACATGCAGCGGGAATTCCTTTAATCGTTGATAACACATTTGCAACCCCATATGTTTCAAGACCATTTAACTTCGGAGCGGATATTGTTGTTCACTCTGCGACGAAATGGATTGGTGGCCATGGGAGTACGATAGGTGGTCTCATTGTCGATAGCGGTCAATTTGATTGGACCAATGGTAATTTTCCAGAATTTGTGGAGCCTGATCCTGGTTATCATGGGTTGAGATATGGACTAGATCTAGGTAGAGCAGGATATATTACGAAAGCTAGGACACAATTATTAAGAGACTTTGGTGCTGCACTGAGTCCTTTTAGCGCATTTTTAATTTTACAAGGCTTTGAAACACTCCATTTAAGAGTCAAAGCACATAATGATAATGCAAAAAAAGTCGCTGAGCATCTAAGTCAGCATCCACTTGTGAGTTGGGTTAACTATCCTGGACTTAAAAATCACCCAAGCCATGAACTTGCTGACTATTACTTGTCAAATGGATATGGATCGATCGTTGTGTTTGGTATTAAGGGCGGTTTAGAAGCTGGAAAAACATTTATCGATAATTTGTCTCTTTGGTCACAATTAGCGAATGTCGGTGATGCAAAATCCCTTGTTATCCATCCAGCATCGACAACCCATCAACAATTAAGTGGTGATGATTTAATCAAAGTAGGAGTCACGGAAGATCTTGTTCGGTTATCTGTCGGCATTGAAAATGTGAATGATTTATTAAAAGATATAGATCAAGCATTAGAAAAAAGTAAAGATAAGCATCCAAAGTTAGTTGTATGAATTCATACCAAGATACATGATAGATGGTTCATTTGTAAATAAGCTTTTTTCTTACTTTTGCAGTTTTATAAAAATTTTGAAATAATCCGAGTATGTTTATTAATTTAATGAGTTAATATATAATTCAACTAGCTATACATGATAGGCATGTTTGGTGTGGATTACCTTTTAACCTGAGTCACACCCATATAGTTAAAATAACGTTTATATTTATTATGTTGTTACAAAGTATACGGATTTTCGTTAATACGTTTTTGTTTATGTATTAGGAGGACATCATGATTAGACTTGATAATATAACCAAAATATATCAAACAAGTAATGGTCCTGTAGAAGCTTTAAAAGACATTAGTCTTGATGTAAAAGAAGGCGAGATTTTTGGCATCATTGGTTACAGCGGTGCAGGTAAGAGTACCTTAATCCGATTGATCAATCTTCTCGAACAGCCAACATCCGGTTCTATAAGGGTTCATAATCAAGATCTCTCTCAACTAACAGGTAAAAAGCTTAGAAGAGAGAGACAAAAAATAGGCATGATTTTTCAACATTTTAATCTACTTTGGTCACGCACCGTAGCTGAAAACATTGAATTTCCACTTGAGATTGCGAAAGTCCCTAAGAAAGTTCGCAAGGAACGCGTGAAAGAGCTGATCACGTTAGTTGGATTAGAAGGAAGAGACAAGTCCTATCCATCGCAATTAAGTGGCGGTCAAAAACAAAGAGTGGGTATTGCCAGAGCGCTAGCTAATAATCCAAAAGTGCTGCTTTGTGACGAAGCGACCTCTGCTCTCGATCCGAAGACGACGAATTCAATCCTCAAATTACTTGTTAAAATTAATCGGAATCTTGGGCTAACCATTGTTTTAATTACACACGAAATGCATGTCATTCAAAGCATATGCCATCGCGTGGGTGTTTTGGACAAAGGCCATATTGTAGAAGAAGGACGTGTCAAGGATGTTTTTAATCATCCTAAAGAAGACATCACGAAGGAATTCGTTAAACAAGTAAATGAGAGTGATGAATGGGCCTCTTCAATAGAAGATATTTTATCTACTCATCGTTCAGGAAAAGTTGTGAAATTAACGTTTAATGGTGATATAGCCGAACAACCGATTGTCAATGACATTTATCGAGACACATCCTTAACGATTAACATTGTATGGGGGAAAATTTCACATACTCAAGAGGGAGCATTAGGTACACTAGTGCTTCACATTGACGGTGATCAAGAAAAAAATATTGAAAAAGCCATTGATTTTGTTAAATCGAAAGGTGTGCTTGTGGAGGTGATTGAACATGGCGCAGCTATTTCCTAATGTAGATTGGAATGCCATGTGGGTAGCGACAGGCGAAACACTTTATATGACGCTCATTTCTGGTGTATTTACATTTATTCTTGGACTTTTATTAGGGCTCTTATTGTATGTAACAGCAAAAGGAAGTTTATATGAAAATGTCTTTATCTATCGGATTGTATCGGCTATCGTCAACATATTTAGAGCGATCCCATTTATTATTCTCATCATTTTGTTAATTCCTTTAACCGTGGTGATTATCGGGACCATGATCGGCGCTTCTGCAGCCCTTCCATCTATTATAATTGGCGCTGCCCCATTTTACGGACGTTTAGTCGAGATTGGACTTCGTGAAATCGATAAGGGGGTCATTGAGGCCGCACAAGCTGGTGGAGCAAGCAAATGGCAAATCATATGGAAAGTTTTATTACCAGAAGCGCTTCCTGCTCTCTTATCAGGAATTACGGTTACGCTGATTGCTTTAATCGGTAACACAGCGATGGCTGGTGTTGTTGGCGCGGGGGGGCTTGGAACCCTTGCCTTTAACGATGGATTTCAAGCCAATCAAAATGATATTACGTTAGTTGCCACAATTATTATATTGATTATCGTCTTTATCGTTCAATTTATTGGTGATATCATGACACGCCAAGTCGATAAGAGATAAATCTTAGGCTGCTTGAAGGGAGTGTTCATCATGTGTTGTTAATTGGTTATTTAAAGAGTAACTAACCGAATACAAAAAATAGAGAAAACGAAACAGAAGGAGAAGATTACAATGAAAAAAATATCGTTAGTGCTATTATCCCTATCTTTAATTTTAGTTTTAGCTGCTTGTGGAAAATCTTCATCATCAAAAGAAACAACACTCACTGTTGGAGCATCAGCTGTTCCACATGCTGAAATTTTGAAAAAAGCACAACCGTTACTTAAGAAAAAAGGGATTAACTTGAAAATTAAAGTATTCCAAGATTATGTTCTTCCGAATAAAGCTTTAGCATCGAAACAAATTGATGCCAATTATTTTCAACATGTCCCATTTCTAAATCTATATAACAAACAACACAAAACCAATTTAGTGAACGCTGGTAAAATTCACATTGAACCATTTGGTATCTATTCGAAAAAATATAAAAACGTCAGTGACATTAAAAATGGTGCTACCGTTCAAATAAGTAATAACCAATCCGAACAAGGGCGAATTCTTTTGTTACTTGAGTCAAAAGGTCTTGTTAAAATTAAACCAGGCGTCGATAAAGTCACGGCCACTTTAAAAGACATTGATAACTTCAAGCACTTGAAATTTTTATCACCAATCGCACCTGCACTATTGCCAAAAGCATATCAAAATAATACAGCTGATCTGTTTGCGATTAATACCAACTTTGCCTTACAAGCCAATCTTACGCCAAACAAAGATGCATTAATCCTTGAAGGTTCTAAATCTCCTTATGCCAATATTGTGGCTGTCAATAAAGGCGATGAAAAGAAAAAAGCCATTAAAGAGCTCATCAATGTTCTACATTCAAAAGACATTCAAAACTTTATTAAAGAAAAATACAAAGGCGCTGTCTTGCCTGTTAAATAATAGAAGAAAATCACCTTTAGAACATGGTTCTGAAGGTGATTTTTTTTTTAGGTAGAGAAAGAGGTTACACTACTCGAAGGCGGATGAAAAATGATATTGAGGAAAAGCTAAACTAAGATACGTTTAGCAGATTCTTTATAAACGAAAAACGAAAAAACAGAATGAATCTTTGATATGTTTTTACCCTTTTATAACATTAAAATAGTAATGGGTATCAGTTGATAAGTTTTTGGATTTGATATAAGATGATAATGAGAATAGATTGAGAATGAAATTATAATTCCAAGAACGAAGATAAAATGGAGGTTATAGAGAATGTCTGTACCTAATTTAAAAATTGAAGATTTACATGTATCCATTGAGGATAAACACATAGTTAAAGGTTTTAACCTTGAAATAAATGGTGGGGAAATCCACGCAGTTATGGGACCAAACGGAACAGGTAAATCAACACTTGCTTCTGCTCTTATGGGTCACCCAAAATACGAAGTCACACAAGGAAAAGCAACGCTTGATGGTAAAGATTTGCTTGATATGGAAGTCGATGAACGTGCCCGCGCTGGTCTATTTTTAGCCATGCAATATCCAAGTGAAGTGAGTGGAGTAACCAATGCAGACTTCCTTAGAACGGCCATTAATGCGAGACGAGAAGAAGGAAATGAAATCCCGCTTATGAAGTTTATCAAACAATTAGATAAACGTATGGATCTTTTAGATATGGATCAAGAATTTGCACAACGTTATCTAAATGAAGGATTCTCTGGTGGGGAGAAAAAACGTAACGAAATCTTACAATTGATGATGTTACAACCGCATTTTGCGATATTAGATGAAATTGACTCCGGACTCGATATTGATGCATTGAAATTTGTAGCCAAAGGAGTTAATGAAATGCGTTCTCCTGAATTTGGCTGCCTCATCATTACCCACTATCAAAGACTGTTAAATTATATTAAACCAGATAAAGTCCACGTGATGATGCAAGGACGTATTGTAAAATCAGGTGGTCCTGAATTAGCTGAAAAACTTGAAGCCCATGGTTACGACTGGATTAAAGAAGAATTGGGTATTGAAGACGAAACAGTAGAAGCATAAAGAAAACTTGCCGATTGGCCAGCCTGAAAGGCGCAGACAGAGGCTTAGAATGTGTCACTACGGCTTCGCCTTCGCGACAACTCGATACTTAATCGAAGAAGATTATGCTAGTTGCCCTTATACTTTAAACCTTGAAATTTTAACTGTTTTAAAGTGTAAAGAAAACTTGCCGATTGCGAGGCCTATAAGGCGCAGACAGAGGCCTTATAGCTTAAGTGTTAAATAAAGATCTGGCTTTGGAAACTTTCAAAGCCAACTTTTTTCATATTTATTATGATGCTCATGATTGAATCGGATAAATGATGAGGTAGGAGGAATAGTATGTCAACCGAATTAAAAACCCTACAATATGATACAAATGATATTGTGAGTTTTTCAAAAGAACTAAATGAACCAGAATGGTTAACGGATTTTCGCACGCATGCATACGAACTTGTTCAAACGTTGCCTTTACCAAGAACGGAAAAAACGAGAATTATTGGATGGAATTTTACAGACTTTAACTATAAAACAAGAGGGACAGAAGTCTCAAGTCTTAATGATTTACCTTCTGAAGCAGCAAAGGTTGTCGGTGCCGAAGATCAATATGCAGCCATCCTTGTTCAACACAATGGACATAAAGCATATGTTTCAATTTCAAAAGAATTGCAAGACAAAGGGGTTATCATAACGGATTTGCAAACGGCGATCATTGAACATGGCGATCTTGTTAAAAAATATTATTTTAAAGCGGGTAAAGTCGATAAACATCGTCTTTCAGCATTAAATGCAGCGATCTTAAATTCAGGAACATTTGTTTATATTCCTAAAAACGTTGTTATAGAAAAACCTTTACAGACGGTCTATTTTCAAGATGCAGAAAATTTTGGCTTAATTAACCACTCCATCCTTGTGGCAGATCAAGGGAGCGCCTTAACTTATGTAGAGAATTATGTGTCGGATCATGAAAATATTGAAGGTGTAGCTAATCTTTTAACAGAAGTATACGTTGAAGATAATGCTCAAGTAAAATTTGGAGCTGTCGATTACTTTTCAAAAGATGTGACCGTTTATGTGAATAGACAAGGTCAAGTCGGACGCTATGGTCAGCTAGAGTGGGCATTTGGTCAAATGAATGATGGAAATACGGTGTCTGAAAATGTTACTGAACTTGTGGGTGAAGGTGCGGTATCTCATACGAAAGCCGTTAGTATTGGCCGCGGTGATCAAAAACAAAATTTCGATAACTATATTGTTCATATAGGAACAAATACAGAAAGTAACATTTTAATTCATGGTGTACAGAAGGATCAAGCTCAAGCCATATTTAATGGTCGTACTAAGATTGAACACGGTGCTTCTAAATCAAATGGTGATCAAACGCAACGCGTCTTGATGCTAAGTGAAGGGGCCAGAGGAGATGCCAATCCAATTCTTTTAATTGATGAAGATGATGTTATGGCTGGGCACGCCGCTTCTGTGGGCCGTATCGATCCTGTTCAACTCTATTATTTGATGAGCCGTGGGATTTCACGTTCTGAAGCTGAACGTTTAATCATTCATGGGTTCCTTGAACCTGTTGTTGAACAACTCCAAATAGAAAGTGTCAAAGCTCAGCTCACAGCAGCTATTGAAAGGAAAGTTCGCTAATGGACGAGGCACTCATTAAACGCCACTTTCCGATACTTGATCAGGAAGTCAATGGACATCCTCTCGTTTATCTAGATAGTGGGGCTACGTCTCAAAAACCGAATACTGTCATTGATGCTATTTCAACATATTATAAAGAATATAATTCTAATGTTCATCGCGGTGTTCATACATTAGGTACTATGGCGACTGAAGGCTATGAAAATGCCAGAGAAAAAGCACGTCAATTTATCAATGCAAAATCAACATCAGAGGTTATCTTTACACGCGGGACAACGACTTCACTTAACTTAGTCGCACAAAGCTATGGTAGGGCCAAGGTTCATGAGGGTGATGAAATTGTGATCACACCGATGGAGCATCATGCGAACCTCATTCCTTGGCAGCAAGTAGCTAAACTGACAGGGGCGACACTAAAGTATATTCCGATGCAAGAAGACGGTACACTGAGCCTAGAAGATATTAAAGAAACGATTACAGATCAAACAAAAATCGTTGCGGTCACCCATGTTTCAAACGTTTTGGGTACCATTAATCCAGTTAAAGAAATAGCCAAAATAGCCCACGAGCATCAAGCGGTCATTGTTGTGGATGGGGCGCAAAGCACACCTCACATGCCCGTTGACGTTCAAGATCTTGACGTGGACTTCTACGCTTTTTCGGGTCATAAGATGCTTGGCCCAACAGGCATTGGCGTTCTATATGGGAAACAAGATCTTCTAGAAAACATGGAGCCTGTGGAAACAGGTGGAGATATGATTGAGTTTGTTGGTTTATATGACTCAACTTGGAAAGAACTCCCTTGGAAATTTGAAGCAGGTACACCAACGATCGCAGGGGCTATTGGGCTTGGAGCAGCCATTGACTTTTTAAATCAAGTTGGAATGGATGAGATTCATGCTCATGAAAATGAAATTGCAACTTATGCTCTTGATGTTTTATCGGAAGTTGAAGGTATTTCAATCTACGGACCAAAAAAACGAGGCGGTCTCGTAACCTTTAATATCGAAGGGGTTCATCCTCATGATGTATCTACGGTGCTAGATGCAGAAGGGATTGCTGTAAGAGCTGGTCACCACTGTGCGCAGCCGCTGATGAAATGTTTGAATGTTTCTGCCACAGTCCGTGCAAGCTTCTATTTGTATAACACAAAAGATGATATAGACAGACTTGTGGAAGGGATAAAGAAAACGAAGGAGTTCTTTGGACATGTCTTTTAATAATCTCGATCAACTCTATCGAAGTGTGATTATGGATCATTATAAGAATCCTCGAAATCGCGGTGAATTGGACAGTGAGAATAAGCTTGTCATTAATATGAATAATCCCACTTGTGGAGATCGTATTCAATTACACCTTCAAGTGGAAAATGATAAAATTACGGATGCTAAATTCACGGGTGAAGGTTGTTCCATCAGCATGTCATCAGCTTCCATGATGACTGAAGCGATTAAAGGATTATCTGTAGAAGAAGCTTTAAAAATGTCCCATTATTTTTCTGAAATGATGCTTGGAAAAGATGTGGACGAAGAGGAACTTGGACTGGATCTTGGTGATATTGAGGCACTTCAAGGTGTATGTAAGTTTCCGGCAAGAATCAAATGTGCAACACTCGCATGGAAAGCAATGGAAAAAAGCGTTAATCATAGATAACACATATCTTATAAGGAGGGTTCCACAACATGGCAAAACAAATGCCTGAAATTGGCGATTACAAATATGGCTTTGTCGATAAAGACGTATCAGTATACCGTGCAGAACGTGGCTTGACAAAAGAAATCGTAGAAGATATTTCAAAAAGAAAAAATGAGCCTGAATGGATGCTAGAATATCGTTTGAAATCATTAGAGCAATTTTACAAAAGACCCATGCCGCAATGGGGTGGAAATCTAAATGATCTCAAATTTGATGATATTACGTATTATGTTAAACCATCTGAAGCTCAAGGTAAAACATGGGATGAGGTTCCTGATGAAATCAAACGAACATTTGATAAATTAGGAATTCCAGAAGCTGAACAAAAATACCTTGCTGGTGTGTCTGCCCAATATGAATCCGAGGTTGTTTATCATAGCATGAAAAAAGATCTTGAAGAAATGGGAATTGTCTTTAAAGATACGGATTCCGCTCTACGTGAAAATGAAGAGCTCTTTAAAGAATATTTCGGTACCGTTATTCCTTATTCAGACAACAAGTTTGCTGCACTCAACTCAGCCGTTTGGTCTGGTGGTTCTTTCATCTACGTTCCTAAAGGAATTAAGTGTGAAACGCCACTTCAAGCATATTTCCGGATTAACTCCGAAAACATGGGGCAATTTGAACGGACGCTCATCGTTGTTGACGAAGGCGCGTCGGTTCATTATGTTGAAGGATGTACGGCACCTGTTTATACAACAAACTCGCTACACAGTGCGGTTGTTGAAATTATTATTAAGAAAGACGCATATTGCCGTTATACAACGATTCAAAACTGGGCAAATAACGTTTATAACCTTGTAACAAAACGTGCTGTAGCTTATGCAAATGCCACGATGGAATGGATTGATGGAAACATCGGCTCTAAATTAACGATGAAATACCCTGCTGTTATCCTTAAAGGTGAAGGTGCACGAGGCAATACCTTGTCAATCGCCATCGCTGGTAAAGGCCAACACCAAGATGCAGGAGCTAAAATGATTCATTTGGCACCCAATACGTCATCGACCATCGTATCGAAATCTATTTCTAAACATGGCGGAAAAGTAACTTACCGTGGTATTGTCCACTTTGGTAAAAAAGCAACCAATTCACGTTCGAACATCGAATGTGATACGTTGATCTTGGATAATCAATCGACGTCGGATACGATTCCATTCAATGAAATTTTGAACCCTTATGTTTCACTTGAACATGAAGCAAAAGTATCCAAAGTTTCGGAAGAACAGCTCTTTTATTTAATGAGCCGTGGTGTAACTGAACAAGAGGCGACTGAAATGATCGTCATGGGCTTCATCGAGCCATTTACGAAAGAACTCCCAATGGAATATGCCGTTGAAATGAACCGACTTATCAAGTTCGAAATGGAAGGTTCGATTGGGTAATCATCCTATTAGAAATCCCTCCAAGCAGGTTAGCCTGATTTGGAGGGGTTTTCACTTTTAGATCGTTTACTGATTTAATTAATTTTAAATTTAGAAATGGATGCTTGAAGTTCATCAGCCATTTTAGATAGACTTTCGGCATTACTTGCAACTTCTTCCATCGAAGCGAGTTGTTCTTCAGTTGCTGCAGATACACTTTGTGAATAGGCAGATGTATTATCTGCAAGTTTAGCTATTGGATTAAATGAATTTATTGATTGAGTCGTTGCTTCAGAAATTGTATTGATGGCTTCAATAACAGCTTGTATTTGCTCTTCTACTGTTTTAGAAAATGTATTGATACTATTGAAAGCATGGCCAGTTTTATCTACAACACGTATCCCTTTTTCTACTTCTTCAACGCTTCTGTTCATGGATTCAACAACTAGATTTGTTTCATTTTGTATCAAAGTAATCGTATTATGAACTTGTTTGGTTGATTGAGAGGATTGATCAGCGAGCTTCCTAATTTCCTCGGCAACGACAGCAAATCCTTTACCTTCTTCGCCGGCTCTAGCAGCTTCGATAGCTGCATTTAATGATAAAAGGTGAGTTTGTTCGGCGATATCGTTAATGACATTAATAATTTTACCAATTTCACCTGAACGATGGCTTAGGTTATCTACAATAGATGAAAGATCCTCAACGATCGATTTAATCGAATTCATTTGTTGAGTCGTTAGGGTGACGGCATTCAATCCATTGTTAACTGTAGACATCGATTTTTCAGAAGTATCATTTAAGTGATCAATTCTATTCTCAATATGGGTCAAGGCCGCTTGAATCGCATCAGCATTTTTCATAGAGTCGTCGACACGTTTAGATTGTTCCTCCGCTCCTGATGCCACCTCTTGAATGGAGTGAGCAATCTCATCAGATGTAGCTTTATTTTCTTCGGTAGACGCTGTGAGTTCTTCAGAAGAGGCAGCTAGCAATTCAGACTTTTCTCGAATACTAGCAAACAAAACTTTTAAAGAATCAATCATTTTATTGACACTATGTGACATTTTCGTAAATTCCTTATTAGCGGCAACCTCTTTTCCTAAACTGCGTGTGAGATCCCCAGATCCTATTTTTGAAAATATATTAACAAAGATGTCCAGTGGACGAATGATTTTATAGAAAATAAATAGCCAAGCAAGGATGATGATAATAACTAAGGTTATCATCGCAATAACACTTAGTTTTAATATAAGAGGATGAACAATAGTGTTTATATCCTTGGCTGACATAACACCACCTATTTTCCATCCAGTTAGTGAATTTGTTGTAAAGAAGATCTCATCATTACTTTGATAACGAGTATCGGTAAACGTTCCATTTGAGGAATGAGCCAATTTATTTCTTAATAATTCAGCTGCTTTGGAACCCACTTTCGACTTTGGATTTGCAATCCATTTCATTTCTTCATCCAGTAAAAACGCATAACCGCTATTGCCCACGGTAACTTGTTTTGTTAACTGTTCTAAAGAGCTTATCTTAACATCCATACTTATAACAGCTTTGTTATCAGGGGTTGTCTTTGCGATAATAACTGTTATTTGTTTTGTTAATGTTGAGACAAAAGGTGGGGTAATGATCACTTTTCCTGGATGAGCCATGGCTTCCCTGTACCAAAGCTCCTGTCTGACATCGTTCGTTACTTTAACATTGGGCGAACGAACGTATTGACCCTTTACATTGCCTAAAGTGAAGGCATTACTACTGTTATCAGTTTCATGTATGTAATCGAGCAGTGTCTGCATGGCCTGCTTTTGTTCAAAATCACCTGATAGATGCTTACTTATGTTATTTAAAACGTGCTCTTCACCACTAATAAACTCTGTAATATTATTATTTAGCAAATGAACACTGTTTGTTGCGCTATTGTTTAATTGTTTTTGCATAGAATTGGTAACGGTTTTATAGATATAAGAAAAAATAATAGAATCTGGAATAATAACGATTAGCACAATGAGCATTATTTGTAGTGTTCGTAGACTCATTGATGATAGTTTAAACTTTGTCATATTTTTACTCCTTAATTAAATTTAATTTAAAACGCTTACAAAATAAATTATGCCTTTGATCCTCCTTACCAAAATCAAAATGATTATAACTTAGTCGTCTTTATTAGTAAACGACTTCACAGAAAATACACATTTGAAATCATGTGGTTTGGTTCTTATACTTTTTAACTCAACATTAACATGACCCTCTACCATAATGGTGGAGGGTCATGTTATTGGTTTAAAAAGTTTCATATGTAATAATCTCTTTAGGACTTCGCCTGCTTGCACGTTCTCTCGTTTCTTCCCCTTTGCCGAGTGTAATCATTAAGGCAGGAACATAACGATCTGGAATACTAAACTCTTTTCGAATCGCTTCAGGATCAAAACCGATCATTGGACATGTAGCATAGCCCATATCTTTGGCAGTTAACATAAGAGACATCGCAGCAAGAGAGGCCCCGCGTATGGCTTCATCTCTTTGCGTTTGAATGTCTTCATAGAAATTGTAGATACTGTCTATTAATCCCTTTTTTCCGTCAGAAGGAACATAACTCTTTTGAGCCCATTCTTCAGCTACTTCTCCTGCTCTTTCATAAGCAAGTAAATCACCTAGTACGACAATTGACGCACTGGCTTCCGAGACTTTTGGTTGATTCCAAGCGCACCTTTGCAATAGTTGTTTCTTATCTTCATCCGTTACAATAAGAAAATGCCATTGTTGTAAATTCCATGCTGATGGAGATAATGATGCTATTTCAATGATTTTTTCTATTTTTTCTTTCGTCATTTTAACATTTTGATCGTATTTTTTAACTGATCGACGTTCTTGCATAACTTTAGAAAAATCCATTAATAAACCCCCTACAAATTTATTCCTATATTATAATGACCAGATTTAAGAAAATCAAAACATGTGATTGGTAGTCTTTAACATTTACGAAGAGTTTTTATGTGTGATATATGAGTGGTTAAGTCCCTAATTCTTAAAGAGGCGAAGATAATTTTTCCATTGTTCCACCTCGATCGGATCACTTAATACTGCTTCTACCTCTATAAGTCAGGGTTCTTTCTGGCTTCCCTTCTAAGTAACCCCTTGCATTATTTAATAATTAATAATTACTTTTATATAACAAAAACCATGTTCAAGAAAGCAGATAATGGACATTCAAATTCATTACTGACCGGTTGGTCAATCCGTGATATAGTGTCATTGACCAAGTGGTCATTTTTGTTTGAGAAAGGAGTGGCGTGATGTTGCCGGTCATAGAATTAAACCATATTAGTAAGTACTTCGGTAAATTTGCAGCTGTCAAAGATTTGTCTTTGACAGTTGAAAAAGGCGAATTTTTTGGGTTTATTGGTCCAAATGGAGCGGGAAAGTCGACAACAATGAACATGATTCTAAGCTTTATTAAGCAAGATGGGGGAACCGTCAAGCTTTTTGGTCAGGAAATGCCTGCTGGAAATGTGGCTGTCAAAAAAAGAATAGGTTACGTGCCTAGTGATGTCCGCTTTTATCCACAACTTCGTGTTCAAGATTTAATCCGCTATACCATGGACTTTCATCAAGTAAAAGAAAATAAAAAAGAAGTCGATGAGTTATGTGAACTGTTTCAAGTTGATCGAAAGAAAAAATTTGGCGATCTTTCATTAGGCAATAAGAAAAAGGTGGCTATTGTCTGTGCCATGATTCACCAACCAGAATTACTTATTCTAGATGAACCAACAAATGGACTTGATCCACTGATGCATGCAAGATTGTTCCGATTGATGAAAGAAAAACAAGAACAAGGTGTTACGATCTTTTTATCTAGTCATAATCTTAAAGAAGTGGAAGATTATTGTTCAAAGATAGCTTTCATTAAAAACGGACAACTGATCGGTGTGGAAGACCTAACAAAAATGAATAAAAAAGTAAAAGTTGTTACACTGAAAGGCCGTAATTTACCTGTTGAGCAAATGGAAGCCATCGGTGCAAAGAGCATCACTCAGAATGAAGATGAAATTCGTTTTCTCTATGAAAAAGACCTAGTTCAGCTTTTTACTACATTAAAAGAACTTTCAAATGAGCTTGATGATATCACAGTTTCGAATCGTGATCTAGAAGAACAGTTCATGTCCATGTATGAAAATAAGGGGGGAGAATGGTGATGACGTTATTTAGACTAGAATGTAAAACGCATACGAAAAGTCTGCTCATTTGGATGATTGTCGTCACTTTGTTGACATTTGGAATGATGGCGATATTCCCATCAATGAAAGAGAGTATGGGTGAGTTCAAAAATGCGATGCCGCAAGAGCTGATGGAGGCTTTCAATATTTCAGACATGGCTGCTCTTTCAACCGTTGGTGGGTACTTCGGATATATATTTCAGTATATTATGATTGCGACTGGGATTTTTGCAGCTATGCTGGGAACGAATAGTTTGGCAAGAGAGGAAGCAGAGGGAACAATCGAATACTTGTATGCACAGCCTATTTCAAGAACTTCCATCATCGTTTCTAAAATGCTATCAAGTTTACTACTTTATACATTGTACTGGATTATTTCGGTCTGTGTTTCACTCTTAATTTGTCTTATTTTTAAAGAATCTAGTGCTTCAGCATCTGATCTTGTCACTAATTTTTCTCTTTTTGCCTTAGCTGGATGGGTGATGGGTTTAACCTTTCTCAGTGTTGGTTTTCTACTTTCATCCATGTTATCATCAAATAAGTCAGCAACGTCCCTATCTTTAGGGCTTGTCTTCTTAACCTATATATTGGGGATTGTGGGGAAACTCCAACATGATTTCCGGTTCCTAACTTATTTTTCTCCAATAGAAGCAGCGTTGCCTAGTAAGGTATTTCAAGATGGTATTGAAGGAAAGTATATGCTGACCGATTGGCTTATTATCTTAATCGCTTGTTGCTTGACATTTTGGATTTACCGGAGGAAGGACTTGAAAGTATAGATGCTAGAATCAAAAGAAAAATCAATTCTAGAAGCGGCCATACATGAATTCGCGGAAAAAGGGTTTGAGCAGGCTTCTACCAATCACATTGCAAAAATGGCCCATACATCAAAAGGCTTAATCTTTCATTATTACGAATCAAAAGAAAAACTATATGAAGCGTGTATTCACTATGCTATTGACTTTACATTGAAAGAACTTGACTATGAGAATTGGCCGATAACCAACCGAGTGATTAATGATCTTAAAATTTATTCGGAGAAAGAGTTGCAATTTATGAAAGACCATCCGGATATTTATCCTCTAGTTGTCGAAGCGATGACCAATCCACCCGAAAAATTGGCAGGGCGGATGACTGAAGTGTATGCTGACATGAAATCTATTGGAACGGAGTATTTTTCAAAAATGGTCGATAAACTTGACCTGAAAGAGGACGTAAATATTAACACCCTTCATGCGGTGATTCAATCTCATATAAGCTATTACGAAACGCAAGTATTTAGTTATCTCAAGCAGTACCCGGAGGCTTCGATGGAGAGCATGCGGCCATTTATCGATCAATTTCTGGCTATGCTGTCAATGAGTTTTAGAGGTCTTGTAAAAAACAAGGATGATCTATTATACTAATCTCTAATTTTGTGAATGAAGAAAGATCTTTAGTTATGAATTATTTTAGTATGCCGTTTTTCCACCAGATCCTCCAAATGAAAGTATTTTCATAATTGTAACATAACTAAACAGTTATAATAAGAATTTTCTTTTTATCTTAATCATATCAACTAAAACCTTCATGGTATAGGAGAGAGAAAAGATAATCCCTTGACCTTATGATGATTTTTTTATCTCACCTTAAGGGCTAGAAAAGACCTCCACCTTAAGAATCTGGGTATTCAAAGAAGATAGGAAGGGGATCAACTGCCCGTAAAGGTCCGATTGGTTCAGGCTTACCATCAGTGGGGATGACGCAGGCTAAAAACCAGGCGTCCTGTCGCAACGCCTGCACTAGCACATCCTGTGCGTCGAAAAACCCCTACTGATGGAGTTTCACTTTATTTTATTTTCGGATGAAATCAAGCCGCTATAAAGGATAAAAACAAACAGTTGTAATCCAGTGAAAATGGAAATAAAAATAAAGAAGGACGAGGAAAATACCGAGAACATCTCATGGATACTGACGATTGGTTTTGTGACAAGGTAGATGGTATGGAGACGGACAAATCGACCAAGATAGATTCCATAGCTAGTTAATAAAGTAATAATCAAGAGTATCGTAAAATAACTGACATAGGAATTGATTTTTAAACGATTCATCCATTCTCGTAACATTGTTTCTAAGGACCGAAAACCGATAAATAATCCATAAAATATGCCAAGTAAAAGAATAAAAAATTGGAACCAGATATAAACATTCATTTTAAATTGTCCTGAAGCAACATCCTTCATACCAAGATCCTGCAAATGAAAAAAGTCTGTCAGCAAATAAGGTGCATTCGGATAAAAAACTAGCCATACGACACTGACAAGGGCAAAAACGATGAAGGGTCTCTTTTTTCTAGACAACCAAATGGATAACTCAAAGGGGATATAGGCGAGTAGGATATTCAGTAACATAAAATGATAAACTTCAGAAAATAAGTAAGTCAAAATCATATAACATATGAAAAAAAGACGACACGAAACAATCAGCGACTTATTCATCAAAACCTCCAATGACTCCATCAACAAATTAAAAAATAGTCTATCAATCTCTAAAGATAAAGATGATTAATAGACTAATTATATACTAAATTTGGATGAATTATAACAATTTATAATAAGTAAGGAAAATACTTAATAATTAGACATGGTTTAAACAACGATTGACAGCTTCCCTAAACCGACTGGCTGCTTGGCGAATATCTTCTTTTGTGGTCCATTTCCCAAAAGATAATCGGACAAGTTCTCTAGCTTCATCTTTCGACCTCCCCATGGCAATAAGCGTACTAGATGGTGCATGATGTCCGGAATGACAGGCTGATCCAGTCGCAATAGCAAGGCCTAATTGATTACATGCTAACATTAATTGCTGCCCTTCTATTTTGTTTACACGAATCGCTAATGTACTTGGCAATGTAGTCTCTTCTTCTCCTTCTATCACAAAAGGCTGATTCAAATCTTTTAAGTTTTCAATAAAAAGTTTTCTCAGTTCTTTCATTCTTTCAAGTTCATTCGTCATCGTCTTAAAAATGGCTTCAGTCGCTGTTATGAAAGAAGCAATGCCAGGAAGATTAATGGTACCCGCTCGAAACCCTTTTTCATGTGTACTATTTGGGAGAAGAGGTTCCCATGTCAGCGATGGATCAATATAGCAAGCCCCAACGCCTTTTGGGCCATAAATTTTATGAGAAGAGATGGATAGACTTGATATATGCATAGTATTGACATGAATCGGTAGTCTTCCAAAAGACTGAACAACATCGCAATGAAATAAGATGTTTCTTTTGAACAGTTCGCTTCCAATCGCTTCTATATCTTGAATAGCCCCAATCTCACTATTCACGTGTCCAAGCGCGACTAAGATCGTCTCTTCTCTTAAATGAGGTATGATGTCATCTAAACGAACAATCCCATCAATTTGACGATCTAAATACGTTACATCAAAACCTTCAGTTTCCAACTTTTTAAATGTATTTATTATCGAATCGTGCTCCCCATGTGACGTGATGAGATGATTCCCTTTATTTCGATTCCCACGAGCCAAACCCTCGATGGCTAAAAAATTACTTTCAGATCCACCAGAAGTAAAGTAAACGCCATCTGGATCTCCATTGATAGCTTTAGCTAATTTAGCACGACAGAAATTTAGCAAATCATTCGCTTTTGTCCCCATATCATGGAGACTCATCGTATTCGCAAAGTATTGTTTGGCAACTTCGGTATATGTTGCAAGTGCTTCATCAGACATCGGTGTCGTCGCAGCATAATCTAAATATATCATGATAAATTCTCCTTAGTTGTTTTAAGCATAGATAGTTAGCATTAAGTTCGAAAATAGATCATTTTTTTCTTGATTTGTCATCTTGCTTTAATATTCTTTTAGTGCCTGTTCAAAAAGGTGACAAATTAGAAGCAAGAAGGCTAAGAGCGGCGCAGTTTTGAGGACCGTAATGTAGGTTTTTACTACATGAGAACCGGAAAAACAAACGGGTGCCGAGATTCGTAGCTTATTATATGGTGACTTTTTGAACAACCTCTTTTATCAATTCTTACCAACTTAGTTTTAATGCTTGCTAATAGTTTAATAATGTGACAATATAGGTGTCAAGACATATGTAAAAACAGGTGATGAAAATGGAAACCTTTCAAGCTGATGTTGTTATTATCGGAAGCGGTTTGGCAGCACTATATGCTGCATATAAACTTGCCCCACAAAAACAGGTCATCGTGTTGACAAAGGAAGCGTGGACGTCGAGTAATTCATATTTGGCTCAAGGCGGGATCGCAGCCACTTTTGCAGAAACGGATGATTGGCAGATCCACTTAGAAGATGCCATAAAGGCAGGGCGATTTCATAATAACCAAGAAACAACCGCCTATCTTGTTAAACATAGTAAGCGTACAATAAAGGATTTAATCGAAGCAGGCGTTCAATTTGATCGCAATAAACAAGGGGAAATTAGTCTGGCTAGAGAAGGCGGGCATTCAGCTTCGCGTGTTCTTCATGCAGGGGGTGATGCGACCGGAAGGCGAATCGTAGAAACCTTGAAAGCTCGAGTGACGGATACCATCACCATTCATGAACATACATTTGCCATGAATCTCATTATCGAAGATCAACGTTGTGTTGGTTGTTTTGCCCTTAATAAAGAAAATGAGCCCGTTATCTATACGGCTGCACATACCATTTTAGCTACAGGAGGTGCCGGGCATGTATATGAGCCTTCATCGAATGACGAAGCGGTGACTGGAGATGGGTTATCGATGGCTTACCGGGCTGGGGCAGAACTCGCGGATATGGAATTTATTCAATTTCATCCCACTCTACTTGTCAAGGACGGTAAGTCTTATGGACTCGTTTCTGAAGCGGTCCGAGGGGAAGGAGCCAAATTAGTTAATCAAGACGGCGAACGTTTATTAGAAGGTGTTCATCCACTTGAGGATTTAGCCCCAAGAGACATTGTAGCCAGGACACTTTATCAGGCAAAACAGAAGGGTCTTGCTGACACCGTTTATCTTGATATTTCGATGATAAAAGACTTTGATAAACACTTTCCAACCATTACCTCAATTTGTGAAAAGGCTGGTGTGGATATCTCCGAAGGAAGAATTCCAGTTGCGCCGGGTCATCATTTTTCGATGGGAGGCATCGTAACGGATCAGAATGGACAAAGTTCACTCAATGGTCTTTGGGCTTGTGGTGAGGTGGCATGTACCGGTGTTCATGGAGCAAATCGGATCGCCAGTCATTCTTTACTCGAAGCCGTAACGTTTGCGGATCGCGTCTCACATGAAATTCTAGAATCACCCCTTAACACATTTGATTATTTAGAAAAAAGCATTCCAGAAAAATCGACTCTCGAATTACCAAGTCGTAAAGATATCGAAAAACGCATGATGTCCAATGTCGGTATTATCCGTGACGAACAGACGTTATTAGAAATGAAAAATTGGTGCGAGGAATGGATCGACTTTACACATGTTCCGCGCCAACTTTATATAGGAAAAGATGAAATGATCCGTTTCAACATGTTATTAACAGCATGGTTAATTACAACATCTGCACTTGAGAGAACCGAAAGTCGCGGGGGTCATTTCAGATCTGATTATCCGAATGAGGATCCAGCATGGCAGTTAAAGCAAATAATAAGGGAGAATCGTCAACTTGAACACTATTAAATTAAACATGTTGTTACAAGACTTTTTTAATGAAGATTTTGGAGATGGAGATTTAACGAGTGAATCTATTTTTCTTCCAAATGATCAAACATCAGGGACCTATACGGTGAAATCTTCAGGTGTTGTATCCGGTCTTCATGTTGTGGAGCAAGGCTATAGGCTCATCAACCCTGATATTAAGATGACCGTGCATGTGAACGAAGGGGATTATGTAGAAGCAGGTGTTGATATCATAACCGTTCAAGGTTCTGTGAGAGATTTACTGACAGCTGAGCGTGTCTTATTAAATCTCTTGCAACGAATGAGTGGCATCGCAACGATGACGCACAGAGCTGTCCAAAAGCTTCAAGGATCAAAAACGCGTATTTGTGATACAAGAAAAACAACCCCTGGTTTACGTATGCTTGAAAAATACGCCGTAACATGTGGAGGCGGGTTTAATCATCGAACAGGTCTATATGATACAGTCATGTTAAAAGATAACCATATTGCTTATTCGGGGAGTATAAAGCAAGCAGTAGAAAAAGTTCGAGCAAAACTTGGGCATACAGTGAAAGTTGAAGTAGAGACCACATGTTTAGATGAGGTACGAGAAGCCGTCAAGGCCAATGCAGATATTATTATGTTCGATAATTGTACGCCGGATGAAATCCGTAAGCTCATTCAATATGTTCCAAGTCACATTATAACTGAGGCATCTGGAGGTATTGATCTTTCAACCCTCGAAGCGTACGGGAAAACAGGTGTAGATTATATCTCTCTTGGTTTTCTTACACATTCATATCAAGCGATGGATATCAGTTTTAACATTCAACCGGTTGAGGTTATCCAAAAAGTTTAGAAGATCTTAGGCAAGTCAGGAAAGAAAGCGGATCATAGGAGGTGAAGGTGAACGTCTTAGGATGTCACCACAATGATGAGTCTATTAGAACAATTTGTAAAAACAAACGACTTACCTGAAAAGTATAAAACCATGAATCAGGCTGACTTAGAAAAAAAAGCGAAGCAAATGATTGATGAACTAGGTTCAAAAGTGTATATTCCAGGCCATCATTATCAAAAAGATGAAGTGATTCAATTTGCTCACGATAAAGGGGATTCACTACAGTTAGCCCAAATTTCGGCTAAAAATACCGAGGCGGAGTATATCATTTTTTGCGGCGTTCACTTTATGGCGGAAACAGCAGATATTTTAACGAGTGAAGACCAAAAAGTCATTCTTCCTGACATGAGAGCAGGCTGTTCAATGGCAGATATGGCCAATCTTCACCAACTAGAACGAGCTTGGCCTATTCTCCAAGAAACATTTGGCGATACAATTATTCCTATGACTTATGTCAATTCAACAGCTGAAATAAAAGCTTTTTGTGGGAGACATGGTGGAGCAACAGTTACGAGTTCAAATGCTGATAAAATGATGAGATGGGCTTTTACTCAGAAAAAAAGAATTCTCTTTCTCCCTGACCAACATCTTGGACGAAATACCGGTGCGAAAATGGGGATACCGCTTAAAGATATGGTCGTGTGGAATCCAATTCAAAATAATTATGAAGGTGAGGCTAGTGAAGAGACAAAAGTGATTCTGTGGAAAGGACATTGTTCCGTCCATGAAAAATTCACGCTTGAAAACATCAACAGTTGGCGTGAGAAGGATCCAAAGATACAAATTCTTGTCCATCCGGAATGCTCATATGATGTCGTAGAGGCTTCTGACTATGCTGGTTCGACACAATATATCATTAAAAAAATTGAAGAAGCAGAAGCTGGTACTCATTGGGCTATCGGTACAGAGATGAACTTAGTTCAACGTTTGAAACAAGACCATCCTGAACTAACTATTCATTCTCTTAATACGATGATGTGTGCCTGCCTCACCATGAACCGAATTGATCTTCCGCACTTCACCTATGCTTTAGAGAAGATTACCGAAGGGGATCCACAAAATATTATTAAAGTGCCTAATAACATAGCCAAAGAGGCAAAACTTGCACTAGACCGTATGCTTGTTCAATCCTAATAATTTAGGGTATATTAAAAAGGAATGCCAGAATAACTGGTCATTCCTTTTTTGCACTTATAGAGATAAAATTGTTTATAGAGGTTGTTCAAAAAGTCACCAAATGATAAGCTACGAATCTCGGCGCCCGCTTGTTTTTCCGGTCCTCATGTAGCGGATACAAGAGGATCGCTGGCTAAAACCGCTCACGTCCTGTGGCTGGCGCCTGAAGCTACCACTTCCTGTGGAATGCCGGTCCTAAGGAACTGCGCCGCTCTTAGACTTCCGACGCCCAGGACGGGCTAGTACTGGCGTTCTGGCAGGATGCCAGCGTACTTAGCCAGTAACCCTTTTCATTTGTCACCTTTTTGAACACGCACTTATAGAGATAAAATATTTAAAAAATAGGAGAATGAACGTTGAAAAAACTCCATTTATTTCATACAAATGATATACATAGCCATTTTGAACATTGGGCAAGTTTTATTACTTATATAAAAAATCAAAGAGAGCAATTAAAAAATAATGGTGAACCTTCTCTCCTGTTTGACTTAGGCGATCATATGGATCGAGTGAACCCTCTTACAGAAGGGACGATGGGTTCCGGAAATGTCAAATTGCTTAATCAAGCGGGCTATGACTTTATTACAATAGGAAATAATGAGGGCATAACATTTACTAAAGATATTCTTGATCATTTATATGATCACCGCCATTTTCAAGTTGTATTAGCTAATTTGTATGATAAAGAAGGAAATCGTCCTCATTGGTGTACCCCTTTTGTTATCTTCGAAATCGAAGGAATCACGCTTGGGATAACAGCCGTGACGGCAAGGTTTAGTGATTTTTATTCACCTCTTGGTTGGGATATACGAGATCCATTTAGTGAAGTAGAACCGATTATCAAATGTTTAAGAGAACAAGCCGATGCTGTCGTTCTAATGTCGCATATTGGTCTACCATTTGATAAGATGATTTCGGAAAAATTACCGGATATTGACGTTATTCTAGGTTCACATACGCATCATTTCTTGCATAATGGTTTAAAAATAGGCTCAACCCTTATTACACAAGCAGGAAAATACGGCCAATTTGCAGGACATGTTACGTTAGAAATTGAAGAATCTACAAAAACAATCGTCAATAAAGAGGCATATCTTATTCCATTAGATCAAGATGAAGACATTGAGACCAAATATTTAATTCATGAACTTTCACAAAAAGGTATGGAAACGTTACAAGAAGTCATAACGGTCATGCCAGGGCCTTTATCAGTCGATTGGTATGGAAAGAGTGAATTGCCTTGTTTGTTGGCTGAGAGCTTACGTGAATGGTGCCATGCGGATATGAGTATTATCAATGCAGGGTTGATTTTAAAGGGGTTGGAGCCTGGAGTTGTCACAAAGGAAATGATTCACCGTATATGTCCACATCCCATTAATCCATGTAATGTTCAACTAACTGGAGAAGATCTCCTTACCATTATTAATACAGGTAGAGATAAGGAATTTCAAACTTTTGAACTTAAAGGATTTGGATTCAGGGGAAAAGTGGTTGGAGCTCTGATTTTTAGTGGGCTTAGTTATAATGAACGTGAAGGTAGCATACATGAAGAGGATGTCATGGTGAATAACCAACCTTTAAATCGGTATGCATCATATAAAGTCGCCACAATCGACATGTTCACCTTTGGAGCCTTATTACCACCGATTGCGAAGGCAAAGCAAAACTTTTTTATTCCAGAAACCTTAAGAGATCTGCTCGGATGGAAATTGAAGACATATTTTAAATGAAATTTTTATCATGCTCCTGTGTTGATTTGATAAAACCAATCTTTTCGCCAAAATGAGGCGCCTCTGGGCGGCCTTTTGTATCTTGGTTTGGTTCAAGCCTAAAAATAGGCACCAAGACTTTTCCTTTACCATAAGATAATGGTAAAGGAGTTGTGGTTCAATGGTTAATTTAGAGACGATCATCATCGAAGGAAAGCCTTTTACCAGTGTCACCGTAAAAATGCCAAAAACAACATTACTTGCCGTTTATAATGATGTCGGCTACATCATGTGTGGAGCTTTAGATGTTAAATTTCTGAATGATCATTTAAGTGATCGTGGTATCATTAGTGGTCGTGCTGTAGGAGTAAGAACAATTGATCAATTGCTATCATGTCCTCTTGAGTCTGTGACAACACATGCAGAGCAAATGGGGATTACAAAAGGGATGATAGGCAAAGAGGCTTTGTTAAAAATGAGTTAAATGAAAGCACAAATAGATAAAATGGATTTAGCGTCATAATAAAAAACGTATGTCCCCCTTTAGTTAGGCATATACATGCTTTATAAAGGGGGATTCGCAATGTTTAAACCATATCGAAGATACCGTAAACGACGAAATCTACCTTTCAAACATGTTTTATTAATTACAACGATTCTCTTTTCCATCTTTACTTTTGTTGGACTGAGGATTATCGATAAAAGTATCACACCTTCTTTAATGACGATCGCATCAACACAGGCCGATCAGATTGGCTCTTATGCCATCAATTATGGCATAGGAAAAAAAACCCTGAATGATTTAACAAATGATTCAGCTAAACTCGACAATCCACAAAAAATAGCAAAACAATTAGCAACAATAAAATATAATAAAGAGGGTTATCCAGTCAACGTAACGCCAAACACCGTTGCCATAACACAATACATGACTGAAACGGAAAATCGAATTCAATGGTTCCTTCGTATGGTCGAAAGAGGGAACGTTGATTTTAGTAATTCGGAATTAGACGATGTCACAATAAAGGAAAATCCTAAAAAACACAGTGGTGTGGTTGCAGAAATACCATTAGGTGAAGCTTCTCACAATGCTTTGTTATCGAACTTAGGACCTAGAGTGCCCATTAATATGGAATTAATCAGTGATGTTAAAGTTAATGTTGTTTCCAAGGTGACAGCGTTAGATATTACCACCAACTATTATCGACTCTATCTTCAAGTTCGTGTTGATATTAATGTTATTATTCCATTTGCGGTTAAGGCAAAACCGATTACTCGAAATGTCCCTATTTTTGAAACGCTTGTTAAAGGGCCAGTTCCTTCTTATTATCAGGATGGAAATGGCGCTCATTCAACACCAGCCTTACCATTACCTAAAAAATGATTTAATACAAAAAGGAAGGATGTATGGTCGTGGTCATACATCCTTCCTTTCTTCAATTTACTCCACCTTAACGGCTAGTAAAGATCCCGCCTCAAGATTCTGAATAATCAAAGAAGATAGGAGGGGATCAACTGCCCGTAAAGAGCCTTCATTTTTTATGTTGTTGTAAACTTTTTGTTTCCCATGTTCGTAAGTATGGATATGGATCAAATGAAAATTCAGTACGACCATTATCTCGATACATACCATAGTGTAAATGGGGAGGGAATTTGCCCTGTGTTCCTTCAGGTCCATAACCGGAGCTTCCAACATAACCGATGACTTGTCCTGGTTTTATCACTGATCCTTCATGAACGTTGTTGGCATAGCCTCGTAAATGTCCAAAGTAATGATAATTATTTTGTGGGTCTCTCGTACCGATACGCCATCCTCCATATTTATTCCACCCCATCATTTCGATAACACCGTAAGACGTAGCGAGAACTGGCGTCCCGTAGTCAGCAAAAATATCAGTTCCTTCATGTATGCGTAGACCGCCCCATCCTCGTCTAGCACCCCAAGTTGATTGATAATCATAATTCATATGAACAGGGACTGGAAAAGCATGAGTTTCTAACTGTGTGGTATTGAAGTGTCGATATAGTTTGGCGTATTCAGTTATCATTTCAACCGTTTTTCCACGATGATACATTTTCCATAAGGCAATTTTCTCATTGTCTAGACCGGGTCCTTCATGTGAAAGGATAGAAGCATAGCTATATAAAACATCTTCAGGGGAGTGGATATCGATGATGCCATCACCATTTCCATCCTTTCCTTGCCCTTGAAAAAAACCAATAGATTTTGGATTTGTATCTTTCGGATTTGGATTTAATAATCCAACCCACAGATGTTCATCCATTTTTATACCAATCAGCTCATCGTTTGTATTTGTCGTTGACTTTAGTCTGTGGATATTGCGTTCATATTGATCGCAGGCAGCTAAGATTGTCCAAGGTACACCAGTGACTGCAGCTGTTTTCAGATATAACGCTTTACGTTCATCAAATATATCTTGTTTAGCAAGACTGTTTTTATCAACTAAAGGGGTAGAAAAGCAAAATAAGAGCAGTGATAAAAACAAGGTTCGAAATAAAAAAGACATGCTTTGCCTCCCTACTAAATTTTGTAAACTAGTTATAACACTAAATCCAACCCCGATTCTCCAAGTTGAAATGAGATAAGAGGAGATATAAAATTGGATAAACTGTTATAATATAAACAAAACGAGTGATTTTTCTTTCGGTGCTCTCTCCGTTTCATCAATAGCTCGCTATTTACGGGCAGTACGTTAAAGCGGAATCGTTAGATGCATAATAGAACAATTATTAGACAAGAAACCGTGATTGGTTCAGCTTACAGTCAGTAGAGGTAGGCAGAACTCCTACTGATTGAAGTTTCACTATATATCATGACCTTTTTTAGAGTAAATTTACTTGGAATTTTATGGAGAAAGTTTTGGCAAGGAGTGAGAAATTTGAGTGAGAAAGTCATGGTCAATAATATAACATATGAAGTTATTGAGAATGTTCGCGATGGCTGGAAAGAAGCTTCATTTTTACAGAGGTATAGTGATATACTAACCAAGTTCGATTATATTGTTGGAGATTGGGGATATGAGCAATTGAGACTACGTGGTTTCTATGAGGATACCCATCGAAAAGCCTCCTACGACACCAAAATCAGTACACTTACGGATTACATATTTGAATATTGTAATTTTGGCTGTGCCTATTTTGTCGTAAAAAAGATAAAATCAACTGATTGATACAGAACATAGCGAAAAATCTTTATGCTTAATTTAAAATAGTAATTGTGAGGGATGTTGATGAAACATTATGAAGGATTTTTAATTGATCTTGATGGAACGATGTACCGAGGAACGGAAAAAATAGAAGCGGCTGTTCAATTCGTAAAAAAACTGAAAGAAAAAGATATTAACTATTTATTTGTCACTAACAATTCAACACGAACAAAAGAAGTTGTTGCAGAGTCATTACAACAATTTGGTGTACCAGCAACACCTGATGACGTGTTGACCACGAGTATGGCAACAGCCCAATTTATTAAAGATGAAAATCCAAATGCATCGGTTTATTTTATTGGAGAAGTAGGATTAAAGCAAGCACTAGAAGAGGTTGGTCTTAAATATGAAGAAGAAAAACCAGACTATGTGGTTATGGGAATGGACCGTGAAATAACGTATGAAAAGTTAACAAAAGCTTGTCTAGCTGTTCGCAAAGGAGCCAAATTTGTCTCCACGAATCCTGATATTGCTCTTCCAACAGAACAAGGATTTCTTCCAGGGAATGGATCGTTGACATCCGTAGTTTCTGTTTCTACGATGGTTGATCCCATTTTTATCGGAAAGCCTGAGCCAATCATCGTAGAACAAGCCTTAAAGAAAATAGGTACAGCAGCGGAACGTACCATTATGGTTGGTGATAATTATCATACGGACATTCTTGCGGGACTAAGGGCAGGCATTGATACATTACTTGTCCATACAGGAGTAACAACAAAAGAAATGTTACTAGCCATAAAGGAAAAACCAACTTACGCCCTTTCGTCATTAGAAGAATGGACATTTTAAGTGCGTGTTCAAAAAGGTGACGAATGAAAAGGGTTACTGGCTAAGTACACTGGCATCCTGCCAGAACGCCAGTACTAGCCCGTCCTGGGCGTCGGAAGATCAAGGCGGCGCTGTTTTGAGGACCGGAATGTAGGTTTTTACTACATGAGGACCGGAAAAACAAACGGGCGCCGAGATTCGTAGCTTATCATTTGGTGACTTTTTGAACAACCTCTTTAAGAAACTAAAGCAATTTTGGCTATTAAAGTTAAGAAGTTGGTGTTACGTCTGAATTATGAGCAAGACGACTCGCGGCAGCTGCAGCGATAGCACCAACAATATCGTCTAAGAAAGTATGACAGTCACCGGTGGATTTATCGTTTAGTCTCGATAAGATCCCCGGTTTTTGTTTATCTATATATCCATAGTTAGTTAAACCGATCGAACCATACACATTAAGAATAGAAAGAGCGACAACTTCATCAATGCCATATAGTCCTTCGTCTTTTTTTAACATACTTTGTAGGGGTTCGTCTAATAAACCTTTTTCTGTCAGTCGATCTAATTGGATCCCTGTAAGAATCCCATTTTGCACTTCACGTTTGGAAAGAACTTTCTCGACATGCCGAATGCAATCCTCTATCGTTAAATGGGGAAAATAACTCCTTTGTAAATGATAGGTTAACTCTGCGATGTCTTGCACTTTTACACCACGATCAAGCAGCCATTCTCTAGCTTTTGTTTCAATAACATTCAGTTGTTTTTGTTTCACTTTTATTCACTCCCAAATCGTTTTTTAATCAAGTCTGGTTTAATGATGTCACATTTTATGGGCTTTAGCATAGAATAGTCCTAAAAGAAAGAACCGTTATCATCTGAGGTGATGGACATGAACAATGAATGGATAATGTTTATCAATCAACAATATGGCCTTGTATGTGAAAATATTGGTACAAAAGAATCACCCATCCTACGATGGAATAACGAAAAACTCATCTTGCAGCCTTTATCGGCTTTTTATCATCAGGAAATCGATCAACTTGCGCAGCTTTCTGAATCTCTTCGATCAGCAGGACATCAAAAGTCGATGTTCATTCATAAAACCATTCAAGGACCATACACCATTCAAATACAAAATCAGCCGTATGTGTTGTGTAGTATGCCATTGATGACAAGAGGGCATTCATTTTCTTATCCGAAAAACTTGGCAAAACTTCATCGAGATACGTTAGGTATCGATATTAATACATTTAAAGAATCACCTTACTTGCGAAATAATATGTATTGGGGAGAGCGAGTTGACAATTTAAAAAAGAAGGTAGATCAATCTTTGAATTCAAATCACATTCAGCCATTTGAACAAAAATTCATTCGAGTTTTTCCCTATTTCATTGGGTTATCAGAAAATGCGATTCAATATTATGTTGATTGGAATATGGATTCATTAGAAATTGAACCACCCGTCCTTTGCCATTATCGAGTGAAAAATCAGCAAATGTCAGATAATGGAGTTGATAATCCAGCGGAGTGGGTTATTGATCATCGATCTCGAGATATAGCTGACTGGATTCGTGATACCATTTGGAAGACACACACTCTCCCAATTAATGAAGTTGATGTATTCTTACAACACTATCATGAAATATTCCCTCTTACAGAGGATGTCCTATCACGTATATATGGGCGTTTATTATTACCCATTTCTTTTATTGAATGTGGTGAAGATTACTACTTTGGTGAAGATAGGTCCGAGGAAATGATGAAACAATTAAAAATGATCATTCAAAAATCAGAAAAAATGGAACAATTTTTAAAGTCGTTTGCCAATCGATATCATATCAATGCGGTAGATTGGTTAAAAACCTTAACTTGAAGAAAATAGATGCCAGTTCTATAAAAATAATCATTCATTATTGATAAAATAAATCCCCTTCACACGATGTATGAGGGGGAGAGATTAGCTATTATGTTTTATTTAAAAAACTTGTTCTAACTCACGTACACCAGGTACTTCTTCAAGAAGTGCTCGTTCAATGCCAGCTTTTAACGTAATGGTCGAACTTGGACAATTACCGCAGGCACCCATTAATCGGACGCGTACAATGCCATCTTCTACGTCAATTAATTCAACGTCGCCACCATCACGGAGCAAGAAAGGACGAAGTTTATCTAATACTTCTTCAACTTGTTCACGCATGTCGTTCAGACTCCCTTCTCCATACATATAGGTCCATTATAAACGACAACGATAAAAAAATCCATGCGGAAAGCTACGACAGAAAATCATGACTTTTGTTTTGTTAGAAAACTGTATATAGTATAAGAAAGAGTTGCTTATAGAGGGTGTTCAAAAAGTTACCAAATGATAAGCTACGAATCTCGGCGCCCGCTTGTTTATTCCGGTCCTCATGTAGTGGATGCAAGAGGATATCTGGCTAAAATCGCTCACGTCCTGTGGCTGGCGCCTGAAGCTACCACAACGCGAGAAATGCCGGTCCTCGGGAACAGCGCCGCGTTGATCTTCCGACGCCCAGGACGGGCTAGTACTGGCGTTTCTTGCAGGATGCCGGCGTACTTAGCCAGTAACCCTTTTCGTTTGCCCACCTGTTTGAACACGCACTAATATGAGAGGGTGAATGTTATGGAACTTACCGTTTATGGTTCAGAGGCACGATGTTCAAGTTGTGTCCAAGCGCCATCTTCTAGAGAAACGATGGAATGGCTCGAAGCAGCAATTGGACGCAAATTTACGAATACAAATCATTCAATCCGATATGTGGATATTTATTCTCCCATTACTGAACAAGATAAGAAATATACAGAGAAAATCATTAATGATGAACTTTTTTTCCCTCTAATCGTAGCAAATGACACGATAATCGGCGAAGGAATACCGAATCTGAAGAAAATCTTTCAATATATTGAGAAAGAAGAAGGCTTATCTATTTCTGAATAAAAAAGGTTGACTTTTAGTCCATGAAGTTAAACAACAAAAGTTGACGAAACAGGAATCACACGTTAGGATTGTATCGAGGTGAGCCAAAATGAAGCCAATTATAGAGTTCTGTATGAGTAATCTTGCCAGTGGCTCGCAAAAGGCTCTTGAGAAACTCGAAAAGGATCCTAATCTAGACGTCATTGAATATACATGTCTTGGATATTGTGGATTATGCTATGAAGGACCTTATGCGTTAGTCAATGGTGAGTTTGTGTCAGGTGAAACACCTGATGAACTCGTTGAAAATATATATGCCTATTTAGAAGAAAACCCGATGTTTTAAAACACTACAGAAATCTTCTGTAGTGTTTTTTCACACAACTATTTATATTATAAGTGCGTGTTCAAAAAGGTGACAAATTAGAAGCAAGAAGGCTAAGAGCGGCTACATCTAGTTGTTATACGAAGTCTTTATCAAGGAGGATGCTAAATTGGATTTTTCTCATACTTGGCCATACGAAAAAATAAAAGACGATTATTACTTCACAGAGTGTCCTTTTTGTCATACGGAAAATGTCTATTTACATCTAAGTAAAGCAGCAGCTAATCAAGCAGCAGAAGGGATAAAAACCCATGTTATTATGCCTTGCTGTCATGAAAAAATAGTTATTGTTGAAATGGATCAAGATTATATCTGGAGTGATCAAGCCTTAAGATAAAGTGAAACTTCCATCAGTGGGGACTTTTCAACGCACAGGATGTGCTAGTGCAGGCGTTGCGACAGGACGCCTGGCTTTTAGCCTGCGTCATCCCCCACTGATGGAAAGCCAAAACCAATCGGACCTTTACGGGCAGTTGATCTTCTACCTATCTTCTTTGAATATTCTTGAGGTGGGGGTCTTTTCTAGCCGTTAAGGCGGAATGAATGAGGTTCTTTCATTAACAATATCTTTTGTAATTTTGCCAAAGTGCGAAATACGACAATATTTGTCGATAAGTTTTTAGATTATTAATTAAAAAGTGGGGAATATCTATGACACGATTACCTTTTACAAAAATGCATGGATTAGGTAACAATTATATTTATGTCGATCGATTGACTTATACGGAGCCTTTGCCACCGTATCCTGAACTGGCTAAAAAAGTGTCCAACCAAAATACCGGTATTGGATCAGATGGACTTATTCTTATTCTACCTTCAGAAATAGCAGATGTGAAAATGCGCATTTTCAATAGTGATGGCTCCGAAGCAAAAAATTGTGGAAATGGGCTAAGGTGTGTTGCAAAGTATGCTTTTGAACATGGATTGGTGAATAAAGAACACTTTTCAATTGAAACGATTAGTGGCAAAGTAGAGGCAAAAGTCTTCCCAACTGATGGCGGTGTTGACAAAGTGACCATCGATATGGGCGAGCCCATTTTAGAACGTAAACGTATTCCCATGACCGGAGGAAAGCCAGAAGAAACAGTTATTCAGGAAACACACATCATTGAAGGACAAGCCTATCAAATAACTGGTGTTTCTATGGGTAATCCGCACGGTATATTTATTGTAGACAACATACACAATATCCCTATAAATGAATTGGGTCCAGAATTAGCCGATGGACACGACCTTTTTCCTGAAGGAACGAATGTTGGATTTGTTGAAGTGATATCAGAAAATGAAATACATTATCGAGTTTGGGAACGAGGATCAGGAATTACGCAAGCTTGTGGGACAGGAGCATGTGCAGCCGTTGTTGCATCGATTTTAGAGGGACGAATCCATCAAGGTGAGTTGATCACCGTTCATCTTGCTGGGGGAGATCTTCAAATAGAATGGGACAGTGAATCCAATCATGTTTGGATGACAGGAGCTGCTGTTACGATTTGTGATGGAATGTTCTTTCTCTCATAGGATATCGGCAATTAATGGCTGAAAACTGATCATGCGGTTCCTTGCTAATAAAGTGAAACTTCCATTAGTGGGGGTTTTTCGACACACAGGATGGCAAGTAGTAGGTGTTGCGACAGGACGCCTGGTTTTTAGCCTGCGTCATCTCCAACTGACGGAAAGCCTGAACCAATCGGACCTTTACGGACAGTTGATCCCACGTCAATCTTCTTTGAATACTCAGAATCTTGAAGTGTGGGTCAATACTTGCCCGTTAAGGCGGGATAAATCAAATTTCTTCCGAAAAATGTGTAAAGTATGAATCTCTTTTAAATGATCAGCAGGAGGTCAGTAAAGATGAATAAAGAAAACGTTTATGCTCAAATTGAACTATTCCGTCACCGTATGATATCAGTTGCTATAGAACGAGGGTTTCTAGATCCCACCGTATTGAAATACAGTCGCCAAATTGATGATTTGCACAACATCTTAATCAAGCAAAGCCGAGGATAAGCATCAATTAATTGAGTAAAAGTGGGTTTCACGATATAATATGATCATCCTTTTATTTAGGAGATGAGAAAAAAATGATTCTAACAATCACTGAGGCGGCAAACTTCCGAATCAAAGAAATGATGAAAGAAGAAGAAAAAGAAGATATATTCCTTCGTGTTGGTGTCAATGGCGGAGGTTGTACGGGTTTAACTTACGGACTCGGATTTGATGATACTCTTAAAAAGGACGATCTTTCATTCGATGACAATGGCATAAAAGTTGTTATTGATAAAGAAAGTGCCCCATTATTAAGAGACGTCACCATTGATTTTAAGCAAAATATGATGGGTGGCGGCTTTGCGATAACCAATCCTAATGCCATTGCGACATGCGGATGTGGTCATTCTTTTAAAACGGCTACAAATGCAGGCACACCAACGAAAGATTGCTAATCATTTTTCTTAATAGTGCGTGTTCAAAAAGGTGGCAAACGAAAAGGGTTACTGGCTAAGTACGCTGGCATCCTGCAAGAAACGCCAGTACTAGCCCGTCCTGGGCGTCGGAAGATCAAGGCGGCGCTGTTTTGAGGACCAAAATGTAGGTCTTTACTACATGAGGACCGGAAAAACAAGCGGGCGTCGAGTTTTTGTAGCTTATCATTTGGTGACTTTTTGAACAACCTCTAATATCAAATATTGATCAGGTTCAATTCATACCATATATGGATTGAACCTTTTTTGCGTCTAATTAATAGCGGACTATGGATAATGCCGTTGTCTACGAGTATAGGTTTTGCGGAACCAAAAAGTGTTTTTTTACGTAAAAGTGAATAGAGCTAAGCTTTACGTTCTTTTTTTGTACATCATTAAGGAAAGGAAGCTGTCATGATGCATATATTACCTTATTTTATTGCCATCCTATTTATGACCCTTATACCGTCCATATGGCGAGAGCATTACAGAAAAACACATTTTTATTATTATCAAATTATAAAGCTATTCGTTGGTTGTTTGTATATTTTCTTCGTTACATACTTTAAATTGATCGATTTAACGTATAGTGGCCTCTTTGTTACTTTTGTTCCTTTAATTTTAGTATCTTTTTTGATAGATATTGGAATATTTAGTCGAAAGAGAACAAAACCTATAACATATCTCACTGGATTTATTGTAATTTTCTTGCTCGCCTATACGGGATTTCGATTTATTTACCCTTTGACGTTAGCCCACCCCAAATATAATATGGCAAATGCACAAGTGACCAATGAAAAGGAAGAGCCTGTGGATATTCAGCATATTCCTGTTGTTCCTAAAAAGTATGCGAGATATAAATCTGAGAAGTTACTAGGTAGTGTGAGCAATTACTCATATTACGAATTAGGTGATTCCTCTATTCAAAAAATAGATAAAAAGTTGTATTGGGTAACACCTATCGAGTTTAAAGGATTTTTTCGATGGATGAAGGCAGGGACGGTACCTGGATATATAAAAATGAATGCTGAGGATGAAAATGCTGAACCTCAATTTATAAAAGAAAAAATGGACATTGTCCCTTCAGCCTATTTTAATCATCACTTAGATCGAGTGGTTAGAGCAAAATATCCTCATCTCATTCTATATGGGGATTCGTTTGAACCTGACGATAATGGAAAATCTTATTATGTTGTCAGTTACGGTCATTATACAAAGTTTCGCCAAATTCGTTCTGTTGATGGTGTCATTGTCGTAGATCCAACAAATGGGAAAATGAAACGTTATTCTATGTCAAATGTTCCTTCGTTTATTGATCAAGTCATCCCGGATTCTATTGCGGAAGAAAGAAATGAATGGTTTGGAAAGTATAAACATGGTTTCTTCAACAGTCTAATAGGGAAAAAGGATGTACATGAGCCAACGAAATGGAAGGGTCAAGATGAGGTTACGGCGGTTTTTAATCGAAAGGGTCAAATGCAATGGTTTACTGATCATACGATTAATAATACTAATTCAGGTTCGATGGTCGGTTATACATTAATGGATGCAAGATCAGGTCAATTGACATATTACACAAAAGCAAATGGTATTATTAATGGTGGAGCAGCTATTAACGTTGTAAATAAGACGTTTAAACGTGAAGGATATAAAGCCGTAGGACCAACCCTTTATAACATTTATGGTCAGTATTCTTGGGTTGTTCCTGTGTTAGATGATAATGGGGTCTTCAGAAATTTAGCTGTTGTTAATGCAGAAAATGAAAAAATGATGGGATATAGTGACAACAAAAGAGACACTTTCAATAATTACAAAAACAAACTATCATTAAATATGGAAGATAATGCCGTTCCGTCAGACATGGCTAATACGAAAACGTTAGAAGGAAAAGTTATTCGTGTTTATAAAGCTTTTGAGAATAATCGAACCATCACGCAATTTATGATAAAGGGGCAAACTCAAATTTTCACCGTGACTTCGACAAAGTTTCCATACTCGGTTTTCTTAGAGCCAGGGGAAAGTGTGCGAATCCAATATGTGGATAATCAACAAGATACGGCAACAGTTATGCAGTTTGCAAATTTGTCACAAAAGAACGAATAATGATGTTGACCTTTTAGTGAGTTATTCGGAATATAAGGGTCGTTAGGCTTGAAAAATACACAAAAAAGACATATTATTAATTATGGATGAAGTTGATTATTGAAGCAAAAGATGTTTTCAAATAGATGTTTTTTGCTAAAAAAGAGCGTGTTCAAAAAATGAGGATATTTTTTTGAACAGCCTCCTCAAAATCAATACAGTTTGAACATACTATTAGAGAAGTGGGTGTGACCAGTGAGCAAACCAAAAATATTAATTCTAGGTGCTGGCTACGGTGGATTGATGACTACCGTACGTTTAACAAAAGAACTAAGCAATGAAGATGCAGATATTACGTTAGTTAACAAACACAATTATCACTATGAATCAACTTGGTTACATGAAGTATCGGCTGGAACGATTCATCATGACAAAGCAAGAGTTCTAATTAAAAATGTTATTAATACAAACCGTGTCAATTTTGTTCAAGATTCAGTGCGAGAAATCAAGAAAGACGAAAAGAAAGTTATCCTTAAAAATGGAGAACTCACATATGATTATCTTGTTATCGCTCTTGGTTTTGAATCAGCAACATTTGGTATCAAAGGTTTAGATGAATACGCCTTTGCAATGCGTAGTATTAACACAGCTCGTAGAATTCGTGAGCACATTGATTACCAATTTGCTAACTATAACAATGACAAAAATGCTACGCCTGAACAATTAGCGATTGTTGTCGGCGGTGGTGGTTTCAGTGGAATCGAGCTTCTTGGTGAACTCGTTAACCGCGTACCTCAATTATGCAGAGAGTATGATATCGATCCAACACTCGTTAAAATCACCAACGTTGAAGGAGCTCCGTCCATTTTACCTGGATTTGATCCTGAACTTGTGACTTACGCAAAAAACTACCTCGAGTCAAAAGGTGTACAATTTAAGTTAAATACATTCATTAAAGAAGTCACACCTGGTAGTGTAAAAATGCAAACTAAAGGTAGCGAAGAGCTTGAAGAAATTAAAGCAGGTACAATTATTTGGACTGGCGGAGTAAAAGCGAATTCTATCGTTGAAAACTCTGGTTTTGAAACAAATCGCAGTAAAGTTCCTGTTAAAGGTGATTTACGTGCGCCTGATGATGATTCAGTCTTTGTTGTTGGTGATTGTGCCTTAATTATGAATGAAGAATCAGGTCGTCCTTATCCACCAACTGCACAGATTGCTCTTCAAGAAGCCAATGTAATAGCTAGAAACATTAAACACGTTCTTAAAAATGAACCAACTGAAACCTTTGTTTATAAATCAAAAGGTACTGTGGCTTCTCTCGGACATAGTGACGCCATTGGTGTTGTATTTGGTGATAAAAAACTCAAAGGTAAGGCTGCTGCAACCATGAAAAAAGTCATTGATGATAGATCATTGTTCTTACAAGGTGGGGTAGGTTTACTACTTAAAAAAGGTAAATTCAAACCATTTTAATATTTGGTAAATTAATTAAAAGGCTATCGATGTCATAGACATCGATAGCCTTTTAAAATACGAATAATGTTTCTTTCATACAACCCAGAGGTTGCCTTTTCCACTCTTTAAATGAGGTACTAGGGAAAATTTAATGTATACCCTTGGAAAAATGGCTTTATTGGTTCTCTTTTAATTAGCTCTGAAAAATTCCGCATTAACGGCTAGTAACCACCTCAAGGGAATGAGTGTAAACGAGCATTCCTTAGGTTGGGGGATGACGCAGGCTAAAAACGCGACGTCCTGTCGCAACGCCTGGACTAGCACTTCTGTGCGTCGAAAAATCCCCACTGATGGAAGTTTCACTTTATGAAATAGCCGAGAACACTCGTGACTTTAGTCATGAGAGGTTCAGAAGGTGAAACTGGTGCAATCAATATAATACATAATGAAAAAGAAATGGGGGATACTTTTATTATAGGAGCGTGAAAAAATGGTGAAGGAATATAACATCTACGGAAAGAAACGAAACTCTACTATGTTTCTTTTTTTATGTTTATTTTTTTGTCAAACAACATCCCATACAATTGCATTGGGAAAGACGGCATATAGTCATCAAACTAATGGTGTCGTTTTGGGTGTGACCGAATTGAATACTTATCCACATCATAAAGTCATGACGACAGGTTATACGGCAGGAAAAGAATCTACAGGAAAACTGCCAAAAGACAAGTCTTATGGGATTACATATAGTGGGGTAAGAGTTACGAGAGACGTATTTTCTACAATTGCGGCTGATCCTCAAATCTACCCAATTGGAACAATTTTATATATTCCAGGGTACGGATACGGTGTTGTAGCTGATACGGGAAACGCCATCAAAGGCTATACATTGGACCTGTATTTTAAAACGGTCGATGATGTATATAAACAATGGGGGAAGAAGCAACTTGATGTTTACACCATTAAAAGAGGACGGGGCGTCTTAACAGAAGCCGTACTTAAGCACTTAAACCATGATAAAACCATCCAGGTGTCAAAATGATACATTTATTTAATTTAATCAGTACGAATAATTTTCCAGATCTCTTGTAATTTCTTCATTTTATCCGGATGATCTAGCAGATCATTAATAAATTGTTCTAAATTAGGGAACTGTCTAATTCGATTAATGAATTTGATATCTTGATCACTTGAGTATGTGAAATTAAATTCGCGAACTTGATCTGTTCGACCTAATAAATAATCAGTCGTTACTTGGAAAAAATCTGCAATAAGTATAAGTGTATCTGGATCTGGTTTTCGATTGTTTGATTCATATCGACTGAGTTGAACATTTGAAATATTCAGTTTTTCTGCTAGTTCTTTTTGAGAATAACCAGCTATTTCTCGTAAATTGCGGATTCGAAAACCAAGTATGTTCCTCATTTAGAGATGCACCTTTCAATAATTTGCGTCTTAAAAATTTTATCATGATCACAAATTACCGAATGGTTAATTGACAAAAAGGAAAACACTTTTTTGATTTATCATAAAATAATGGTATAATCACATTAAGAGTTACCAATTAGGCAAAGGGTGATTATATTGAAAAAATTAACTGTAAATTTGGAAAAATTAAAGAAAATAAGAAAGTCTAAAATGACATTAAAAGAAATATCGACATCCTTAGGCTATCAAAGTCCGAATGGTTATTACTATCTTGAATCAGGTCGAAGTAAATTTACTGCAGATACGTTAGCTCAAGTCTCAATTATATTAAATGTACCGCTTATTGACTTATTTTGTGAAGTAGAGGAGCATGAAAAGACGGGTATAAATGATGATTCATGTAGCGCTGACAATCCAAATAATATGGCAAGTTTTATCTAAATATCAGGTGAAAAAAGATCCATAAAAAAGTCCCCTTAAACGAATATTCATGATAGAATAAAACTATCCTAATCCGTATTATTCTACTTGAATTGAAACGACATTTAAGAAAATTCCCAATCATGAACTTCCTTGCCTCACTTCTTAAGATTTTTTATATATAGAGGTGGGGCTTTGGTCATGGAATAACCCCTAAATTAATGGGAGTCATTTTTTAAAATGAATCGATGGATTACTAGGCAATTTGAATTTTGAATGATAAACTTAAATTGGTAAAGTCATGCATTTTTTTGTTTGACATCGAAAGGGGATTTTAAAAGTGTGTGGATTTTGTGGGTTTATATCAAATGAATCATTAGTACCTGAACAACATGATCAAAATCTAATGCCTGAAAGAGCAAATATTATCACTCATCGTGGTCCAGACGATGTTGGTTACTATACAGATGATAAAGTACAATTAGCCTTTAGACGTTTAAGTATTATTGATTTAGAAGGAGGTCATCAACCTCTACCTTATGAAAATGAACGCTACCATATTATATTTAACGGTGAAATCTATAACTATTTAGAAATAAAAGAAGAACTAATAGAAAAAGGTTACACGTTCAAAACGTCATCTGACACAGAAGTCCTTTTAGCATTGTATGCTGATCGAAAAGAAGAAGCCATGCAAAGTCTTCGGGGGATGTTTGGATTTGTTATTTGGGACAAGCAAGAGCGTACACTATTTGCTGCACGAGATCATTTTGGTATTAAACCTTTCTATTATATGGATACAGAAGAGGGCATATTTTTCGCTTCTGAAAAGAAAAGTATGTTAGTTGGTGAAGAGTCTCATCCTGTATTTAAACAAGCATTACAACAATATTTAACTTATCAGTTTGTACCAGAGCCTTATACAATGGCCGAAAATATTAAACGTCTTGAGCCAGGACATTATCTTATAAAAAAAGAAAATGAACCATTACGCATTGAAGCTTATTGGCGTCCTAGTTTCTCACCCGTTCATCAATCACTTGATGATGCTAAGACGAAGATAAGAAATGTCCTTCGTGACTCCGTTAAAATGCATATGAGAAGTGATGTGCCGGTTGGTGCTTTTCTTTCTAGTGGAATTGACTCGACGAGCATCGTCGCATTAGCAAAAGAGTTTCATCCAAGCATCCAAACGTTTACAGTTGGATTTGAACGTGAAGGTTATAGTGAGATCGATATTGCCAAAGACTCAGCTGAAAAATTAGGAGTTGACAATATACATACAGTGATCACTCCTGAAGCATTTGTACAGGAATTACCTCGGATTATTTGGCATATGGATGACCCAGTAGCAGATCCAGCAGCTGTCCCTTTATATTTTGTTGCAAAGAAAGCGAGCGAGCATGTTAAAGTCGTTCTTTCTGGTGAAGGGGCAGATGAGCTCTTTGGTGGGTATAACATCTACCGTGAACCTTTAGCTTTAAATTGGTTTAATAAGATACCAACGCCAGGAAAGAACATAATGAAAAAGCTGGCTGAAAAAATGCCGGAAGATATGAAAGGTCGCAGTTATATTCTTCGTGGATGTACACCTATAGAAGATCGATATATTGGGAATGCCTATATGTTTGACGAAGCTGAGAAACAATTTGTTCTGAAAACACATCAAGATTCAATTAATTTCACCGACATTACTAGGCCTTTATATGACCGATCAAAATCGTATGATAGTGTTGAGAAAATGCAATTCGTTGATATTCATACGTGGATGAGAGGGGATATTCTTGTTAAAGCAGATCGAATGACGATGGCCCATTCGCTTGAGCTTCGTGTACCATTTCTTGATAAAGAAGTCTTTGAAGTGGCTAAAACGATTCCTTCTTCTTTAAAGACAGCTGAAAAAACAACAAAATATGCGTTAAGAGAAGCTATGCGAGGAATTGTTCCAGATTCGATTCTTTATCGTAAAAAATTGGGCTTTCCAGTGCCAATTCGGGTATGGTTGAAAAATGAATTATATGAATGGGCAACACAATTGATACGAGAAAGTAATACTGAAGAATATATTAATAAATCTTATGTATTGAAACTTCTTGATGATCATAAAAATGGAAAGCGTGATAATAGCAGAAAGATATGGACCGTTCTTGTGTTTATGATTTGGCATCAAATTTATATTGAAAAAGCATTATTTATCGAAACAAAAAAATTAGATCCAGTTAAAAATTAAAGAGGGCAGCTTATGCTCTCTTTTTTACGCTTTAAATTTAAGGTATAAAGTATAAATGAATCTAGGCATCTGTCTGAACCTTAAAGGATCCATTAGATAAATCAAAATACAGGTCATTCTTGTTGCTTAACCGACATTTTTCAACAGTTTTTAGCATTATTTCCTGGGACATAAGCTATAATCAAGTTTTAGGTGCTCGTTATTTAAGAAAGGCTTAAAAAAATACGACAAAAGAAATCTATTTTTAAGAATTTTGTCTTATGTGAGTGTTGTGTGGTATACTTTAAAAGCTAATAAATGTTTAGGAGTTGTTTTCATGCAATTGAATGTCAATGTTGGTGATATAGTTGAAGGAAAAGTAACAGGTATAAAGCCTTTTGGTGCTTTTGTTGCACTTGATAATGAACATCAAGGACTTGTTCATATTTCTGAGGTAGCCCATAAATATGTTAAAGATATCAATGACTTATTAAGTGTTGGGGACCCTGTTAAAGTCAAAGTGTTAACAGTTGATGAGGAATCCGGAAAAATTTCTCTTTCAATAAGAGCAACAGAACCTGCTCCAAAGGCTGAACCGAAAAAAACTTTTTCTCCTAGAAATCGCTCATCTAGAACAGAATCTACAGATAAACAACCAGGTTTTAATACATTAGAAGAAAAGTTAAAAGACTGGTTAAAAGAATCTAACGACCGTCAAGCACAATTAAATAAACGTCTAAAGAAATAAACTTTAGTTCCATTAAAAAGCTGATTCTTAAAGTTAGACAACTTGCGAATCAGCTTGTTTTTATTTAATGTGTTGTTGTTTGATGGGAATGTTCGGCTTGTTCACTTGGCCTGAAAAGTAATGTTAGGCAATAAAGGGCACAAATTCCAACAATACCATAAATGATGCGTGCAAGAGCACTATTTTGGCCTCCAAAAACAGCAGCGACTAAATCAAAATTAAAGAAACCAATTAATCCCCAATTTATGCCACCGATGATGAGTAAAGCCAGTGCAAAACGTTGTAAACCACCCATTTTTATACCTCCTTTTTTGGCACATTATTAGCTTTCCAAGAGCCATATTAAATTATACATATGTAAATAAAACAACAACTAAAAAGTGTCAATATGTGCGATTTCGATGTATTATTATAAAAATTATTGTATAATGATATACGATAAAGATATTTTTCATATTCTCTCTGCGATTTCTGTAAGCGATTGCTACAAATGAGTCTATGAAAGTCTTTTAGAACTAAGTAAACAGTTTTACATATTAGGAGGCGTTTTGTACATGAGTAATAAAGTTACATTTGATTACAGTAATGCACTCACTTTTTTCGCTGAACATGAATTAGATTACTTAGCTGGTGCAGTTGAAACAGCTCATAAAGCACTTCATGAAGGTACAGGAGCAGGGAATGATTTCGTTGGTTGGCTTAATTTACCGACTGACTACGATAAAGAAGAGTTCGCTCGTATCCAAAAGTCTGCAGAAAAAATTAAAAATGACTCAGATGTTCTTGTTGTGATTGGTATTGGTGGCTCTTATCTAGGTGCACGTGCGGCCATTGAAACGTTAAATCATTCTTTCTATAATATACTTGATCAATCAGAACGTAAAACACCACAAGTCTTCTTTGTTGGAAACAGCATTAGTCCAACGTACACAAAAGAATTGTTTGATGTACTCAAAAATAAAGATGTGTCTGTCAATGTTATCTCAAAATCAGGTACAACAACAGAACCCGCTATTGCATTCAGATTATTTAAAGGTTTCTTAGAAGAGAAATATGGAAAAGAAGAAGCCAAAGGAAGAATATATGCAACGACAGATAAAGCAAGAGGGGCCCTTAAAACATTAGCTGATAATGAAGGCTATGAAACCTTCGTGATCCCTGATGATGTTGGCGGACGTTATTCTGTTCTAACGGCAGTAGGTCTTCTTCCAATTGCTGTAAGTGGTGTTGATATTGATGAAATGATGACTGGAGCTCGTGATGCACAAAACGATTTTAACGAGCCTGAATTGAGAAAGAACCAAGCTTATCAATATGCGGTTAGTCGTAATGTCCTTTATAATAAAGGGAAAAATATTGAATTACTTGTGAACTACGAACCAGGGTTACATTATTTCTCTGAGTGGTGGAAACAACTCTTTGGAGAAAGTGAAGGCAAAGATCACAAAGCCCTTTACCCTGCTTCAGCTGATTTTTCAACGGATCTCCATTCATTAGGCCAATATATTCAAGAAGGTCGTCGCCAGTTAATTGAAACGGCCTTATATGTAGAAAAATCTAGACAAGATATTGTCATTGAAGAAGATGCAGATAATCTTGATAAATTGAATTACTTAGCTGGTAAGACAATGGATTTTGTTAATAAAAAAGCGTTTGAAGGGACATTACTTGCTCACACTGATGGCGAAGTACCCAATCTTGTTGTAAAAATACCTGAATTAACCCCTTATCACTTTGGCTACCTTGTTTATTTCTTCGAAAAAGCGTGTGCAATAAGTGGCTATCTCTTAGGTGTTAATCCTTTTGATCAACCAGGTGTTGAAGCATATAAGAAAAATATGTTTGCTCTACTTGGTAAACCTGGGTTTGAAGCTGAGAAAGCAGAACTTGAAAAAAGATTAAATAAATAAATTTGATGATTTGTCCTATGATCTAAAAACTTCGCCTATAGGCGAAGTTTTTTTGTAAAGATTAGCGGTCTAGCTTGCCTAAGGAATTTTCTATTGCTTTTGTTGTAAGTTCTGAAGTTTGAATAATTCGATTGGCACCAGCACGTTTAGCGTTATCTATTTGAGATGAGGTTAAAATTTCAACTATAGCATGTATTTTTGGGTTCAATCCTTTTACAGTAAGTAGGGTCATTATGGTGTGGATATCTGCATCTTGTTCTAGAACATTTGGGTCAGCTGTTATTATGATTTGCTTTGCTTCCATAATATTGGCATTCATCATTGTTGCATCCTCATACGGATTTCCTTTAATAAAATAGCAGTCATCTATTGGACTTTCTTTTAAGGTTTTGTCAACTAAAACAATCGATTTTTTTAATCCATATTGGGTACGATAGCTCTCGATAATTTTTTTGGTCCGTTCATTCCAACCTACGATAATCATATGTTGATCTCCTTTAAATAATGATTTGCCATAATGATCCCTAAGTTGAGAAAGCATGACATGGCTAGCTAAATGTGTATAGAAGTAAGTGACAAATCCAGCACCTATAAAAATAGTTAAAATACTAAAAATTTGACCAGATTGAGACTTTGGAACGATATCACCATAGCCAATAGTCGTGAATGTAATGGTCTCCCACCATAGTACATCAATAAAAGTATCAAATGTTTTGGGTTCAATTAAATGCATACCAAACCCAATCAACGTCATCAAAATGATAATGACAATAAATATGCGGAGAATCTCGGGTAATTGAATATATTTTGATTTTAGCCATTTTAATCTCATTGACGTGGTCTCCTTTATCTATTAACATATGATCAAAGACAACAACTTGGATTGTAATGGTTAATGGGGCCACCTTAATCGTGTTAATAACTACTTATAGTGATGTTCAAAAGGTGACAAATGAAAAGGGTTACTGACTTATTACGCTGGTATCCTGCCAGAACGCCAGTACTAGCCCGTCCTGGACGTCGGAGGACGAGAGCGTTGATGTTTCTTATTACCGGCATTCTATAGGATGTGATAGCTTCGGGCGCTAGCCACAGGACGTGAGCGATTTTAGCTAGAGATCCTCTTATATCCACTACATGAGGACCAGAAAAACAAGCGGGCGCCGAGATTCGCAAGGTATCATTTGGTGACTTTTTGAACAACATCTTATAGATTTAATTTAAAAATGAAATGATAAAGGAAATATGTAGTAACATGTAGTAACGATTACATCGCATATCAAGGAACTTATGATAAGAGGAGGATATCCTTGTGAAAGCCAAAAAGCCAAAGACATTCTCAAGGCTGATTAGTATACTTCTTAGTGTTATCCAAATTCTATTATGTTTATTTATTATATTGAAATTTTTTGGGGCTAAAGAGGTTCCATTTGTTCAGTGGGTGAATGGGCTCTCAACACCACTTTTAACGCCCTTCTTTAACATGTTCGAACCAGTAACGTTTGCTGGTGATTATGTCCTTGATTTATCCGCCTTATTTGCCTTAATTGTATATAGTGGCGTTGGCTATATTTTGTTTAAAATTATGGATATGATTGGGAAATGACTTTCGTGCTAAATCATACTATTTAGATAAAAAAAACGCAGCTCACCATTTAAAAATGGCACTGCGTTTTTAATGCTATGAATAACTTTTTAAGATAGACGTCCACTATAATCTTCAAAATCGAATTGTCTAATGACTTTTATTCCTTCGTCATCGTGATAAGTTACTATAGAAGGAAGATTAACACCATTAAACATATGATTTTTTACCATCGTATAGTGAGCCATATCACAGAAAATAAGTTTATCACCAGGTTTCAGCGGTTCTTTAAATGAATAGTCCCCAATGACATCTCCTGCAAGACATGTCAGACCACCAAGTCTATAAGTGTAAGGCAATTCATTTGGCTGGCCTGCATCAATAATTTCTGGTCTGTATGGCATCTCTAGTACATCAGGCATATGACAAGTTGCTGATGTATCTAAAATGGCGATATTCATGCCATTTTGAACAATATCCAAAACAGTTGCTACAAGATAACCAGTATTTAGAGCAATTGCTTCTCCAGGTTCAAGATAAATCTCCACATCATACTTATCCTTTAAATAAAGAATCGATTGGACAAGTTTATCAATATCATAGTCTTTTCTTGTTATGTGATGTCCGCCACCTAAGTTAAGCCATTTCATCCTTTTGATATATTGACCAAACTTTTCTTCAACGACTTTTAGTGTACGTTCTAGTGTATCAGAATTTTGTTCGCACATGGAATGAAAATGTAGACCATCAAGGCCCTCAAGTTCATCTGGTCTGAAATTGGATAAGGTAACCCCTAGTCTTGAATTCGCGTAACAAGGATCATATAAAGGAGTATCAATTTCCGAGTATTCAGGGTTAACGCGAATACCACATTCAATTTGTTTTGATGTCATTTTCACTTTATCTTTATATTTATTCCATTGATCAAAGGAATTAAATACGATATGATCTGCATATTTTAGGAGTTCATCAAAGTCACTTTCGACATAAGCAGGTGAATAGGCATGAACTTCTTTCCCCATTTTTTCATATCCCAATCTTGCTTCAAAGAGAGAACTTGATGTAACTCCTTTGAGATATTGACCAATAAGTGGAAAAACAGAATGCATCGAAAATCCTTTTAATGCAAGAAGTATATGACACCCTGTTCGTTCTTGAACAGAATTCAATGTCTCTAGATTTATAGTAAGCTTTCTTTTATCGATAAGATAACAAGGTGAAGGTAATTTATTTAAATCAATTTTATTCATTATGTTTGTCATTATTCTGTCCTTAGTCGATTAAAGTTGGTGTGAAATTTTCTTGCCAAGGTAATCCATATTTATTTAATGCATCCATGAATGGATCGGGATCAAATTCTTCAACATTATAAACGCCAGGTTTTTTCCAAATGCCCTTCATAATTAGCATAGCACCAATCATCGCAGGGACACCTGTGGTATAGGAAATGGCTTGTGACCCGACTTCCCTATAACATTCTTCATGGTCACATACATTATAAACATAGTACGTTTTTGGTTTACCATCTTTAATCCCTCGAATGATACAGCCAATATTTGTTTTTCCTTTAGTTCTTGGTCCAAGTGAAGCTGGGTCAGGGAGAACGGCTTTCAAAAATTGAAGTGGAATAATTTCTTTTCCTTCAAACTCAATTGGTTCAATTGAAGTCATTCCGACATTTTCTAAAACATGTAAATGAGTCAAATACTTTTCAGAGAATGTCATCCAGAAACGAATTTTCTTAACACCTTTAATATTAATAGATAATGATTCCAATTCTTCATGATATAAAAGGTAAATATCTTTAGGTCCTATCTCAGGGAGATTATAGACTCTTTTTTCAGCGAGAGGTTCTGTTTCAATCCATTTACCATTTTCAAAATAACGCCCATTGGCCGTTATTTCACGTATATTGATCTCAGGATTAAAGTTGGTTGCAAATGGATATCCATGATCACCAGCATTGGCATCGACAATGTCAATGGTATGAATTTCATCAAAGTGGTGTTTTTGAGCGTAAGCCGTAAATACGCCCGTTACACCAGGATCGAATCCGCTTCCAAGTAATGCGGTAATTCCCGCTTCTTCAAATTTTTCTTTATAGGCCCATTGCCATTTATATTCAAATTTGGGTGTGTCAGGCGGCTCGTAGTTAGCTGTATCCACATAGTGGACACCGGTCGCAAGGCACGCATCCATAATTGTAAGGTCTTGGTAAGGAAGAGCAACATTTATAACAACATCTGGCTCAAACTTTTTAATAATGTCAATAACTTCATCAGTATTATCAGCGTTGAGCTGAGCAGTTTGAATCTTTGTTCTATCTCCATCTAACTTATTTTTCAGAGCTTCACATTTTTCAATTGTCCTGCTCGCTATACATATCTCTTCAAAAACATCTGAGTTCTGGCAGCATTTATGTACAACCACACTAGCAACACCACCAGCGCCAATAATTAACGCTTTTCCCAATTATTTTCTACCTCCCTAAATAGCTAAAATAAGCTGATTTAATCAAATACAATAAGGCTGATTATACATAAAAGATGTCAAATTAGCAATCATTTATGCTAAAGATGACGATTCTGTTTTTAGTTTGACCAAGTTTGTTGAAAATAGTAGTAAATGAGCGAAATATGCTCTGATTAGTCATGTCACATCGATCTTGAATGCCTCCATAAATGGCCATAACGCCATATCGATCCAGAACACTACAATATAAAGTAAAAAATCATTAAACATAAATAACATCTTCTACATATTTCATTCCCTAACTGTGGTTTTAGAAACAATTAAATTTGAGAACCTATTGAGTCTGTTTTTAGTGAAAAATGATGGGGCATCTCCAGAGGATCAAGCTGATGCAGCGACAGATCCAACTATGGCGGCTATTATGGGCTATATAAAAGATAAAATCCACCACACATGTATTGAACCGACATCACTACGATGCAAGGACTTAGGTTGGTTGAAAAATTTGTATACCTATTAAATAAAGTGCAGAACTTTGCATTTATCCTTTGCAAAGCTCTGCACTTTGATTTTGCCATACATATTATTCGACAAAATTCGAGTGCATTAAGCGGTTGGTATGCCACCCGTAACACCGTAAACTTGACCAGTAACGTAGCTTGCATCCTGAGAGGCTAGATAAACATAAGTACTTGCCACTTCAACTGGTTGACCTGCACGCTTTAATGGTGTTGGAGGCGTGCTTTCACCAAATTTGGGTATATTTTGACTTGGTTGCCCACCAGAGATTTGGAGTGGGGTCCAGATTGGTCCAGGTGCAACTGAGTTTACACGAATACCTTTCGCAGCTAATTGTTTGGCTAATCCTTGGGTAAACCCAATGATCGCACGCTTAGTTGATGCATAATCCAATAATAAAGGATTTGGGTTATATCCCTCGACTGAGGATGTGGTCATAATTGATGCACCGGCAGGTAAATATGGTAACGCGGCTTTTACAACCCAGAATAAGGAGAACACATTAATTTCAAACGTTTTCCGAAGTTGTTCAGTTGTAAGATCGGTGATACTTTGGACAGCTTGTTGTTTACCTGCAATGAGTGCTAAAGTATCTAATCCACCGAGAGAATTGTAGGCTTGATCAACTAAATCCTTACAAAAGGCTTCATCACTCAGATCACCAGGGATAAGATTGGCCTTTCTCCCTTCGGCTTCAATAAGTTGTTTTACTTCTAAAGCGTCCTCTTCTTCAACGGGCAAATAATTAATAGCAACATCTGCTCCTTCTCGTGCAAAAGCAATCGCTGTTGCTCGTCCTATACCAGAGTCACCTCCAGTAACAAGAGCTTTTCTACCTTTTAATCTTCCAGAACCGACGTAACTTTCTTCACCACTATTAGGTAGTGGATCCATATTTCCTTGCAGAGCAGGAGGCTCTTGTGTTTGGCTAGGAAACTCACTGTTATAATATTGTGTAGTTGGATTTTCAATTGTTTGAGACATAAGATCATTCTCCTTTCTCTTTAACATTAAATGAGTATTTTATAAAACTCATATAGAGTTCTATATTTGGTACATAACCATCTAAAGCATAATGCAAACATATTATAAAGAATTAAAGAGGTTGTTCAAAAAGTCACCAAATGATAACTTGCGAATCTCGGCGCCCTCTTGTTTTTCCGGTCCTCATGTAGCGGATACAAGAGGATCGCTGGCTAAAACCGCTCACGTCCTGTGGCTGGCGCCTGAAGCTACCACATCCGGTGGAATGCCGGTCCTCAGGAACTGCCGCCGCTCTTCTCCTTCCGACGTCCAGGACGGGCAAGTAACTGGCGTTTTTTGCAGGATGCCAGCGTACTTAGCCAGTAACCCTTTTCGTTTGTCACCTTTTTGAACACGCACTTAAAGAAAGTAATAAGAACATCAACAAAATCCCATGCATAAGATGATTCATAGCCTAGTTTGGGAGGGAACGTTCTGTGAAAAATCCGCAAATTAATTTGAATCCATTACTTTTCAATCCATCTGGAGAAAGAGACTGTAAACTTGAAGAACATGGCATTACAATGTTAATTGATACAGGGAATGGTCTAGCTCTCTTTGATGATCTCCTACAGTTGGCCGGTCAATATGTTGATTTCATAAAACTAGGTTTTGGCACAACCGTATTGTATTCAAAGGAACTTTTAGAAAAAAAGCTTCAACTTGCTAAAAAAGCAAACGTCAAACTCTATCCAGGTGGTACATTATTTGAAATTGCCCTACATAAGGGGGTCGTAAAAGAGTATTTTGATTTTTTACAGAATGTAGGTTTTGACTACATTGAAATATCCGAAGGAACAATTGATTTACCTTTTAGAAGACGACAAATGATGATTAAAGAGGCGGTGGCTAATGGATTCACCGTCATTTCAGAATGTGGGAAAAAAGAAGAAGGTAGTTCTTGTGAAGTGAAAGACCTAGAGCGAATGCTGTATTCTGACCTTGAATGTGGCGCCTCGTACGTCATAGTGGAAGGAAGAGAATCAGGTGAAAACGTGGGGATATATAATAACAAAGGGAATATAGATATTGATTTTCTTGAAGAAGTAAAAGAAACAATTCCGAATGATATGAGAAGATTTCTTATTTGGGAAGCGCCGCAAAAAAAGCAACAAATTGGGTTAATCCATTTTTGGGGCAGAAATGTAAATATGGGTAATATCCAATGTAAAGATGCATTTAGTCTTGAATGTCTTAGAAGGGGTCTAAGATTTGACACTTTTTCTGAATAGTATCTTTTTAATATTGAATGTTTACTATGAAGGATGAATAGATACAATCCTATTTTCTATTAAAATTGGGACGATATTCGAAATGTCTACTTGACCACAATATTTGATGTCTTCCGAGTTTAGATTTTCAAATAATCTTTTCCCAGTTATCGTTGAAAAGAGGATATCTGGTAATCGTTTGGCTAGCTGAAGGTAACAAGTTTCCATTGCTTTTGAGAAATCGCAGGTTTCAGTAGAAGGTACTCGAGTCCTAATGATCGATACCATTAACCCTGCAGCAAGACCGTCTTCTAAAGCAAATTCACCACGGGTTCCTGCACAATAAAGCGTCAGGTTACGATTTTGATTTATGGCTTCTTTTATACAACTGGAGGCATTCAAAAAACAACCAATAAGTAATTTATTGGCAGAAGCGGCTTTTTCAATGGCTCTTGTTCCATTTGTTGTTGTGAGAATGAGTTCTTTTCCTGTATGTGTAGTTTTTTTCTGAAGGATAGAAGGGGAATTGTTATAATCAAATCCATCAAGTTTTTTTCCATGCCATTCTCCAGAAACGATGGAATTTAAAGAACGCATGGCTAAGGCTTCAGTTTTTGTTTTTACAGGAATAACAGACGTGAAGCCAGATTCTAATGCCGTTACGATGGTACTGGATGCCCTTAATACATCAATAACAATGACTGTTCGGTTATCTATATGTTCATTCTTGATGTCCTCCAAAGTTGCAACAGTATCGATTCGCATAAAATGACTCCTTCTCGGCTTTTGAAGTTAATGTATGATAACCGAAATAAAAAGATGATTAAATGTGAGTTGATATAGGATATAGCGTCAATAGAAGAAACAAGAAAGAGGAAAACATCATGTTTTCCCCTTTTATTCAGTCAAGCACGTTCTACCTTTCCGAATAACTTCCATATATAGTTTCATGGCCCATTTCATGTCAGATGTATTATGGATTAGTGCACGACCATCTTGAAAAAGAATTAACCGATGGCCATCTATACACGTATGCAACAGGAAACCATTATCAACACATGGTAGTTCATCTTTCATCAGCATTTGTTTCATGTATGACATATCAAGCTTCATGTTCTCCTCTGGTCGAATATGTACTGTATCTCTTCCACAAAGAACAGAGGTACGATATCTTTTTTTCGATTCAGATAAATAAGGATGCGTCCGATGCCGACCGCAAGATAGACAAAGTGGGTTCTTTAAAGTTTGGACGTTCATTGATATATGTTCATTCGTCCACATATCTTCATACAGTAAGGTACCTCTTAATGCTGTATGGTCCTCGACTAATAGTTTAAAGACCTCAACGACTTGTTGGGTTGCCACCCACTCGACGATTGGAGCAATGACCCCAGATAGGTCACAGCTATCATTAGAAAAGGGCATGTGGTTCATGAGACAAGAAAGGCAAGGGGTTTCATCAGGAATGATAGTGTAAGTTAAACCCTTACTACCTAAGCACCCACCAAAAATCCACGGTATTTTATATTTTATCGCCAAATCATTTAGTAGTAATCTTGTTTCAAAATTATCAGTTGCATCAACAATCACATCGCATGTGGAAAATTTATCAGAAAACAACTTGCCACTTAATTCACCTACAATGGCATTGACATGACCGTTATGATTAATTTGTTCTAAATGCTTTTTTGCAGCAACGGCTTTAGGAAGTACTTCCCCTGCATCACGTTCTGTATAGAGACATTGTCTTTGCAAGTTACTATATTCAACATAATCCCGATCAATAATACTTAAATAGCCAATACCAGCACGAATTAACGTTTCAGCAACGTGTGTACCTAATGCACCTGCACCTATAATTCCTACATGCTTCATTAATATCTTTTTTTGTCCTTGCTCTCCAATCCCATCAAAGCGTACTTGACGATCATATCGATTATTCACTCACGCTCAATCCTTCAACCGGACTACTTGGGACAGCATTCTCTCTTTTGTCAATACGCCCCGCCTCATAGCCAAGACGACCTGCTTGAATAGCTAACCGCATGGCGTTTGCCATTTTCACAGGATCTTTTGCTCCAGAAACGGCTGTATTAAGTAAAATACCGTCAGCACCAAGTGACATCGCCAAAGCGGCATCAGCTGGTGAGCCAATCCCTGCATCGACAATCACAGGGATATTTATCGTTTCAATGATCAGCTGTAATTGCGTCGGATTTAATATCCCTTGTCCCGAACCAATCGGTGAAACACCGGGCATCACCGCATGAACACCAAGCACTTCTAATCGCTTAGCCAATACAAGGTCATCTGAGATATAGGGTAATACAATAAAGCCTTCCTCTAAAAGGACTTCACAAGCTTTGTATGTTTCGAGTGGATCGGGTAATAAGGTCCGTGCATCTCCGATGATTTCGACTTTGACCATATCACATAATCCAGATGATTTGGCTAAATGTGCCGTTCGGATCGCTTCTTCCGCTGTTGACGCTCCGGCTGTATTTGGTAACAACGTATATTTGTCCACGTCTAACATTTCTAGGAAGTTAGGTTGATCTGGTTGAAAAACATTCATTCTTCTAAGTGCAAACGTCAAAATATTCGCTTTTGAAACTTCAACGGCTTGTTTTTGAATTTTAAAATCAGGAAATTTACCTGTTCCTAATAAAAAATGTGATTCAAATGTTTGATTTCCAATTTTCAGCATAATTATCCCCCTCCAACAAAATGAACAATTTCAATACGATCCCCATCTGAAAGGGCCTGAGAATCGTACTTATTTTTATCAACAATTTTTTTATTTTGTTCAATGATCGTTAATGCCTGTTCAATGTTAAAATGTTTTCGAATACCTGAGATAGTCTGTACCTGTTCTGGCAGCTGAACCTCCTGACCATTTATCGTTACTTTCATCCGTTCACCTCCTTAATGTTTCACGACTCTTCATATCTAAGGCTTTATCGAATTTTGGTCTCGTAAATCTCTCCTTTACACGTTTGATAGTAGATTTTGCATTGATCAAGCGGTGAAGGAGCTCCCAAAATGCCCGACATGACGGCTATACCTGCCCCTCCTGTTTCGCGGATCATTGAAATATTTGAAGGGTTTATACCACCAATGGCGATCACTGGTACTCGCGCAAGTTGCGTCAATTTTTTGAATTCTGAAAGTCCACGTGCTGGTAATCCTGGTTTACAACTTGTTTCAAAAACATGGCCATAAAGGAGATAATCTGCACCTTGATCCATTTTCACCTGTGCCTGCATAGCGGAGTGTACAGAAGAACCAACCTTGAGATGTGGTGCTTCTTGTTTCAATGTAGGTGGAATATGTATAGATTCAGGTAATTGAACCCCGCCTAATTGATAAGCCAAAGCAAGATCAATATGGTTATTCATTATAATCTTGTTAGCAGGGATGCCGGCTTCTAAAAAAGTCTCAATCCACTTTGAAAGTTCTTCCTTAGGACGATGCTTTTCACGAATATGAAAATAATCAAAATAAGGCACTAAATAACGGATATGCTGAACAACGTGATTGAGTGACTGGGTTCCTGTTGTTAATACATGTAACTCCAAATAGACACCCTCTTTGATAAATTGAAAAAGGCCCAGGTCAAAAAAAGACCTGGGCCATTAAACCATGCATGTTCTAAACAACATGTTTAAATAACCATATACATACTTTCCTACGCTAGTACTAACTAGATCAGGTCTTAAGGGTTAAGAAACTTAATCGGTTTCTCTCTCAGCCCAGCACTTACTGGGCACCCCTAGTACTTCATATTATTTTGTTAACTTAAAGGTGATTCCATTATAATCCATATGTAATCATAAATCAATGATTTTTAAAATGATAATCCCTCTTCCTATCTGGAAGAGGGAATTAATTAATTATTGAGTGATATTTTTACTAATTTTACCTATAGTTTCTCCAGCTGTATCTAAAGGTTGGGATACCATTTTACCAGCTTGTTTCCCGGCTTGCTGAACGGTCTGTCCGACTTGTTGTCCAGCATTTTGAACAGTTTGTCCAAGTTGTTGGAAAGGTTGTTGTCCATTTTGCATGTTTTGAATGCACATATAAGTTAATGCTCCTGTACCAACAGCGCCTAATATAGGAAGAATAGTTCCAGTTAGACTAAAGTTTTGGTTTTGCATGTTGTTTTGACCTCCTTTTTTTGTGATACGCATATATTTTGCTTTGATTTTTCATAAATATGTTCATCAAAATAAGGAAATACCATAGTACCATATGTAGAAAATAACCCCAAAAAAAGGTGTTGAATATCACATCATTTCATTAGAGGTTTGGTTTGCAAGTGACTCTGATGCATATAAAAAACGCGGTATCCCAACTTGTAGGAACCGCGTTATTATAGGCTTTTTTTGGTGGAGCATAACGGGATCGAACCGATGACCTCTACGCTGCCAGCGTAGCGCTCTCCCAGCTGAGCTAATGCCCCAAGATTTCTTTTCCAAAAAGTAATATATCAAACAAAATGGAAACCGTCAATATGCATTTTAATTCATTCGCGTCAAAAACAACAACTCCTTTCCAAAAAATTTTGGAAAGGAGTTGTTGTTCATAATAGGAATTTGTTCTGTGATAAAATAGGTTTTATCCTTTATCTTTTACACGGGACGCTTTATCTGCTCGTTTGAAGTCTCTTATATACTTGACTTCTTGCATGGAAGATAGGGAATGTCTTAGTGTTTCTTCTTTAGTTTTTTTCATTTTACAACACCCTTTCTTGTCAATTTAATGATATCCTTTATATTTATCATAACCATTGCGCTGAGCTTTAAAACTTTCGTTGGGAAATTTGACTAGCACTAAAATATGTCATATAGGAAATACTGACTATATTAAGCAGTAATAGATGGAAAAGGGTATTATTTTTAATGTGACACGAAATTTGGCTTTGTGAAACATTTTTTCGGTGCTGTTATAATTGTAGAATGAACAAAAATGATTGCTATAGACTCACTCGCTTTGTAACTGTTATGATTGAAGAGGAGGGAATGGAGGAAGTGGCATGGAGCAACAATATCACAATTTAAAAATGGGCGAACGCGGGGCTATTATTAGTATCATTGCGTATCTCTTTCTTTCAGGAATTAAACTCATTCTCGCTTATTTTACTCATTCGGAAGCTTTAAGAGCGGACGGTTTAAATAATACAACCGATATTATAGCATCAATTGCAGTACTTATTGGATTAAGAATTGCTCGAAAACCAGCCGATGATGATCATCTATATGGACATTGGAAAGCGGAGACAGTCGCTTCGATGGTGGCTTCATTTATCATGCTTGTCGTCGGGTTGCAAGTTTTGTATGGAGCGATAAAGTCATTGTTTCACGGGGAAGTAAAACCACCGGACATTCTATCTGCATGGACGGCTATTTTTTGTGCGATCGTGATGTATGGCGTCTATCGTTACAATAAAAAATTAGCTCAAAAAATTCAAAGTCAATCAGTCATGGCGGCTGCAAAAGATAATTTATCGGATGCATGGGTCAGTATTGGAACAGCTGTTGGTATACTTGGATCCCAATTAAACCTCCCATGGCTCGATCCTGTTGCAGCTCTACTAGTGGGTGGATTAATCTGTAAAACAGGGATTGACATTTTTAAAGAAGCTGTAAAATATTTAACGGATGGGTTTGATGAGAATAAGCTCCAATCTTATAAAAATGCGATTATGCATGTTCCTGGAGTCCTTTCTGTAAAAAATATTCGAGCAAGGAATTATGGGAATAATCCTGTTGTAGATGTGGTCATCCTAGTAAATCCAACTTTGGACGTTCGTGATGCACACGACATTGCCACAAATGTGGAGAATGAACTATCCCATCAGCATGGTGTTTATGAAGCCCATGTACATATTGAGCCAAAATAGCCATATTAAGGCTTTACTTTCTAATAGAGGAGAGTAAAGCCTTTTATATTTATCATAAAAGGAGAGGGTTTTATGAGCTAAAGAAAACTTGCCGATTGCGGGGCCTATAAGGCGCGAGAACAGAGGCCTAGTTGCACTTTATGAGGTTGCTTGAAAAAGTCACCAAATGATAAGCTACGAATCTCGGCGCCCGTTTGTTTTCCGGTCCTCATGTAGCGGATACAAGAGGATCTCTGGCTAAAACCGCTCACGCTGGCGCCTGAAGCTACCACATCACGTGGAATGCCGGTCCAAAGAAAACTGCTCTGCTCTTAGCCTTCCGACGCCCAGGACGGGCAAGTAACTGGCGTTTCTTGCAGGATGCCAGTGTACTTAGCCAGTAACCCTTTTCATTTGCCTCCTTTTTGAACACTTACTTAAAGTGCAAAAAAACCGGGCTCGATTTGCCCGGTTCTTAAGTCCTCCTTACTTATCCCTCATTAACGGCTAGTTACGACCTCTACTGTAAACAAGCATGTCTAGGCGAGGGTTACTGTCCGTAAAAGCCCGATTGTTTAGGCTAACAACAGTGGGGGATGACGCAGGCTAAAAACCAGGCGACCTATCGCAACGCCTGCACTAGCACATCCTGTGCGTCGAAAAACCCTCACTGTTGGAAGTTTTACTTTATTTTGCAATTTTCACGCGTTCTTCAAGAGGTTGGAAATCTTTTTCGCCAGGTTCCGCTGTTGGTTTACCAAATGGCATTTGAGCAATTAATTTCCAAGTTGAAGGAATGTTCCACTCTGCTTGCACTTGTTCATCAACAAGCGGATTATAGTGTTGAAGTGAAGCACCAAGTCCTTCAGCTTCGAGTGATGTCCACACAACATATTGGAGCATACCCGAGGATTGAAGAGACCACAAAGGGAAGTTATCGGCATAAGAAGGAAACTGATTTTGAAGACCTTCAACAACTTTTTGGTCTTCAAAGAAGAGAACCGTTCCTTGACCATTGCGGAAAGATTGCATTTTTTCGTTCGTAGGTTCAAATGAATCTGCTGGAACCATTTTTCGTAATATGTCCGTCGTCATATCCCAAAATTTATCATGCTGATCATTTAATAAAACAAGTACGCGAGCGCTTTGTGAATTAAAAGATGAAGGGGAGTATTTTACGGCTTCGTTAACAAGATCAATAATTTTATCATCAGAGATAACAGGTGTTTTACTGATACCGTAATAAGAACGTCTTTCTTTTATTGCTTTTGTAAAATCGTTTGACATTTAAAAACCTCCAAATAATAAATTATGAATTAATATATCTCTAATTCAAAGTAATTATATTTTACAAATGATTCATAGTCAAAGAAATAGACTTGAACCTTCTTAAATCATGTTTCCCATATCTCATTTATTTGATGTATGAATCAAATAAAGATCATTTTGATGATTCTCTTAGGGTGTACGTGGTAAACTAAGTGAAAAGATGTCGGTAAGTTTGGGGGATATGGATATGCCAAAAGAGAAAATCGCAAAAACCAACGCCATGCGGTTATTAGATGCTGAGAATATAGAGTATCAAGTAACAGCATACGATGTGAGTGATGGTAAGATTGATGGAATCTCAGTTGCTCACAAAGTAGGTAAAGATCCTAAAACAATATTTAAAACATTAGTCACTCATGGTCATAATGGGATCTATGTGTTTATTATTCCAGTGGAGGAAGAGTTGGATTTAAAGAAGGCAGCAAAGGCTGCTAGTGAAAAGAAAGTAGAAATGCTACATGTAAAAGATATACAGAAAACAACGGGTTATATAAGAGGAGGATGCTCACCTATTGGTATGAAAAAACGATACCCGACATTTATTGATGATCATGCAAATCAGTTCGAACAAATCGTTGTTAGTGGTGGGAAAATAGGTCTACAAATACAATTAAAATTAACAGATTTAATTAAAGTAACAAATGGTCAAGTAGAAGCTATAACAAAATAAGATAAAGCTACAGTGAAAGTGATATGTTTTATTCATAATTAATCTAAATATATATTAAGAACAAGGAAGATAGCGTGAATGATGATGGCTATTCCTTGTTCTTTTTTTGTTTTGTTTAGAGGACGAGTTGTCCTTTCGTTAAGGTTTCATTTTCCTTTTGGCGGAATATATTGAGGCTCTTCGTTACTTTTGTTCGCCATTTGCAGTCCTTTATTACTGTGTGCTCTAACCGACTGTTCACCTAAATGATCGGGTGTGAATTTTTCAGGATGTCTTTTAGGATTACTCAAAGTTGTCTCACTCCTATTTTTATCTTTTCCCCTTCTTAATATGACCGATCACTTTATTTCTATTCAACAGAGTTAGCTTGAAGGTGGAGCTAATCTAGAGAAGTAATCGATCACAAATTGCCGGAATGTGTTAGCAATAGATGAATGGTATCGTTCTTTATTCCATGATAAACCGATGGAGCGAGAGCATTTAGGCTCATCAATACGGATGGCAATGAGTGTTGGATCTTTAAGAGTTCTAAGGGTAAGTGTTGAAAAAAAGGTGACACCTAAACCTGCCTTGACTAATCCACGGATAGACAATGGATCGTCAACCTCAAAAGCGACATCTGGAAGATAACCGGACTGTCTAAAAAAGCGGTCACATAAATTACGGAAGACACCATGTGATCGTAATATAAATGGCTCATTTTTGAGTTCGTCTAGTTTGACAAACGAACGGTTAGCTAATCGATGACCAATGGGGACGACGAGGACAATCTCGTCTTCTAATAACTTAACCCAATCAATATTTGCGTTTTTGAAAGTCGATGCAGATATACTAAGATCAATATCTCCTGATTCAAGTTGTTGTAATGTTTTTTGGTGAGAAAGTTGCTTAACACGGAACCGGATATAAGGATGATCTAAACGAAATTCGCGTAATAAATCCGGGATGATGGGCGTACGCATCACTGATAGGGTCAGATAGGTATGCTCTAGATGGAACATGTCATTAATTTCACGTTTCCCTTCTTCTAAAGTCAATAGAGCTTGTTCAACTTTGTGAAGAAAAATCTGACCATACTGATTTAATTTAATTTTACGTCCGCTTCGATCGAATAACGGAACACCAAGTTCTTTTTCTAGTCTAGAAATGGTTTGGCTTAATGAAGGTTGGGCAATCGAAAGCTCTTTTGCTGCTTTTGTCATATGTTCAAATTGAGCGACTGTTTTAAAATAATATAACTGTAACAGTTCCATATCAACACCTCTTAGGGATAAAAATGAGTTTTAAAATTTCATAACGATGAATTACTCATAGGATTCATCCTATTATATTATAACAATATATATATTTGTTTAAATGAGTCATTCCCTTTATGATATATAATGTGAAAATAATGTTTGTAAGTCATTTAATTGAAGGTGTATTTAAAATGTCCATGTGGAAACGAAATTTATATATCTGTTGGTTTGGTACGTTTGTCACAGCAGCAGGGATGAGTCAAATTATTCCGTTCCTCCCTTTTTATATTGAACACCTTGGCGTTCATGATACTGCATCAGTAGAGAGATGGGCAGGTCTGATCTTTGGATCAACTTTTCTTATTTCTGCTATTGTTTCACCCTTATGGGGGAAACTTGCAGATAAATATGGTAGAAAACCGATGCTTCTTCGTGCGAGTTTAGGGATGGCCATTGTGATCGTGTTAATGGGTTTTGTACAAAATGTCTATGAGCTGTTTGCTCTTCGTTTTGTTATGGGAACAGTTTCTGGATTTATTTCATCAGCCGTCATTCTTGTTGCCTCGCAAACGCCAAAACATAAAGCGGGTTGGGCGTTAGGTGTCTTATCTACCGGTGGTGTAAGCGGATCTTTGTTAGGTCCACTAATAGGTGGCTTTATAGCTGATTATTGGGGTATCCGTAATGTGTTTTTTGACACAGGTTTCCTTTTAATTGTGGCTTTTCTTGCAAGTCTCTTATTTATTAAAGAGGATTTTAAGCAACCCAAAAATTCATCACCAAGTTTTCATGAAATAAGGAAGATGATTCCAAATAGTTTGATGCTTATTTCTATGTTTGTGACAACTTTCATGGTTCAATTAGCTAATATGTCGATTCAGCCTATTATTACCGTGTATGTTAAGGAACTATCTCATAATTTAAGTCATGTCGAAATGATATCCGGATTAGTGGTTGCCTCATCAGGTCTTGCCAGTGTATTAGCAGCTCCATTTCTTGGGAAATTATCTGATCGAGTTGGACCGCGTAAAGTCCTTTTATATTGTTTAATCTTTGCTGGTCTTGTTTTTATACCACAAGCTTTTTCCACGAATCCTTGGGAACTCATGATATTCCGATTCTTATTAGGGTTAGCAACAGCTGGACTTTTGCCTTGTATTAATACCATTGTCAAAAAAATGGGCCCATCCTCCATTACTGGTCGTTTGTTCGGTTATAACCAATCTGCTCAATATCTCGGTACTTTAGGTGGAGCCGTTTTAGGAGGACAATTAGCTGCAATTTTTGGTATCAAGTATGTTTTCTTTATCACAAGTGCTTTATTACTTATAAACGCAGGCTGGGTTGTTTACTCGAGTGTTATAATGTCCCATTACCAACACAGCCATAAAGAAGTCCACTCCTAAATTATTAAAGAATTTAGTAAAAAAAGCGTGATTGTATGTAAAATAATACAGTCACGCCATTTTTATTAGTGTATTAGTGAATGTTTCGTTTCTTAAAACGCCCACCTTTAACATCATGTATATCACCTATAGCTAAAAAGGCATCAGGGTCAATCACACTGACAATATTTTTAAGTTTTGCTTCTTCAACTCGAGTAATGACAGTGAAGATGACTCGTTTTTTATCTCCAGAATAGGCGCCTTCACCACTAAGATAGGTTACACCTCGACCAAGTCGATCGTTTAAGGCATCCCCTAAAGCTTCTGAATAATCACTAATGATCCATACAGATTTTGAAGAATCCAGTCCTTCAGTCGTTATGTCAATCATTTTGAAGGCGATAAAGTAAGCAATAAGAGAATACATCGCGTAATTCCAACCAAAGACAAATCCAGCACTTCCTAAAATAAAGATATTAAAGAATAAAACGGTTTCACCTACCGAAAAAGGAATTTTTTTATTGAATAAAACAGCAAGTATCTCCGTTCCATCCGAAGATCCTCCATAACGAATGACAAGACCAACTCCAATCCCTAAGATAACTCCGCCATAAACCGCTGCAAGTAATAGATCATCTGTGAATCTTGGAACAGGAATAAATAGAGTGGTTAAAATGGCAAGTAATGTTGTAGCGATAATGGATGTAATTGTAAATGTTTTCCCCATTTGTTTATACCCCACAAAGAAAAAAGGTAAATTTAAAAGGAATAAATAGATACCTAATTGTAATCCAGTGAGATGTGATAACATAATCGAAATACCGACGATGCCACCATCGATGATATGATTGGGTACAAGAAATACCTCTAATGCGACAGCTTCTAGCGTGACACCTATAATAATGAAAAGGACGCGCATTAATATTTGAGGAAGTGTGAGCCCTTTATGTTTGATCTTTTCCATTTGCGGTATCGTTTCCATATGTGTAAACCCCTCCATTTTTATTGAACGACAAAGCATCTATATATAAATCATACCATGAATACAAATTATAATGTCATAGAGATTGTTCAAAAAGTCACCAAATGATAAGCTACGAATCTCGACGCCCACTTGTTTTTCCGGTCCTCATGTAGCAAAAACCTACATTCCGGTCCTCAAAACAGCGCCGCCTTGATCTTCCGACGCCCAGGATGGGCTAGTACTGGCGTTCTGGCAGGATGCCAGCGTACTTAGCCAGTAATCCTTTTCATTTGTCACCTTTTTGAACACGTATTTATAGGGTGCGTTTTATTATGTAAGTTTATAAGCTAAATATAAGTATGATAAATGCAAGTAAGAAGAATATTAAAGGTTGAATTGAGGTAGAAACATGTAGGTTTAAAAAGCTATAGAATAAGAAAATGCTATCAAAGTAGTGACGATGACACTACTTTGATAGACTTTATTTTATCCCGCCTTAACGGCTAGTAAAGACCCCCATCTCAAGATACTGAGAATTCAAAGAAGATAGGAGGGGGATCAACTGCCCGTAAAGGTCCGATTGGTTCAGGCTTACCCTCAGTGGGGATGACGCAGGCTAAAAACGCGACGTCCTGTCGCAACGCCTGCACTAGCACATCCTGTGCGTCGAAAAATCCCCACTGGTGGAAGTTTCATTTTATCTATGCTCACGATCAGGTGGAGCCATAAATTCAGGTCCAACAGGTTCTTTAACATGTTTATTGATGATCAAATCAATATCATTTAGGGTTTCCTTATCTAATTTGAAATTCATTGCTTCGTTAACAGGGCTAATTTGATCAGGACGGCGTGCTCCCCAAAGAGCAATACTGGCACCCGGTTGATCTAGAATCCAACGGACCGCTAGAGCGAGAACTGATTTCCCATAACGTTCTTGAGCTAATTTTTTTAGATCTTCGACCGCAGCTAAATATTGGTCAAATCGTGATCCGTTAAATTTAGGATCTCCACTTCTTAAATCATCTTTACCAAATTTACGGTCTTTTGACATTTTTCCAGATAGTAAGCCCCGACATAAGCTTCCATATAACAAGGTTGATATTTCATTTTCCTCTGCATAAGGCAGGATGTCTTTCTCTATTTCTCTTTCAAATAAATTATATGGAGGTTGAATAGTATGAAGAGGGGCTATTTTTCTGAATGCCTCCATTTGCTCAATTGAATAGTTACTTACACCGATGGCTTTAATTTTTCCCGCTTGATATAATTCACCCATTGCTTCAGCTGTTTCTTCGATAGGGACAAGAGGATCTGGCCAGTGGACTTGATAGATATCAATGTAATCCGTTTGAAGTCGTTTCAATGATTCATCAATTTCCTTTTTAATGCGTTCCTTTGATGCATTTCTCGCGTTATCTCTCTCATATTCTAATGCTACCTTTGTAGCGATCACCACATCTTCACGTTTTCCATATTCTTTAATGGCTTTCCCTACCACTTCTTCTGAATGTCCAGCCCCGTAAGCAGGTGCCGTATCAATTAAGGTAATTCCATTATCCAATGCTGTGTGAATCGTTCGAATGGATTCTGCATCATCAGAACCACCCCATCCAGCTCCGCCGATAGCCCAGGTACCTAGCGCTATACGTGATGCTTGAAGGTTTGTTTTTCCAATATTGGTTTGTTCCAAAGCTATTCACCTCAACTTTTAGATTTTACAAAATGGTCTATGCCTATTAACTAACATTATGTAAGATTTGGTCATACATAAAAACTTAAACAAGTAATGACAAAATAGACATAATACATATTTTATATACCCAAATAAAATATGATTAAACCCATTAATAATAAATATTATCTTAATTATATAAAACCAATTATTGATGTTAAAGCAAAAAGGCTTCCAGATCGTCGGTTAATAAGGTGAAATTTCAATCAGTTCGGCTTTCTTTCATGCTATGCTTATTTAATATCAAATTATCCTTTTGGCGGAGCTCTTCCTGCTCTTTAAGATGGATAAATGATCAAACTAGAGGACTTGTTTACATCTCAACTTGTTAGGGAATGAAAATAGAAACTTTTTAAGGAGTTGAAAGAAATGAGTCTAAGTAAAGATCAAATAGATGAGTTACAGCAAGATTTAATAAATATGAAAAATGACTTGAAAAATTCAATAGAAGAATTGGATTCGGTTAAAGATGATACAGGGGAGCTAACGTCTATTGACAATCATCTCGCAGATTCAACCATAGGAATGGTTGATCGAGAAATGCAGATAGCCCAGAACATGGATAGAAGAGAGCAATTAAAAGAAATTAATGATGCGTTAAAGAGAATCGATGACGGGACATACGGAACATGTATTGAAACCGGTCAGCCGATTCCATTTGAGAGGCTAAAAGCAATACCTTATACAAAAAGGCTCGTTGAAGAAGAAGAGAAAGTAAATCAACTGACACCTATCGAGGAACAGTTAAATGCTAAGCCACAAGGACACTTCGAGAAACCCATAGGTGAAGTAGAGGACTCAAGATCGGTGACATTTGAAGAAACGGAATCCCACAATGAGATTGAACGCCCAAAACAAATAGATAAACCAATAGATGGAGATGTGAATGACAATCATAAATTAACTAAAAAAAATAGCTTATAGAAAGTAGGGTGAACCGGAACACCAAACTTCAATAAGCTAATAAAAGAGGAATAATATGAGGAATTAATGGAGGTACGGATCTTGAATCCGTATGAATAGAGAGGTAGTGCCCACAAACTGTGAGCCAATTTTTGAGGAAATTGCAAAATAATGTATAAAATTTTAAGTTGTGTTAATACTGAATGTGAATAAATCTTCTCCCCCCTTTGATCGTCATCCCTTAATGGGAAGGCGATTTTTCTTTTGATTGAATGCATTAATTCTTTTAACCTTGGTTATATGGTAAAGGAATTGGCCTATTTCTTCAAAACGCAATAATTCAAAAAATACCCCTGTAAAAGGCATGAAATTCAATTAATTATAGAAATAGACATAATATGACTCGTTTTTTGTCTTATTTTGATATTTTTTATCAAAATTAAGATCAACTACGAACTCGTTGATTTTAATTAAAAAAATGAGATTTTCGTGGATTAAGGGATATCCTGATATCTCTATTAATTCTCTTTAGAAGATGATTTAATAAATTTGTTTAAGCCCCGAGTTTAAGAGGTTGTTCAAAAAGTCACCAAATGATAAGCTTCGAATCTCGGCGTTGGCTTGTTTTTCCGGTCCTCATGTAGTAAAAACCTACATTCTGGTCCTCAAAACTGCGCCGCCTTGATCTTCTTGCTTCTAATTTGTCACCTTTTTGAACACGCACTTTAAGGAGTAAAGGGAGTCAAAGAAGTATAAGGTGCTAGATAGATTACCCATAAAAGCATGATTGATTTAACTAACATTGGATGAAGACCCCATTAACTTGAGTTTCACTTTTATCTTATTTATGAATGTGTTGCGTATAATACCCATAAGGGGTATAATTTATCTAAGAGATAAATGAAAGGGGATCGTCTATGTGTGATCGACACGAGTCTTTAGATCCATTGATGCAGCCGGATAAGAAACCCACTGTGCCAAGAACAAATGAAGAAAAACAAAAGATTATAAATCGATTAAAGCGTGTTGAAGGACAGGTAAGAGGAATTCAAAAAATGGTTGAAGAAGATCGTTACTGTGTGGATATCTTGATTCAACTTTCTGCGATTCAAGCTGCATTAAAGAAGGTCGGATTTTCTATCCTTGAAAGACATACAAAAACATGTGTTGCAGATGCTATAAAGGAAGGACAGGGCGACCATCATATTCAAGAGTTAATATCTGTTATAAAGCAATTTAATAAGTAAAACAGATACCGAACGAAGGTTTAGGAGAAAACCAAATTATAACCTTAAAGAACAACTTCCAATGATTGTTGCTCTTTAAGGTCTTTATTTCATTAGGATGAGGGTTATCTAATACCCATTGCTTTAAGTAGAGCATCGTGGATATAGGTATTTTCATATGTTCCTTTAAAAAGATGTGCATTTTTTCCTATCGCTGTAATAGGAACATCTACAGCGGAATGTCCACCCGTAGTCCAATCAACCATAAATTTTTGATCAGAATGAGCAACTTGGAAAGGACCATCCTCTTTTGATAGGCCATCCCCAGATTCATCGGTAGAGTCGTCCGTTTCCACAGTGAGACCGCCTGTTTCATGGTCAGCTAGGACAAGTACAAGGGTATCAGGGTGCTTTTTAGCATAATCTTTTGCTACTTTAACGGATTTATCTAATTGCTGACCAGATTTAATCGTTAAATTCGCATTATCTGCATGGGCCATTTCGTCAATTGCTTCTTCTTCTACCATTAAGAAGAATCCCTTTTTATTCTTCGATAATGTATCAATCGCTTTTTTGGTCATGGTTGGTAGAGGTACAGAAGGGTTATAGATATCTCCTTGGCCTTCTGGATTTTGTTGGAACATTTCTTCGTTTGCAAACAAACCTAAAACCTTCTTATTTGATTGATTCATTAGCTGTTCTTGATTGGTCACATATTTATAGCCTAACTTTTCAGCCTTTTTCACAAGATTTCCTTTAGTCCCCTTACTTACTTCTGATGGATCTTCTGACGGATGGTCTGGGTAAGCACCGGCTTGTCCTGTTGGATACCAAAAATCTTCACCACCGCCTAACAAAACATCGACCTTACTTTTAGTTAAATATTGATCAGCGATTTCACTTTGCTGTTTACGGTTTAGAACATGAGAACCAAAAGCAGCAGGTGTCGCATCCGTAATTTGACTGGTTGTAACCAGGCCAGTCGCTTTGCCTGCTTGATGGGCATATTCTAGCACTGATTTTACGGCTTTTTGATTTGCATCAACGCCAATAGCTCCATTATATGTCTTTACTCCTGTTGCCATGGCAGTACCTGCCGCAGCTGAGTCAGTAACGACACTGGTTGAGCTAGTATGGATGTTCCCTGTATAGGGCATTTTATTCATTTCAAGATTATCACTCATTCCAACCGTGGCTAACCGAATCGCCTCTCGCGCTGAAGGTCCCATCCCGTCACCAACAAAGACAATGACGTTCTTTGTTTTTGAGTGAGTCTTCGTTCTCTTTGTCTCCGAAGGTTTGGCCAATGCAAAGCTTGAAAATATAATACATAAAAGAATGGCCAAAGTAAAAGTGATATGCCACTTACGTTTTTGCATAAACAAAGCTAATCTCTCCTTCTCATTTTTTTGTTTTCATTATTAGTCTAGTAATAAAATGTAAATCTACTTAGTCCTTTTTGATAAATGGATGTAAATTTTTATAGGGGTTTTATACTGCCCAAAAAGACTTATCTACGAGTTAGTCTTTTAGTTTGTAAAATACAAATTGAAATCATTTATTTACATGCAGATCGCCAATTAATTGACGGTACCACATCTTGTTTTATCTTACTTATCCGCAACGATGTGTATATCAATATTCGTAGTGTTTCTCATTATTTCATTAACAATCGATCCTCTTACGATTTCTTCCCACCTTGTCCGGGCTGATTGTCCAATTAATATTTGAGTGATATAGTATTTTTTTGCAATGTTGACAATAACTTGCGCAGGTTTTCTTTTGTTTTTTTGTTCAATTAAAAAAGTCGCATGAAGTTGTTCGCATAACGCTTCCCAATACTTAATTTTTTGCTTAATTACATCTGTCATATCGTTAGGATCTTGATCAATAACGGTTAAAACATACAAGTCAGCCTTTAAGCGATTGGCCATTCGCCAACCTCTACGTATTAATTTTTCTGCTGTTTGACTATATTGAACACAAACTAAGATTTTTTCATGAACACCAATAGGGCCTTTATAGTTGTCGCCATGTGTTTTTTCAATTTTTTCATCTACATCATTAGCAATTTCTCTTAAAACCAATTCTCTTAAAGCAGAAAGATTAGATTCAGTGAAAAAGTGAGTTAAGCTTTGTTGAATTTTTTCTGGTGCATAAATTTTTCCTTCCGCTAGGCGTTTTCGTAGAGTGATAGGAGTCGTATCGATTAGTTGTATTTCATTGGCCATATTAATGAATGTATCTGGGAGTCTTTCACGAATTTTGATCCCTGTAATATTTTCAACGATATCGTGGACACTTTCCAAGTGCTGTATATTTACTGCCGACATAACATCGATACCAGCGTTAAGAATCTCTTCAACATCCAAATAGCGTTTTGGATTTTTGGAACCACGAATGTTTGTATGAGCTAACTCATCGACTAAAACAACGTGCGGTTTTCGTTTGATAATAGCTTCCACATGTAACTCATAAAAGACTTTGTTTCTATATTTAATTTGTTTGAGAGGAACGTGTTCAAGCGTACCGACTTGTTTTTCTGTTTCTTTTCGACTATGAGTCTCTATCAAACCAATAACAACATCTATTCCTTCTTTAGCCATGTCATGTGCATCTTGGAGCATTTTGTATGTTTTGCCTACACCGGGAGCAAAACCAACGTATAGTTTTAATTTTCCTCGGTTTGACTCATGAATCTCGTGAAGAAGTTCGTCTGGTGTCTTTCTTCTAAAGTAAGGGTGCTTATCCATCTCATCACCTCATCAATTTAAACTCCATTGTTGGAGAATCCCAAACAGATGGTTAATCGGATGCTTCTTTGTATAAATCATTATCGATTGGTATACAAGTTAATTGGACCTCGGCATAAAACCGAGGTCCAATCACTACTGTATTAATCCAGCAAGCTCTAAATTAAGCTGAAGTACATTGACTCGATCTTCACCAAAAAGACCAAGTTCCTTCCTTTGTGTATGTTTTTGAATTAAGTGTTTCAATTGATCTTCTGGTAGACCAGTTGTTGACTTGATCCGAGGTAATTGTGCTAATGCCGCCTTTGGCGTGATATCTGGATCTAAACCTGATCCAGAGTTTGTTATTAAATCAGAAGGCAATTGATCAAGTGATTGGCCTGGGTTTCTTTTTTGCCACTCATCAATTGACTTTTTAGTTCTTGCAATCATGTCTTTATTGGATGGTGCATAGTTATTAGATCCTGAAGCTGATGCATCATAATTTATACTCGATACTCGAGAGTGAAAATATCCTGGACTTGTAAATGGTTGACCAATTAATTCTGAACCAATTACTTCATTTTTATCATTATAAATTAAGCTACCTTGAGATTGATAGGGCATTGTCAAATTAGCAATACCTGTGACCACAAGTGGATAAACAAGACCACAAACAATCATCAGTAGAAGACTCGTTCTAACTATTGTTTTGAACATATTCGTTTCTTCCTTTCTTTTAGGAGAGTTCGATAAGCCTCTATCTTAGATAAACATATTAATAATTATGTCAATACATTTGATACCAATGAATGGAACGATAACCCCACCTAAACCGTAAATTAACAAGTTTCTTTTTAATAAAGAATTAGAGCTCATCGGTTTATATTCGACACCTTTCATTGCAAGAGGGATGAGCATCGGAATAATAATTGCATTAAAAATTAATGCAGATAAAATAGCCGAGGTCGGTGACCCTAGACGCATAACGTTTAGCCTATCCATTTCGGGTATGGCAAGCATGAACATTGCTGGGATGATGGCAAAATATTTGGCGATATCATTTGCAATACTAAAGGTCGTAAGTGCTCCCCTGGTCATTAATAATTGTTTTCCAATCGAAACAACCTCTATTAACTTAGTAGGGTTGGAATCAAGATCGACCATATTGGCTGCTTCTTTTGCTGCCGTTGTTTTTTACAAATATAAACAATAAAAATTGTAAAATGCAAATATTTATGTATAATTAATTTTAAGAGGTGATAAATGTGGAAAATCTTCGTGAACTGTTTCAGGTGATGACTCGCCGCTTTGGCTTTTTAAATAAAAACTGCTGCAGTACGGGTGGCTATGATATATCGCTTGTTCAAAGTCATATTTTATATGAAATTGATAAGCAGCATAAGCCGTCCATGCAGCAAATCGCAGAGACATTAGGAACTGATATTACAACGTTTAGCCGACAAGTTCAGTCTTTAATTAAAATGAATTTAGTAAAGAAAACCCCAGATCCAGATGACAAACGAGTATCTATCTTATCACTAACAACAGAAGGCGTTTATATTGCCGAATCGATTGATCAACAAATGAATGAATATCTTAACGAAGTCTTCTCTCATATGAATGAATTTGAACGGGAAACTGTTATTCGATCCATTAAATTATTAAATGAAAGTATGGCAAAATCGAGCAAATGTTGTAATCCTCTTGAATAGTCCTATTTTTTTATAATCTAATACTTGCAAATTACAAGTAAAAAAAGGAGTGGTTTAATATGATTTTGAATATCTTGCAGAGCTTTTTATCCATAGCACTTGAATTGACCCTGCTATTTATTTTCATTTCTTTTGTCATCAATCTTGTCCAAGGGTTTATTCCATATGACAAACTTAACGACTATTTAAACGGAAAAAATTCTTTCTTAGGGATTCTCGTAGCGATTGCACTCGCCTTTATAACACCCTTTTGTTCCTGTTCAACGATACCGGTTGTCGTTAATCTACTTAATAAAAATGTTCGATTTGGGATCGTCATGATTTTTCTCTTTGCCTCACCGGTGTTAGATCCCACCATTATGACATTAATGGGAGCTTTACTGGGAGTCAAAGTAGCGATTATCTACACTATTATCACGACAATCCTTTCAATTGTCATTGGTTTAGTACTAGAAAAGTTGGGCTTTAGTAAGAGTGTGAAGAAAGTGATGATGACGGGTTTTGACGAAAGCCATCAAAAGTTCAGTTTAAAGTCGGCCTGGAAGGAGACGGTTAATTTAATGAAATCCGTGTATGTCTATCTTATCCTAGGTGCTGCTATAGGATCTGTTATCCATGGACTAGTGCCTACAAGGTGGATATCATCAACTTTTGGCGGATCAAGTTGGTGGCTTGTCCCTATAGCGGCGATTATTGGGATTCCACTTTATATTCGACTTTCAACCATGATCCCATTATCGCAGATTCTCATTGTAAAAGGGATGGCTATAGGTCCCGTCATGGCCCTCATGATTAGTTCTGCCGGTGCTAGTTTACCAGAATTAACTCTTCTTCACTCTATATTTGAGAAAAAATTAGTCACTGCCTTTATTTTGTCCGTGATATCCATGGCAACCATATCCGGTTTTCTATTTTATATCATTTAAATTTCATTGAAAGGAGGTGATCAAGATGGGATTAATTAAGAAACTTTTTGCCAGAAATGAGCATCAGTCTTGCTGTGATGTTAAGATTGTAGAAGTAAAAGATGATCAATCAACAGCGTGCTGCAAAGATAAAGAAGTAAAAGGAGAAGTGCATTCATGTTGTTCTAAGTAAGGGGTTAAATAATGCGAATGTAGTGATTCGATTAGCGACGAAAGTGGATTTACCTGAGATCTTAACGGTTTATAATCATGGGCTTTCGGCAAGTTAGTTGGGATATTTGAAAAACAAGGCGTCTTAGATGGAAAGTGGATTGATGTGATGGCGATGGAAAAAATATTAACATACGATATTTAATAAAGTAAAAGCTGGCAAATCAAGATTTTGATTAGTCGGCTTTTACGCATCTAATTTCATGATGGGCAGAAATGGTTTCTTCTCTAGTAAAAGTTATGTAAAAATTGAACTCACGAGGTTGAATTAAAAAGATAGTTTTGTATAATTGTTTTGGGAATTACATATAAGTATATTCTTATATATCTATGTAGGGGGTGAAGTTTTGAAAAAGACGCCATTTGATATGGATAAGTCCGTTCAAGTTCTTAAAATACTTGGAGATAAAACAAGACTCACGATCGTTGCGCTTTTAATGAAACGCGAACTGTGTGTGTGCGAGTTACTTGAGGTTTTTGAGATGAGTCAACCATCCATAAGCCAGCATCTTCGCAAATTAAAGGATGCCGGATTAGTGAAGGAAGCGAGAAAAGGGCAATGGGTTTACTATTCTCTCAATGAAACGGCAGAGTATTATCCCTTTATCCAAACTGTGATTAATTATATACCAGATCAGTCTAACAAAATCCGTCAGATTGAGAAAAGTAATCCTACGCTTAGATGTGGTTGTTAGAAAACTATTTTTTAGGAGGTTAAGTCATGAATAAAGGTGAAAAAAGGTTATCCTTTCTTGATCGTTTTCTTACCCTATGGATATTTCTTGCCATGGCGATAGGAATAGGATTAGGTTTGATTTTTCCCAATATAGATGAGGAGTTAAATAAGGTCCAAGTGGGAACAACATCGATTCCACTCGCTATCGGACTCATTCTTATGATGTATCCACCCCTCGCGAAAGTTCGTTATGAAGAAATTGGTCGTGTTTTTAAAGATGTAAAAGTGTTATTATTATCCCTTTTCCAGAATTGGATTATTGGTCCTGTTTTGATGTTTTTGTTAGCCATCATCCTTCTACCTGATAAGCCAGAATACATGGTCGGCTTAATAATGATTGGATTAGCTAGGTGTATTGCCATGGTTATCGTTTGGAATGATTTAGCTAAAGGAGATAAAGAATACGCTGCAGGACTCGTGGCTTTTAATTCTATTTTTCAAATTCTATTTTTCTCAGCCTATGCCTACTTCTTCGTTACGGTCGTACCAGAATGGTTTGGTTTACATGGAACAAAAGTCAATATCACGATGGCAGAAGTGGCGAGATCTGTTTTTACGTATCTAGGTATCCCATTTATTGCAGGTATCATCACGCGTCTTGTCCTTGTTAAGGTGAAAGGTCGAGAATGGTATGAAAAGAGTTTTATACCTAAGATTAGTCCAATTACACTCATTGCTTTACTATTTACCATTATTATCATGTTCTCTCTTAAAGGAAATAACATTGTTTCCTTGCCGTTAGATGTGGTGAGAGTCGCGATCCCTCTTCTTATCTATTTCATTGTGATGTTTTTTGTTTCATTTTATCTAGGGAGAAAATTGGGAACGAGTTATCCTGTGACAACGACGCTAGCTTTCACGGCAGGGAGTAATAATTTTGAATTAGCTATTGCTGTTACGGTTGGAGTATTCGGCATTCATTCAGGAGCCGCTTTTGCAGCTGTCATTGGTCCGCTTGTCGAAGTGCCTGTTATGATTGCTCTTGTTAATGTTGCTTTATGGTTTAAAAAGAAATATTTTAATTCTGAACTAGCATAATTAGGAAATGATAAGCGAAGAGGCGGTGAAATTATGAAAATAGTGATCATTGGGTCTGTTGCAGCAGGAACTAGTGTAGCAGCTAAAGCAAGAAGGAATACGGAAGAAGCAGAAATTGTTGTCTATGATCAAGATAAAGACATCTCCTATTCCGTATGTGGTATCCCTTATTTTATTGGGGAAGAGGTCGAATCAATCGAGAAATTAACGCCAAGAAATGCCCCTTGGTTTAAGAAAAGATACAATGTCGATATTTTCACGGAACACCGGGTCACTCATATAGATCCTATCAAGAAGCAACTACAAATACTTGATTTACAAACAGGTCAAACCAAAATAGATACGTATGATGCCCTTGTCCTAGCCATGGGTGCCTCGCCTGTCATACCGGATATTTTTATTGGAAAACAATGGAGTAATATCTTTCAAGTCAGGACTATTGGGCAAGCGGAATTGCTGCATTCATTTATTCAGTTCCAACAGCCAAAGCGAGCAGTCATTGTTGGAGCTGGTTTTATTGGCCTTGAAATGGCTGAACAACTTGTTAAAAGCGGACTAGAGGTTACCCTAATTCAACGCGCTAAGCAAGTTATGAAACATATGGATGAGGATATGGCTTACCGTGTAGAAGAAAACTTACGTATGAATGGGGTTAGGGTTTTATTAAACAGGGAAATAAAAGAAATTATGGGAGAAGACCAAATTAACCGATTAATCATAAAGAATGGAGAAACACTTGATACGGATTTGGTCATTCTCGCAACAGGTGTTAGCCCTAATACCCAACTAGCTCAGGAGGTAGGGGTAGAAGTTGGATCGACAGGAGCTATCAAAGTTAACACAAAAATGCAGACGAATATTAACGACATCTATGCGGTTGGTGATATAGCAGAAAGCTACTCTCTCATTACTGGCGGGCCAATCTACCGACCACTCGGCTCAACGGCAAATAAAATGGGTCGAATAGCAGGTGATGTGATAACAGGTGGAACTTTAGAACATAGAGGTATCTTAGGTACTGGTATCGTACGTATCTTTGATATGGCCATTGCACAAACGGGATTAACTGAAAAAGAAGCGCGTGATGCAGGCTTTGATGTTGCCGTTTTATACAATATAAAACCGGATAAAGCAGATTATCTTGGTGGAAAAGAACTCACGATTAAAGCCATTGCTGATAAAGCTGATGGCAGGTTGTTAGGAGCTCAAATCACTGGAGTTAATGGTGTTGATAAACGTATTGATGTCCTTGCTACGGCTATCTCGTTTCATGCAAAAGTAGAAGATCTGTTTCATTTAGATCTAGCCTATGCACCGCCTTTTGCGACAACAAAAGATCCCGTCTTATATACAGGAATGGCGCTTGATAACGCCTTAAAGAAAAATCCATTGATGACTCCGGAAGAATTAATAGAAAAACAGGAAGCAAACGAAGAAATGCAAATTATTGATACGCGATCAAGACAACAATATGCAGCTTCTTCTGTAAAAAATGCGATTCATATCCCATTAGTTGATCTTAGAGAAAAAGCGCTGACAATGGATAAAAATAAACTCACCATTACGTACTGTAACAAAGGCGTCACGGGTAATGCTGCTCAAAACGTTCTTTTAAATTTAGGCTTTAAAGAAGTCTACAATTTATCAGGTGGCAATAAAAATTATCAATTATACTTTCAAATGAAACAAAGAACAGAAGATTAATTCCCTAATCATCAAAACTCTCTCTTGAGCATGTTTAATCATACCCTTATGAGGTTAATGAATTGTATAATCAATGAAGGAGAGGGGCTTTTGATGTTACAAGAAAACGATCAAAAATGTATTGATGAATGCCTAAAATGTATGCAAGCATGTAATCTTTGTTATGATGCTTGCCTAAAAGAAGACAACGTGAAAATGATGGCTAGTTGTATTAGATTGAATAGAGAGTGTGCAGATATTTGTTCATTTGCTGCAGAGGCCATGTCAAGAAATAGTGAATTTGTGAAACATATCTGCGGGATGTGTGTCGAAATATGCCAAACATGTGGAGCTGAATGTGATAAACATAAAGCTACACACTGCCAAGAATGTGCAGAAGCCTGCCACGAATGTGCAGAAACTTGCCAGAAAATGATTGGCTAATTGAATTAATTATTTTATTTTGAAACAAATTGTTAGATATAATCAATGGAGCCTTTGTTATAAAACAAGGCTCCATTGATTGTTATTAATGATCCTGACCTTTATTCTTTTTCATCATCAATGGCATGAGGATTAAATGCATTAATGGGCAAATTAGTACGAGAGCGAGTGGAAGAAGACTACTCAGTCCAGAAAAGTTGTTTGTTAAAAAGAAGCTTCCTATGATAATCGCTGGTATCATTAAGCATACAATCATCATCCAGTTGTGAGAGCGTTTGTGTTCTCCACCTTGGTTGTTATGATTTCCATGATGATGGTTACCGCAGCAAGACATTGAATTTTCCTCCTCTTATTCTACTTTATTTTTTAATTGGTGGATTTCTTTTTGCAAATGATTATTTTGTTCTTTTAATGTGTTTAACTCATCCGACAGATGATGTTGCTTAGAGTGATTCGAGTTTGAATGATGTCCCTTCAACATCATAAACATCATTGGGAGCATCATTAAGGGACACAATAAATACGCTAACCAAGACAAGTCCATTCCATTGTCATCTCCTTTTCTCTTCTACAACTTGATTGTAGCTAAGAATTATGTGATTTCTGTGTAGAAAGGGAGAATTCATTTTAATCAGGACTGATAATGAATAAATGAGCTAAAAACATGTTTATAAACACAATCAATTAATTGAAAAACATCAATTATACAATTACTTGTTTTTGTAATAAAACATCAAATAAAGACAAATAAGTAAAACAACTGGACATATAACCATCATTCCGATTTGAAAAAAGGTTTTTCCAAAGGTCATGATAGTTTCTCTTTCAAATGAATTTGCCGAATAGGTCATGCACGTCAGACCCATACCAATTAGTAACGAAGCAACTAAGAAATGACGTATTTTCATGAGGAACTCTCCAAACTTTCGAGTTCTTCATGTTGTGGGAAGGTTAGAGTAAAAGTTGTCCCTACATCTAACTTGCTCTCCACATGAATGGATCCTCCTTGCAGATCAACTAATTTTTTGACGATTGAAAGACCTAGGCCGGTACCACCATAGTCGCGAGATCTTGATTTTTCAATGCGATAAAACCGATCGAAAATATATGGAAGCTCCTCTTCTGGAATACCTTGACCCGTATCAGATACGGATAGGACCAATGATGAATTTTCTGAGACGAGTTGAACGATAATTTCTCCTTGGTCCGTGTATTTGATGGCGTTTTCTAATAGATTTAAAAGAATTTGTTCCATGCGGTAACTATCTCCAAGTATGAAAGGAATATCCTGATGTATTTCAGTTTTTAAGTTAATTTTCTTCTGTTCCGCTTTTAGTTTAACTTTGCTTAGAGTATTCAAGATAATATCTTTCATGTCTAACCGTTCTATCGTTAACTCAGTTTTTCCTTCTTCCATTTTTGAGAGTTCAAAAAGATCATCCACTAATTTTTGTAAACGAATGGCTTCTTGATGAATAATGGTCAAGTATTTCTTTTTTTCTGATTCGTTTTCGACTAAATTATCCGTTAGAACTTGCGAATACCCTTCAAGATACGTAATAGGGGTTCGTAGTTCATGTGAAATATTTGCAAAAAATTCTTGTCTCGTATCACGATATCTTTGTAAACTCTGAGCCAGGTTATTTATTGATTGCCCTAGCATTCCCATTTCATCCTTTTGACGAATGTTTAGACGTGCATTCCAATCTCCTTTAGCCATCCTATCCGTCACTTTTTGCATTTTAAGGAGAGGATGAGAGAGAACCTTTGACATAATAAAAGTCATTCCTAAAGCGACAAGAAAAGCACCTAATGCTGAAAGGAGAAGTAATTTACGGACTGTTCTAATTGAATCATCTATTTTATTCATTGAAGACACGATGTATAAGGCAGATTGAGACTTTTGATTTTTTACAACGGGTTTACCTAAGACGTAATAACGGTGTCCAGATGTATCTTTATATATAAAGTCGATTGATTGGCCTGAAAACATATGGTTAAGATCTTTTTGATTAATAAATGGATGTTGTCCCTTGCTTTTATCTGAACGGGAGATAACCTGTCCATTTTCAGTCACCCAAACAATTTTAACGCTCGAGAATTCAGCGAAATTCTGTATCATTGTTGTAGAAGTAGCCTCTTTATTTTTTGCCATCGAGACGAAGTGTGAGGCGAGTTCCTGTGAATCTTCTTTCATTTGCGCATAATAAAAATGGGAGAATAATTGATCTATTGCCATGCCTAACGTCATTAGTAAAATAATGAAAAGGATCATAAATGCTGCAGCGAGTTTGAGTCCAATTCGACTAATTCTCATTGTATGGTACCTGGTATATGAAATTTGTAGCCAATCCCCCAGACGGTTTGAATTGGGTTATATGATAAGCCGGCTTTGGTTATTTTTTCTCTTATGTTCTTCACATGAGTATCCACGACACGAGAATCACCTTCAAAATCATATCCCCAAACTCTCTCAACAATATGTTCCCTGGAAAAGGCACGATCTTTGTTTTTTGCTAACATGACTAAAATATCAAATTCAATTTGTGTAAATTCAATCGTTTGATGACATATGGTCACTTGTCGTGCATCAGGTTCAATGGTTATATCAGGAAAGTCTAATCTCTCTTTTTCGTTTTGTTTTAAATATGAAATAGAAGAGCGCCGGATCAGGGCATGTACGCGAGCAATCAATTCTTCAGCATTAAAGGGCTTTGTTAAATAATCATCGGCCCCCGTAGCAAAACCTTTTACTTTTTCTTGTAGCTCTGCGCGAGCGGTTAACATCATAATTGGAGTGGTTTTTATTTTTCTAATCGATTTGCATACTTCCCAGCCATCCATATCGGGCATCATAATATCTAATAAGATGACATCAAAGTCTTCTTGTTTTACCTTAGTTAGAGCCTCAATTCCTGTCATGGCTTCTTTAACGATGAACCCTTCTTTTGTTAAATAAATCTTCAATAAATTCCGCATGTTCCATTCGTCATCGACAATGAGAACGTGTAAGTTATTCATTATTATCACCTTTTTCAATGTTAAAGCATCGTCATAAATGTTTGTATTAAATAGATTTAATTCACTTTGATCACTTTAATCCATTTTTGGTTTATAGGCTCTACAGTCACTTTTTGGCCGGGCTTAAAGCAGGAATAGTTTTTCATATTGTGAATGTTTATCACGCTAATTTCCTTTTTATTAGAGATTTTTATTTTGTTATGACACCGGCTGATTCCTTTACTATCTGGAGAACAATCTGTATCTGTTTGGACGATGCCTTCCATTTTGGTTGTGATCATTCCCTCATCTTTCTTCGTAATATATTCTCCGTTTTTTCCGTTTTTCTGCCAGTTCAACGCCTCTATTTTTGCCTCTACCGACGTTTTTTTATGACTATTAAAGTTAGTTTGAACGTATTTCCAAGCAAAAATAAGAAGTAAACCTAGAGCGACCATTCCTCCAATGAATAGGACGGTTTTTTTCATTTATTTTGTCACACCCTTTGTCTTTTTTAAATCTCTAAAATTAGATGTTTTAGAAGAATACATTATTCTTCTTATAAAGATGATTTTAAGTCAAATTTGTGTACTTTTTGTGTGGTTTTGAACCTCTCATGACTGAAGTCGCGAGTTTTCTGGATAGTTCCATAAAAATGCTCTTTTTTTGCCTAGCTCTTCACAAATTCTCCATAATTTCAATATAGACTAGTTAGTGAGAGAAAGGAGTGTATAAACAGTGAAAAAAATGCTGCTTTTTATAACTGTCGTTTGTTCATTATTCATTATAACGGCATGTTCTACGAGTAATAAAGATGCAAACAAACAAGGAGTCGCTATTAAGGGGGCGACTTCAGAGCCATTAAAGGTTTTAAAGGGGCCAACAATTACACTTGTCGCTAAAGAAGCCAAACAAAAACTAAGGAATGGAGTCACTGTTCCTGTTTGGACGTTCAATGGTTCTGCACCAGGACCAGAAATTCGAGTGAAAAAAGGAGATAAGGTCCGTGTTACATTAAAGAATGAGTTACCTTCACCTGTCTCTATTCATTGGCATGGCTATCCAGTGCCTAATAACATGGACGGTGTTCCAAACGTAACTCAAGATGCCGTAGCTCCTGGAAAAAGTTTCACCTATGAATTTACCGCAAGTAAAGTAGGAACGTATTGGTACCATTCACACGAAGATTCTGTAAATCAAGTTGATCGAGGATTATACGGCGCGTTAGTCGTTGAAGATCCAGAAGATAAATATGACAAAGATTATACTCTCATGTTAGATGAGTGGGTAACGAATAAAAAATATATAAATAATCAGATTAAAACGATGACTGGAAAGGAAACAAGTAATAAAAGTGATCAGGATTCAGGGATGAATGGAATGGACATGGGCAATATGGACATGGGTCAAGATTCCGAAATGAACATGGCAAATGACAGCCATAGCAGTCATCACAATAATAACAATGAATCGAGCCAGGGTGGTATGAACATGACCAGCATGAATATGATGGATCATATGGGGATGTACGATTTGTATACCATCAATGGTAAAAGCGGTCATTTAATAAAACCTCTTAATGTGAAAGAAGGAGATAGAGTTCGATTACGTTTCATTAATGCAGGCTATCTCTCTCACAATATTCATATTCATGGTCATAATATTAAAGTGATCGCAACAGACGGTCAGCCGATTAATAACCCAAGTCTTATCAAAAACCAAGTTATTAACATCGCTCCAGGGGAACGTTATGATATTGCTTTTACTGCAGATAATCCAGGGAAATGGCTTATTGAAGATCATGGTAATTCCAAAGGAACAAGTGGAATGAAGGCGGTCATTAATTATGAGGGGATTAAAAAAATGAACGATAAGGCTAATGCCAACCAGTCGTTATCACCTATAAATCTCACTCAATATGGTACCAAATCCAACAATCAATTGACTTTAGATCAAAAATACGATGTTGAGTATTCGATGGATCTTAATGTTGGGATGGATAGCAATAAAATGATATACACGATTAATGGAAAAACTTATCCGAATACAGATCCGATTAAAGTTAAAAAAGGGGATCTCGTAAAAGTAAAACTCGTCAATCGTGACATGATGAATCATCATCCAATGCATCTTCATGGTCACTTTTTTCAAGTTTTAAGTAAAAATGGTAAACCTATTTCAGGTTCACCCATTATGAAGGATACATTGAATCTAAAACCAGGTGAAGAATATGAAGTAGCCTTTGTAGCAGATAACCCCGGGAATTGGATGTTCCACTGTCATGATCTTCACCATGCATCAGCAGGAATGGATACTGAAGTGAAATATACAGATTATCAAACAAACTATAAACCTAAATCTTCAAATTCTAATAAAACAGAATAATGGCACTAAGAAAAGCGACCTATACATTCAAATGGAATGAGTTAGGTCGCACTTTTTTTTACACTTTAAGAAAGGCCTCTGTCAGCGCCTTATAGACCCCAAAAATCGGCAATTTTTCTTTAGCAGCCAGATAGTATATTACTGTATTTGAACCTCTTAAAACTTTGAGCTAAACTATACCCATGTAGAGTATTTTAAAAATATATTTTAACTCTTTACATACCGTAGGGGGGTATGGTAATATACAATTGTAAGGATGATTAAGTATAATCGTCAGCGGTGATGGGGATAAAAGAGTTTGACTGCTCTTTAAAAAACTATAAGTAAGAGAGGAAGTTCATTAATATGGAAAAAACAACATTAAACGTTACTGGTATGTCTTGTGGTCATTGTGTGATGGCAGTAGAAGGAAGTGTAGGCGATTTAAGTGGCGTTAAGCAAGTAAAAGTTCATTTAACAGAAGGTAAAGTGGATGTTGAATTTAACCCAGAGGAAGTTACACTAGAGAAAATTAAAGAAACAATCGACGATCAAGGTTACGAAGTCGTATAAGAACGTGCTCTATAGCACGATTTCTTTTCACATCAAATATACCCCTAGGTCGTATAGGAGGGTTAGAGATTGAGTACAAAAGAAGCGAACCTACAAATTAAAGGGATGACGTGTGCCGCTTGTGCTAATCGAATTGAAAAAGGAATGAAGAAACTGGATGGTGTTGAGGAGGCAAATGTTAACTTTGCTCTTGAAAAGTCGACCATAAAGTATGATTCAGAACAAACCAATGTTGAAACTTTTGAAAAGAAAATAAAAGATTTAGGCTATGACGTCGTAAAGGAAAAACATGAATTTACGATTACAGGGATGACGTGTGCCGCTTGCGCTAATCGAATTGAAAAAGGCTTAAATAAACTTGAAGGTGTATCAAAAGCAACGGTAAATCTAGCCATTGAACAGGCAACGGTCACTTATCATCCATCGGTTGTTTCGAGTGATGATGTGATTCATCGAGTTGAAAAATTGGGTTACGGAGCGGTTTTAAAAAACGAGGGAAAAGAATCATCGGTTGATTACAAGAAAAAAGCGATACAACAACAACAAACGAAGTTTATCATATCACTGATTCTCTCTATACCATTGTTATGGGCTATGGTTGGTCATTTTTCCTTTACAGCATTTATCTACGTACCAGAAATCTTTATGAATCCATGGTTCCAATTGTTATTAGCTACGCCTGTTCAATTTATTATCGGTGGCCAATTTTACTTAGGAGCCTATAAAGCGTTAAGAAACAAAAGTGCAAATATGGACGTTCTTGTCGCACTAGGGACATCAGCAGCCTATTTTTATAGTTTATATCAAACGATTCTCTCGTTCGGAAATCATGCCTCTACGATCCAACTCTATTATGAAACAAGCGCTATTTTGATTACACTCATCATTTTGGGAAAATTATTTGAAGCTAAAGCCAAAGGGCGATCTTCCGAGGCGATAAAAAAACTTATGGGTTTGCAAGCGAAGACAGCAACGGTTGTAAGAGATGGAGTAGAGAGAAACATTCCACTTGATGAAGTTATCGTAGGCGACGTGGTTTATGTTAAACCGGGTGAAAAGATTCCGGTTGATGGTCAAATTATCGAAGGCAACTCGGCAATTGATGAATCCATGCTTACCGGTGAAAGTGTACCCGTTGACAAAGTAGACGGAGATATGGTTTTTGGAGCAACAATCAATAGAAATGGATTTCTAAAAATAAAAGCCACAAAAATTGGTAAGGAAACGGCATTAGCTCAAATTATTAAAGTCGTTGAAGAAGCTCAAGGATCAAAAGCACCCATCCAACGTTTAGCCGATCGAATCTCAGGCATCTTCGTTCCAATTGTCATTGCGATTGCTGTTAGTAGTTTTATCGTATGGTTTGTTTGGATTGATCCAGGCAATTTCCCGTCAGCACTTGAAAAACTGATTGCCGTTTTAGTTATTGCCTGCCCTTGTGCTTTAGGACTGGCTACACCGACGTCTATTATGGCCGGTTCAGGACGTGCGGCTGAATTTGGGGTATTATTTAAAGGTGGGGAACATCTTGAATTAACGCATCTTATCAATACGGTGGTATTAGATAAAACAGGTACAGTCACCAATGGTCAACCTGTTTTGACCGACGTTATTGTTGAAAAGAAGGAAGAGCAATATCTATTGCAATTAGTTGGTTCAGCAGAAAAACAATCAGAGCACCCACTTGCTAAGGCTATTGTTCAAGGTATTAAAGATAAAGGGATAACACTTAAAGAGGTTAACGAATTTAAGGCGATATCTGGCTATGGAATTCAAGCGATGATGGATGGAACCAACATTTTAGTAGGGACACGAAGATTAATGTACGAAAATAATGTTGACATTAATCAGGCATTAGGCACTATGGAAAAATTGGAATCTAATGGAAAAACGGCGATGTTAGTGGCCGTTGATCAGAAATATAAAGGAATGATAGCTGTCGCTGACACAATAAAGGAAACGTCAGGAAATGCTATTAAACGTTTAAAAGAAATGGGACTCGAAGTCATCATGATGACGGGTGATAATAAAATAACGGCAAATTCGATTGCTAAACAAGTTGGCGTTAATCGAGTTATTGCTGAGGTTTTGCCTGAGGGAAAGGCAGAAGAAGTAAAAAAATTGCAAGGCGAAGGCAAGAAAGTCGCTATGGTGGGTGATGGTATTAATGACGCCCCAGCCCTTGCGACAGCAGATATTGGTATGGCTATAGGAACCGGAACAGATATTGCTATGGAAGCAGCGGATATCACATTAGTCCGTGGGGATTTAAATAGTATCGCGGATGCGATCTTTATGAGTAAAAAAACAATCCGAAATATTAAGCAAAATTTGTTCTGGGCATTAGCTTATAATGCTATGGGGATCCCTATAGCTGCAGCAGGACTGCTTGCTCCTTGGTTAGCGGGTGCTGCGATGGCTTTTAGTTCAGTGTCTGTGGTCCTCAATGCCTTACGTTTACAAAGAATTAGATTATAAGACTTCTTTTTTATAAGAGAAGATAAGCGACCTAACTAATAGAAGGGAATAGTTAGGTCGTTTATTCTTTTTCTGAACCTCTCATGACTAAAGTCACGCGTGTTCTCGGCCATTACATAAACTATCAATATTTTAAACTCATTAAAACTTACTTATAGTGCGTGTTCAAAAAGGTGACAAATTAGAAGCAAGAAGATCAAGGCGGCGCTGTTTTGAGGACCGGAATGTAGGTTTTTACTACATGAGGACCGGAAAAACGAGCGGGCGCCGAGGATTCGCACTATCATTTGGTGACTTTTTGAACAACCTCTTATAGCAAGCCTAGTCAATGACTCGAATATCATTTTTAATTCTCCTATGGTTCATAAGGTCCCTAATTCAGATCCCTTTTATTTACAAAAAATCAACCATCATGACATAATAATAATGGAATCAAACTAACATGATTTATAGGAGGTGCCTATGTTAAAACCCCAACTTGCCCAGCGGGTTATTCATGAAGTAGGTCATCTGTTACATGAACAAATTATTGTTGTTAACTCAGAAGGGATCATTATTGCAAGTACAGATCTTGGTAGAAAAGGTCAATTTCATGCTGGTGCCAAATATACGATGTCAACGCGACTAACCCAAATCATTGCTCAGGAGGACGTGAACCGTTGGCCAGGCGTCAAAGCGGGGATCAATTTGCCTATCTTTTTTCAAAAAGAGGTGATTGGTGTCATAGGTATAACAGGTCGACCGGAGCAGGTGGAGCCTAAGGGGGAAATTATTAAAAAGATGACTGAACTGATGATTCAGGAAAGCTACTATCAAGAAGAGATCGATTATCATGCCAGATCAATGGAAGCTTTTGTTTTTGATTGGTTAAATCTAAAGGAATGGAATGACCGGTTTCTTCATAGAGCCATCCCACTCAATATTCGCCTTGACGTTAATCGCCAAATTCTTTTTATCGATCTTAATGACTCAACAAGACAAGTTGTCCGTGCGATTTGGGAAGATATCATGAATGGTATTCCTAGTTATCGGAATGACATGATCATCAGGTGGGGGAGTAGTCATCTTTTACTGATTATGGATGTTTCAAACAAAGATCTATCATTAAAAGATGAAGTCAATCATCTGTATCGTCGAATAATGAAACATTTGATTCGGCCTGCTCGAATCGGAGTTGGAAGTGTTGTTGATCCAAGGACACTCGTCAAATCATTTCAAGAAGCTGAACGCGCTTTGCATGCGACAACAGACAACGAACCCATCGTGTATGATGAGTTACTTACTTTAGAAATGATTGCAGAAGACGTAAGACCCAATACAAAGCAAATGTTTATTAACCGAACCATAGCCGCTATATTAGATAAACCGGAATTGATCCATACCATTAAAGTCCTTATTGAATATAATTTTTCTTATAAAGAAGCGTCTACTCAATTACATATTCATCATAATACCTTACATTACCGAGTAAAGAAGTTCGAAGAGTTAACAGGACTTCATTTAAATCATCTAAAGACGAAGGTCATCCTTTATATGGGATTATTATTTTTGGATGAACAAACAAAAAGAAAGTCTATATAATTCTGATTTTTGGTTTTTGCAACATATATTCATTCATATTACTTTTATAGAATAAAATTTATAGTGGAAAAAATGATTGAGTGAGTGGAGGTTGCTTATGATTAATACCAAAATAAAAGAACAACTTGTAGCTATAGTGGGCAACGAAAATTATGATGACACCATAAGCGGAAGATTAGTCTACTCTTATGATGCCACACCAAACCATCAAGAAATACCTGATGCCGTTATTGCTCCTAGAGATAAACATGATGTTTGTAAAATATTAAAAATATGTAACCAAGAACAAATTCCTATTGTTGCAAGGGGATCAGGTTCTAACCTTTGTGGGGGCACATGTCCTATAGAAGGTGGGATTGTATTACTTTTTAAGCATATGAATCAATTATTAGAAATCGATAAGGAAAATTTGACGGTTACGGTTCAACCTGGATTAATTACTCAAGATATGATTCGTCAAGTCGAAGCTGTAGGATTGTTTTACCCACCAGATCCAAGTTCTATGAAAATATCAACGATTGGTGGAAATATTAGTGAAAATTCTGGTGGTCTTAGAGGTTTAAAATATGGCGTGACCAGAGATTATGTTCTTGCTCTCGAAGTTGTTCTCCCAAACGGTGAGTTGATTCATACGGGAGGTAAGTTAGCCAAAGATGTCGCAGGGTATGATTTGACCAGGTTATTTGTCGGTTCAGAAGGCACGTTAGGCGTTATTACGGAAGCCACTTTGAAGCTGATACCGAAACCTGAATCAAAGAAAACCATGCTTGCACTCTATCAAGATATCGAAGCTGCGGCTCGTAGTGTTTCTAGAATTATAGCTAACCGTATAATCCCCACAACTCTAGAATTCTTAGATAAACATACAATACGTGCTGTTGAAGATTTTGCCCAAATTGGTTTGCCAACAGATGTAGAAGCCATTTTACTTATCGAACAAGATGGACCACCAGAAATTGTCGCAAGGGATATTCAACTTATTGCGGAGGTTTGCTTGAGTGAGCAGGCGGTTGATGTAACGGTTGCGAAATCTGATGAAGAAGCAGAAAAATTAACAACCGCACGCCGCACTGCTTTATCTGCTCTTGCTCGATTGAAACCAACAACCATTTTGGAAGATGCAACAGTCCCAAGATCTGAAATTGCCACCATGGTGAAAGCTATCAACGACATTGCAATAAAACACAATGTGAAAATATCGACTTTTGGTCATGCTGGAGATGGAAACTTGCATCCGACGTGTTTAACAGATGTTCGTGATAAAGATGAGATGGAGCGAGTGGAAGCTGCATTTGCTGATATATTTGCTAAAGCTATTGATCTAGGAGGAACACTAACAGGAGAGCACGGCGTTGGTGTGATGAAATCTCCGTATTTAGAATGGAAATTGGGAGAAGCAGGAATTGCTGTGATGAAGGGGATAAAAGAAGCGATCGATCCACAAAACATTATGAATCCAGGTAAAATGTTTGCAAAAGAATTGAAAAAAAGAGTGGTGATTGCCGAATGACGTTAGCAAGAGAAAGAGAAGCCATTCAGCACGATTTTCAGACGAAGATGAATGAAGATGAACTTCTAAATTGTATGCGTTGTGGATTTTGCTTGCCAGCCTGCCCAACTTATATCGAGTCCGGCATGCAAGAAAAATATTCACCTCGAGGACGGATTGCCTTAATGAAAGCTGTCAAGGATGGTTTGATTGAACCTGATGAAGAAGTGGAACGTTCACTTGATCTCTGTCTTGGTTGCCGAGCGTGTGAACCAGTTTGTCCTTCTGGAGTTAAATACGGGGAACTTTTAGAAGATGCAAGAGATATTATTAATCAAAATAAAAAGCACTCATTGCCTGTAAGAATGTTAAGGAAAGGTGTCTTAGACGGATTATTTCCACATCAAAATCGGATGATTAATGTGAGTAGTTTACTTGGGATGTACCAACGATCAGGACTTTCAAAAGTGGCACGAAAAATTGGTTTTATGGAACTATTTCCAGAAAGTATGGCCACAATGGAAAAAGTGTTGCCCCCTGTACCAAAAAGAAAAGAAATGAAACATCGCCTCAGGCACTTTGAACCGGAAGTCGTAAAAAAAGCAACGGTCGCTTTCTTTACTGGCTGTCTCATGGATACGATGTTCTTAGAAACCAATAATGCGACGATCTCTCTATTACAAAAAGTCGGTTGTGAAGTTGTTGTTCCTGAAGGTCAAATTTGTTGCGGGGCACTCCACGGACACAGCGGTGAGAAAGAGAGAGCAAAGCAGATGGCGAAACAAAACATTGAAGCATTTGAGCAAGTACAGGCCGATTATATTATTACCAATGCAGGAGGGTGCGGAGCTTTTCTTATTGGATATGATCATTTACTTAAAGATGAACCGGAATGGGCCGATCGTGCTAAATATTTTGTCTCCAAATTGAAAGATATTTCGGCAATTTTAGTTGATCTTCAATTTCATCATCAACATTTAAGACTACCGGATCAGATCGTGACGTATCAAGATTCTTGCCATTTAAGAAATGTTATGAGGACATACGACGAACCGAGAAAATTACTTAAAGCCATAGGCGGGGTCACTTTCAAAGAAATGGAAGGGGCTGATCGTTGTTGTGGTTCGGCAGGCATTTATAACATCGTTGAACCGGATATGTCGATGCAAATTTTAGATCACAAAATGGAACATGTAAAGGAGACGAAAGCGACAACCATCGTCACTGCTAATCCAGGCTGCTTACTTCAAATGAAGCTTGGTATCGAAAGAGAAGGTCTTACTGGCAGAGTGAGGGCTGTACATATTGTCGATCTCTTGTTAGAAGCTCTTAACGAGTCATGAAAAGTTGATTAAATCTTATATACATGAATAGAAGGGAGCCAATGTTTTCACATTCGCTCCCTTTATTTATGATTTTAAGTATCCGTTTATTTAAAAATTAAATCAATACTATTTAATGTTTCAACAACGCTGGTCATAATTGAATGTAAATCATCGATATTCTCTTCTGTTAAACCATCATCGAATTTTAATTGAATGGCATTTGAATAATGAAGGTGTCCCGGGTAAATATAGGAAATGCGTTGTGTTATCGTTGGATGAAACTGCCTCCAATGCTTATTGATGATAAATAATAGGGCTTCGCAATCTGTTTTAGGATTTTTAATTGGTGTATGAAAAGTTAATTGAAAATGACAAGCAAGATCAGTCATATCCTCTTCAAGTATTTCTGAGGCGAGTGTTTGCAAATCAGCTGTCATAGCAAGTGTCACACTCGTTTTTCCTCTTAATCTTTTAAAATCGACAATGTATGATTTTTTTAATTTTGCAAGATCGATGCTGTCTGTTCGATCAAGAATTGTTAACCTATCGTCCATTTCAAAATCATAGATGATTCCTTCAAGAACAACCTTCAAATTATCAAACATGGTAGGATCTATCATATTCTATCTCCTCTTCAAGAACTTAATTGACTGGTAGTCAAATTTTCCACGATTGACGGCAAGGAATCAATTTTATATGCAGTAGTCATAAATGCCATTCATAGTAATAAAACTAAGGCTTTTTTCATAAACACAGTTGTTTTTGCCTAGCCAAAAACGACTATCCACAATCTCTTAGAAAAGAACCAAATCTAAAGATGCACCGAAGTTTCACTTTAACTTTTATTTTAACATCATAGTAAGGAATTTTCATGTAATGGAAACCTATCTTTTTGAATAGATAAGTAAATTAATGGTAGAGCTTTATTCAGGTGATATTTATCATTGTCATCATTTTACTATATCAGAAAGAGTGTGGACAAATTCCTATTTTAAAGAAATGAGGACATCTTCCTATACGATAACGCGATTTTAGAATAGGTTAACCATAAGTACTCAATTATCTAAAGTAAAAAAATGAGGAGGTTATGAAAAGTCAATGTATGAACTATGTAAAAAATATATGAATCAAAATGTCGAAATTCACTGTCATGATGGCTCTATACACCGAGGTACGATTACTAAGGTGGATCATCACCATGTTTATATCAAACCAATGAATGATTTTAATCCAAACTCAGTAAACAATGGACCTGGACTCTTTTTTTGGGGACCTGGCTATGGATACGGCTATGGTTATGGTTATGGAATTGCGTTAGGATCTATTGCCCTTATTTTGGCACTTGGACTCATTTGGTAGTCTATCATTATACCAGTTCTTTTTGAGTTAAAGTCGACAGTGTGGTTCCTAGGCCAACAAAGGTGATAGCAACAATGGAGTAAAATAGGTTACCACCTATAAGCCTATTGCCTAGTAATAAAATATTTAGATCCATAAAAAAAATAAGTAAGCCAATATTTAAAGATGTTTTAAGGGAGATAAATTGAGCTAAAAGATCGATTCCTTCAGTACAGATTTTAAATCGAAGCATTAGACCGGTGCCCAGACCTATCAAACTACCTCCTAATACGGCACTTGTTGCAAGTGATAACGTAATATAATCTGAAATTGGAGATAGGACATCAATTAGGATGGAAGTCATAAGAAATCCATATATACTATCATAGAAGTAAGAACGATAATACCGCCATGCAAAAAAATAAATAGGAAAATTAAAAACGATAATGGTTAAGCCAGCATTAAGTCCTAACGTATATTTTATAATTAGACCAACACCAATAATACCCCCATCTAATAGGTGGTATGGTACAATACAAGCGTTAATCCCGACAGCAACGAGAATGCTTCCTACTAACATTATAAGGAATTTGACCATAGATAAACCTCTTTTTAAAAATTGTACAGTTGTTATAGCATATTCATCGGCTTGTCTAGTTAGAAGTATGATTATATAGAAAGAAAGGAACCATGGATTTTTTCCATGGTTCAATGTTTTAACTTCTTCCATTTTTCTTTTGAGCTTGTTCTTCTAGCTGTGTTTTTGGTCTCTCGTGACTGCCTTCAGGATGGCCGGTCGGATCAACGCTTGAACCCACTTTACCTTTATTTGATCGAAATTCTTTATTTGGCATTTCAATCCTCCTTCCAATAAACCTAAACCATAGCGTGTGCATTTTTTAAGTCATTCATACATAAATAACGTATTTATTCAGGAAGGATATTAAGCCTGAAGACGTACAGAATTTACAGGTGTTTTGACCTATGGCTATCAGTTGAGAGGGAAGGTAAGGGTTGAATCAACAATGGCCTGTAAAAGGTACAATCCACTGACTGAAGTCTAGTTATATGATCACTTTTCAACTTGACGGACTTATGAAGCTAGCATATGATGAGGTTAGTTTAATACGTTAAAAAAGGTTGATAGATTCAAATAAGAATGGATACTGTCATGAAAAGGGAATTCGGTGAAAATCCGAAGCGGTCCCGCCACTGTATATGTGAGTGTTCTTTGTTATCCACTGTCAAATTGAATGATGGGAAGGAAAAGAATACGATGATCATGAGCCAGGAGACCTGCCTTTTTTACAAACCAAGAACCTACGAGGATAGGAGGTTTTAAAGAAGCGGTTAACCGTCAAGGTGTCATATTCGTTTTTTTAGGGTCCCTATAGAGGGATATTTTTTTTTGCACTTATAAAAATGCTTGATATTTGTTGTTAATGAGGGGTGTTAGGATGGAAAAATTAAAGAAAATAAGTTATGGATGGCTCATTGCTATATTATTCGTATCACAGTTAATTATAGGACTGCCACATACTGCAAACGCAGAAACAAGTGCTACACAAACTGAAGAACAATCTCAGATTCCTGTCAATCTAGACTTAAATGGACAAAAATATCCACTAAATGTACCGAAAAATAGTACTGTTCTTGATGTTATACAGAAAGTGACAAAAGATCATAATTTAACACTAAATGTTTCAGGTCAAGGTGAAAGTGCTTATATCCAAACAATAGGTGACAGACCTAATAAAAGTGAGTCAGATTATTATTGGATGGCCTATAAGAATGGCTGGTCATTGGATAAAAGCGTTGGTGTTGAACCGATCAAAGCGAATGATCAAATTAATCTGGAACTCACAAACGACTTTACAAAGGATATGCCTTATAAACTTGAAATAAAAGGTAAGAAAGATGCGATACTTAATGAAACAACCGCCTACCGTGAAAAGTCAGCTGGACCCGCTACAGCATATGATCTTTTAAACTGGGTGACAACAGAAAAAAATATTCCACTTGATGCAACTTATTCAGATTCATTTGGAAGCTACTTTATCAATAATATTGGAAATCAAGAACTTCAAACAACATCAACAGGTGGTGAGTTTTGGAGCTTTCTTGTCAATGATCAAGTGGCTCAAGATGGTGTTTCCCAGCATACATTAAATCCAAATGATAGGGTCACATTTAAAGTTGATACATGGGGAACCATTGGCGACAGTGATGATCAAAGTCAAGATCAAGATCAAACGAATGAGAATGAAGCAGGAAATCAAAGTAACAATGGGTCTTCGAAGCAAGTTGAAAAAGTGGATAAAACCCAAATTCATAAAGCCATTCAATCCACGAAAAATTATATACAAACGAATGGAATCAATACAACTTGGGAAGCCATAGGAATAAAACAATCGGGAAATAAATTACCATCCCATTTTTCTGAACTTATTCGCCAAGAAGTCAAAGACCATCATGGCGAGTTTCGTAAAATCACAGATATTGAAAGACTCATTATTGGTGCCTCCGCAGCGGGGTTGAATGCGACGTCAATAGAAGGCTATCCACTCGTTCAAAAGTTGTTTCATGCGAGTTCTAATCAAATGATGAGGCAAGGACTAAATGGCGCGGTCTTTGGTCTACTTGCATTAGATAGCGGACATTATAACGTACCAAAAAGCGCAACGTGGACACGTGATCGTTTGATTCATGCCATACTTAATAAACAAACGAAACAAGGTTTCTGGGTTTTAAATGATGGAGATAAAAGTGGACAAGTGGATATGACAGGGCTTGTGCTTACAGCACTCGCGCCGTATCAATCGCAAAAAGACGTCGCTGCTTCAATCGATCATGCGGTTCATTATTTGGCTAGTGTACAAGCTGATGATGGAGGATTTAAAGATTCAATTTTAGGTGAAACCAGTGAATCAACCGCTCAAGCCATTATCGGATTGTCATCGGTAGGAGTTGACCCACAAGGAGAATCATTTACTAAAGCTAAAGGAAATCCAATGACTTTCCTTATGGGTTATCAAACAAAAAATGGGGGCTTTGCTCACCAAAAAGGACAGAGTGCTGATTCCATAGCGACCGAACAAGGGCTTGAAGCATTGGCGGCTTTTAACAAATTTTTAAATAAAGATCAGTTGTCGATCTACCAATTCCAAGTTCCGTCAAAAGTGAGTGTAAGTACATCATCAAAAAATAGTTCTAAATCAACTAAATCAACTAAACCAACTAAACCAACTAAATCAACTAAACTCGCTAACTCTGATGAACGAGCTGACGATCAACGTTCATCTTCACCTAAAACATTAGGTAAACATGAATCAACTAGTCCAGAACAAGCTTCAAAAAGTGATAATAAAGCCTCTCAAACACAAAGGGAGCTACCTAATACAGCCACTAATACACCAAATATGTTTGCTATAGGTTTTATTATTTTTATCACTGGATTGATTTTTTATTGGATTAATAGAAGAAGACATGTTCATGAAAAATAAAGCATTGATTCTCTGCATCTTGGGAGCTGGCATTATGTTATATGCCGGCTTTCAAATGCTATCGACTCGGTATCATGAAAGGGTGACATTAAATCATATCCAATCGTCACTCACTCAATCAAAAACTAAGAATGTGACCCTGGGGTCTTATGCACCTAAAAAAGGAGATGGTTTTGCTATGTTAACCATTCCGAAATTAAAAAAGGTGTTACCGATTGTAGAAGGAGCCAATCCCGATGATCTAGCAAAGGGAGTAGGCCATGTAGCGGGAACATCATTTCCTGCCATGCACGATCAAATCGTTTTATCAGGTCACCGTGATACGGTCTTTCGACATGTTGGTGAATTGAAAAAGGGAGATTCTTTAATTGTTAAGTTAGACTATGGTGAATTTAAATATATAATTCAAAGGATGAAAATTGTGTCAAGCGAAGATACATCCATTATCCATTCCACCAAGCCGCATGAAGAACTTGTCCTAACTACATGTTATCCGTTTTCCTATATTGGAAATGCACCCAAAAGATATATTATCTATGCGATACCAGATCAGGAGTGATAATGATGGTTAAAATAAAAGTATTACTTGGATTATTCGCGTTCATGTTAATTCCAATTTTACTTATTGGATGTGGACAAGATAAGAGTGAAACAAAGTCAGAGCCAATGACTCAAACACATCAAGATCAACAACAACAAAATAAAAAAGCAACAGATGAGCAAACTGTTAAAAAGAATGACCAACCTAAAGAATCTATGGCTTCTGAACAATCAGAAAGCAAGCCTAAAGAAGATACAAAAGACACAAAAGAACAGAAAACAACACAGCAATCGACTCAAGAAAACCAAAAAACAACTCAAGATCAAAGTCAACAACCTACAGACAAAAAACCAGTCACAACAAGTAAGTCAAAATCGGCCACTTCAACTAATACTTCAACAACTAAAAGTAAAGAGGTCGATAAAAAAGCACCCGAAGAACCTTCAAAGAGCACGGTCCAATCTACTCAAAAGAGTTCATCCCCAGCTCCAGTAAAGAACAAAGTGACAAAATCGGTATCACTAACCATTGTGGGTGATAAAAAAATGGGAACCTTCGTAAATAAGGCCAACGTACCAATCAATGAAAAAATGACCCTTATTACGGCGACGGTTAAATATCTGAAAGAAAAGCATATACAGTACAGTGTGACTGGATCTGGTTCGTCAACTTATGTAGAAGGTATTAATAATTTGTATGAATTTGACCATGGCCCAATGAGCGGTTGGATGGTAAAGAAAAACGGTACTCTTCTCTCCCGTAGTTCTGGAGCCGTAACGGTTTCTAACGGTGATTCGATAACGTGGATCTATACAGAAAATTATAGGACGGATCAGGACGTGAAGAAGTAATGCGCGCCATGTCAAATTACCACCCCGTGACATCTTTTTTATTCTATTTTGGTGCTTTTATTTTAGTTATGTCCATTCAATCTTTACCTTTAACTATTGGTTGCCTCGTCATGCTCGTATTGATTAATAAATGGCAAGATCCTCGATTTCGAGTTTTTTCTTTTTTTATTCAACAAGGATGGATGAGTTTAGTCATTTTTGTCATTAATGTATTGATGAATCATCGTGGAACACATCCACTGTTCTATCTTGGGAAAAATCCAATCATGTTAGAAGCGGTTATTCGTGGGCTGATCATGGGAGCTAGTATCCTATGCTTAATCTTGATCTTTACATCACTTAATCTCATCTTAACAACAGGTAAAATTCTCTTTCTTTTTGGCAAGGTTGTCCCTCGCTTTACGTTGCTTACGGTCATTACACTTCGTTTCATGCCTCTACTTAGGAAAAGGTTCATAGAAATTAAGCACGTGCAGGACATGAAAGGTCTATCTATCACAACAGGCCGTTTTCGGGGGCGTCTTCGCCATGGCATCATGCTTATTCAATTGCTTCTTACCTTTTCTTTAGAAGAGGCTTTGCAAACAGCTGATTCAATGGAATCTAGAGGTTTTGGTCTAGATAGAAAAAGAACGTCTTATGTCAGTTATCGATTTAATCGAAAAGATACCTTTTGGTGCCTCATCTTTTTTGCTTTAATTTTGATGTATTTTATCTTGCGACGTCAGTTTTATCCTGATACACCTTTCTTTGGTTACACAATGATCACACTTGATGAATCCTTATTTCCAAAGGGGCAAGCCATATGGCTTATAGTTTTAAGTTTGGTATATTTTAGTTGTCCATTTTTTATTGAAGGAAGAGAGCGGATTCGATGGTACTTTTACAAGTTGAAAACTTAACATTTAACTATCCAAATGAAGATGAATCCATCCTTAAAGATCTATCATTTACCGTAAATTCAGGTGAATTTGTTTTGCTTACAGGTCCTACAGGATGCGGAAAGTCGACCTTACTAAGGCACTTAAAGCCGGTTATTCAACCTATAGGTGATAAAACAGGCTCTATTTATGTTGATAACAAGTCCATAGATATGTATCCAAAAAGGGAAATGGCACAGGCCGTTGGATTTGTTTTTCAAGATCCAGATAATCAAATTGTGATGGATCATGTTGAACAAGAACTCGTCTTTGGATTAGAAAATATAGGATTAAAGCGTTCAGAAATAAAGAAAAGATTGGCAGAACTTGTTCATTATTTTGGTATCGAGGCATGGATGGATTATCCTATCGATGAACTTACAGGTGGACAAAAGCAATTGTTAAATATTGCCTCAGTTCTTTTATTAAATCCTAAGATCATTCTTTTAGATGAACCGACGAGTCAACTGGATCCCATATCAACTAAAGACTTTTTTGATTTGCTCTATCATTTAAATCAAGAACTTGGCATAACCATTATTCTCGTTGAACACCGTCTTGAACACGTATATGACTTGTGTGATCGAATGATTTTTATGAATCATGGACAAATCGTATATAATGACACCCCAAGAGAGGTGCTATATCATTTATGGCAGTCTAAAGATGAAAACATTAAAGATATGAAAGAGTGGCTGCCTAATATAGCCGAACTGTACTTAACATTTGATCCTCAACCAGAAAGGGACCTGATTCCTTTAAATGTCAATGAAGGCCGAACATGGTTAAGATCGTTACATATTCATGAGATGGAAGTTCGAAAAGATCAAGAAGTCATGATCAATGATGCAATTCTCCAAGCTAAAAATATATCATTTAAATATCATCGCAAAGGGAAACAAATCATTGAGCATTTAGATCTCGCTATTTATCAAGAAGATTTTCTAGCGATCGTCGGTGGTAATGGTTCAGGTAAATCAACCTTATTGAAGATTCTCAGTGGAATTTTAAAACCTCAAGAGGGCAATGTTTACTACAAACATCAGAATCTAAAAAAAATAGATCGTCGAGTCCTAGGTTATTGTCCACAAAACCCCAAATTTTATTTTATTCAAGACACGTTAAAAAAGGAAATGAATGATCTTGTTCAAAGATATGAAATCCCATCGGCAAAAGAAAAAATAAATGAATGGTTACATCATTTCTCCCTTCATAATGTTCAAGATCGTCATATCTATGATTTAAGTGGTGGAGAGCTCCAAAAAGCCGTATTAGCATGTATTTTATTGACGGATCCCGACATCATTCTTATCGATGAACCAACAAAAGGGCTTGATCCTTTTGTTAAAGACTTATTTGCTGAATGTTTATTGGAGATTAATAAAAAGGGAAAATCCATTGTATTGGTCACACATGATATTGAATTTGCAAGCAAACATGCCAAACGAAGTGGCATGATGTTTCGTGGAGGGATGTCAGAAGTGGAAGAAGCTAAAGACTTTTTTAAACATAATCACTTCTATACGACCGCCATTAATCGTATGACGCGTCAACGAGGGATCCCGCATGTTTTGAATCTTGAGGAGGCTAAAATGAAGTGGCACGTACAAAAACCTTATTAATCCTATTTCTTATAAGCCTGTCAGGAGTCTTAATTTTATCGGAGTTTATTTGGCCAGAGCATCTGTACTTTTGGATTTCTTTATTTATCATAGGGACGGCTGCACCATTCTTTATTCGATTTGAGGTCCGTCATATATCGGGTCGTGAAGTCGTCTTAATTGGTGTACTTGCGGCTATTGCAGGTTTGAGTCGTGTTCCATTTTCTGCATTTCCAAGTGTTCAGCCTGTGACCTTTGTCATTATTGTCAGCAGTGTCGTTTTTGGTCCGGAAAGTGGCTTCATCATAGGAACGTTGAGTGCCTTTGTTTCAAATCTATTTCTTGGACAAGGTCCATGGACCATATGGCAAATGTATGCGTGGGGACTGATTGGTGTTTTAGCTGGTTTCTTAGGTCAAACAAAAATCTTACGTTCTCGTATTGTTTTATGTGTCTTTGGGTTTTTAGCAGGATTCCTTTTTGGTTGGATTATGAATTTATGGATCATCTTAATGGGTCATGAGTGGACTTGGTCGATGATAATGAGTTATTATCTATCGAGTTTTTATTTTGACCTCGCCCATGCAATCTCTAATGTTTTCTTTCTTGCTCTATTCGGTAAAAGTTGGATTAAAATTTTGTCTCGGTTTAAAATTAAATATCGCCTATTGGATGATACACAAATGAATAAATAAACGACTCATCGTTAGGATGAAGACATAATTTAGCTCCACTTTGTCACTAGACAATAGTGGAGCTGTTATCCCGCCTTAACGGCTAGTCAACCCCCCACCTCAAGACGATTCTGAGTATACAAAGAAGATGGGTGGGGGTCAACTGCCCGTAAAGGTCGATTGGTTCAGGCTTACCATCAGTGGGGGATAACGCAGGCTAAAAACGCGATGTCCTGTCGCAACGTCTGCACTAGCACATCCTGTGCGTCGAAAACCCACACTGATGGAAGTTTTAATTTATCTTCAAAAGAATTGAAGATTAGTCGATCACTGGAAGGACACGTGTTTCTTTTTCCATTTTTGATTGACACAAAGGACATGTAGGCTCTTCCTCAAAGGAAAACTTATCTCTCATCCAACCTGAGCATGAATCATTTGTACATGACCAAACGTCTGTTTTTGCTTCAGGTATTGGTTCTTGCGGACCTTTATTAAATGCCAATTCGATCATCCCTTCCTCGATACTACTACTATTATAACCTATTTTACAAAAAAATAAAAAAACTCGATTTTTAGAGGTTGTTCAAAAAGTCACCAAATGATAACTTGCGAATCTCGGTCGCCCGCTTGTTTTTCCGGTCCTCATGTAGTGGATACGAGAGGATCGCTGGCTAAAACCGCTCACGTCCTGTGGCGGGCGCCTGAAGCTACCACAACGCGAGGAATGCTGGTCCTCGGGAACTGCGCCGCTCTTAGCCTTCCAACACCCAGGACGGGCAAGTAACTGGCGTTTCTTGCAGGATGCCAGCGTACTTAGCCAGTAACCCTTTTCGTTTGTCACCTTTTTGAACAAGCACTTTTAATGATGGTTTTGCTGAGCTAAAGTTGGAATTTGAAAATAATCTTCTAATAATTTGGCAAATTGAAGGAGGCGAACATCATCTAAACGCCTTGCTGCTGCCTGAATGCCAACTGGTAATTTTGTTTTTTCTGTAAAACCAATGGGGATGGATATCGCGGGTTCACCAGTTAAATTATACAATTGCGTCATGACCCAGTCTGAATCCCGTTTGATTTTCTTACCATTTATATGAAAAGGGCCTTCCTGATCGTAATCAAACGGAGGTACCGCAAGTGTTGGTGATATCAGAATGTCATAGGTTTGAAAGTGAGATTCCATCATATGATAAAGATAGGCCCGATATGTTTCTAATGATTTGAATTCTACCGCCGATAATTGTTTCCCTCGTTCAATCATAGTAAGCAAAGTTTCAGGTAATTGATCCCGATATTTCTCCGTAAATTCTCCTCTGCCGGCAGCTAAACCACATGTCCATAACGATTCAAAATAGGTAATATACTCAGGCAGTGTTTTCTTCATATTGATGTTCACATGTTCAACTGTTATTCCAAGTCGCTCAAGTTTTGATAAAGTATCAAAAAAGAGGTTACTAACCTCTTCATCAAGAGTATAAATTCCAAAATCGCTTGTCCATCCAATCCGAAAATCTCGATTATTTAGCTTTATTAAATGGCTTGCAAAATCTTGCATCTTAGGTAGTGAAAAAGGATCAGTCACGACATCACCTTGAACGACATCAAACATTAAAGCAATATCGTCTACATGCCGGCCAATGACACCATAATGTATAAAAGGCTCATGGTTGCCAAAGATACCATCAAGATGGTTATCCATTGGAATTCTTCCAAAGGTAGGTTTAAAACCGTAGACACCACAAAAACTCGATGGTATACGTATTAAACCTCCCCCATCACTTCCTTCGGCTAAAGGGACTAAACCAGCAGCAACTGCCGCAGCAGAACCTCCGCTTGATCCTCCGGTCGCTTTTGTCAGGTCCCAAGGATTTCGAGACGGTCCAAAAAGCCGATTTGTTGTCGTTCCGGTATGGCCAAATTCAGGTGTATTTGTTTTACCTATAATAATGCCTCCTGCTTCTTTCAAACGATGGACGATACTTGCATCTCTTTTCGGTATATGATCCTTATAAAAGAGGCAGCCATATGTTGTACGAAGTCCTTTGGTATTTGTTAAATCCTTAATGGCAATTGGGACGCCCTCAAGTGGCCTGGCTTTATCGTTTTTTTTCATAAATACATTCAGCCTGTTTAGCTTGATTTAGAGCTTTTTCTTTATTTAATGTGACAAAGGCATTTATTTTAGGATTAATAAGCTCAATACGGTCAAATAAATTTTGAATATATTCAAGAGGAGACAAGGTTTTACTTTTGTATCTTCTTAATAGTGCGTGTTCAAAAAGGTGACAAATTAGAATCAAGAAGATCAAGGCGGCGCCGTTTTGAGGACCGGCATTCCACATGATGTGGTAGCTTCAGGCGCCCGCCACAGGACGTGAGCGATTTTAGTTGAAGATCCTCTTTAATTTTCTACATGAGGACCGGAAAAACAAGTGGGCGACCGAGATTCGCAGCTTATCATTTGGTGACTTTTTGAACAACCTCTAATAATTCATTAGCGGAATATAATTCTGAACTCAAGGGAAGTACCTCCTTAAATTTTTTGATTTTTTAATAAAAAAGTGGCAATTTATGCTCTATTTTTAATATACTATAATAAAGAAATAAATTTTTGTTGTTGTGAAATGTATGCGCTTTCTTTTTTGGTATCAACTTTTATGAAATTGTATCAATTCCTGTTTTTATTCGTATACTTTGTATCTAAAAACTAAAGAAAACTTGCCGATTGGCCAGCCTTAAAGGCGCTAGAACAGAGGCCTATAATGTGTCACTACGACTTCGCCTTCCGAGACAACTCGTTGCTTAATCGAAGAAGATTATGCAAGTTCACTATAACTTATACCGTAATTATTATTACTTTCTTAAAGTAAAAAAAATCTGCGTTATAAAACGCAGAATAAACGATGAATTAGTGTTGGGATTAGGGTTATAAGTTGAATTCCCTTTTTGAAAAATTTTAAAACCAAATTTCTTAAATAGTTTAATAAATGACGTGATTGGTAACAATGAAAATAGATGAAATGACAGTTTGTAAGTTATAAAAAAAGGAGGACGCCTAATGGAGCGCCCAAATAATATATTGAGAGCTGCCGTTGAGAAGAGAAAAGCGGAACTTGTTGATTTGATAAAAGCTAATGCAGAAGAATCTGAATCTGATTTATTAGGCCTAACATTATCTGAGCTTGAAGAAGAATGGAAGCGTTATCAAGAACGCTATTCCGAAGATCAATTCCACTAAAAGACCACTGATACTCTTTTTGGATTGATTGGACAAAGTGAACGTAATTTTTTATACTGAATGATAGAATAAATTTTAACCAAAAAGATACAGACATTAGTTTTTTTCTATATGATTTATATCTGACATTCTTAGGCTAAACAATATAAAAAAATTATAAAGTTTAGCTATTAGACCCTCAAAATCTTTTTGAATTGCACTTATAGATAGGGATGGAGTTACAAACAATGAATCAATCGATTACCTTTGATGATTATTATCAAAACAGAGTTACTTTGTCATTTGAAGATCATCCCTTTTCTTCCGAACCAAAGCATGTTTGGGTGATTTGCAAGTTCCATACACAGTGGCTTTTAACCCAGCATCCAAGACGTGGTTTAGAGTTTCCTGGTGGTAAAGTAGAAGACGGTGAAACTCCCGAAATGGCAGCGATTAGAGAAGTAGATGAAGAAACTGGGGCAAAAGTGTTAGATATCCATTATATTGGCCAATATAAAGTTGAAGGTAAAAATGGTACGATAGTGAAGAATGTATATTTTGCTACCATATCAGATATTCGGTTAAAAATGGACTATCTAGAGACTGAAGGCCCATATTTTATTGAAAATATTCCCCAACATATTAAGAAATTAAGTCATTATAGTTTTATGATGAGAGATGATGTTCTCACTTATTGCCTTAAAAGAATTAAAAAACTCTATTTATCTTCGTAACAAAGATAACTTATTCTTTATAGTTATTGACAGGCATTCACGACTACGATATTCTAATTCTAATACGGCTGCTCTTATCCCGAGTAGGCGGAGGGACAGGCCCGATGAAGCCCGGCAACCGGCATGACATGTGTACGGTGCTAACCTGAAAGGATTGTAATTCCCTTGACGATAAGAGGTGCGTGGATCTGACCGGCGGCCTAATCCTTAATTTAGAGGGACGAGGTCTTTTTTTCATGCTTTTTAACACGATTTTCAGTGGGAAACGAGTACCGTTATTAATAGACATCATAGTTTATGTAGAAGGAGGACTTAGAACGAATGGCAAAGAAATATTCCAGGCGACTCTTCACATCAGAATCTGTCACAGAAGGACACCCAGATAAAATCTGTGATCAAATATCTGATGCTATCTTAGATGAAATTATTGCAAAAGATCCAGTTGCAAGAGTTGCATGCGAAACAAGTGTGAATACGGGACTGGTGCTCGTTGCAGGAGAAATCTCCACATCAACCTACGTAGATATTCCAAAAATCGTAAGACAAACCATCAAAGAGATAGGGTATGACAGAGCAAAATATGGTTTTGACGCTGCAACTTGTGCGGTTTTAACGTCTATTGATGAGCAATCACCTGACATCGCGCAAGGTGTAAACACGGCACTTGAGTCTCGAGAAGGTCAAATGACGGATGATGAGATTGAGGCTATTGGTGCAGGGGATCAAGGCTTAATGTTCGGTTATGCTTCTAATGAAACACCTGAATTAATGCCATTACCAATATCATTAGCCCATAAATTGTCTAGAAAATTATCTGAAGTAAGAAAATCGGGTGAAATTGATTACTTGCGTCCCGACGGAAAAACGCAAGTAACGGTTGAATATAATGAAGAAGGAAAGCCTTCTAGAGTCGATACGATAGTTATTTCAACCCAACATCATCCAGAAATTTCTCAAGAACAAATTCGCAGGGATCTTATTGAAATTGTCATAAAATCGATCGTCCCAAGTGAATTAATCGATGACCAAACGAAATTTTTTATTAATCCGACAGGCCGCTTTGTCATTGGTGGCCCACAAGGCGATGCAGGACTCACTGGGCGTAAAATTATTGTTGATACGTACGGTGGTTATGCTAGACACGGTGGCGGAGCTTTTTCGGGGAAAGATCCAACGAAAGTTGACCGTTCAGCGGCCTATGCGGCTCGTTATGTGGCTAAAAATATCGTTGCAGCAGGTCTAGCAGAAAAATGCGAAGTACAGTTAGCCTATGCTATTGGTGTTGCTCAACCCGTATCGATTTCAATCGATACATTTGAGACGGGCGTTGTACCAGAAGACGTATTAGTTGCTACTGTTCGTGAACTCTTTGATTTACGTCCTGCGGGGATTATAAAAATGCTAGATCTTAGAAGACCCATTTATCGTCAAACAGCAGCTTACGGGCATTTTGGCCGAGTTGATATTGATCTTCCATGGGAGCACACAGATAAGGCAGAACTAATAAAAGAAAAATGTCAAATTAAATAAATGATGTGAATATCATAAAACAAAACAATAAAAAAGGTGTGACGAAACGAGGTCACACCTTTTTTTAACATCTTTGACTAAATTTGATATACTTAAAGATAACACAGGTTGTAGCTGTGTTAACTGTAACATATTCAAAGATAGGCATATAATGTTCGATGAAGACTAGGTTCTATGGAGGTCAGTACATGAAAGTACCATCAACGCCATTTGGACTCATGGCACAAATATATCGAAAAGTACTACCAGGTGTCCATCATGAATTAAACAAATGGCATAAACTAGCTTTAAAAATACCTGATCCAGAATTACAAAAACAGGCGTTAGCTAGTATCCAGTCAAAAACCTTTCACTGTGAAGGTGGAGCCATTTATAGTCTTCTTGCTCAGGACCGTTACTTAGATGTCATTCCATTTATTGTCGCTTATCAAACGATTAGTGATTATTTAGATAATCTATGTGATCGAAGCACTTCACTCGATCCAGAAGACTTTAGGGCCTTACATAAAGCCATGATTCATGCTTTGACACCTGGCGCTTCACCTGAAAATTATTATCGATTAAGAAAGGTTTCTACTGATGGCGGTTATTTACTTAAACTCGTCAAAACTTGTCAATCTTACCTTGAAAATTGTAAAGGATATGATGATATCAAATTCTATCTTCTTGAATTGGCAAGATATTATTGCGATCTCCAAGTGCATAAACACGTAACAAAAGAAGAGCGTGTTCCTCGTCTCGAAGCATGGTTTAATCAATACAAAAATCAAGTTCCACCTATGACGTGGTACGAGTTTTCCGCTTGCTCAGGATCAACATTGGGAATTTTTTGTTTGGTTGCCTATGCTTCTGCCAAAGGAAGCGAAATGAAAAGTCTTGCAAAGACAATCAAAGAGGGTTATTTTCCGTGGGTACAGGGTTTACATATTTTAATGGATTATTTTATTGATCAGGAAGAAGACAAGCAAGGTGGAGACTTGAATTTTTGCTTTTATTATCCCAATGATCGAGAAATGATGAAACGTTTTCAATATTTTATTGAACAAGCTGATATCAGTATTAAAACTTTACCCAATAAAAATTTTCATCTCATGATCAATCGCGGATTGTTAAGCATCTATTTAGCAGATAAAAAAGTAGCTGGGCAAAAAAATGTTCGATATTTATCACGGCGTCTTATAAAAAAAGCGGGGCTTTCTGGCATGTTCTTTTTCTTCAATGGTTGGCTTTATCGACGATTAAAACCAAGTATGTAAACATCTAGTGTACGTAGTAGAACTTCAAAAACAGGAAAAGTTCGGCCTAATATAAATCTTAGGTCGAACTTTTTTAATTGGTTTTTTAAATGATCAATTTAGTTAAACTTCATACAATTGGGATAAAAACCTCCCAACGGATTGAATCATTTGCGCTTTTCTAAAACAATGAGAAAGGGTGGTTCATGAACTTGATTAAACATGTCAATTTTTATAACTCGCCAAAAGTGTTGATCCAAGGTCTTAAAGAAGGGTAAAAGGGTATTTGTTTCAATAGCCCCTTCTGGATGGCCAGGATAAATAACCAGAGAAATGACTCCTCCAACGACAAGGCGATTTTGTAAAGCTTTGACCGCTTTGATCGTCGTATCTGGTTTCGTAACAATGGTTTTATCTCCTTTTGGAAGATAACCGAGGTTAAAGATAGCTGCTTTGATATTTGCGTTTTCGTCTATATATTGCTCAAGATGATGATGACCATCTAAAATGAGCTTGACCTGTTGATTTTTCCCTGCTGAAGTGAGTCTCTTTTTTGTATTTTCGATGGCTTGTTCTTGAATATCAAATCCATAGACAAGCCCTTCGTCTCCGACAGCCTCAGCTAGAAATAACGTATCATGACCATTTCCTACGGTGGCATCAATGACGATATCCCCTTGTTGTATGGCCTCAAGTAGAATGTCATGAGCCATTTGAATGACACCTTTTAAAATCATCGTGACGCCGCCTTCATTTCATAGTATTTTCCTTGCCAGCTGCTGCGCTTCTCAAGTTCGTGATCAATGGCATTTAATACTTCCCATTTATTCAAACTCCACATAGGACCAATTAATAGATCAGCAGGGCCATCACCGGTCAGACGATGAATGGTCATTTCAGGTGGCAATACCTCTAGTTGATCACAGACAATTTGGATGTAAGTGTTAAAATCTAAAAAATCAAATAACCCTTTTTCGTACTGTTTCACTAGCGCTGTTTTCTTTAAGAGGTGAAGAAGATGGATCTTAATCCCTTGAATATCAAGTTTAGCAACTTCCTTTGCCGTTTCAAGCATCATCTCAGGTGTCTCACCAGGAAGTCCATCGATAATATGTGTGCAAATTGGAATGTTATGTTGGCGAAGTTTAGCCACACCTTCTTTGTAACAGTCAAAATCATGCACTCGATTGATGAGTTCGCCTGTTTTATCGTGTACGGTTTGTAGGCCTAATTCTACCCATAAATAGGTTTTTTGACTAAGTTCGCTTAGATACTCAACCACATCATCAGGGAGACAATCGGGACGAGTGGCAATGGATAAACCGACAACACCATCTTGCTCTAGAATCACTTCATAACGTTGTTTTAAAATATCAACAGGCGCATAGGTGTTCGAGAAGGCTTGGAAATAGCCGATGTATTTGCCTTTTTTCCATTTTTGATGCATCCGCTCTTTAATGGTTTGGAATTGTTGGACTAAGTCGTCACGTCTGTCTCCAGCGAAATCACCTGAACCGCTTTGACTACAAAAAGTACAACCTCCGTAAGCGACTTTGCCGTCTCTATTGGGGCAATCGAATCCGCCGTCAAGTGGAATCTTAAAGACTTTTTCACCAAACCTTGTTTTTAAAAATGTATTCCAAGAATAGTAACGTTTATTTTCTGGATAAAAATGAGGTATGGTGCTACTCATGAATAAACCCCTCTCTTAAGGACCGTTAATATCACAATTTCTAGTCTACCAAATTAAATGGGTAATTTCATTCTAACATGGATTAAATAGTCGTCTTTACGTAAATAGATTCAATACAAGTTTCTTCATTTTCCTTTTGTATATCTTAAAATAGGTAAAAGATATTGACATATAAAAACCACTTACATACAATGATGAGTATAGGAATAAATAATTGGGTATAATAATATTTATATTGATTTAAAAACATCGACGAGGAGTATTAGTGACTAACGTTAGTTTTTGGAGTCTTCTGAAATAGATTCTAATAAAGAGAGTTGACGGTTGGTGCAAGTCAATACTAACAGGAACGAACTCGCCTCTGAGTTGCAGTAGTGAAAGATGAGTAACTATCTGCCGTGAAGCTTGCGTTAATGCATAAACAAGTGAGTACGTTTAGTACTAATTTGGGTGGTACCGCGGGTAACCGATACAATGGTGTGTCAACCTCTCGTCCCTAACGATACGTTTGGGGCGAGAGGTTTTTTAGTTTGTGAACTATGTTAATGATATATGGAAAATTTATTTGAATATAAAACAAAAAATATGTTTAGTTAACATAGCTCGTTTTAATATTTTATTATGGGATGTATTAAGGGAGGCGTTATCAATGGCCTATAATCATAAGGTGATTGAACCAAAATGGCAGAAATATTGGGAAGAACATGAAACGTTCAAAACAGACGATCAATCGAATAAGAAAAAGTTCTATGCGTTAGATATGTTCCCATATCCATCAGGTAAAGGATTGCATGTTGGGCATCCTGAAGGATATACGGCAACGGATATTTTATCGAGAATGAAACGTATGCAAGGATTTGAAGTTTTACATCCGATGGGTTGGGATGCATTTGGTCTTCCTGCTGAACAATATGCTTTAGATACGGGTAATGATCCGAGTGAATTTACTAAAAAGAACATTGAAACCTTTAAAGGACAAATTAAATCTTTAGGCTTTTCTTATGATTGGGATAGAGAGGTTAACACAACAGACCCAGATTACTACAAATGGACACAATGGATTTTCCTTCAACTTTATAAAAAAGGATTGGCTTATGTGGATGAAGTTCCAGTAAACTGGTGTCCAGCTCTTGGGACCGTACTCGCCAATGAAGAGGTCATTGATGGAAAGAGTGAACGTGGAGGGCATCCAGTTATACGTAAGCCTATGAGACAATGGATGCTAAAAATTACCGCTTACGCCGATCGTTTACTTGACGATCTTGAAGAACTTGATTGGCCTGAAAGTGTTAAAGATATGCAGCGCAACTGGATTGGAAAATCAGAAGGGGCAAATATCACGTTTTCTATCGATGGTCATGACGAAAAAATAACCGTGTTCTCGACCCGTCCAGATACACTGTTTGGAGCGAGTTTTCTCGTACTAGCCCCCGAACATAAATTGGTTGATAAAATTACCACAGCGGATCAGAAATCTGAAATTGATGCTTATCGAAATGAAGTCGCAACAAAGAGTGACCTTGAGCGCACTGAACTTAATAAAGATAAAACAGGCGCATTTACAGGAAGTTATGCGATCAATCCAGTAAATGGAGAGAAATGCCCGATATGGATTGCAGATTACGTTTTAGTAACCTATGGTTCAGGGGCCGTTATGGCGGTTCCAGGCCATGACCAAAGAGACTATGAATTTGCTCAAAAATTCGACTTACCAATCCACGAAGTCGTTGAAGGCGGCGACTTATCAAAAGAAGCGTATACTGAAGATGGAAAACATATTAATTCAGATTTCCTAAATGGCATGAAAAAGAACGAAGCCATTCCAGCTATGATTCAATGGCTAGAAGAACACGATGCGGGATCTAAAAAAATAACATATCGTTTACGTGACTGGCTCTTTAGCCGTCAACGTTATTGGGGCGAACCGATTCCGATTATTCATTATGAAGATGGAACATCGAAACCAGTTGACGAAAAAGACTTGCCGCTAATGTTACCAAAAACAGATGAAATTAAACCATCTGGAACAGGAGAATCGCCGCTGGCTAACATAGAGGAATGGGTCAATGTTGTTGACCCAGAGACTGGACTAAAAGGTCGACGTGAAACCAATACAATGCCGCAATGGGCAGGAAGCTGTTGGTATTATTTACGCTATATTGATCCACACAACAAAGAGGCATTAGCCGATCCTGAAAAGCTTAAGAAATGGCTCCCTGTTGATGTGTATATCGGTGGTGCGGAACATGCCGTCTTACATTTGCTTTACGCTCGTTTTTGGCATAAAGTCCTATATGATCTCGGTATCGTTCCAACAAAAGAACCTTTCCAAAAATTATTTAACCAAGGCATGATCTTAGGTTCGAACCACGAAAAAATGAGTAAGTCGAAAGGAAATGTCGTCAATCCGGATGATATCGTTCAGTCACATGGTGCGGACACACTTCGTTTGTATGAAATGTTTATGGGACCACTTGATGCAGCGATTGCATGGTCTGAAGAAGGGTTAGACGGTTCAAGACGCTTCCTTGATCGTGTATGGCGTCTTATTGTGACTGATGATCTTCAAGTGAACGAAAAAGTATCGAATCAAGTCACTAAGGATGCGGCCTTTGAGCGTGTCTATCATCAAACGATCAAAAAAGTAACCGAAGACTTTGAAAATCTTCACTTTAATACCGCAATCTCACAAATGATGATCTTTATTAATGAAGCCTATAAACAAGATCAATTACCGCTCGATATGATTGAAGGCTTTGTGAAATTATTATCTCCTGTTGCGCCACATATGACAGAAGAAATATGGAATATATTGGACCACCAAACATCTATTCAAAAAGATGAATGGCCAACGTTTGATGCATCTAAACTAGAAGAGACACAAGTAGATGTTGTCGTACAAATTAATGGTAAGGTAAGAGCAAAAGTGCGTATTGAAAAAGGAACAGCAAAAGATGTCTTAGAAAAACAAGCCTTTGAAGACGCAACTGTTCAAGAATGGTTGAAAGACAAGACGATTCGCAAAGTGATCGTTGTACCAAACAAAATTGTCAATATTGTAGCAAACTAAAGATGAATGAATCAGCTATGTTGATTTTGATAAAATCCATTAATATCGTCTAATCAAATAAAACGTGTAGCAGATCTTTAAATAGTCTATTTAAAGATTGAAAAGCTACACGTTTTTTCTTAATAAGGCATTAGACAAATCACTCATTTCTATTTGATTACGTTCGTGCTAAAATAAAAGTAAAACGCTTACATTATAAATGTATATGATAAAAAATACAGACAACAAGCAGACAAATCGTTTTAAATTGAATAAAACGTTATAGAATTGAATAAGAAAGATAGATATAGTCATATAGGGTTTTATAAACGGGCGGCAGTACCTCAGCTTTAGAATTTACGAAAATCAAAGAAGGATAGGTTAGTTCTTACTTAAATCCGTGCGCGGGAAAGCCAGCTCTTTGATAAAAGTTTCACTTTATTTTTGACAAGAAGTATTGGAGGTGATTTGAATGAAGCGTATTGAACGTATCTATCAAAGGCTAGAAGAGAAATGTGAGGATCTAACTAAAGAAGAACTCATAAATGTTGGGGGTTATTCAGCCAATGATTTAGCAGACGATTTAGGTATCTTGCGAAACAATATAAGCCTTGAACTAAATAATTTAGTTAGAGAAGGCAGGATCATAAAAATAAAGATACGTCCAGTGCTTTATGTTCCACGAAAAACAGTCCAAAAGTTCTTTGGTAATGTCGTTGATCGAACCGTTATTGAAATTCAATCATTGAAAGATATCTACCAAGGGAAAGAGAAACAAAAGAATCACTTAGTGGAAAATCCATTTAATTTGTTAATAGGATCGGATGGGAGTTTAAAACGTTCTATTGACCAAGCCAAAGCGGCGATTGTCTACCCACCTAATGGTCTCCATACGCTTATTCTAGGTCCAACAGGATCCGGTAAAACATTATTTGCTCATATGATGCACAATTATGCAAAGTATGTTGGTAAACTGAATGAAAAGTCGCCTTTTATCGTCTTTAACTGTGCTGATTACTATCATAATCCACAATTATTAATCTCCCAAATCTTTGGACATGTCAAGGGCGCATTTACGGGAGCGACATCCGATAAAGATGGGATGGTTAAAAAAGCGGATAATGGAATACTTTTCTTAGATGAAGTTCATCGCCTTCCACCTGAAGGGCAAGAGATGATTTTTTATTTCATGGACACAGGGAAGTTTAATAAATTAGGAGAAACGGAACGAAATCGATCGGCAAACGTCTTAATTATTGGAGCAACGACAGAAGACCCGTCTTCCTCTTTTCTAAAAACATTCTTACGACGAATTCCAATAACGATCACCATGCCTTCATTCCATGAACGACTAGTGAAGGAGAAAGTTGATTTAACGAAATATTTATTGGCAAAAGAAGCCTCTCGAATTAATAAAAAAATTAAAGTTCAAGAAGATGTGATAAAAGCGTTAATTAAAAGCGTGACATTTGGTAACATTGGACAATTAAAATCGGGTATTCAGCTCGTTTGTGCTCAAGGTTTCTTAGAAAGTATCCAAGAGCCCTTTGTTTATTTAAATTCCAAAACTTTACCTCAAGAAATGAAAGAAGGTCTCAGTCTTATTTCAAGAAATCGAAAGGAAAATGAAGAAATCGCAAAATGGATTGATCCTATTACAGTCATTTCTGAAGGTAAAACACTTGAATTAATCGAAGATGATGTTTACGAACTCCCTTTTGATATGTATCGAATTATTGAGGACAAAGCGAATCTACTTAAGGATGAAGGAGTAAGTAAAGATGAAATAAATAAATTTGTGACAACGGACATTAAACTTCATATCAAAAGTTTTTATCGTCAAGTAGCGAAAGAGAAAAAAACAGCTCTATCTAAATTAGTTGATAAAAAAGTCCTTCAATTGGCTGAAGAATTAAAAACGTTGTCTGAAAGTATGCTGAAGCGAAAATTTAGTGATAAATTCCTTTATTTTATGAGCTTGCATATTGATGGTTTTTTAAAAAGAAAGGATATGCAAAGTAAAAATTTAACCCCCCTTCACGATATGCATGAGGTGATTAAAGAAAACAAGAATGAATATCAAGTCGCTTTAAAAATGAAAGAGGTTATTGAAGAAACATTAAGTATCAACATTCCCCAAATAGAAGTCATGTATTTAACTTTGTTATTGATATCTGCAGATGAAATGAAACAAAAAGGAAAAGTAGGTATCGTGGTTGCGACTCATGGAAATAGTACAGCTACATCCATGGTCGATGTGACGAGAGATTTACTAGGAGATTATAATATCCAAGCTGTTGATATGCCATTAAGCATCCAGTTTAATGAGATTTTAGATCAAATTGTCGATGCAGTAATAAACACAAACCGGGGCGAAGGTGTTCTACTCTTAGTAGATATGGGATCCCTTTTTTACTTTGAAGAACGGATCATGGAACAATCTGGTGTAGAAGTGAAAGCCATTGATATGGTATCTACCCCTCTCGTTCTTGATGCTGTCCGTAAAGCTAACTTTATGGATATGGACCTTAAGACCATTTATGCCTCATTGAGACAAAACCATAATGGTAGTGAACCATTCCTTGAGTCTTCACTAGAGCCAAATGCAAATGATGAATTAGTTGGTAACCGAGCTATACTAACCATTTGCTCAACGGGTGAAGGTACGGCAAAGAAATTAAAAGAGATGCTGAAAACTTACATTGAAGACATCACTGATAGTCCCATTTCAATCATTCCGGTCTCAACAGTAGGTTTAAAAGAAACAGTTGTCCAGTTAAAAGATAAATATCACATCATAGCGTCTGTCGGAGTCAAGAATCCAAGATTAAACGCTCCATTTATCTCACTTGAACAATTTATTGAAGGTAAAGGCGAAAAAGTTCTTCAACAAACATTAAAAAACCATCAGATAACCATTAAGAATGACCATTCCAATATGGTTATAAAAAGTGTTTGTGAAGATGGTCTAAAAAAATTCCTTCTTTATTTGAACCCTTGTCGTGTGACTCAGGCATTACTCTTTTTCGTTAATGAATTGGAAAAAGAGTATCATGTGCATTTTAAGAACTCAACAACGATCAATCTTGTCATGCACACGGCATTCGCTGTTGAAAGAGCGGTTAAGAATAATCAACTGAGGTATACGGCTGATGTTAATTCTGAAAAGAGAAGCGCATTACAGATTGTTAGACGGGCTTCAGAAATTATTAAACGTCATGTGAATGTCTCATTAGGAGACGACGAACTTTTATTTATTGTTGACTTATTAGCGGATAGTTTGAAAGAAAGAATATCATCGAAATAGTATTATAAGAGGTTGCTTGAAAAAGTCACCAAATGATAAGCTACGAATCTCAGCGCCCACTCGTTTTTCCGGTCCTCATGTAGTAAAAATCTACATTCCGGTTCTCAAAACAGCGCCGCTCTTAGCCTTCTTGCCTCTAACTTGTCACCTTTTTGAACACGCACTATAACAGTTTTATGAAATAGCCGAGAACACTCGTGACTTTTAGTCATGAGATGAATCGGCTTCGGATAGGGCGTGGCTTATGTCACGTTAACTATCCGACATATGCTTAGTCAATATGTACAAAAAAGTACTGATATAATGCGCTTATTATACTGAAATTCCTTAACATGTGTTATCATTAGCATGAGGTGGGAACTTTGACAGATGTTAGGCATGGTAGAGGATATGTTTACTCCATTCAGTACCATATTGTATGGTGCGTAAAATATCGCCATAAAGTACTCATGGGTGATATCGATGTAAGATTAAAAGAGAGGCTGCATCAAATAGCCACAGATAATGGTTTTACCATTTTAGAAATCAATACCGATTGCGACCCTATTCATCTTCTTATTGATTGCACTCCACAACATTCCATTCCAACAATGATCAAAACATTAAAAGGCGTCTCTGCAAGATTATTATTTAAAGAGTTTCCGAGCCTAAAAAAGAAACTGCAGGGTGGTCATTTGTGGAATCCTAGTTACTTTGTCGCAACCGTAAGTGAAAATACAGAACAACAGATACGCCAATACATTCGTCATCAACAAAAGAAATAGCGAAAGGAGCTGAACCTAGATGGGAACACCAACATACGTGATGACTTTGCCTTTGAAAGTTGAAACATGGCAAGAACACATCTTAGAAAAACGCTTAAACATTGGGCGAAATATCTACAATGCCTGTCTAGGTGAAGCATGGCGTAGATATAAATACATGATACGCAATCCCAGATATTGGGAAGCGGTTCGTATGCCGAAAGGGAAAGAACGTAATCAACTTTTGAATCAAATGAAAGAACAATACGGCGTTCGTAAATTCGACTTAAATAGGTACGTTCAAGGAATGGGACATAAGTTTAAGCGAAATATCGGTTCCCAAATGGCTCAGAATATCGCTGAACGAGCGTTTCAAGCAGTGGAGAAAGTCATGTATGGGAACGGTAAGAAAGTACATTTTTGTTCAGTAGGACAATTCTTTTCCTTAGAAGAAAAGACAAATAAGACTGGTTTTCGTTACATTGACGAAAACAAACGCATGAAATGGTTGGGGATTATCCTGCCTGTTATGATGAAAGATCAAGATGAATACGCACATCTTGCGCTTCAGGATAAAATCAAATATTGCCGACTTTTAAAAAAGCAAATTCGTGGTAAAAACCGTTACTTCGTTCAATTTGTATTAGAAGGTTTTCCACCAAGGAAACGCAATCAGAACGATTCCAAAGATGAAAACGCTCGTGTTGGATTAGATATTGGCACATCCACGCTTGCCGTTGCTTCTGAAAATGAAGTGAAGCTACTTGAGCTAGCAGAGGGTTTGTCCGTAGAAGAACGCAAAAAGCGTATCCTACAGCGTAAATTAGATCGTCAGCGTAGAGCGAATAACCCTAACAAATACAATGACGACGGCACCATCAATAAATCAAATCGCGAGAAATGGATTCAAAGTGA
>NZ_VDCY01000005.1 GCF_006517395.1 Terrilactibacillus laevilacticus
CTGTTTTGAGGACCGGAATGTAGGTTTTTACTACATGAGGACCGGAAAAACGAGCCAACGCCGAGAATCGTAGCTTATCATTTGTTGACTTTTTGAACAACCTCTTTAAAGGTTAAATTCCGATCCGGCACATTTACATCGAATGCTCCTTTATATAATAATGTCGCTATGTCATGATAATCTTCGCTGGTTACTTGAAAGACAATCGAAACGGTAATTAATCCATTATCTATATCTTCTTTATATTGATCTAATTTGATTGCTGTTTTATCTAAAATAATTTCATTTACCATGTATATCGTCTCCTATTCTTTATGAAAAAATGATAGCATTTAGATGATTATGGGTTCAAATGAATGGCATCTTAACTTTACGAGAATATTTCCTTTCAATATTTTTCATAAAAAGGATACATACTAAGTTCAGAGGTGACGATGATGTATAAATTGCTATCACACACAGATTTAGACGGCGTTAGCTGTGGTATTCTAGCTAAGCTCGCATTTGGTAAAGATATTAACGTTCGTTATAATTCCGTTTCAGCTTTGGATCAAAATGTGAAATGGTTTCTTGAAAATGAAGATAAAAGCACCACGCTATGGATTACAGACTTATCTGTTAACGAAGAAAACGAACAGAAACTGAATGAATTTTATAATGAGGATGGAAAGGTTCAGTTGATCGATCATCATAAAACGGCTCTTCATTTTAATGACTATGAATGGGGACATGTTAAAGTTGAAGATCAAGAAGGTCATCTATGTTCAGCGACTTCCCTTTTATATGATTACCTTCTTAATCATAACTATTTAAGTCCTAAATCATCGATTAGTGAGTATGTCGAACTTGTAAGACAATATGATACATGGGAGTGGGAAGCAAATAACAATCAACAGGCTAAGCGGTTAAATGCCCTTTTCTTTCTTGTTTCAATCGATGAATTTGAGGAAATGATGGTAGAACGTCTAAGTAAACAAGAGCATTTTTCTTTTGACGAATTTGAAGACCGAATTTTAACGATGGAAGAAAACAAAATTGAACGTTATATTCGTCGTAAGCGGCGTGAACTTGTACAAATTCAAGTTGGTGAAAATTTTGCTGGTGTCGTGTATGCCGAATCGTATCACTCAGAGCTTGGGAACGAATTAGGTAAGGATTATCCTCACCTTGATTACATTACCATTATTAACATGGGAGCAAAAAGAGTTGGATTTCGCACCATTCATGATCACATTGATGTTTCAGAGATCGCAGGGTTGTATGGCGGCGGTGGACATGCTAAAGCCTCCGGTTGTTTATTAACCGAAGAAGCTTATAAACAGTTTGTCTTAGACACCTTTCACCTTGAGCCATTACATGAAGATGCACGGTTTAATAAATATAATCTTAAAAAATCTCCGTTTGGTTCACTTTACAAAAATCGGATGAATGATATCTTCTTCCTTTATCCTGAAAATGAATACACATGGGCTATAGAATCTAACGAATTAAAAATGGATGAAACTTTCTATAGTTTTGAAGAGGCGGAAAAATATTTAAAACGAACTTATGGCGTATGGTTATTACGAGACCAAGACTTTGTCAACTATTTAATGGCTTTCCGCAAAAAGATGAAAGAACAAGAAGAGATTTAGGGGATAAAGAAAACCTGCCGATCGGCTAGCCTATAAGGCGCAGACAGAGGCCTAAGCCCGCACTTATCCTTTAAACCTTAAATTTTTATATTTCTTAAAGTGCAAAAAACAACAACCTGAATGCGTCTTCCCACGAATTCAGGTTGTTTATTTTCACTTTTAATGATGAATTCTATGTTGATTATTTCACCCATTTTTGTTGAAATTGTGTTATTTTGTCATATTCATTTTCGAGTTGCCTAGAGACTCGAATAAAGATAGGAATTAAATCTTGATAAACCGCTACATTTTCCTTTATGGGTTGATGTGCATGAGTTGAACCAACCCATTCAGACATCAATGAAAAATCATCAATTTCTCCAAGAGCGTACATGCCAAGAACAATAGCACCTAGACATGAGCTTTCAAATGTTTCTGGAACAACCACTTCTTGATCAAAGATATCTGCCATCATTTGACGCCAAAGTTCAGATCTTGCAAAACCGCCTGTTGCTTGAATTTTAGTTGGCATACCCATCACTTCTTGAAGAGCGAGCATCACGGTATATAGATTAAAAATGACACCTTCTAGAACCGAACGAATCATATGCTCTTTTTTATGGTGTAAACCGAGACCAAAAAAGGAACCCCTCGCATTTGCATTCCACAAAGGTGCCCTCTCTCCAGCTAAATAAGGATGAAATAAAAGACCATCAGAACCTGGAGATACACGTGAAGCGATCTTCGTCAAAACTTGATAAGGATCAATTCCGAGACGTTTCGCAGTTTCGACTTCGGAAGACGCTAATTCATCACGTACCCACCGGAAGGTCATTCCCCCATTGTTTACGGGCCCTCCGACTACCCAATGTTTATCCGTTAAAGCATAGCAGAATATTCGTCCTTTTGGATCGGTTGCCGGTTTATCTGTGACCGTTCGAATGGCACCGCTTGTTCCAATAGTCACCGCAACGACACCTGGATCGATGGCATTTACTCCTAAATTGGACAATACACCATCACTCGCTCCAATAATGAACGGTGTTTCGGTAGATAGACCCGATTCGTCAGCATAATTTTGTTTTAATCCTTTAACAACACATGTCGTAGATACGGGTTCTGATAACTGATCTGATGTGATTCCCGCAATTTGAAGTGCCTCATCATCCCAAGTCAAGTTTTTCAAATTAAATAAGCCTGTCGCTGAAGCTAGCGAGTAATCAATCAGATAACGATCAAATAATTTATAAAAAATGTATTCTTTGATTCCGATAAATTTACGTGTTTTGTTAAAGAGATCTGGATAATCCGTTCTTAACCATGCAATTTTTGCAAGTGGTGACATGGGATGAATCGGTGTTCCTGTCCTTTTATAAATCTCAATGCCATTCAGTTCATTCTTAATTTTCTCTGCCCATTTTTTAGCTCTGCTATCTGCCCAAGTAATGCAGCGTGTCAATGGTTTTCCATTTTCGTCCATCGCAATAAGGCTATGCATAGCAGAACTAAATGAGACAAGATTGAGGTCTGCCGGATTAATGTTACCATTATTAATGGATATTTTAATTGTTTTCATTACAGCTTCAAATATTTCTTCTGGATCTTGCTCCGCAATAGAGGGAGCAGGACTTAGCAATGGATACTCCACATGATGCATGCTGATGACTTTCCCTTTATCTCCGAAAACGACGGCTTTCGTACTTGTCGTACCGATGTCAACACCTAAATAATATGCTTGTTTCATCGTTTTTCACTCCTATTGAAAGAAAATACAATAAAAAATTTTTCTACATCCAAATAGAAACTTTAAAATTATTTTCATGCTATCTAAATTATAAACCATTAACACATGATTTGAAAGGGCTTTCATCACTTTTATTAAAAATAATCGTTTTGTATCTTCTGAAACGATTCCTAGATTCTCGTATCCTCTATTGCTTCTCTGACCTGTTCCATGGCTAAAAGTCCTTCATCCCCTCTTTTGACCATCACATTAACCAACAAAGCATCTACGAGACTGAGTTGGACAATTCGGGACGATAACGCTTCAGATCGATATTTTGTTTCTTCTGAACGAGAAAATAAGACGATGTCTGCTTCTTTTGCAAGAATTGAATTGGGAAAGCTCGTTATAGCTAATGTTTTAGCGCCCCTTTTCCGTGCAACATGAAAAATTTCTAAGCAGTGTTTATTCATACCTGAATGAGAAAAAAAGAAAGCTGTGTCGAGACTCGACACTTGAGAAGCTTCCATGAGTTGAAAATGTATATCCCCACCTAATAGGCATGATATACCAGTCCGAATAAATTTATGATAAGCATCCATAGCAACGATTGAAGAGCCACCAATTCCAAAGAAGATAATTCTCTTACTGTTCGTAAGTAAATCAACCGCTTGTTTGATCGAATGTTCATCAATGATGAGTGCCGTGTTCTCAAGCGATCTTTTATTTGATAAGAAAATTTTTTTCGTAATAGATAATTCGTTGTCACCTTCTTTTATATCCTCATGGATTTGTTGGATTGGACTCATTATCTCGGAAGCCAATGATATTTTAAAAGCTTGATAGCCTTTAAAACCTAAGCGCTTACAAAAACGAAAAACCGTTGCATCAGCGACTCCAATTTCATCCGCCAACTCATTGATCGTTTGATGGATGATATGCTTTGGATCCGCTAAGATATAATCAGCAATTTTTTTCTCTTTTACGCTTAAACATGTATAAAGTGAATGGATTCTCTTTAAACCATCATTGCTCATATAGACCTCCCCTAATTTGACTTCTTTAACAACAGTATAACACAGATAAATCAAAAAATTTTTTTTATAATACTTGTAAGAAGAAATAATTTTTTGTATAATGAAAGCGTTATCAAATCAAATTTATAATGAGGTGTATAGCCATGAATATTGGGTTTATCGGATTAGGAAAAATGGGAGCCAATATGGTCGAAAATATGTTAGAACATGGTCATGAAGTGGTTGTTTATGATAAATATGTATCTCCGTCTTTAGAACTCAAAGCAAAAGGAGCCGTTCAGGCATCAGGTTTACACGATTTGATCAATAAATTACCGAAACCAAGAAAAATTTGGGTGATGGTCCCAGTTGGTGAACCTATCAAGGAGGTATTAAACGAATTACTAGAAATATTAGAACCTCACGATATTGTTATCGATGGCGGTAATTCAAATTATAAATTATCGATGGATTGGTCAGCGCGATTTAAAGAGGCAGGAATTCATTTTTTAGATGTCGGGACATCAGGCGGGATGTCAGGTGCTAGACATGGGGCATGTTTTATGATTGGTGGAAATGAAAATGCCTTCAAATCTGTTGAAAAAGTAATCCAAGACATCGCCATTCAAGATGGTTATTTATATACAGGTCCTTCAGGAAGTGGTCATTTCTTAAAAATGGTGCACAACGGCATTGAATATGGGATGATGCAAGCCATTGCAGAAGGTTTTGAGGTTGTTGAAAAAAGTTCATTTAACTATGATTTAGAGGCTGTTTCCCACGTTTGGAATCATGGCTCAGTCATTCGTTGTTGGTTAATGGAATTAATTGAAAACGCCTTCAAAAAAGATCCTGATTTAGACGGTATCAAAGGGATTATGGCTTCATCCGGTGAAGGTAAATGGACTGTAGAAACGGCTCTTGACTTACAAGTTCCTACCCCAGTTATCGCCTTATCTTTAATGATGCGCTATCGCTCGTTAGAAACAGATACATTTACCGGCAAAGTCGTTGCAGCACTTCGCAATGAATTTGGTGGTCATGCAGTTGAACATGATGATTAATTTCATTTTCTAGGAGATTAAGAGTTTAAAAGAGGCTTTATCAAAGGAGGAAGAAATCATGCCTATATTTATTGTTGCTATCGGGGTCTTATTACTTCTGTTTCTCATTGTTAAATTTAAAATGAATACATTTATTTCACTCGTTATCGTCTCGATATTGGTTGGTTTAGGCTTAGGTATGGATTTAACTAAAATTGTATCGACAGTTGAAACTGGGATAGGCGGTCAATTAGGCCACTTGGCTCTCGTTTTTGGCTTTGGAGCAATGCTTGGCAAACTCGTTGCCGATGCGGGTGGAGCTTACCGTATCGCAACCACTTTAATTAACAAATTCGGTCGTAAAAAAATACAAATTGCCGTCGTCATGGCTTCTTTTATTATTGGTATAGCCTTGTTTTTCGAAGTTGGACTCGTCTTATTAATTCCTATTATCTTTGCTATTGCAACTGAACTTGGTATGTCGATTCTTTATCTTGGTATACCGATGGTTGCAGCCCTTTCCGTCACTCATGGTTTTTTGCCACCACACCCTGCTCCAACTGCGATTACAGCCGCATTTGATGCGAATATTGGTCAAGTGCTTTTGCTAGGACTCATTATTTCGATTCCAACAACAATCGTTGCAGGTCCATTATTTAGTAAAGTAGCCGTTAAATTGATGCCAAATGCTTTCCAGCGCAGAGGGAATATTAAAGCCTTAGGCGAACAAAAAACATTTAAGATTGAAGAAACACCCGGATTTGCTATTAGTACTCTTACGTCTTTATTTCCAGTCATCTTAATGGCATTATCTACCATCGTCTCATTAGTTGTTCAAGGAGATTCTGAATTTAAGAGGATTATTGAATTCATCGGTGCCCCTGGTACAGCCATGTTAATTTCGTTATTAATTGCGATTTATACGATGGGATATGCGAGAAAGATCCCAATGAATAAAATCATGGATTCGGTGTCTGAATCGATCTCCCAGATTGCGATGATGCTCTTAATTATTGGTGGTGGCGGAGCATTCAAACAAGTTCTTATAGATGGCGGCGTAGGTGATTATGTGGCTAAGTTATTTACCGGTTCAAATATGTCACCTCTATTACTCGCGTGGTTAATTGCTGCGATTTTGAGAATTTGTTTAGGATCTGCAACCGTTGCCGCCTTAACAACGGCCGGTCTCGTTGCTCCATTGATGGCCGCTGGATCGGTTAATCCAGCCTTAATGGTGCTTGCGACAGGTGCGGGTAGCTTAATTGCTTCTCATGTTAATGATGCGGGCTTCTGGATGTTTAAAGAATACTTTAATTTAAGCTTAAAAGAAACCTTCCAAACATGGACTCTATTAGAAACTCTTATTTCAATCATGGGACTTGTTTGTGTTCTCATCCTCGGTATGTTTATATAAAATTGTAAGCGCAATCAATCTCATGCTATCTGGAGAACAACTCACTGTTGTTCTCTTTTATTTTTTTATACCTCTATTTACATAAATTCAAATAGATGATTGTTGTTTACATTTTCATTATATTCACGATTGTTTGTCTATTACCCTATATCTATGTTTGTCGAAATTTGTTCATGCTTCAAAGGTTTAGATGATTGATTTCGACCAAATATACGATATAATGTCAATATAATGTCTTTATATAGTATATTCTCCCCACCGTTATACTACATATTGTATTCTATTTATTTTCTCCATCAAATATGTTTTTCTAAAATCTCATGATAGACAAGATACTTTTTTACCATGATTTAAAAAAGGAGCGTGATCTAATGACCACACTGCAATCAACGAAATGTCAGATTAACATCGATAAATTAAATAAAGATATTGATCTTTTTCCTCAAGTAGCTAAAATTACAAACGATATGAATACCACCTATAAAGGTGTATCAAGGCTTGTCATGTTAGATCGTTATTCATTCAAAGACACAGCAAAAACAACGCTAGCTGAAGGCGATTTTGTTGTTCTTACAATAAAGGAAGATCCTAAATTTCCGGCAAGAGGAACAGGGTTTGTATTAGACCTTGACTATAATAAACGACTTGCAACTGTTCAAATTGAAGAAGAGTTTAGGGGCATACTCGAACACGAAGCCGCTAAAAACGGAATTATTAAAACGAGTATTGATGTGCTAGATAAACCTTTAGAAATTTATTATGAACAAATCGCCCTTCGTAATGCCAAAGGTCTTGCAGCTGTTGAAAAAACACCTGAAAAACAAAAAGAGTGGGAAGAAAAATTTTATAAAGAACTCGTCTCTCTTAACTTTGTGCCAGCCGGACGTGTTATCTACGGTGCTGGTGCAAATACTCAAACCACATTCTTTAATTGTTATGTCATGCCTTATGTGGAAGACAGCCGCGAAGGTATTTCAGAACATCGTAAGAAAGTGATGGAGATTATGTCTAGAGGCGGCGGTGTTGGGACAAACGGAAGTACATTGCGTCCTAGACATGCCCTCGCTAAAGGAGTTAACGGTAAATCATCTGGGTCTGTCTCATGGTTAAATGACATTGCTCAATTGACTCATCTCGTTGAACAAGGAGGAAGCCGCAGAGGTGCACAAATGATCATGCTGCAATCTGATCACCCTGATATTGTTGAATTTATTATCTCCAAAATGCAAAATCCACGTATTTTAAGATATTTAATCGAAAATACACAGGATGAACAAATTAAAAAGCAAGCAAAAGATAAATTAAAATTTACACCTCTAACTGAGATAGAACAAAATATGTATCAAGGGATCGTCAATTTTAAGGATATCGAGGGACATGGCGGTTTTAGTGAGAGTGCTATTAGTGATGCTGAACTAAAATTAAGAGACGGTGGAACGTATAGTGTTCATCAGCCTGATTTCCTTTCTGGTGCAAATATTAGTGTTTGTATCACGAACGATTTTATGGAAGCTGTCAAGACCGATGAAGACTATGAACTTCGTTTCCCTGATATTGATCATTATTCTCTAGATGAGAAAAACGACTACAATGCCCACTGGCATGAAGTCGGTGATGTTCGCGAATGGGAAAAACTTGGGTACAAAGTTCGCGTTTATCGAAAAATAAAAGCGAGAGAATTATGGAATTTGATTAATATTTGTGCTACTTATTCTGCTGAGCCTGGTATTTTCTTTATTGATAATGCCAATAACGATACCAATGCAAAAGCCTATGGACAAAAAGTTGTAGCAACGAACCCATGTGGTGAACAACCTCTCGCTCCGTATTCTGTATGTAACCTAGGTGCCATAAACTTGGCTAATGTAGCTAATAAACAAGACAAAGTAGTTGATTTTGATAAATTGCGTCAAATTGTTGAAGTTGCTGTTCGGATGCAAGATAACGTTATTGATGCAACGCCATATTTCTTAGAAGAAAATAAAAAGCAAGCTCTCGGAGAACGTCGAATCGGTCTTGGTGTCATGGGGCTTCATGATCTTCTTATTTACTGCGAACAAAAATACGGTTCTAAAGAAGGAAATGCATTAGTTGATCAAATCTTTGAAGTTATGGCTGTTACCGCTTATCGTACCAGTATTCAAATTGCCAAAGAGAAAGGAAGTTTCCCTTTCTTAATAGGTCAAACTGAAGAAGAAACGAATAAACTAAGAAAAGCTTTTATTCAAACAGGCTATATGAAAAAAATGCCTAAAGACATTCATGAAGCTATTCTAGAGAACGGAATTCGCAACTCTCACTTGTTAACCGTTGCGCCAACAGGAAGTACAGGTACAATGGTTGGTGTCTCTACAGGACTTGAGCCTTACTTCTCCTTCTCCTACTTTAGAAGCGGAAGACTTGGTAAGTTTATTGAAGTCAATGCGGATATCGTTCAAGAATATCTTGATCAAAACCCAGATGTTGATCATCACAACTTGCCGGATTGGTTCGTATCTGCCATGGAACTTTCACCAGAGGCACACGCAGATACACAATGTGTTATCCAACGTTGGGTAGATAGTTCGATAAGTAAAACGGTCAACGCCCCGCGTGGTTATTCCGTTAAACAAGTTCAACAGGTTTATGAACGTCTCTATAACGGAAAAGCTAAAGGCGGTACAGTATATGTTGATGGGAGCCGCGACGCACAAGTTCTTACCCTTAAAAGTGAAGAAAGTGCAGGAGAACAAACTGAACTGGACTTGACATTCGATGAGCATGACGATAAACCTAAAGTCTATTTGGTTGATACGATTACAGAATTAGAATCAACCAATGTCACAATTGGCAGTGAAGTTGGTAACACATGTCCTGTATGTAGACAAGGGGAAGTTCGTGATATTGGCGGTTGCAATACTTGTGATAACTGTGGTGCCCAATTAAAATGTGGGTTGTAATTTTAATACAAAAGCTTGAGGGATCCCCTCAAGCTTTTTTTATCATCGTCTTTACTGGAACTTTTCTTTAATTATCTTCATTACATCTCCAGCCCTCTATATTTGCATGGTTATTCTTATATGATTTTCTCTTAACTCTTAGTCTACTGTCATTTTCCTAACCACCCCAGCGCCAAACAATAACATAAAACTTCATTGCATCTTCCTCTCACTGTCTAAATCTACAAGTCTATATTTCTATTTTAACTTACCAAAAAAAGAACCAAAGTCACCCGCATTAGGCTAACTTTGGTTCTTACTTCATGTCAATTTGATTATAGAATATTAACCTCTTTTTCATTTGTTGCTGACTTCGATGGATGACCAGCGATTTTTTTATCTAATGGTTTTTTCCAGAAACCAAGAATGAGTCCAGATACAACGGCTCCAATCGCAATCGAAACAAGGAATAATAAAGCGTGATTAGCAAGGAAGATGACAAAGATACCACCATGCGGTGCAGGAACATTAATATGCCACAATTGAGTTAATCCACCAGCAATCGCGGAACCGATGACGTTCGCACCAATAATTCTCATAGGATCTGAGGCTGCGAATGGAATCGCCCCTTCTGTGATGAAAGATAAACCTAAAACATAGTTCGTAATCCCTGCTTTTTGTTCACTTTCAGTAAATTTATTTTTAAATAGTGTTGTAGCAAGAGCAATTGCGAGCGGTGGAACCATTCCACCTGCCATAACAGCTGCCATCATCAAACCATTCGTATTACCGCTACTTGTAAAGACACCGATTGCAAACGTATAAGCTGCTTTATTAACCGGGCCACCCATATCAACGGACATCATTCCACCAAGAACTAATCCTAAAATAACGGCATTTCCTGTTCCCAAATTGTTAAGAACATTTACAAGTTCTGTATTGACCCAATTGAATATTGGATCTGCAATGTAATACATTAAGCTACCTGTTATCAAAAGGCCGAGAACTGGAAAGATCAAGACAGGTTTCAAACCATCCAAAGACTTTGGTAAATTAGTAAAGACTTTTTTGAGAAAAAGGATGATCCAACCTGCTAAGAAACCAGCAGCTAGACCACCAAGGAATCCAGCATTAGAGTTTGCAGCTAAAAGTCCACCCACCATACCAGGCATAAGTGCTGGTCTGTCACCAATACTATAAGCGATATATCCAGCTAAAATCGGTATGAGAAAATGAAACGCTCCGGTTCCCCCAGCAATGGTGCTTAGCATTTTGAAGATGGAATTGTTTTGTCCTAGCGTATTTTCAAGTAGGAAAGAAACCGCTAGTAATATACCACCACCGACGACGAAAGGTAGCATATGAGAAATCCCATTCATTAAATCTTTGTATATTTTACCCCAAACAGAAACCTTATTATCAGATGCTTCTGATTCATCTGAACCACCTTCAGCATGATACGTCGGTGCTTTTTTGTCTAATACTTTTTGAATAAGCTCCTCTGGTTTACGAATACCACTACTTACAGCTGTTTGTAAAACTCTCTTGCCGTCAAACCTGGCCATCTCAACTTTTTTATCTGCTGCAACGATAACTCCTACAGCCTGAGCAATTTCAACTTTTGTTAATCGATTTTTTACACCCTCTGAACCATCCGTTTCAACGCGAATAGCAACACCCATTTCTTCTGCTTTTTTCTTTAAAGCATCTTCTGCCATATAAGTATGAGCGATACCTGTTGGGCAAGCTGTGACGGCAACAATGAATGGTTTACCATCTTGTTTGTCGTTGGTTTTCATCTCTTCTCTTTCTTTTTCAGCCTGTTTATGATCAAATAAGCGTACAACATCGGCTGGTGTCTTTGCTTTTTTTACTTGTTCAACAAAAGGTTGATCAATCAATAATCTGGATAAGGCAGCTAATGTTTGTAGATGAACATTAGCGGCACCTTCTGGAGCAGCAATCATAAAGAATAAGTGTGATGGCTGACCATCAAGAGCCTCGTAATCAACGCCCTTTCTACTCCGTCCAAAAACCACGGTTGCTTCATTAACAGCCCTTGTTTTTGCATGTGGCATCGCAATGCCATCACCAATCCCCGTACTTGATTCTAATTCACGTTTTAATATCATGTCTTTAAACAACACAGGATCGTTAATTCGGCCTTGATTATTTAAACTTGCAATAAGTTCATCAATAGCTTCTTCTTTCGTTGATGCTTTCATATCCATAATCATCACACTTGGTATCATTAAATCTGTGATTTTCATTATGAAGGCTCCCTTCAATATAGTATAAATAAACGATCCTTGAGTGTAAGCGGTTACATTTCCTAAGCGATTTTCTATCTCATTTAGATTCTATCACTGTTGTTTCTTTTAGTATCATGTCTTTAACCGCTTGAGGTAACTCATTTGTAATAATAGATGCTTTAGAGAGATCAAACATTTTACTAAAGGATACTTCAGTAAATTTACTACTATCAGCAAGAATGTAAGATTTTAAGGCAAGTTCTTGTGCCCGTCGTTTAATCATAGCTTCTTCTGGATCTGGTGTTGTATAACCCATATCTATATCAATGCCATTAACACCTATAAAGGCTCGATCAAACCTGAAAGTATCAAGGGCTTGAATAGCTATGCTTCCAATAAAAGCTCTTGTATTGGGCTTCATCATACCACCGATGAGATAAGTTGCCATATTTTTTTTGACTAAGGCCTCAACATGGGCATATCCATTCGTGACAACGTTTACATTTTTTGCGTGAATAAAAGAAATCATTTCCAGCGTTGTTGATCCAGCATCAATATAAATACATTCGTTATCCTTGATTTGTTCTGCTGCTATCTTTGCAATGATTCTCTTTTGCTGAATGTTTTTGGATGATTTCGTTTCCATATCCTGTTCTTCACTACGTTGTTGCAGCGACATAGCTCCGCCGTGTACTCGCCTTATTAAGTGTTGAACTTCTAACTCATGTAGGTCCCGCCTGATCGTGGATTCAGAAGTATGAAGATCGTTAACTAAATCTTGTAACTTCACAATATGTTCTGCTTCAAGACGATTCAAAATGATCTTGTGTCTTTCTTCAGCTAACATGTTTCTTCCCCCTCCACACTTTTATTTTACCACCAATTCCTTCAAATGCAAGCGTTTCCATTCAAAAACTTTCAACTTTTTTATATGGTAAAATCTAATGTATGTCAATACTATTTCTGTGTTTATCCGAATGAATTAATGCGGATCATTTGAGGCTTTAACACACTTCGGTTATTATGGTTAGGGATTGTCATTCATTAGAACATGAAGATAAGTCTTCTGTATAAAATTGCTTTTGACTCTGATTTTTCTTAGGCGCTAATCTAGAGGTTGGAGCCCCTCTCCACTATGTAAACAATCAAATACGTTCATATTACGTTTATAAAAGTCCTCCTACAGTTGAATAACATGACTTAACCCTTTTATCTTAATGTTTTTTAGCTTGAGAATAAATGGATCCAAAAGCAACCAGAATATAGCTTAAGTTTAATAAAAGATTGTATTTCACTTTGGGTTATTGTTCATCTGGCACTCTTCATGCCGCTCAAAGCATACGTTTTCCAACCATGCCACTTTATTTGTATACTTAATATCACTATTTTTTTAAAGGAATGAATAGATATGGATCTAAAACTTTCAGACAAACTTGTCCTTGTGACAGGATCATCAGCAGGAATTGGAAAAGCCACAGCAAAAGCTTTTCTTGAAGAAGGTGCCTCTGTGATCATCAATGGCCGATCAAATGATAAAGTACAGGCTGTTAAAGAGGAATTATCCAAATATGGAAAAGTTCACGGAATTACAGCAGATCTTGCTGATGCTAAAGAATCTAATCAATTAATTCAACAAATAAATAATTTAGGAAATTTAGATATTCTGATTAATAATTTAGGCTTTTTTGAAGTAAAAGCATTTACCGACGTTACTGATGAGGAATGGTTTCGGTACTTTGAAGTCAATGTATTAAGTGCCATTCGTTTATGTCGACATTTTTTGCCTTTGATGCTAAAAAGAGATTCTGGCAGAATCATTAATCTTTCTAGTGAAGCAGGCATTAAACCTTTGCCTCACATGATTCCCTATTCAATGACTAAAACATCATTAATTAGTTTATCTAGGGGTTTGGCAGAAATGACAAAGGGAACTCATGTCACGGTCAACTCTGTTCTTCCTGGTCCCACTTGGACAGAAGGCGTCGCTCATTACATGGAAGGCGCAGCTCAAGCTGAAAAACAAGACCTTGATACGTTTGTTCAAAACTATTTTAAAGATAATGAGCCAACATCACTGATACAGAGATACGCTTCTCCAGAAGAAGTCGCGAGTATGATTGTTTACCTAGCATCTGAACTGGCATCCGCCATCAATGGTTCTGCTCAAAGAGTTGAAGGCGGTATTATACGTTCAATCTAATCCATTTAATTCTTTAACTAAAATGCAAAGGAATTCCCAAGAAAATGACTTCTTGGGTTTCTTTATTTTTGATCAGAATACGACTAGATTAATTTATGTTTACGATCCAACAATTCATCAATATCAAAATTAGGATTTATGATTAATAACAAGTTCAATAAATTTTGCATTTTTTTGTCTAATAGAGGGTCTGTTTCAGTTGAAATATTTTTATGGTGTACTTTTAGTTTATTTAACATGATAACATCTCTCCTATTATTTTGATTTGTTATTTGCTATGTCATATTTAAAGTAATACCACATTTTAAGAATAGCCAAACACTGAGCGATTGAAATCCCGTAGACAAAAACATTGAAGCTACTTTTCAGTTTCACTATTAGTATATTGTTCTCTATCTAAGATGTGAGGATAAGGTTTATTTTGTCCTATAATCACCAATTTATGTTTCCTGAATAATATTATTATTCCATCTTTTTAAAAAATGACTATATTAAATAAGATCAAAGCCTTATTATTGGCTTTGATGTCCCAATTAAAAAATATCCATCAGCATCATTTCTTTAACAAACCAGCTTGCATTAAGTAGTTTCTAGCTACCGATTCAGGTGACTTCCCTTGAACATTCACTTCATAATTCATTTTTAACATTTGATTATCTGTAATCTTTCCGGCCAGTTTATTTAAAACAGTTTCTAGTTCAGGATATTTTTGTAAAGTGCTTGTTTTAATCAATGGAGCCCCTTGGTATGGAGGGAAAAATTGTTTATCGTCTTTTAAAACAATGAGATGATTTTGTTTTATATCACTATCTGTTGAATAAGCATCCACAAGATTAATCTTCCCTTTTTTCACAGCAGCATATCGAAGTTTAGGTTCCATCGTTTTTATATTTGAAAAATGAAGGCCATACGTTTTTTGAATCCCTTTATATCCATCCGATCGATCTGCAAATTCTAATGTAAAACCTGGTTTTATTTGAGATTCAACCTTTTTCAAATCAGAAATTGTCTTAATTTGATACGTATTTGCCAATTTTTCAGGAATAGTTAATGCATAGGTATCACTGAACATCATCGGTTTAAGTAACGTCATGTGGTACTTTTTATCCAGCCCGGTCTTGGCTTGTTTGTAGACCTCATCTGCACGATGACTCACCGCATGCTCTTTTAAGAATGTTTCAACAGCCGTTCCAGTGAATTCAGGATAAATATCGATGGAACCGGACTTTAAGGCGTTAAAAACGAAAGTGGTTTTACCTAGGCCTGGTTTAAGCTGGACAGTGATATCCGTGTCTTGCTCTATCATCAGTTTGTACATATTAATTAAAATTTCAGGTTCAGAACCTAATTTCCCTGCAATGACGATTTGCTTTTGAGCCCCTCCATGAAAATACGGAAGAACGAATATAAAAGCAACAACAATGAAGACACCTATAACCGACTGAATCGCCCGCTTAAAGGATAGCTTTTCAACCAACCTTAAGAGCCAGTCAAAAACAATGGCAAGTAAAGCTGCTGGGATGGCACCAATTAAAATTAAGGCATTATCATTTCGATCTATTCCGAGTAAAATAAGATCTCCAAGTCCACCAGCACCGATCAATGCGCTAAGTGTTGCCGTACCTACAATGAGAACCATAGCTGTCCGAATGCCTGCCATAATGATTGGCATAGCAAGAGGCAATTCCACTTTCGATAGTCTTTTATTATTTGACATCCCCATCGCATTGGCCGCTTCAATGAGAGATGGATCAACATCACGAATTCCCGTATAGGTATTTCTTAAGATCGGAAGAAGTGCATAGACTACTAGAGCTATTATTGCAGGAACAGAGCCAATGCCCACAAGTGGGATCAACAATCCTAGTAAGGCAAGAGATGGAATGGTCTGAAGAATGGCTATGACTCCAAGCACCATTTCAGCCACTTTGGTGTGACGAGAAATGTAAACCCCAAGTGGTATACCTATGAAAACAGCAATAAAGAGCGCGATGAGCGACAATTGCAGGTGTTCTAATAGAGCTTGTAAGAGTTGACCCTCACGATCATGAAAAACGTTCAGAAACGACGCCATGCGCTCCCCTCCTTCGATTTGATAAATAGCGTTTCAAACCTTTTTGAGAAAAAGCCCCCAATAAGCGTCCGTTATGCTCCACGTAGATCTCCTTATTTTCCATTAATAGAATCAGAACCTCACTTATCAACGTATCTGATGTTATAATCAAAGCCTCATTAAAGCTTGCCTTATTTTCTTCTATAGGTTCTAAATCGATTTGATTCAGAATGGATTCTAGAGATTTTGACAATAGCGTTTCTTCTCGTTGAGTTTGTAAGATAGACTCGACAAAGTCATTCTTTGGATTTAATAGTAACTCCTCTGGTGTGTCAACTTGAATTAACTGCCCCGATTTCATGACTCCTATCCTGTCTCCTAGTCTCAAGGCTTCTTTCATATCGTGAGTAATAAAAACAATGGTTTTTTGAATTTTATTTTTCAAATGTAAAAGATCTTCTTGTAGTTTTTCTCTACTCAAAGGATCAAGGGCACTAAATGGCTCGTCCATTAAAATAATATCAGGATCAGCGGCAAGTGCGCGAATCACGCCTACTCTTTGCTGCTCTCCACCAGATAATTCCTTTGGTTTACGATGCCGGTAAACACTCGGGTCCAGTCCAACCATGTCTAATAGTTCATCAACACGTTGATCGATCTTAACTTTTTTCCATTTCTTTAGCTCCGGAACAACTGCAATGTTCTCTGCGACCGTTAAATGAGGAAATAAGGCAATTTGTTGCAAAACATACCCAATATTCCAACGCAATTCATCAATTTGGTATTCATTTATTGATTTATCATTGATGGTGATTGTACCGCTCGTTAAATCAATCAGTCGATTAATCAGTTTCAAAGTGGTTGTCTTACCACACCCGCTCTGCCCAATAAAAACAAAGAATTCACCTTTCTTAATGGTAAGATTTAAATCGGTTACAGCTTGTGTCCCTTCAGGATATACTTTTGTTGCCTTTTCAAATTGGATCAATACCCTCTCAACTCCTAAGTTGGATTACGATGTATTAGCCTATTTTAACGTAAAAAGGCCTAGAAAGCCTTCATCTTGCTTAGTTTATCTGGATCCATTTATAACTCTTATACATTCCATAAAATTTATGTCTTTTACTTTATTTAACTAGATCGATATACTTAGACCAATCATGATTTCAAGAATAGATCCCATTCAAGTAAGATTGCGGGGCTTAAACGGCGTAAACAGAGGCCTAGTTGCACTAATAGAAGTTGTTCAAAAAGTCACCAAATGATAAGCTACGAATCTCGGCGCCCGCTTGATCTTCTTGCTTCTAATTTGTCACCTTTTTGAACACGCACTAATACTTTACCTTAAATTTTTATGCATTATTAAAGTGTTAAAAAAGGAGATGGATTGATTTGACATCCAAAAATCAATGGAATTCAAATTTGTATGATACGAAAATTGACTTTGTTTCTAAATTGGGGCAAGGCATATTTGATATTTTAGATCCAAAACAAGGAGAACGAATCTTAGATCTTGGTTGTGGTACTGGAGACTTATGTGCCAAAATTAAAGAAGCTGGATCTTTCCCTATAGGTATAGATCTTTCAGAGTCTATGATTGAACGAGCACGGTTGAAGTACCCCAATATCCCTTTCCATTCACAAAATGCTATCGACTATCGAACAAATGAACCTTTTGATGCTGTTTTCTCGAATGCCACCCTGCATTGGATAAAACAAGCCGATGAGACAATCGAAACCGTTCATCAAGCCTTAAAAAAAGGAGGACGTTTTGTCGCTGAATTTGGTGGCAAGGGTAATGTAGAAACGATTTCAAAGGCAATTGAAAATACTTTAAAGGAACATGGATATAATATGGAAGGACGTAACCCTTGGTATTTTCCAAGTTTAGCAGAATACTCAACGAAGCTTGAAACTCATGGATTTAGAGTCATCCACGCCTCTCATTTTGATCGGCCGACCGAGTTAAAAGGCGAGGATGGATTGAAAGATTGGTTGGATATGTTTTCTGATGATTTCTTTTTCGATATTCCTCTTCAGATAAAACATCAAATGTATGATTCGATTATAAACGAAGCTAAACCGAAATTATGGCAAGATGGTAAATGGGTGGCCGATTATAAGCGTTTACGAATCGTGGCAGTAAAAGAAAATTGAATGGATGCTTAATAGCAAAATTTGTGCAAGACCATGATTATTGCTAATATGAGCTATAAATGGATCTTAGGTTAAAGGATGAATTCGAATGTCACAAAAGTTAATTCTTGCATCAAACTCCCCGCGTCGTAGGGAACTTCTTGCTAAAACTGGTTTTTCCTATCAGGTTGTGGTCAGTGAAATTGATGAAACATTAAATGAAAACTTCACTCCAGAAGAAAATGTCAAATCTTTAGCTGAACAAAAAGCAGAGGCCGTCAGCATGAATGACCCAGATGCCGTGATTATCGGAGCCGATACCATGGTTTGTATAGACAATATAAGTCTAGGAAAACCCAAAAACGAACAAGAAGCTAAACAAATGTTAAAAAGACTTTCCGGCCATGTTCATACTGTTATGACTGGAGTATGTATTAAATCAAGTGATGTTAACCTATCCTTCGTAGAAAAAACGGATGTCGCCTTTTATGATTTAACGGACGATGAAATTAATGACTATATTTCAACTGGTGATTCTTTTGATAAAGCTGGAGCCTATGGGATTCAAGGACAAGGCGCTCTTTTCGTCAAAAGTATCAATGGTGATTTCTTCTCCGTTATGGGCTTACCTGTTGCAAGAGTCTATCGAGAACTAAAATCAATCTTGAATTAATTGATCTGGTTATCGTTTGCTAACCAGATCAATGTCATGAAATAGCGTTTATCTGTTTGCTATGTCATTTGATTAATCGCCAACTTTTCTTTATCATTCACCAATTAATTGATCGTGATAATAATAATTCAATAAACGGCGTATCATAAGTATTAGTATTTTTGAACGGATGGGAGTTGGTGAACAATATGAAACGCAAACTTGTCATGGCTTTGAGTGGAGTCTATATTATTTTTATGGTCATTTTAGCTATTTACTACCATATTCAAGATCAATCATTTAAGTCCATCATTGCCATCAGCGGAATCATTTGCGGTGCTATTCCCCTTTTCCTTACCCTTTTTAAAAAAATTCAATTTAACTTACCAATCGTTATTTCTTATTTAATATTTTTACTTGGATCACAATATTTAGGTTCATTAATGGGTTGGTACGGGCTCGGTTGGTGGGATACATTTATGCATGTGATTAGCGGCGTGATCCTTGCTTATACAGCCATTGCTTTATACGAACGACTCACGCATCGGAGTGCTGGACATGAAATCTCACCTTGGCTGGTTTTTCTTTTTACACTATCCTTCGCCGTCTTTGGTGGTGTTGTATGGGAAATTTATGAATTTAGTGCTGATCAATTCTTTGGTCAGACACTTCAAGGCGGTGGAAACACCGACACAATGACCGATTTAATCGCTGATACCCTCGGCGGCCTTGTCATTGCCATCATTGCTGGAGTGAGAACGAAGATAAAGAAGCAGTAATTTTACTTTTACTTAACCAAAAAATATTCATTTTCTACATCCATAATCCATTTAATAACGGCTTTGCATTTGCTATAATAGGGATACTTGCAGATGACAGGAGAGATTTCATGAAACTTACTTCAACTGAAATTGAAATCGCAGAGATTTTAGAAAAAAACGCTCGCTTATCAAATGAAGATATCGCGAAGATGACTAATTTAAGCTTAGAAGAGACAGATAAAATCGTAAAAAAACTTGAAGAACATAATATTGTGGTTCGTTATGTTTCACTTGTGGATTGGTCAAAGATTGAAGGTCATGAAGGGGTTACAGCCATGATTGATGTCAAAGTGACTCCGAAAAGGGATGTTGGCTTTGATGCTGTAGCAGAGCGCATTTATCGTTTTAAAGAGGTTAAATCGGTTTACTTAATGTCTGGTACATATGATTTATCTGTTGTTATTGAAGGGAAATCAATGAATGAAGTCGCTCGGTTTGTTTCCAATAAACTTTCAACCATTGAATCTGTTATTTCGACAACAACACACTTTATTTTGAAAAAATATAAACATGATGGCACCATTTATGAATCTGATGATGAAGATCGAAGAATTGTGGTGTCACCGTGATGAGTCAAACGACCACTTACTTAGCTAAACATGTGAAAGAATTGAAACCTTCAGGCATTCGTCGATTTTTTGATTTAGCTGCTGGAATGAAGGGCGTTATTTCGCTTGGAGTGGGTGAACCGGATTTCGTGACTTCATGGAATCTAAGAGAAGCTGCCATTACTTCTTTAGAGCAAGGCTATACTTCCTATACAGCAAATGCTGGGTTAATTGAATTACGTGAAGAAATTGCGGGTTACATGCAAAAGCAATTTTCAGTCTCTTATCATCCAGAATCTGAAATCATCGTGACTGTGGGTGCTAGTCAAGCGATTGATATCGCCTTTAGAGCCATTTTAAATCCTGGAGATGAAGTCATTATTGTTGAACCTTGCTTTGTATCATATGCCCCGCTTGTGACAATGGCCGGCGGTGTTCCGATTCATGTTCAAACATTAAAAGAGAACGATTTCAAGATACTTCCTAGTCAATTAGAAGAAGTGATCACTGAACGAACGAAAGCGATTATGCTGTGTTCACCTAATAATCCTACAGGTACTATGCTGAATAAAGCTGAACTTGAAAAAATGGCCGAGCTCGCAGTGCGCCATGATTTACTTGTTCTATCGGATGAAATCTATGCTGAACTCGTTTACGATGAGCCCTATACCAGTCTCGCTTCCATTGAAGGAATGCGTGAACGGACGATTTTATTGAATGGATTTTCAAAAGGGTTTGCCATGACGGGGTGGCGTTTAGGTTTTGTGTGTGCACCAGAAGACATTACGCAAGGTATGTTAAAAATACATCAATATGCTATTATGTGTGCATCCACAATGGCCCAATATGCTGGGCTTGAAGGGTTGAAAAATGGCCGAGAAAATGTAGAAGAAATGCGAAAAAGCTACCGACAACGCCGCAATTTCATCGTTCAATCCTTAAATGATATGGGATTAACTTGCCATAACCCTGGTGGTGCCTTCTACGCCTTCCCTTCAATCGAATCAACGGGCCTCACCTCTGAAGAATTTGCTGAGCAGTTACTTAAAGCTGAAAAGGTGGCTGTCGTACCTGGAAATGCTTTTGGTGGGAGTGGTGAAGGTCATATCCGATGTTCCTATGCCACATCACTTGCCCAGCTTCAAGAAGCTATGAAACGAATCAAAAGATTTATAGAAAATCTATAAAATTAACAAAGAAGCTATTTATAGTAGATAAATAGCTTCTTTTTATTCAAAACATTTACTTCGCGTACCCTCTTCTATTTTCTCTATTTAATTTCAATTTTTGTTCCAAGGTCAATATCTGGTACTTCTTTATTTTCAAGATACAATGTTCCAGCCAGTTCAGGTGACTCGCTTCCATCAAATTTCATCGTAATGTGACCCAGTTCTACGAGATTTTTTTGGACAAGATTCCCAACAGCTGTAATATCGTATGATTGATTATTAAAAAACACTTTATTTCCCACTTTTATGTCACCGTTTAGCGGTTTAACATCTATTCCAAAACAGTAATCTTTCAATCCATCCGGTGCTTCGTTACCAAATAAAATAAGCATTTTTTCTGAAAAGAACTCTTTTGCCATTTCACCAATACTTTGAATTTTATTTTCATAAATTGTTGACATATCTCTTACTATTTACACTGAATGTAAATAGGCTACCTCCTTTATTTTTATAATTTGAATTAAACAGGGTACACACATTATTAAGCTCTTTCTTTTTTAAACATATAAACCAAAACTACATAACCAAGCGATAACCACCCTCGGTACACCCATTAGAAATCGTGAATAAAGAACTGCAGGGACACCGACTTCGACCGTTTCAGGTTCAGCCTCAGCTAATCCAAGACCAACTGGGATAAAGTCACAGGCATTTTGCGTGTTTATGGCAAATAAGGCTGGTAAAGCTAATTGTGGCGGTATATTCCCTTTTCCAATTTCAACACCAATTAATGTTCCAATAATTTGCCCGATAACCCCTCCAGGTCCAAGTAAAGGAGAGAGGAATGGCAAGGAACATACAAAACCGATGAGTATTAACCCCCATATATTACCTGCTAATGGAGACATTACGTTCCCAAACCATGTTCCAATCCCTGAGCCTTGAATGATTCCAATTAACATAGCCACAAATGCCATGAATGGTAAAATGGTATTTATTAATGTCTGAATGGCATCACGACCAGCTTGATAGAAAGTGTCTATAACTTTACCGGCCCCTAATCCGATTTTTGTTAGAATATTTTGATTTGAACTTTCTGCTTTAGTTTCTGAAATTTTCTTATCTGTGCTATATTTGTATGTTTTCTTTTCATGAACGACTTCATTTGATTCTTCTGGTATTGACTCTTCTTCAGCTGATGCAGCGGCTATTTGTTCGACACCCACATTAGAAACGTAAATGGATTCATTAATATATTGGGCAAGTGGACCACTTTTCCCTGTCGGCATCACATTAATGGTTGGAATCCCTTTTTTAGGATATATACCGCAACGCAGTGTCCCACCACAATCAATAATCGCTGCTGCAATCTCGTCATCCGGCACACTTGTTTTAAAACCATTGACAGGAATGGCTCCAGTCATTTCTGATAACTTATCGACAATCGCAGGTCTTGCTCCGCCACCAACTATATACAATATTTTGTCTTTTCCCTCTTTTGGTGTAATGATAAGAGGACCGCCGTATCCCCCGCTACCTTTAACTACTTTTACTGATTTATATTTCGTCATGATTTTTCACCCCTCACGCATTAATTTTCACTTCACTACTGAGTTCAACACCTTGTTGTTTCGAAACCCATCGAGTTAAATAGTCGGTAATCCAACCACATAAGAAGTTCGCGATTAAACCGACTAACAAGTACCGGATGGCAAGCGGAGTCGTATCTAATCCTAATTTTTGAATTCCTTGGGCAATACCTAGCCAAATAAAGAGTTCTCCTGCATTGATATGTGGAAATATACCGTTACTTGTATGGCAGAAATACGCTGCTGAAGCATAGTAACTCGGTTTGTATTTTTCTGGTAAGAATCGCCCAAGAGAAAGAGCCATTGGATTAGCTAACATAAATGCGCCTAAAAACGGTAATACCATATATCGAAGCAAAGGATTACGAGATGATTTGCTTGCTAAAACGTTAATCCGATCTTCGCCTATTAAACGAATAATCGAATTCATACAAACGAGTAGCATAAGAACAACAGGGACAATACCTGTCATCCAAGACATAAATGTTTTTCCACCTGTCTGAAACAGATTAATAAATCCTTTAGCTAGTTCAACAATAATATCCATCACTGTCACTCCTTTTTTAACTGAGTTTTATTTACCTAGAATACGTGACTTTCCATAAGAAACCATTTGTTGTAATGGGGAGATTGATTTTGTTGGAATCGTTCCCCCACTTGAGATAATTTTGTAATTATTGACTGCATCTTCAATGGCCGCTCTTAAAAGATTGTTATAAGCCTTTAAATCTTGTTCTCCTAAGGTTTTGATATTCTTTCCTGTTAATCCTTTTAATGCTTTAAATCTTGCTAAGACGGTGACACCCTGCATTTTTTGTACCTCAAAGATGTCCCCTTGTTCGTTAATTCTAATGAACACGATCGTACCGGACCTTAATCTTCCTTTCTTTCGCCCAATGGCCACTTTTCCTTTACGCCTCAGCCTCGTAAAAACATGTGAAAAATGTCTCATTTGTAAATAACCTAAGGCCATTTGGACAATAAATGCTCCACCTATGAAAATCATTAATGTGATAAAAAACATGAATGGACACCTCTTTTTTAATTCACCATCTCAAACAGTCTTTTCACTTCCAGAACGTTCTTTGTCTTCGAAAGTTTATTAACAAAGTCTTTATTCTTGGCTATTGAGATTAGCTCATCGTATAAACTAATCATGACACCATCATCAAGTTGTTGATTTTCCGGTATACCTAATAAGAAAATGAGTTTTATTTCCTTTTCATCCACTATAATTGGGTGTGAACTCACTCCTAAAGCAAAGACGATTTGGTTTGAACCTTTATTTACCGTATGTGGAAAAGCTATTGCATTATCAAAAAAGGTTCTTTTTTTGTCCTCGCGTTCAAAAACTCTTTGTTTAAACTGTAAACCTACGATATCTAACTGAGTTAATTCATCTAACATAAAAGATAAATTTTCATCATACCGTTTGGTGTGATCTAAGACAAAAAAGTGATGCTCACTCAATAAATGGCTCATTAATGATTCATGCTGATGGCCTGATGTAATATTTAACTTATTCAAGAGAAAAGATTGATTAATTTTTTTAAGGATCTTTTTTTCATCAAAAATTTCAGATAATAAAATAACTGGAACGTTAAGTTTACAAGCTATTGGGACTGTAGAAAAAATGACATCAAAGGTATTTAAAATATCACTCTCAATAGCATTAGATGAAAACATCTTCTTTTCTACGTTTTGATCTAAAATTTTATCTAATTGAATTGATATAATCTTCGCTGTTCCTCTACCCGTATGACAGACGATAGCGACACGTTTTATTCTCTTTATTTTTTCCTCTTGTTCATGAATTACCATGCAAAAATAATACGCAAGATATGCAAGTTCATCTTGATAGGTCTCTACGTGATATTTTTCATATATGACATCGTTAGAAATTTCAGCCATTTTATAAGCCAGTGGATATTTAAACTTGACTTCTGTGATCAGATTATTTTTCAATCGAATGCCAAATATTAATCTATTTAACATAAAAGTAAGATGATAGCTAAATTCATTTATGATTGGATTAAGATTTAGTTCAATATTCAACACTTTTAGTATTTGCTGTTTGATCTCATCAATTAGACTAAAGATTTCTTCAGGTACCTTAACTTTGTCAACATTCAATAGTTTTACGGGTGAACGTCTACTAACGATGGGAATCGTAATAAAAACTTTTTCTGGTTGTGTTAACTTTATTTTTAATACCTTTACTATCTTCTCTAATAAATGACTGGTTTCTCTAAACTCTTTAGTTTGTATAATAGATTGATATTTTTCAGGTATTTGTGAAGGAATTGGATGAGACGTCATTCGATTTAAGGCAATCATGATGAATCGTATTAAGTTATATTCAGTTTCTTCCTCAATCAAATGCTCCTTGCAATCATTTCTTATGATATTTTGAATGTTTTGATCTAATTTGTCACATTCCAAATATCGGTTATCATGATTTTGGATCATATATAATCTAATATCCCATTCATTTCCTTCAACATGGATACCTTCATTTGGTTTCCCTTCAACAAAAATTTCATAAGGAGCCAGTGCCAATCGAATTTTTTTTAAATCATTATTTAATGTTGAACGACCTATATTAAGTTCAAAGGCAAGATCATCTAATTTTAGTGGTTGACTTGCTTCAAATAAACGATATAACAGATAAGATGCTCTTTGATGCGGTGTATCGATCAACTGACTTTCTTTTACGAACTCTTTGATAAATTAGAAAACGATAAGTGCCATTTTCTAACTTAAGCTCTGACGATTCATCCAGAGCTTGATTAATCACTTTAACATCATTGTAAATCGTTCTTGAGGAAACATTTAACTTCTTTGCTAATTCTTCTTCTGTTATGTCATTTTCTTTAACACGTTTTAAAATAAATTTTAATCGATCTTCTTGAGTTATTTTGCCCATTTCTACAATCTCCTTTAACCCGAGTGCACTTGGGCGGAATAACTTTAAGAGACTATCCTCTTGATTTACCGCCAGTAATATTCACTGTTGTTCCTGTTATATAATCTGCACGATCGGATAGCAAATAAGCAACAAGATTTCCAATATCGTCTAATTTTCCTGGACGTCCTAGAGGAATTGCCTTAGAGTAATCCGTTCCAAGTCCATCAACTGTGGTACCTCTTGTATAGGCAAGTGCCTCGTTATAAGCATCTGTCGTTAACCCCGTTTTTTCATTGATGCCTGGTGCAACTCCGACTACACGTATGTGTCTTGATCCAAGTTCTTTTGCCCATGATCTTGTAAAACCGTTAACAGCTCCTTTTGTCGCTGAGTATACACTTTGACCATTCGAACCTTCCATACCAGCTTCAGAGGAAATATTGATAATAACACCTGATTTGGCTTTCAAGAATTCACGCACGACCGCTTGTGTCGCCAAAAATAACCCTTTGACATTGACATTGATCATAAAATCAAAATCTTTTTCGTTAAGCTCATACTCTGGTTTTTCACCTCTAAAGTCGACCAATAATCGAGGTAGATTGACACCAGCATTATTAACAAGACCATGAATCGCGCCAAATTTTTCGACAACATGATGAACTAAATTTTCAACACTTTCTTTTTTTGTTACATCTGTTTGGACATGATAAGCTCCGTTTTCTTCAATATCTCCTGTTGTGACATTAAGATCTGAAACAATCACTTGAGCACCAACTTGAGTCAATACATTTGAAATATGTTTCCCTATTCCTGAAGCCCCTCCTGTTACAATAATTGTTTTATTTTCTAAACCTAACCAAGACGCTACCATACGATAACTCCCTTTCACTATTTATTATACTTCTATTATAAAAGCGCTTTCAATTTAATTAATACATCAATTTTCAATGGCTTTGGAAAAGGTATGTACGAATTTGATGATCTCATTCTAAAACTATACATCCCATTTATATAATGTAATGTAGAATGACGATTCCCCAAAAAAAAAAATCATCCATCAAAGCTATTGATGATGGACGATTTTCTTTTGATTAGATGGTTTGCTTTAATAAACTCAGCATGTCAGCCATATCATATGGAAGTTCGACTTTCATTCTTTCTGCAAATTGAGAAACGAGCCTTAGAGTTTCTATACTTTCGATAGGATGGTCACCTGATGCACTTTCTGCTGATAACATAACCGCGTTTGTGCCATCAAGAACAGCTTGAAAAACATCCGTTACTTCTGCTCTCGTTGGAATAGAATGATCAACCATAGATTGGAGCATTTGTGTCGCCGTAATAACATATTTATTTAACCGATTGCATTCACTAATGATCGCTTTTTGTAAAAGGGGTATCCACTCATAAGGGCATTCAACTCCTAAATCTCCCCTGGCTACCATAATTCCATCAGTCGATTCAACGATCTCTTGGAAATTTTTGATAGCTTCCATTGTTTCAACTTTTACAATAAGCTTTGGAGCAACCCGTGTCCTTTCCCCTATAAAATCCCTGATTTCTTTTATGTGGGTTGCATTCCGAACAAACGAACAAGCTATAAAATCGACTTTTTCATTTAATAGAAAATCAATATCTTTTTTGTCTTTTTCGGTAATCGCTGGTAATTGGATCTTTGTCCCTGGCAAATTAACTCCTTTGTGGGATGAAATTATCCCGCCTTTTTTAACTGTGGTTAAGATATGTCCATCTTCTATCTTGACAGCAACAAGTTCAACTTCACCATCATTAATAAGAATTCTATTTCCAACTGTCATATCTTCTGTGATACCTTTATAATCGACTCCCGCTTCCTTTTCATTTCCCTTGATGGGTTGATTATGGAGAATGAACGATGCACCGGCTTTTAGTTCAACTTCCCCAGAGGGTATTTCTCCTAATCTAATTTTTGGACCCTGGACATCTCCTAAAATTCGAATAGAACCATCTAAAGACTTCACTAACTGAATCACTTCCCGATGACTTTCATGTGTTCCATGTGATAAATTAAGCCGAACAATCGTCATGCCATTTTCAATGAGTTTTTTTAATGTCTCCTTGTTTTGACTGGCTGGCCCTATTGTACAAATTCGATCAATGGTCATAAATTCACCTTCTTTTTAAACCTTTTACTATGGTATACCCATTAGGAAGGATAATAATTTTGAACGTTTAGGAAACATTTTAGAGCCTCCAATAAGTCAGCGGGGGTTTCATCACCACTAAATATTGTTAAACTAATCAGTTTTCAAAATACTGTTGTTCCCCTCAAAAAAGTTTCCCTGTTTCTCCTTAGCACACAAGGCGAGGGGCGTAGTCCATTGCTGTAGAATAAACAAAACAGTACTCAGATTTTTCGAGTACTGTTGTAAATGTTTTGGTCATTATTCCCATTGTCATTTGAACTCTATTCTTTAACTGATCCGGACGTTAATCCAGAAACAATTCGACGTTGGAAGATAAGAACTAAGATAACCAATGGAATGGTCACAACAACGGTTGCAGCTGAGATTTCTCCCCACGGAATGGTGTACTGACCTTGAAACATGGCAATACCGACGGGAACCGTTTTATATTTATCCGCTGTATTGATCGTAAGTGAAAATAAGAATTCATTCCAAGCCCCAATAAAGACTAAGATGGATGTTGTAAAAATACCAGGCCCTGCTAATGGAAGAATAACACGCCAGTACGTTTGCCACATAGACGCGCCATCAATTTTAGCCGCTTCCTCCAAATCAAACGGAATTTTCCTAAAGAAAGAAACGAGTAACCAGATCGACAGTGGTAAAGAGAATGTGGTATACGGAATGATTAAGCCTAAATAACTATTCGTTAAACCTACGTTTTTTAAAAACATATAGATTGGTGAAATAGTGGCTATTTGTGGAAACATCGAAACAGCCAAAACGGTACCTAGAATAATCGTCTTTCCCCTAAACTTTAATCTTGCAATCGCATAAGCTGCAAATGAAGCAACAAAGACCGTGTATATCGTTGTTATTGAGGCAACCACTAAACTGTTCCATTGATAATGTAGAAATGGATATTTTGTAAAAACAGAAACATAGTTTTCAAGAGTTGGACGACTTGTATAAGGGATGAACGCTTTATCCCCAAATAATTCGGTTAATGGTTTAATTGATGTTATTAACATCCATAAAAAGGGAAACATGACAACAAAAACAAAGACGAAAAGAAAAATATAGAATAAAGGACCCGCTTTCTTATGCATGTCAAACACTTCCTTTTCTCGTAATTAACTCATTTTTTGCCAGCATGATTTTGTATCGCCTTGGCCATCATTTTTTATTGCTATCTTGAATTAAATCTGCACCTAATAATTTGATATAAATGATGGAGATAATGGCCACACATACGAATACAATGACCGATAGTGATGAACCATTTCCAAAATTGGTTTGTGAGAACATGACTTTATAAGCTAAAATTGAGATCGTTTCAGTTGAGTTAGCTGGTCCTCCACCTGTCAAAACAAAAATCAAATCAAATACACGAAACGCATCTAATGTTCGGAAAAGAAGTGCCACAAGAAGACTCGATTTTAATAGTGGCAACGTAATTTTAATAAATTGCTGCCATTTATTTGCACCATCAATCGCTGCCGCTTCATACAAAGATGAAGGGATGGTTAGTAGCCCTGCTAAAAGTAATAAAGCCATATAAGGGGTTGTTTTCCATACATCGGTAAAGATAACCGAAAACATTGCCCCGATATTGGTTGTTAAGAGATCCGACATTTTATCCACTAATCCCACTTTTTCAAATAAATGCGCCACAATTCCATTTTGTCCATCATATAGGAATTTCCACATTAACGCCGAAACGGCCGTAGGTATCGCCCAAGGAATAAGAATACTAGCTCTGATTAACCCTCTGCCAAAAAAGGCTTTATTGATAAGTAGTGCAATAGCAAGACCGATGACTAACTCAAATGCTACGGATACGATTGTAAAAACGAGCGTATTCCAAATCGCTAGCCACGTGCGAGGACTCGATAAGTTTTCTTTGTAGTGTTGTAATCCAACAAAGTTGGATTTGATGAGTGCATCATTTAGGCCTTTTGAGAGCCCAACGATTTTTTCACCTTGCTCCAATTTTGCTGTTTTTGTCACTTCTTTTATTTCTTGTTGAACGTTATCTGTCATATTTTGATATCGCTTACTGAGCTTTTTATCTATAGATATAAGGGCCTCACCGTCTGATATCGATTTAAAATCCATCAGTTTATCATTAATCGTTTGATATGATTTCTTTAGATCAGGGTCTTTCTGTAATAAAGCATCAAATTGATCTATCTCAGTTTTTATTTTCGTTAACTGATCCACTTGATGACCATTTTGTATCTCTTGGTCAATAGCTGTAATAAGGAACGGTGCACTATTTAAATATCGCTCTAAATCAAAACTATAATTTAAGTGCACTGTAGATTTCGTCGGATCATTGAGTTTGAGATCAAAAAGACTTAAATAAAAAGATTGCAAAACTGGCCAAATAGCCACAATGAGAATAAGTAGCATCGATGGGAAAATTAAAAGATAGCCCGCTGATCTTTCTGATAGTTTCTTCTTTTTTTGTTTAAGTTGGACATTACCGACTGAGTGATCTATCTTTTTATCAGGTTTTTCCAGGTTGGAATGCATGTCATCACACCCTTATAAAGTAATCTATTGGACCTCATCATTCATCACATCCCGTGTCAATCTTCGTTCCAATTTATAGATATCATGCTGACCTTCAGGTAGAAGGCCAGCACCATTTCGTCAATCTTTATTTTGCAAGTTTCGCTTTGATTTGAGTTTCCATTTCTTGTATCGCCTGTTTCGCAGAAATTTCTTTATTGATCGCTTTTGAAACCTCAATCTGAATAATATCTGAAATCTCTTGATAGTTTGGTGCTACAGGTCTTGGTACAGCGTTAGCATAGCCTTCTTGGAATTCCTTATTAGCAAAGAATGGATTCGCTTTTAAGACATCTTTATCTTGGAATAAGGAGGTGAGTGTTGGAATATTACCTGAATCAATCGCCGTAATTTTTTGACCTTCTTTACCTGATAAAAATTTGACAAATTCCCATGCTTCTTTTGGATGTTTTGAATAAGCGGAGATACCTAATTGCCAGCCGCCTAGTGCCGTTACAGAACCTTTATCTCCTGCTGGAAGTGGAGCAACGCCCACTTTATCTACGATTTTTGATTGTGTTTTGTCATTGGCAATCGCATATTGGTAGGTCCAGTTTCTAATGAATGGTGATTCACCATTGATAAAGGATGTATGGGATTCAACTTCTGTAAATGTATTAATGTTGCCAGGAACAATGTTAGAGTTGGTGATGTCAACCATTTTCTGTAACCCTTTAATAGCCTCAGGACTATTAATCACCACTTCTCCTTTGTCGTTAATAAACTGTCCGCCATAAGAGGCGATAAATTCTACTGCGTCACAAACAAGTCCTTCATACTGTTTAGCCTGCATTAAATAACCATATTTTGTTCCATTTTTTCCTTGATATTGACTAGCTGCTTTTTGAAGGTCATCCCATGTTTTTGGTACATCTTTTTCAGGGACAAGATCTTTTCTATAGAACAACAAAGCGGCATCGCCGAGCCTTGGCATTGTCCATTGCTTACCATTAAATTGTGCAGCTTGAACCGCGCCTTTATTGTAATCATTCATGTTAATACGATCTCTTTGAATAAAACGATCCAATGGCATCACATAACCCGCTTGAGCAAATTCAGCTGGCCAAACGACGTCTAAAGAAATAACGTCAAATTCAGATGATTTAGCATTTAAAGCTGTTACATATGCATCATGTTGTGCATTGGAATCAGATGGAAGTTCCCGAAATTCTACATCAATATTTGGATGTTCTTTTTCAAAGGCTTTAATAATTTTAGGAACAACCTTCGTCGTATCCTTTCCTTGAGCATAAACAATTTTCACTTTTTTACCTTTAGTACTATTTTTGCTTTCATTTTGATCTGACTTACTGCCTGAACTGCAGCCGCCTAATATAAGTATTGCCACTAAAAATAAGCTAAGCATGCACATTGCTTTACGCTTCATCACAATATCCTCCTTTGGTGTTTAAATAGGACCATTTTGTTAACGCTTACATTTTCTGACTTACTCCTCACATCATACTTAATGCATGGCTATAGAATAGTTGGATGAGATCGTTTTACTCTAAAAAACAGCCTCCTTTTTGTAATCGCTTACAATTTTCTTTTTTTATTTTAATTTAAATCTTTAAATAAAACAACCAATATATTCCTTCAAAATTTGTTCATATATTACAAAATTCGCCGTTCACTAACTATATCTTTATCTTTACTTTTAACTATTGATGGACCGCCATTCCTACCGAACCAATCATTTTGTTTTTTTCGTATAAAAAAATAGTAGACTTATCATTTTGATTAAGCCTACTATTTCAAACGTCGATTGTAACTATAGAGTTTTTATTCCCTTTAATGCGCTATACATCTCTTTCAATGACTCTTTTGTCATTTCAACAGGATTATTATACATATTGGGAGAAAAACTCCCCTCTACGAGTTCGTTTAAGTCTTGTTCAGTATTGACACCAACATCATTTAGCGTCATTCGAAGACCCATCTCTTTTTTCATTGCATCGATTTGATTGGCTAGATCCTCTGCACTTTCAAATCCTTGACGTTGACTAAAAGCTTCTAGACGTTCCGCTTCCGGTCCCTTACTGTTAATTTTCCAAAAAGAAGGCAGTGTAAATGCACACGCTTCACCATGAGGGATATGAAAATCTTGTGTTAACGGATAAGAGCAGGCATGAGCAGCTGCGGTTTGAGTTAAGTTAAAGGCCATTCCCGCTGTCACTGAAGCTTCACTCATTTTTGCTCTTGCTTCTATGTTGTCAGGTTCATGATATGCCGTTAAAAGATGTTTAAACACAAGAGATGCAGCACGCTCTGCAGGAAGATCGGTTAAAGGTTGGTGTTTTTTCCCATAAAAAGCTTCTAAAGAATGTGCGAGCACATCCAGTCCACTTGCCGCTGTCACATAAGGAGGACATGATAAAGTCAACTCCGGATCAACTAACGCATATACAGGATAAAATAGGTCACTAGCAAGTGGTGCCTTTACATCGCGAGCTTCATCGGTAAGAACTGAGACCGTGGTAATCTCGCTCGCTGTTCCAGATGTCGTTGGAATCGCAATAAGAGGAATACTAGAACCTGTAACTGGAAGCTTTTTCGATAGATAATCAGCCGTTTTATTTTCAGTTCCAGCAACATAACAGGCTACTTTAGCACAGTCCATGATACTTCCCCCACCAAGAGCAACGGCAAATTCACATTTATTTTCACGAATCATCTGGGCGCAGTTATCTGTATTTTTAACCGTTGGATTGGGTCTGATATCGGAAAATATCGCGACAATTCTTCCTTCAGATTGTTTTTTGATTTCTTCTGCAATACCCAGCCTGACCATCGAAGGAGCACTAATAAGGATTCCACGGTTCAGATTCATCTGCTTTAAAATTTTGGGTAGTTGCTTTATTTTTCCTGCGCCAAAATCAATTGGCACAGGTTGCTTATATAAAAAATTCTCCATCTTACTTAAATTCCTTTCTCAATAAGTTCAGTTAATTTTCTAGATAATAATAGTACAAGCACTCATGATTTAACCGTTTGATCGGCAAATAAGACATCTTTCTCAAATAATGTCAATACCTGTTCGAATAGATCCATAGATTCATTTAATTCTTGTTCTGTGATCACAAGTGGCGGTGCGATAATCACACTTGATTCATGTGAATAAGTATAGAAACCGAATTCGCTGAGTAAGCTAACAAATTGACTCATTAACCCCACTTTATCTTTTCCATAATCCATACCGTAAGCGATGATGGGTTCTTTTGTTGTTTTATCTTTGACTAGTTCGACAGCTGCGAATAAACCGATATGTCGTACGTCCCCAACAGAATCATACCCACGGAGTTCTTCTAAACGAGAAGCTAATACCTTACCTACTTCATCTGCATGCTCTATTAAGTTTTCATCTTTATAAATATCAAGCGTCGCACAACCAATTTGTGTAGAGACTGTATGACCACTATACGTTAAACCCGTCATAAGCACATGGTCATCAAAGTATTTTGCGACTTTCTCGCTAACAATCACTCCGCCAAGCGGGCTGTAGCCACAGGTTACTCCTTTGGCAAAGGTCATCATATCTGGTTCGAAATCAAAATGATCGACGGCAAACATTTTTCCTGTCCGACCAAAGCCAGTCATGACTTCATCACAAATCATGAGAATACCAAATTCATCACATAACTCGCGAACACCTTCGAGATAACCCTTAGGCGGGATTAGAACACCGTTACTTCCAGGAATCGGCTCCATAAATACAGCTGCAATCGTTTCTGGTCCTTCATATAACATTTGATTCCTTAAACGGTCTAAATAAAATTTAGTTGCTGCTTCTTCATTTTCAAAATCAATGACTTCTCGATATAAGTATGGGACGTCAAATTTAATAAATCCGGGTAAGCCTGGTTCTACAGTAAAACGCCTGCTCTCACCAGATAAATTTCCAGCACCAAATGTTGCGCCATGATATGAACGATAGCGTGAAAAGATTTTATAACGTCCAGTTGCCATTCGAGCTATTTTTACCGCGTGATCATTTGAATCCGCACCGCCATTCGCAAAAAATACTTTTGCCATATTACTTGGTGCCACGTCAATAATTTTACGAGCGAGTTCTGCTTTTGAAGCCGTTGCAAAACCTGGTGCTGAAATAGGTATTTCACCAATATGTTTAAATTCCTCAAGCAATTTTGGGTGGGCATGCCCAACATTTAAATAAACTAGTTGGGAACACATATCGTAATATTTTTTATCTTCATCGTCCCAAAAAAAGATCCCTTTGGCTTTTGTTATCGTTTTAGGATTAACTTGCTTTTGTTTCGCCCATGAATGTAGAACATAATTCCTATCATCTTGTTTTATTTTCTCAATATCTACTGATTTCATGTGAGTAACAACTCCATTCATGTTTTAAAATTTTATAAAATTATCATATATCAGATAGTTATCAGAAAACAATGATGATTCAAACAAAAACCATTGTGCATTTGCACAAATAAACTACATACGAAGATCTTCAATCATAAAAGCAAGCGTTAAGGTTGTCTTAGTGAAAGTATGATCCAATTTCATATTTAAAATCGATTCAATTTTTTTTATTTTATATAATACCGTGTTTCGATGGATAAATTTTTTTCGACTGATGTTAATCGTACGCCCATCTTCCTCTAGATAAATTCTTAAAAAAGCAACGTAATCCGTTTCATTCGATTTGTCGTATTGGTAAAGTTTTCCTAGAGTATCATGATGATACTTGTCCGTCATGCGACGATTTCTAGCACCTAAAATTAACTTATAAGCACCTAGATCTTGATAAGAATAGATTTGATAGTTTGCATGTTTGCGATTAAGTTGAATAACTTTTAACGCTTCATCGTAACTTTTCTTAAGGTCTGATAAGTAAGTATAGTCCTCTCCCTTTGCGATCAGAGGCAACGCTTTGAAATCGAGTTGTTCTAGTCGATGGTAGACGTCTTGAACAATCTTAGAAAAAGAGGCATGTGAAACACCTTGATCAATGGTGTCAACTAATACAATATATTGATTTTTAAAAACCATGGATAAAGTGCATTCATAATAATCATGAAGAGACTTATCGAGGATTTTCATGATAGATTCTTGATGTTTCACATGGTTTGGAAGTTCACACACAACAATGGCGTTAGTTGTATCATTTTTGAAACCTCGTTTTGTCAGTTCTTTATTTATATCCTCATCATTAAAATCTGGATTAAAAAGAATTTCGGACAAGACAACATCACCATTCGTTGACTTATTCTGTTCTGTCATTAAAAATTGAACGGATAGTTTTAAAAAATCAGCCACACGATATTCCCATGGCATCTGAAACATTGGAAAGGCCTGCTCGTCAGCAAAATTCAATATTCTTTCTGGTATATTAGGAATGTAAGGCCCTGTATTTATCACCATCCCACAAGCCTGCCTTTGAAAGGCTGTTTCTACCATATTTATCAATTTTGCGAAATCATTAGCCATATCAATGCCTGTCGTCACGATCAGCTCATTTTGTCTAAAAAACTCTGCAAGATCGACACTCTCAGTTACATTAACCCCTGTAATCGTGCGATCAATACCTTCTTTACCTGCGACAAGAGAGATCGTTTTAAATTCAGGAAGACTAAAAATTTTTCTTAACGTTGTCATAGAAACTGTCCCCCTTTTGTCGAACGTTGAGATATAATTATAATAAATTCAATGTATTTTAAGACAAATTGACATGAGTCAGCTGTTCTTATGGCAATTTGCTTCCTCTCGATGTCTCATAAAGTGAATACCATTCTTCCCGTGTCATTAATTCTGATTGCCGCACAGCATCCTGGCAGTTTTTTATCCTCGTAGTATTTGTGGTACCGATGACAGGTTGAATTTTCATAGGGTGCCGCATTAACCAACCTAAAACAATCGATTCTTTTGTCGTTCCCTTTTCTAAAGCCATCTTTTCAATGAGTTCAATGGTTTTTCTATCAGCTTCTGAAATATCCTTTGGTACATTCCCAGAATAAAGACCTCTAGCGAGCGGTGACCAAGCTTGAACTTGTATGTTCTGCATCATACAATACTCGATTAGACCGGGGCCAAATTGCGTTTGAGATCCTTTCGTTTCATTAACTAATACACTTTGTTCTAACCAATCGAGTTTCTTTAAATTAAGTTCCAATTGATTAACAATGATCGGCTCTGAAGCGTACGTTTGGATATGCTGAATTTGTGAGGCATTCATATTTGAAACCCCAAAGTATCTCACTTTCCCGCTTGTTTTCAGCTCATCAAATGCTTCCGCTACTTCTTCTGGCTCCATTAATGGATCTGGACGATGCAGCAATAAAATATCAAGATAATCGGTTCCCAATCGCTTGAGAATACCATTAACCGATTCAATAATATGTTTCTTTGAAAAATCATAGCGAAATGGACCAACGTTGTCATCAAACCGAATGCCGCATTTACTTTGAATTATGATCTTTTCTCTTAGATTAGGCTTCGAATTGAGTATTTTGCCAAAAACAGTTTCAGACTTACCCATCCGGTAAATATCCGCAAGATCAAACATGGTCATTCCAATAGATAACGCTGTATCAACAGCCTGCTCTGCTATGTAAATATCATCTTGAGTAACTGGGCTATGATCCCAATTGCCACCAAAGCCCATACATCCTAAAACTAAACGACTTGTTGTAAGTTTTCTTTTTTCGATAGGCATTATACGCATGAATGTATCCCTCTTTCAAAAGATAATATCAATAAAATAAACATCTGAACCTCTCATGACTAAAGTCACGAGTGTTCTCGGCTATTTCATAAATTAGAGTTCGCCATCTTCTCTCTGAATTCCTTCTCATAATTATTTCATCTTTCAAGGGGTATGTAAGATAACCGAAATTTAAAACAGCTAAAAAAATAGGATAGGAATTTGTATTCCTACCCGAGAATCTATTTCTATTCATTTATATTAATCCACCCTCTAGAGTGCGAGGCCTCAGCAAGTCTTTTTGTTCCGAGAATGTAGGCGGCTACTTTCATATTTACGCCATATTCACTTACTATTTCCATGAGATCATTGAAACTTTCTGTTAATCTCTCTTTCAGTCTTTGATCAACAAGTTCTTCTGTCCAGTAGTATCCTTGGAGATTTTGGCACCATTCAAAATAGGAAACGATGACTCCTCCTGAATTGGCAAGGACATCTGGTACGACCTGAATACCTTCTTTATCTAAAAGTTCAATAGCTTCTTTAGTTGTTGGGCCATTAGCAGCTTCAACAATAAAGCGACATTTTAGTCGATCGGCGTTTTCGGATGTGATGACTCCACCGATTGCTGCTGGTATTAATACATCACATTCTTGTTCGAGCAATTCTTCATTCGTCATTGTTTGTCTAAATAAAGTGGACACGACACCATAAGCATCTTTATTTTCCATTAAATACGGGATATCGATCCCGGCAGAATCATAAATGGCACCTTTTGCATCCGCTATGCCAACAATTTTTGCTCCAAGATCATATAAATATTGAGCTAAGTAACTTCCAACATTTCCGAAACCTTGAATGATCACTCGCATATCTTGAATATTTAAATTTTGTTGTTCACAAACCAATTGAAGAATATATAAAACACCTTTTGAGGTGGCTGTTTCACGTCCTTTTGAACCTCCAAGTACTAATGGTTTACCTGTAATAAAACCTGGGGCTCCGTACTCACAAATATGATTATACTCATCAAGCATCCATCCCATGATTTGAGCATTTGTATACATATCAGGTGCTGGGATATCTTTAGTTGGCCCAACAAATTGACTAATGGCACGAACGTAGCCACGGCTTAATCGCTGCAATTCATTTGAACTTAAGTTTCTTGGATCACAAATGATACCACCTTTAGCTCCACCATAAGGAAGATGATTAATCCCACACTTTAAGCTCATCCATCCAGACAAGGCTTTGACCTCTTCGGGAGTAACATCTGGGTGAAAACGAATACCTCCTTTGGTTGGTCCACATGCATCATTGTGTTGGGCTCGATAGCCTTGAAATATTTTGGTCTCGCCATCATCCATCTGAACGGGAATACTAACCTCAAAAAAACGCATTGGATTTTTTAAAAAATGAAAGACCTCTGCAGGATAAGACAGGAGTTCTGTTGCCTCATGGAGTGTTTCCTGAAATTCACCAAGTGGAGTATCTTCTTTATTCATTCCTACTTTTTCTTCGTTGCGATTTTTCTCTTCAACTAGAATTGACATTGTTATCCCCATTCTTTTTTAATATTGTCTTAAAACTTCTTCCGAAAACAATAATAAGAGAGATAAGCTTACATTTATACTTTTTTGTAAGATAATATGACATATTATAATGAAATTATTAGTAACCAAGAGAATAATAATCTTTTATGTCAGTTTTTCTAACATATCTGTTGGACAAACTCATAAAATATGTTAAAAGAACCTGTTCCTTCATAACCGGAACAGGTTCCTTTGATACATCATTTTATATATTTAAGGAATAAGCGTTTTTTATTTGACCTCTTCAGGGACTTGTAAACCTAGTCCAGCTGCTACTCGTAATCCGTAATCTGGGTCGGCTTTATAAAAATGTCCAATCTGTCTGAGTTTAATCTCTTCTTTTTCAACTGGTTTCATGGCTGCGACAATATTTTCGATCAATCTCGCCTTTTCTTCATCCGTCATTAATCGATATAAATCACCAGCTTGGGTATAGTGATCATTGTGATCGTATCCCACACTATCCGCTGTACCATGAACTGGATAAGTCGCCTGTTTTGCTTCTGGTGTCTCTGTAGGCCCTCCAAAACTATTCGGTTCATAATATGTTGAGCCCCTACCATTTTTATCAAAGCGCATCGCACCGTCACGTTGATAATGATTGACATCGACTCGGGGACGATTGATTGGCAACAATTGGTGATTGGCACCAACGCGATGCCTGTGAGCATCTCCATACGCAAATAGTCGACCTTGTAACATCTTATCCGGTGAGACATCAATGCCAGGTACTAATGTTCCAGGTGAGAAAGTAGCCTGTTCGACTTCGGCAAAGTAATTCTCAGGGTTTCGATTTAATACCATTTTTCCTACTTCGATTAATGGATAATCTTTTTGGGACCAAGTTTTAGTCACATCAAAGGGATCAAAACGGTAAGTATTGGCATCTTCTAACGGCATGATTTGAACATATAATGTCCATGATGGAAAGTCTCCATTTTTTATGGCATTTTGTAGATCTTCAATATGATAATCTGGATTTGCACCGGCAAGCTGTTCCGCAACATCTGGCGTTAGATTTTTAACACCTTGATCGGTTTTAAAATGATATTTAATCCAGACACCTTCTCCAGCTTCATTTGTCCACTTAAATGTATGACTTCCAAAGCCGTGCATATGTCTAAATGTCGCAGGGATCCCGCGGTCTGACATTAAGATCGTCACTTGATGCAGTGATTCTGGTGAGAGTGACCAGAAGTCCCATACAGCGGTCGGATTTTTCAAATGAGTTTTAGGATCTCTTTTTTGAGTATGAATAAAATCCGGGAATTTAATCGCGTCTCGAATAAAAAAGACCGGTGTATTATTTCCTACTATATCGTAATTCCCTTCATCTGTATAAAATTTTACCGCAAACCCTCTTGGATCACGCAATGTGTCGGCTGAACCATTTTCACCTGCAACCGTTGAAAACCGAACAAACAGAGGTGTTCTTTTTCCAACTTCAGATAAGAAACTCGCTTTCGTATATTTTGTTAGATCATTCGTCACTTCAAAATAACCATGTGCACCGCCACCTTTGGCATGAACGACTCTTTCTGGTACTCTTTCTCGATTAAAATGAGCCAGTTTTTCCAAAAGATGCACGTCTTGTATTAATACTGGTCCTCTATGACCGGCTGTCATTGAATTTTGATTATCACCAACGGGCGCTCCCCAACTTGTTGTCAAATGCTTTTTATTTTCGTTCATTGGTCACCTCTCCACACACTATTTAGATTAAGTATTTATTTATTTTTATTTCCTATTGATAATAATTATAATTTAACATCATTTATAAATCAACTGTTTTTATCTATTTCTTTTAATCTATTTCTTTTCAATGATAAAAACGAACAATATTCAATAAAATTTTTAAAAGTAAAACTTATGCCTATTTTTATAAATGAGAGTAAAACTAATTAATTGAGAATTCCACTCAAAATGTTTATAAATCGAAAAAACCAGGCAATCTAGATGGCCTGGTCAGAACTTCTTATGAATAAACTCATTTACGGTTTAGATGTGAAATGGATGTTTTGAAAAGCGGATGAAGACTGAAAGGTATATAACCCAACCAATCCTTGATGGAATGTGGGATTTTGTTTTTCAATCATAAGCTTCCGATCTAAATAAATTTTGATTAGATTCTGTTGAACGATAACTTTGAGATGATAGGTTTGGTTACCTTTTAATGGCATGGTTTTTTGAGAGATAACCTGACGCTTCCCATTGCAAACTTTTATAAGCTGAACGGACTTATGTGGAATATCAAGGGCTGCGACGTACATATTTTTTGCCACCTTGTCAGAATGAAAAATCAAACCTCCAGTACCTGTTCCTTTATTTATATAGTTTCTATTAATAATGGTTACGTCACTTTCATATACGAAATTTTTACCCATCCTATTAGAGAGAATGCTGCCTTCATCTTCAGTTTGACCCACTTTGCCACTCATAGAATCAGCCCAGATTCCCTTTATCGTTTGCCATTTCTTAATGTTTGAAACAAGAGGAGAAGATCCCCAAATCGAAGTAAAAGGTTGAAGAACAAATGAAGTTATGACTGTATGACCACCAGAACTATAGAGTGACATACCATCATTGTTCACTCTAGGAAAAATTTGATCTGTAATCACTCGGATTCCATTATTTCCGAATACTTCTAATGCTGAATGATCTAAAAATATGTGTAACTGAATTTTATGGTTGGTTGGATTCATATGTATAGCATGTACACCCGTTATATCTGAGTTAAAATGAAAATTTGACGAATGCGAGCGATCAACAAATAATCGATGGGTTGTTACTTGATAACCAATCCTTGTGTATTGACCGTTACCTTCTCTAAGTTGGAAACCAAATTCCTTTGCATTTGACTTAGAAAGATCAAATTCTGCTTTTATTTCTCCGACCTTAAACTTGTGACCTTTAAGGATGTTAGTACTTGGTTGTATGGTCTTATGATGAAAACGAATGTGTCCATCTTTAGGTTTAAGATAATAAATCGGCGTTTGTTTTAATCGAAAGGCGTCACCCATTTTAACTAAAGTTAAACTAACGGGTAAACTCATTGAATTTCGCCAGGGCGTCGTTGGTGTTCTCTCGGCATATTTCCAGCTACTCATCCACGCTATCGTCACGCGTTCTCCTCTAGGGCCTTCAAGATTATTCCATGGGATAGCCGCATAATAATCTGCTCCATAATTGACCCAGTCTCTTCTTTTTAGTTTTCGATGTTGAATAAAATGCTGACCATTAAAATCACCAACAAAATATTCAACACCGGTTCCACCGGCAGGCGAACCTTCCGTCCGGCTTATTTGCAAGACCCATTTCTTTTGATTTGAGTTTTCAACTGGCAACCGCATAAGAGATGGACATTCCCAAACCCCTTTACTCTGATCAGTTGGTCCGAAAGTACTCATTAGTGTCCATTGCTTTAAATTCTTAGATGAATAAAACATCGCTTTATTATGAGTTGTAAGGACCATAATCCATTTTTTATCTTTTTGATACCAGAAAACATTTGGATCACGCCAGTCTTTTATCCCAGGATTTTTCATGATAGGTTCATTGATTTTTTCCCATGTTTGTCCTTCATCGTGGCTTACGGCTATTCGTTGATCTTGTATCCCTTTCCGATCATTCGTATAGAAAGCGACCATGGTATCTTTTCCAAACCCCGAGTCATTTTTCTTATCAATAATAATACTTCCTGAAAAAATGTGTCCTTGTGCATCAGGATATAAAGCTATTTTTTGCGGAATCCAATGGGTTAAATCAGTACTAATAGCATGTCCCCAATGCATCGGACCCCATAATAAGCCATATGGGTAATATTGATAGTACATGTGATAGAGTCCATGATAATAGACCAGGCCATTTGGATCATTCATCCACCCAAATTCAGGTGAAAAATGAACTTGATTACGATAAGGTTCTTGATAATACTCAGGGTCATAGGCATGACTCATCTGTGGACATAGGAACACGATGAAACTCAAACTAAAAACAACCATTAATTTCTTTAACAACGTCGCACCTCTTTTTCTTGTCGTTCTTTTCTCCTTCCACTCATAATACATTTATAGTTATACTGTACATTAAAGTTAGTTTCATCCATTTTTTATAAAGAAATGGAACTTTTAAACAAAAAAACATACCCCGTGAAGGGCTTTTTAAAATTTGATCACCATTAGATTTTTCTAGTTCAGACTTGTACCGTTGGAGGACAGCCTCTCACGATTCTTCGATTATGACCTTTTATTTCTTCTTACGAGCATATTCTTCTTATCTTTGTTAAAGTGGAAGTATTCCATTATTTTTAATAGGAAAGGAAGAAAATTTAATGTCATTAACAGGAAAAAAAGTATTATCTTTTGTCAGTGATGATTTTGAAGATTTAGAGTTATGGTATCCGATCTTACGCCTCCGCGAGGCAGGAGCCATTGTTCACTTAATTGCGGAAGAGGCTCATCATAAATATATCGGAAAATATGGAGTTCCTGCAGAATCAGACTATACTTTCAGTGATGTTAATCCAGAAGATTATGATGCTGTTGTGGTTCCAGGAGGATGGTCTCCAGATAAACTCCGCCGTTTTCCTGAGGTTATTTCAATTATTCAGCACTTTCATGAAAACAAAAAACCAATTGGTCAAATTTGTCATGCAGGTTGGGTGCTCATATCTGCTGGAATACTCAAAGGTGTACATGTCACGAGTACCCCAGGAATTAAAGATGATATGACGAATGCAGGTGCCATTTGGCATGATGAACCTGTCGTTGTAGATGGCCATATTGTATCTAGCCGTAGACCACCCGATTTACCTGATTACTTGAGGGAACTCATTAAAGTACTTGAAAATAAATAAGCTAGAACAAAGTGCGTTCATTGTTTTGAACGCACTTTGTTTATCGTGTTTCTGAGGCTTTTAATCTTTCAAATAGAATTATAAAGAATAGAACTAAAGCTACCGTTAATAAAATATGTCCAAGTCCAGCCATACCTGAGATCGCTGGTCCTACGGATTTACCAAGAACGCTCATCGTCCCGTGGATGACCATAAACCCAATCGTCCAGAGCAGGCCAATATTGTATATCCAGTAAAACGCTAGGAACAACTTACTCTTTGATAAAGTAAAAAGTTTCTCTAACACTAAGAAAATCAAGAACATCATCATACCAAGTGCAAGTAAATGGGTATGCAAGACAGACAACATTGATTCGCCTGTGAAGTTGTATGCTTTCGTTATTTCTCTGTAAAAAATACCCGCTAATAAACCTAGTATCATATAAATAAGTGCGGCAAAATATAACTTTTTCATGTCCAATCTCCTTGCAATAAATAGTCTCCTCTATGATTATACCATTTTATCAATCCGCTTTGCATTTAGACTCTACTATGCCTAGACGGATTCAATTAAGATATAACGACTTACAGACCGAAGTTTAAGCTATAAGTGCGTGTTCAAAAAGGTGACAAATTAGAAGCAAAGGCTAAGAGCGGCGCAGTTCCTTAGGACCGGCATTCCACATGAGGTGGTGGCTTCAGGCGCCAGCCACAGGACGTGAGCGATTTTAGCAAGAGATCCTCTTGTATTCACTACATGAGGATCGGAAAAACAAGTGGGCGCCGAGATTCGTAGCTTATCATTTGGTGACTTTTTAAATCAACCTCTATTAAGATATTAATTTCACCATTGCTAGGTTTACATTTAGTCGCTTATAATTAAGATGATGACATAGAGAGGTGAGAGCATGAAGTGGCATTTAAAAACATTTTCTGACTTAACAACATTAGAGCTTTATCAAATACTTAATGAACGTAATCGTATTTTCATTGTTGAACAAGAATGTCCTTTTCAGGATATAGATGATAAAGATCAAGATTGCTACCACTTATTTACCGAAAAAGACGGTCAGATTATAGCTTATCTCCGTATTGTACCGGAAGGAGTCATTTACCCTGAACTATCCCTTGGTCGTATAATTGTAAAAAAAGAGTACCGAAAACAAGGGATTGCAAGAGAAATGATCGCCAAAGCTATTCAGTTTTCTATCGACGAACTACACCCCAAAAAAATTAAACTACAAGCACAAGTACAAGCGAAAGGACTCTATGAGCGATTCGGTTTTAAAGATGTTTCAGAACCGTATCTAGAAGATGATATTCCTCATGTTGATATGATATTAGAGATTTAATTTTACGCACAAAAGCAACCGTCCTTATTCATATATAGGATGGTTGCTTTTCATTATAAGCATGTTATTTTCGAGCTTCATACACTTTTAACTGTTTTCCTTTTACTTTTGTCTCTTTCATGGCATTAAGTACGATAGGTCCTTTTCCGTTAAGGATATCAACATAAGTCGCGGTATCTTGTATCGTTATAATGCCAATATCATCAGCTGTGACGCCTTCGAGTTTTGCAATGGTTCCTACAAAATCAACAGCTCTCAATTTCTTCTTTTTTCCGCCATTAAAATACAATTTCATAATGTCTTTATTTAGTGATTCACTTTTATCTCGTTTCAGTTTCGGCGTTTCGCTTATTGTCTTTTGAAACGATGCCTGATGTTTCAACACGTTTTGTCTAGTTGGGAGTGTTTCCTTTTTTAGCTTAAAACCAATGTAGTCTTGGATTTCTTCTAATATAGGTTCATCACGAGAAGTCATAAAGGTTATAGCAAGCCCTTTTTTCCCAGCTCGTCCAGTCCTCCCAATACGATGGACATAACTTTCTTTTTCAAGCGGGATATCATAATTAATGACAAGAGAAATATCATCCACATCTATCCCCCTTGCTGCGATGTCAGTCGCCACAAGATAGCGGAATTTCCCAAGTTTAAACTCCTTCATCACACGGAACCGTTCTTCTTGTGTCAGGCCACCATGAATTTTTTGGCAAGGATAATTTAATCGCTTTAAGCCTTGATAAACGGTATTCACGTTTTCTTGTGTCCGACAGAAGATCATGCAACTATTAGGATTTTCGATAATTAAACTATTTTTAAGTAAGCGAAACTTCTCTTCACCTTTTACTTTATAAAGTTTATGCTCTATTTTATCCGTTGTTACACTTTCCTGCTCTATCCCAATATCAATTGGATGATTCATATAACGGTGACATAATTGTTTAATGCTTTCTGGGACCGTTGCTGAGAATAGTAGTGTCACTCGATCCTTTGGTAGTGATTCAATAATAGCCTCGACTTGGTCCAAAAATCCCTTATTCAGCATTTCATCTGCTTCATCAATCACAAAAAAGTTGATTCGTTCTAAGTTAAGGGTCCCTTTTTTAATATGATCAAAAACTCGTCCTGGTGTCCCAACAACGATATGAGATTTTTGTTTTAACTCGTTTTTTTGTTTCTCAAAGGGCTGTTTACCGTAAATGGCGGTCGCCTTTATGCGTTTAAATCGACCGATGTTAGTCAGATCATCTTTTATTTGTGTTGCTAATTCACGTGTAGGGGTTAAAATTAACGCTTGAGGTTTATTTTCTTCCCAATCGACGAGTTCACAAATAGGTATGCCAAAGGCGGCTGTTTTTCCGCTCCCTGTTTGCGATTTAACAATGATGTCCTCACTTTTTAGAATATGGGGGATGACCTTTGCCTGCACAAGTGTTGGCTGGCGATAATTTAAGCGTGATAAAGCTTGTAAGATTTCTTGACTAAGAGAAAATTCTTTAAAACTAGATGTGTACATTCCTCAACCTCTTTTTCTATTTTTCCAATATATATTCCATTATGCCATTTTTGGTTTGGTTTAAGTCAAAAAAGACCTCTTATTTAACAGAGGTCTAAACTTATTACAATATTTTATTAAGAAAATCAATCGTCCGTGGATTTTTGGGATGAGAAAACACTTCATCCGGTGAGCCTTGTTCGACAATATAGCCGCCATCCATGAAAATCACACGATCCGATACTTCTCGAGCAAAGCCCATTTCATGGGTCACAACCACCATGGTCATCCCGTCTTTGGCCAAACTCTTCATCACATTGAGTACTTCTCCAACCATTTCAGGATCTAGTGCGCTTGTAGGTTCATCAAACAACATAATATCCGGATTCATGGCAAGAGCTCGTGCGATGGCTACACGTTGTTTTTGACCTCCAGATAATTGATCCGGATAACTATTTGCCTTATCGCTTAAGCCGACACGATCAAGTAGTTTAAGAGCTGACTCTTTAGCTTCTGCTTTTGTTTGTTTCTTTAATTGAACAGGAGCTAAGGCGATGTTTTGTAAAATGCTTAAATGCGGAAATAGATTAAAATTTTGAAACACCATTCCAATATTTTCACGGACTTTATTAATATTTATCTTCTTACTTAGATCGTGGTCATCAACGATAATCGTTCCGCCATTCATTTCTTCAAGTTGGTTTAAACAACGTAAAAACGTACTTTTACCTGAGCCTGAAGGACCGATCACACAGACCACTTCACCTTCTTTGACTTCTAGATCGATGTCTTTTAAGACTTGCAAGTCTCCATAATTCTTTTTTAGATTAGTTACTTTTAACTTTACCATGACGGATTCTCCTTTCTAGGCGATTGGATATTTTTGTTAATATTGTGATAATAATAAAATACATAATTGCTACAATCAGCCATATTTTAAAGGATTCAAAATTCCTCGCGATAATAATTTTCCCGCTTTGTGTTAACTCAGCTAGTCCAATAATCGATAGAATCGAAGTGTCTTTTAATGTCATAACAAATTGGTTAATAATCGATGGAATCATAATACGAACGGCTTGAGGCAAAATAACTTTCATCATCGATTTTCCATATGGTAAACCAAGACTACGAGCAGCTTCCATTTGTCCTTTATCAACCGATTGAATACCGCCTCTGACGATTTCAGCCATATAGGCACCTGCATTCAAACTAAGCGTAATGACCCCTGCTAAGAGAGCACTCATACGAAAATCAAGAGCCGTTGGAATTCCAAAATAAATAAAGAACGCTTGTACAAGGAGTGGTGTTCCTCTAAATATGTCAACGTAGATTAAACCAATAGCTCTGATAACTTTGTTCGTTGATACTCGCATAAAGCCAAAAATTAAACCAAGGATTGAGGCGAAAATTAAAGAAATAACCGTCAGTTCAATGGTTAACCATAACCCCTGCATCAAGCTAGGCATACTTGATTTTACAAGTCCAAAAAAACTCGTATCTTTCTCTACACTTTTCTTCGCTTGTTCGCCAAGGTATTTGTTCATTAATTGATCGTACTTCCCATTGGCTTTCAAATTTTCTAATCCAGCATTAAATTTTTCCAATAACTCTTTATTTTGTCCTTTGCTTACCGCGAAACCGTAAGATGCCCCTTTTTCTTTATTGGTTACCATCTTCAAGCCATTATTTTGTGTTGTTCCGTAAGCAATGACCGGATAGTCATCAAAACATGCGACCGTATGACCACTTTTAACATCATCATACATATTAGAAGAATCATCAAAAGTGACGGTTTGAAATCCATATTTATCTTTAATGGAGTTAGCAAAAGCAGCTCCTTCAGTTCCTGTCTTTACAGCTACTTTCTTCCCTTTTAAATCTTTATATGACTTAATATCTTTATTTGATTCATCAATAGCCATCACGACGCCTGAATCAAAATAAGGTTTTGAAAAGTCGAATTTCTTTTGCCGTTCATCGGTAATACTCATACCGGCAATGACGCCATCAACTTGTTTTGATTCGAGGGCTTGTACAGCGGCATTAAATCCAAGTGGTTTCATTTCATATTGAAACCCTTGATCCTCCGCAATCGCTTTTAACAGTTCCATATCTATCCCAACATAGTTGCCGCTTTCATCTTTAAATTCGAATGGCGCGAACGTGACATCAGTTGCGATGGTATATGTTTTACCTTGTTTTGCACTAGGTTGCTTTTGATCTGATGATTGAGAACAGCCCGATAGGACCGCTATCAAAACCAAAAAAATTGTAAAAATACTAAATCCTATTTTTCTCATAAGTCCTCCTTGATGTCTGAACATAGGTGCCTAAGTTACTTATTAGATAATTTTATAAAAGAGTATCTTATGTCTCTACTTTTATAAAAACTCTAAATGCTATTTTAACATAATGTTAAAACTTTGAAAATTGTGTGTTGAAAGGTGTGAATAATGACTAATTTATCATTATGAACAGAATCAGCTGGACCAAATAAAAAAAGCCTCTCACTTAAAGGCTTTTAATTTTATCCCGCATTAACGGCTAGAAAAGACCCCCACTTCAAGGTCATGAATGTATACGAGCATTCTTAGGCGGGGGATAACTGCCCGTAAAAGCCCGATTGGTTTAGGATAACAATGAGTGAGGGATCACGTAGGCTATAAACCGACGTCCTGTCGCAACGCGTCGAAAAACCCCACTCATTGAAGTTTCACGTTTTCAACTCTATCATAAATTATCCAATTGCCACTCGTTTCTTAGATTTGTTTAGATAGGATGTCCAATATGACCATCCATTAGATATAAGGAGACCAATCAGGAGAAATGTTAAACCTCCAAAAACAAAATAACTGACCCAACTTGTTGTAGCTGCTATAGCACCAAATATAATTTGATCCCGATATTTTGCTGGAGATGTTGGAGGGTCCGTTAACATAAAAAAGGCTAGAAAAATAGTTGAATTAATATATGGTGATCTTATGACTAGTTCAGCATATTGACTATTTAGAAACGTAAATACCAGTAAGATAAGAAAATAGATCCCCAAAAAGGAAAAAACTTGTGGGAATTTATTCACCCTATTTGCGACAAAATACCCTATGATCACAACAAGAATAACAGACCATCCTGGTAATAAGGTTAAACCTCCCCACCAACTTTGACCACTTGAAAAAAAAGATGCAGAAATTAACAACCCAAATGCTGCTGGATTAAATATTGGTTTATATTTCTTTTTTATATTATGTTTGGCAACTATTGCTATAATTGCTGTTAATATTGTTACATAGATTGGGGATGTTGGACTTAAAACAAGACCAATGATTAAGCCTGTCAATAATGCACCATCTGGAAATTTAATTTTTCTTTTATGACTAATAGTAAAAATGAGATCAACCATAACTGACGATGCTACTGCAATTAGAACGGTCACGATCCCTGAAAGTGGTTCTGAATGAAAACTCCCAACCAGCATTAGAAGAATTAAAGAGGCTATCAGGAACCGCTTCGGAGCTTTTGTCATTTTTTTTAACTTGACCATCACGTTTTCTTCTTTGTCATTTCTTGAGGTGACTCTTGATCGATGATTCTGTATCTCGGATGATTTCTCATTATTTATTTGCATACGATCAACTCCTTCATTTTAAGTGTTTGTCTGACTCTAAGATCAGAAGTCACCATTATTCCTGATACTCCCATATCTTCTAAAAATGAAAGACCATCCTTCTCCCCCATAATAAATGCCGCCGTCGAAAAACTATCAGCCATCATGCCAAAAGGAGCAATAACCGTACAACTTAAAAGACTATTTTGTGGTCTTCCCGAATCCGGGATTAAGAGATGGTGAATGTTACTTTTTGGATTAAACCGTTCATAACTACCAGATGTGCAGATTGCTGCATCTGTGAGTTGGATGACCCTCACATTCTGATTTTTATTCATAGGATGTCGAATTCCAACTTTCCATTTACTGCCTTCTTCATTTATTCCTGAAACAAAAATATCACCACCAGCATCAATATAAAAACCGGTTGCTTCAGCTAGCATTTTTGCACAAAGATCAATAGCAAATCCTTTCGCAATAGCACCAAAATCTAACAGAATCGGTTTTAATAACGTTACCGTTCTTCTTTCTTCATTCAAAACGATATCTCTATAACTAACTGGTTCATCCGCAATCTTTGATTCAATTCTTTCACCTGTTTCATATTTTTGATTAAATCCGTATTTTTCTAACTTTTTCCCTAGTGTTGGATCAAAAGCGCCATTTGTTAAATTTGATAGGGTTAGAGCATAATTCATGACTTCAAAAAATGTTGGACTTACAACCACAGGTAAATTGACATGATGACTGACCTTCATTAATTCACTATTTGATTTAAAACGACTAAACAAATTTTCAACCTCATAAAACATGGTGAGTGACTTAGTTAGTTTTTCACGATATAAAGTTTCTTGTCCTATCTGGCAAACAACCTTTACATTCACTATTGTTCCAACAGCTAAAATGGACTCTCTTATTGATGTTAATGTCATATAACACGGCCCCTATTTTAAGAATAATTTGACTTACGCTTTCGCAGAAGCTAAAGCTTGATCCACCGCTGTTTGAAAATCCTCAGTACTTAACGTAGCTCCACTAACAACATCCACTTGACTACTTTGTCGTTGCACGACCTGATCCGGTAAACCATCAATATAGCTTTTTGAATAAGACGTCGTACAGTTTGTAATTTGGACTTTAGCGATCGAACCATTTTTAATTGTGACGGATACACTTACTGACCCAATATGATTAGATCCCGATCCATTATAGACACCATCTTTATACACTCTTTGATTAGAAGTTGTTTTATTATTTGTTTGGTTATCTTGTTTGGATTCATTTACCTCTTTATTTGTTTCGACTTTAGACTTATTTAAGAAATGAGAAGCACTTGATGATTGATCTGCACTTGTATGGATCGTTTCCGTATAAGCTGTAAGATACAAACTGCTTATTGCAGCCGTGCAAAGGACGATCATTTTTTTATTCATTTTTTTGCTGTTCTTCTTTTTTTCCGACATCAATAAGTACCTCCACTTGAATGATAGGTAAACTATATCGCATAAAAATGAAAATTAGATTAAAATAAAAAAACAGTAAATGAAATATACCTAAATTTCACTTACTGTTATATTAACTAAATTAATTGTATTAAGGTTTTTCTAAAAGCTTCTAAAGCTTTCTCTAATTCTTCTTTAGATAGCCTTGCAAAAGTGAGCCTTATAAATCCTTCAGAGGCTCCTAGTACACTTCCTGGCATCAGGATAACCTTATTATTCGCTGCTTGATGAAATAATCGTGATTCTTGAATCGGTATTTTTAATTTTAACCAAATATATAATCCGCCTTTAGGTTCATGAAAAGTCAAAAAGTCTGAAAAATGACGTTTAAGAATGCTAATGGCTACATCGCACCTATTTTTTAACTCTGACACAAGATGGGCAACATGCTCTTCATATTTTCCTGAACGCATGAAATAATTGGCTACTAATTGCGGGAAAATACTTAAACCAAAATCCATCTGATTTCTTGCGTCCATTAAACGAGAAATAACGGGTTTCGGTGCAATTAGCCAACCAATTCGAATATTCGAACCAACCGTCTTAGAGAGTGAACCTAAATACAACACATTTCCTGACTCGTCCATCTTTTTCATCAATTGACCCGTTTTACCTTCAAATGAAAGCAGACTAAATGGATCATCTTCAACTATTGGAATGGATAAAGATCTACACATATCTACTAGATCTCTTTTTCGTTTCTCTGATAAGGATACACTGGTTGGATTCTGAAAAATGGGATTTAAGAAAACAAGTTTAATCCGATGTTTTTGATATAAAGTTTTGACATCTTCGGGATTAATCCCTTCTTCATCTATCGGCAGAGCAAAGATCCGAAGACCGGCGGATTGAAACAACGGCAAAGAGTAATAATAAGACGGTGCTTCAATAGCTATGGCATCCCCAGGCGATAATAAACATTGAGTCATAAGGTAGATGGCTTGCTGCGCACCACTCGTGATCATGACGGAATCAGGAGTGGTGTCCACATTATATGTCACCTTCATGTGACGAGCAATCGTTTCTCTAAGTGGTCGATATCCTTGTGGGTCCTCGTCTTCAAACAACTCTTCTGGACCTAGAATTTTATCGTATTGCGGTTTTAGCAAGCTTCCTGGAAACAAATCAGGACCAAGTTCACCACCTGCTAAGTTCCATAGTGTTTTATTGTGGGAGAGTTCATGTATTTTTTGAATAAGTGGATGTGGGGGCAAAAAAGCTCCACTATCAACATAGGCTTTCCAATTGGGTGAACCAGCGGGCGAAATCCCCCATTTTTGTGTACTTACTTTGGTCCCACTTCCTCTTTTTCTTTCTATTAATCCAATAGACGTTAATTCATCGTATGCATGAACGACAGTTGAACGGTTCACGCCAATCTGATCTGCTAACTTCCTTTCTGTTGGTAAGACACTACCAGGTGTATATTCACCTTTCATAATTTTTTCACGTAATTGATCGCTTATTTGTCGATATATCGGCTGTTTACTCTTCTTATCAATTTCCCACATTTTACTTCTTCCTTTTTCTAAAAGAGTTTCGTTAATACGATTATATTTTAAAATTGGATGAGAAACAAAACATCCAATTGGACGGTTTCATTTATTATGTCTTACTTTATCATAATCTTATAAATAATAAGCATTTATTTTTCAAAAGATAACCTGAGAATGAGTGTAATTGGAGGAATGTATCAATGGTTAATACAGTTGTTGGAACGGATCGTGTCAAACGTGGAATGGCACAAATGCAAAAAGGTGGCGTCATCATGGACGTTGTTAATGCTGAACAAGCTAAAGTAGCTGAAGAAGCTGGCGCTGTTGCCGTAATGGCCCTTGAACGTGTCCCTTCTGATATTCGAAAAGCTGGCGGCGTTGCACGTATGGCTGATCCTCGTATCGTGGAAGAAGTAATGAAAGCTGTCTCAATCCCAGTCATGGCCAAAGCACGTATTGGACATATTACTGAAGCTCGCGTACTTGAAGCCATGGGTGTAGATTATATAGATGAAAGTGAAGTTTTAACACCGGCGGATGAAGAATATCATCTTCTTAAAAGTCAATATACCGTACCATTTGTTTGTGGATGTCGTGATTTAGGTGAAGCTGCTCGCCGTATTGGTGAAGGTGCTGCTATGCTTCGTACGAAAGGCGAACCAGGCACAGGAAATATTGTTGAAGCCGTGCGTCACATGCGTAAAGTCAATGCTCAAGTGCGTCAAGTTGTAAATATGAACGATGACGAACTCATGACGGCTGCGAAAAACTTTGGCGCCCCTTACGAAGTATTAAAACAAATCAAAGAAGCTGGTCGTCTCCCAGTAGTTAACTTCGCTGCTGGTGGTGTGGCTACACCTGCTGATGCGGCCCTCATGATGGAACTTGGAGCTGACGGCGTCTTCGTTGGTTCAGGTATTTTTAAATCCGAAAATCCTGAAAAATTTGCTAAAGCCATTGTACAAGCTACCACATATTATACGGATTACAAATTAATCGGCGAACTTTCAAAAGAACTTGGTACCGCTATGAAAGGTATTGATATTGCTGATTTAACATTAGAACAGCGTATGCAAGAACGTGGTTGGTAATAAGAAAAATTATTATAGAGGTTGTTCAAAAAGCCACCAAATGATAAGCTACGAATCTCGGTGTTGGCTTGTTTTTCCGGTCCTCATGTAGCAAAAACCTACATTCTGGTCCTCAAAACAGCGCCGCCTTGATCTTCTTGCTTCTAATTTGCCACCTTTTTGAACACGCACTTAAAGTATAAGAAAAGCGGATGAAACTCATATTCCGCTTTTCTTTTTAAAACGAGTAATCGAAAGGAGCGATCTTGATGGTGAAAATAGGCGTTTTAGCCTTGCAAGGAGCTGTATCTGAACATCTAAACCATATTGAAAAAAGCGGTGCTGAGGCCATTAATGTTAAAAATCCTGAACAGCTTGATGATTTAGATGGGTTAATTTTACCTGGTGGTGAAAGCACGACCATGCGTAAATTGATGTTAAAATATGGATTCCTCGAACCGATTCGTACCTTCGCTAAGAAAGGAAAAGCCCTTTTTGGCACTTGTGCAGGTATGATCATTCTTGCCAAAGATATAGAAGGCGATTTAGAAGAAGAAGAGTCACTTGGTTTAATGGATGTGAAGGTTAGACGTAATTCATTCGGACGCCAAGTCGATAGCTTTGAAGCTGATTTAGATATAACGGGTCTTGATGCACCGTTTCCAGCTATTTTTATTCGGGCTCCTCATATTCTTTCAGTTAGTGATCATGTCGATATCGTTTCTACTTGGGAAGACCGAATTGTAGCCGTTCGTCAAGGAAATATCCTTGCTACGTCCTTTCATCCAGAATTAACAGATGATTATCGTATGATTGGTTTATTTATTGATATGGCGCGCAAAGCCCATGTTCCTGCTGACTCTTAATTTTCGAAACGTCATTAAAATTAAAAATCCCTGATGGATAGATGTTCCATCAGGGATTTTTTTGTTTCATAGATTAAATATCTCCATGCTTACATATTTTTTGAAGTAATACGATTAATTGATCCTCCTCTTCGTTTGTTAGTAGCTTCGTTAATTTACGATTTGAACGATCAAGGATCTTTTGAAAAGTTGGATAAAAATCTTTTGCTTTTTGTGTAGGAAATAGTAAATTTGATCTCCGGTCGTTTTGATTAGTTACTCTTTCAATGTACCCATTTCTTTCTAATTGTTTGACTGATCTTGCCGTTGTTGCTTTATCATATTTCAATTTTGTTGTTAATCGATCCTGATTAATACCTGGGTTCATTAAGATCGTCTTTAAAAAGCTGTGCTGTCCCCCGCCACCTATATTAAAAGGTCTTAACTCTTTGCTAAGGATTTTTTGGTTTTGTCGACTTATATAGGCAATCAACTTACCAATGGGCTCTTTCGCCATTTATTCACCTTCTCAAGCATTATGTAAAAAAATCTTCATTTTATAGAGGTTGTTCAAAAAGTCACCAAATGATCGTGCGATTCTCGGCGCCCTCTTGTTTTTCCGGTCCTCATGTAGCGGATACAAGAGGATCGCTGGCTAAAACCGCTCACGTCCTGTGGCGGGCGCCTGAAGCTACCACATCCTGTGGAATGCCGATCCTCAAAACAGCGCCGCCTTAGCCTTCCGACGCCCAGGACGGGCTAGTTACTCTCGTTCTTGCAGGATGCCAGCGTACTTAGCCAGTAACCCTTTTCATTTGTCACCTTTTTGAACACGCACTTATATAGTTGCGTGACCAACTTATTCTCTGTATCATAAGTTTAGATGAACATAGTTGCAAATGCAACTAAATAGTAATGAGGTGTTGTTTTGCAATCTCAAGTCAAAACTTATCAAGATGATCCAGTCATACAAAAGAAGCGCTGGATAATCTTAATTGTTCTTAATTTATTCGTGTTTATGTCAACTTTAGATGGGAGCATTGTTAACATTGCCCTTCCATCCATTTCAAAAGATCTAAATTTACCCATTGCTCAATCGGAATGGATCGTAAGTGGTTATATTTTGACCATTTGTTCCATCATTCTTTTTTTTGGCAGACTCGGGGATATTGTCGGCAAGATAAACATGTTTAAGCTAGGATGTATCATTTTTATATTTGGTTCGTTATTGTGTGGATTCAGCAATAGCTTAACTTTTTTATTAACTTCACGTATCATACAAGCAATTGGTGCCTCCATGACAATGGCCAATAACCAAGGCATTATCACCGAAATCTTTCCTGCTAAACATCGGGGAAAAGCTCTTGGATTACTTGGAACGTTTGTTTCACTCGGTAGTATTACTGGCCCTAGTCTTGGAGGGTTTATGGTTTCTTCACTGGGATGGCAGTCTATTTTTTGGGTAAATGTTCCGATCGGTCTCATGGCAATTATACTGGGATGGATGATACTACCAAAAGATATGATCAAATTACGGTCAAAACTCGATATCACAGGCAGCGTTTTGTTCGCCTTATCCATCATCAGTCTTTTCACCGGTCTTTTACTTGGGCAGCAAGTTGGTTATACCGACCTTCGCATCCTAGCCGCATTTTTCGCTGGTGTTGTCTTATTGGTCTTTTTCCTATATGTTGAAATTCACAAAGAAGAACCCATGATAACGTTATCCATTTTTAAAAACCCATTATTCTCGTTAAGTATTTTTTGTGGATTTCTTGTCTTTGTTTCAAACTTTTGTTTCAATATCGTTTCACCCTTTTATACTCAAGATATTCTCCTATTATCACCCTCACATGCAGGATTAGTTCTGATGCTCTTTCCTGTAACGATGGTGATTGTGGCTCCTTTAAGCGGTGCATTATCTGATAAAATTGGTTCAGAGCTATTAACCTTTGCTGGGCTCTTAATGATGGTTGTAGCTCAGTTTGGACTCGCCGGTCTTCATCAAGACAGCGACATTTGGCTTGTTTGTGTTTGGGTAGCTCTTCTTGGAATAAGCTGCGGTTTGTTTCAATCTCCTAACAACTCTCTCGTTATGTCTACTGTACGAAGAACACAACTTGGCATCGCCGGAAGCATCAATGCTCTAGTTCGAAATTTAGGTATGGTTGTTGGAATATCCTCTGCGACAAGCATTTTATTTTCTATTATGAGCCGGGAAGCTGGATATCGTGTAACAGCATTAATTCCCCATCGCCCTGATATTTTCTTAGATGGCATGCATATTGTCTTCTTGAGCTCTGCGAGTGTTTGTTTACTTGGTGCATTACTCACGGGCTGGCGATTATATCATTCAAAACGGTCGAGACGCAAACAACCTAACATCCATCAAAATATAAAATAAAAGAAACGCCTCATCGGTTTTTAATTCACTGGTGAGGCGTTTCTTTTGCCTTTTGTTACTAATTATTTAACTTTTTAAGTCTAAAATGGCTTGTTCTGCTAAAGTAGCCAGCAGCCTAACACTTGGCATTAAAGCTCGATCATCAATCTCAAATTTGGGATGATGAAGTGGATAAGTTGTTGAAGTGCCAATATGAACAAACGTACCTGGTATTTTTTCTTGATAATGAGAAAAATCTTCTCCTGAAGAAGGCGGCTTAATGTCGATGACTTCAAAACCTACTTCTTTTGCCTTTTTAATGGTAAACAGGGTCCATTTTTCATCATTCATAACGGCTGGAGATCCACCATGCCATATGAAGGTTGCTTTCGCTCCAAATGCGCTTGCAATTCCTTCAATCACTTGTTTTATTTTTCCTTTAATTTTTTCTCTAATATTGAGATCAAATGATCGAACGGTACCTTCTAATTGAGCCGTTGAGGGGATAACATTCCATGTATTTCCGCTATGCAGCTGACAAATACTGACGACGGCGCTATCTTGCCAATCAATATTGCGGCTAACGATGGACTGCAGTGCAACCATAATATGTCCAGCAACGAGAATCGTATCCACCCCTAAATCTGGATGTGCCGCATGTGTCCCTACCCCCTCAACCACAATTTCAAATCGATCACAATTTGAAGACATCGCTCCAATACGTGTTCCAAGTTGTCCTAATTCAAGACTTGGCATATTATGAAGGCCAAAAATGGCTTGAACATCATCAATGGCATGTGTATTAAGGATGTCAATGGCTCCAGGACCCGTTTCTTCTGCTGGTTGGAAAATAATACGAACCGTTCCTTTTAGTTCATGTTCTTTTTGTTTTAGTACGTAAGCGGCACCTAATACGGCCGTTGTATGAAAATCATGGCCGCATGCATGCATTTTTCCATCAAAACGTGATTTATAAGGTAATGTCGTTTCTTCATGAATGGGAAGAGCGTCAATATCCCCTCTAATGGCTACAACTGGTCCATTTGGATCACCGCATACTTCGGCAACCAATCCCGTTTTTAAAGGTAAATCGAGTATGTTTATATCTAAATCACCTAACCAGTTTCTCAACTTTTTCGTTGTTTCAAATTCTTCATTTGAAATTTCTGGTTCTTGATGAAGATTATAACGAATTTCAATTAGTTTTGTTTCAAGTTGTTCGGTCGTATATGTGAGTTCTTCATGAACCAAACCCCTCACTCCTCTGCTTAGACTCTTCTAGTATCTTATCACAAATCAGTCTATATAACTTTAAGACTCGTAAAAAAACACTCCAATATCACAATGACTTGGAGTGTTCTAACTAGTTATAGGACTCTACACGGAGGTATTTTTCTGCCTGTTTGATGCTTTCACTTGATGGTGGTTGGACATCTTGAAGAGGATAAACTAACCCCAATTTCTCCCATTTATATACACCCATCGTATGATAAGGCAAAATTTCCACTTTCTTAACATGTTTTAACGTGGCTATAAAATCGCCGAGTTCTTGAAGATCATCTTCATCATCAGATATACCGGGAACGAGAACATGTCTAATCCACATATCTTGCTTATGACTAGATAGGAATCTTGCCATTTGTAAGATATGGTCATTCGTCTTTCCTGTTAATTGTTGATGTTTTAGATTATTTATCTGCTTAAGATCAAGCAATACCAAATCGGTTACTTGAAGAAGCGTTTCAAAACGCTCAATAAAATGAGGTTCGCCCGAAAAAACACCGCCACTTGTATCAATCGTTGTATGAATCCCTTGTTCCTTACATTTTGTAAATAACTCGATTAGAAATGGAATCTGCATTAACGGTTCTCCACCGCTGACCGTAAGTCCACCACCAGAGGCATCCATAAAAGGTTTATACGACAAAGCTTCTGATAGGATTTCATCAGCCGTAACTTCTATTCCTTCATTCACTTTCCACGTATCAGGATTATGGCAATATTGACACCTGAGTACACAGCCTTGCATAAATACAACAAAACGGATACCTGGTCCATCCACAGAACCAAAAGATTCTGTGGAATGGATACGACCAATAACATTCTTCACTTAAGTCACCTTCTACTACATCATGGCATGCATCGTACGATGAATGACATCGAGTTGTTGTTCACGTGTTAACTTAATAAAATTGACGGCATATCCCGAGACTCGAATGGTTAACTGCGGATATTGTTCGGGATGTTCCATTGCATCCAAAAGCGTTTCACGTCTAAATACATTGACGTTAAGATGATGACCTTTTTTCATCACATACCCATCTAACATACCAACCAAATTTTGATATTGATCTTCTGGGCTCTTTCCGAGTGCACTTGGAATAATAGAGAAGGTATTTGAAATTCCATCTAAACTATATGAGTAAGGAATTTTAGCTACAGATGATAAGGATGCTAAAGCCCCTTTTGTATCTCTTCCATGCATTGGATTAGCCCCTGGAGCAAAAGGTTCACCGGCTTTTCTTCCATCAGGTGTTGTACCTGTTTTTTTACCGTAGACCACATTTGATGTAATCGTTAGAACAGAGGTTGTATGCTTTGCTCCGCGATAGGCTGGGTGTTTTTTCACTTTCGTCATAAATCTTTTCACCAAATCAACGGCTATTCTGTCGACACGGTCATCATTATTGCCGTATTTAGGGAAATCTCCTGTTATATTAAAATCAACCGCAATACCATTTTCATCACGAATTGGCGTTACAACGGCATACTTTATGGCGCTTAAACTATCAGCCGCAACCGATAATCCCGCAATTCCGGTGGCCATCGTTCTTAAAATCTCGGTATCATGTAGGGCCATTTCTAGCCGTTCATACGAATATTTATCATGCATATAGTGAATCACATTCAGAGTATTTAGGTAAAGGCCAGCAAGCCATTCCATCATTTGATCATATTTCTCCATTACTTCGTCATAATCGAGTACATCAGAAGTGATAGGTTCGTAGTTAGGGCCGACTTGTACCTTCGACTTCTCATCTTTTCCACCATTAATAGCATAAAGCAATGTTTTTGCTAGATTGGCCCTGGCACCGAAAAATTGCATTTGTTTTCCAATTCTCATAGCAGAAACGCAGCAAGCGATTCCGTAATCATCACCCCATTCTGGACGCATAATATCATCATTTTCGTATTGAATGGCCGAAGATTCAATTGACATTTTAGCGCAATATCGTTTAAACGCTTTAGGCAATCGCTTAGACCATAAGACCGTCAAATTGGGCTCAGGTGCAGGACCTAAATTGGTCAATGTGTGCAAAAATCTAAAGGAATTCTTCGTTACAAGTGCTCTACCGTCTTCACTGACTCCCCCAATCGATTCCGTGACCCAGGTCGGATCTCCTGAAAACAGTTCATTGTATTCTGGCGTTCTAGCAAACTGAACCATACGGAGTTTAATGATAAAATGATCGACAATTTCTTGGGCTTCTTTTTCGGTTATACGCCCTTCGTTCAAATCACGTTCAACATAAATATCTAGAAATGTCGACGTTCTTCCTAAACTCATAGCTGCTCCATTTTGCTCTTTGATGGCGGCTAAATAACCAAAATAGAGCCATTGAAACGCTTCTTGTGCAGTCGATGCAGGTTCAGAAATATCAAAACCATAGCTTTGAGCCATTTGTTTTAAGTCCTGAAGGGCGCGAATCTGTTCATTTAGTTCTTCCCTTGCCCGAATGACATCATCCGACATGGACCTTAATCCTGTATTTCGCAAGTCCTTTTGTTTTTCCGCAATCAAACGATCGACGCCATATAAAGCAACTCGACGATAATCACCAATAATTCGACCTCGGCCATAGCTATCTGGCAGTCCTGTAATGATACCTGAACGTCTTGCTTTTCTCATTTCATCCGTATAAGCATCAAAGACGCCTTGATTATGTGTTTTCCGCCAATCTCTAAAAATTGAACTGATTTCTTTATCTATTTCATAGCCATAAGCTTTTGCTGATACTTCAGCCATCCGAATACCGCCAAAAGGCTGAAGCGAACGTTTGAAAGGTTTATCCGTTTGCAAACCAACGATCTTTTCTTCATCTTTGTCTAAATAACCAGGATCATGGGAAGTGATCGTAGAAACAATACGTGTATCCATATCTAACACACCGCCACGTTCCCTCTCTAGTTTTGCTAGAGCCATAACTTGATTCCAGAGGAATTGTGTTGCTTCGGTAGGTCCTTCTAAAAAGGCTTCATCTCCTTCATAAAGTGAATAGTTCGTCAGAATGAAATCTCTCACATCAATTTCCTCTTTCCAAACATTTCCTTGAAAGCCCTTCCATTTTTCCATATTCTTTTCCCTCCTTCTTTCTCAATTCTTATTATACGTTAAGTAGCAGACCACTTTACTTCCTGAATGTTACACCTTTGTGAATTACAGAGGAAATTATATTAAGAATAGATGTACATCCTTGTTTGTTTCTGTTATGATGGGGAACGTGTGTGCCTATATATACATATGATTTATGCCACTCCTATAACTTCGGAGAGTTTCGGCATCGATAGAAAGGGAGTAAAAAATGACCGGAAAGACCCATATAGTTGGTGGGCTCGCAGCAGCTTTAATATCTGTGCAACTAGAGCCCTCTTTAGATCCTTTTTTTGTTTTACCTTCTGCACTAATTGGTAGTTTAGTTCCTGACATTTGTCATAGTGGGAGTCAACTTGGACGGAAGATACCTGTTTTAGCGCGATCCATTCGCATCCTATTCGGACACCGTACAATAACTCATAGCTTGTTGTTTCTTTTTATCACTGGCTATCTAGGCTATCATTTTATTCCTTATTGGAATTTGACAACCGGTCTGATGATTGGAATGATAAGTCACCTTATACTTGATGCAGCAACAAAACAAGGGATAATGCTACTATTTCCCTTAAAGATGAAGATTAAATTACCGATAACGACTCATACAGGCAGCCAAGCAGAAAAAATTATTCGAAATCTATTATCTTTATATGTATTTGTACAGGCACTATTTCTTATGAATCTTCTTCCGAGGTAAAGGACTAAAGTTCATCACTTTTTTTGTAATATGGTAGATTCATCGAAGTTGACCAAAAAGGACATAACCCACCTATTTAAGATGGGTTATGTTGATTATTGAAGGAGTTTCTTATATAGAGAATGATATTTTTCAGCAGACGCATCCCAGCTAAAATCCAACTTCATGGCTTGTTCCACAAGACTCTGCCATTTCTCCGTTTGATGAAAAAAACCTAGTGCACGTTCAATGGTATATAACATATCATGTGCGTTAAAATTGGAAAAAGTAAAACCCGTACCTTCATCAGTAAATTCATTATATGGGGTAACGGTATCTTTTAATCCGCCTGTTTCTCTGACAATCGGAATGGTTCCATAGCGAAATGCAATTAATTGACCAATTCCACAAGGTTCAAATTGAGATGGCATGAGGAAGAGATCAGATCCCGAATAAATTTGTCGTGCTAATGATTCGTCAAAATAGATATTGATTGAGGCTTTGTCTGGATACTGAAACCCTAGATCCTTAAATGCTTGTTCGTATCTATAATCCCCTGTTCCGAGCAGAACAAATTGAACATCATAGCTCATCATTTCATGGAAGACTCGAAGAATCAAATCGATCCCTTTTTGATCGACCAAACGTGTAATCATAGATACTACAGGCGTATCATTTCGTACCGGTAGATGTAATTTTTTCTGTAGTTTTTGTTTGTTAAGTTGCTTACCTGCAATGTCTGAATAATGTTGAAATAAATCGTCATCAGTGTCCGGATTATAACTAATATCATCTATTCCATTAATAATACCAACTAAATGGTTTTGTCTTGTTCGAATAAAACCATCCAGTTGTTCACCATAATAGGACCATTGTATCTCTTCGGCATAGGAAGGACTAACCGTCGTTATCCAATCTGAATAAGCAAGCCCTGCCTTCATGTAATTTACATTTCCATAAAATTCTAGACCATTAATGTGAAAATATGAATCATCTAATTCTAATAAATCATAGAGTACAACCTTTGGATAAATCCCTTGATACCTCAAATTATGAATGGTAAAGACCGTTTTGATATCTTTATAAAATGGGTTTTGGCTATAATGAGCTTTAAGCATCACGCTTATGGGGCCTGTTTGCCAATCATGACAATGAATGATATCGGGTTTATCTTTAAAATGTGGCACGCTTTCAAGAACAGCTCTTGAAAAGAAAGCAAATCGCTCACCATCATCATGATAACCATAACTTCCATGGCGTTTAAAGTAATATTCATTATCTAGAAAATAATATGTGACTTCATCTTGTTCTAGTTTTAATATTCCGCAATATTGCTGACGCCAGCCAACTGATACATTTATACTTGTTACAAATTCAAGACTTTCGATATATTTGGGATGGATGTCTTCGTATTTGGGTAAGACAACACTAATATGAAGATCTTGATTTGTTAATGAATTAGGTAAAGCACCTATTACATCGCCAAGTCCTCCTGTTTTAACAAATGGGGCGCATTCAGATGCTGCAAATAGTACGTTCATGACTTGGACCCTCCGATAGATTAAATGATCTCGCCCTTTTTTATCACCATTGGATCAAGATCACCCATGACAACTTGATTTTTTCGAACCTTGACTTGTTTATCAGTAATCACATTTTCGAGGAGCGCACCCTCTTCAATCTCACCTTTTTGCATGATAATGCAATTTTTCACAACCGCTCCTTTACGTATTTTAACACCACGAAAGATAATGCTATTTTCAACGATACCCTCGATATCACATCCGTTAGCAATTAATGACTTGTTAACCTTTGAAAAAGCAGAGTATTTGGCTGGGGGTTCATGTTTCACCTTCGTGAAAATATCCCAGTCACGAAAGAAGAAGGATTGTAAAACATGAGGGTCTAACATCGTCATATTACTCGTGTGATACGTTCTTAAAGAATGGATAAAAGGTAAGACACCCTCAAATGCATACCCATTCACACGTCGTTTCGTTAAATTTGCTTTTATTCCATCTTTTAATAGATCATATTCCTTATTATTAACGCAAGATTCGATGATATCGATAAGTACCTCTTTATTTATCACGTAAGTTTCAAGACATACTAAATCGCCTTCATCAATTCTTGTGTATAAGCCTATATCTTGTACTTCTCCCGCTTCATCTATTTTGCATGTATGATATAGGGGTTTTGAGACAGGTTCACCTTCATACGCCTTATAAACAAGCGTAATATCCGCCTTACTTTTTTTATGTTCTTTGATCACATCTGTAAAATCAATTTTACAAACATGATGACCTGGCGATATGACGACCAAATCTGCAGCTGAACGATGAAAAAAATCGATTTGATCTTTGAATTGATCCAAGTCTCCACGAATCATTTTGTTTGGATGCATAGGTGGAAAAAAGAATAAACCACCATTTCTTCGATCTAAATCCCATTCTTTTCCTGTTCCTAAATGGTCCATCATGGATCGATAATTTTCTTTAGCAAAAATGCCTACTTTGCTAATATTAGCATGTATAAAATTAGAAAGCGTAAAATCAATGAGTCGATTCCGTCCTCCAAAGGGTACAGAAGCAAGGCAACGATTTAATGTCAATTCTTTTAAATATTGTTTTTCATTGATGAGATTAACAATTCCAAGTACCCTATCCAATAAACACATCCCCTTTTAGGATCAGTAATAGATTTAAGATTTCTGAAATAGTTCGCGTAAATGATAGAAGATCAAGAACGAGGTTTCGGGGAACTATATGTAGACTTTAGATCTACAAGAGGACCGGAGAAACAAAACCTTGATTTCATTTATGCTAGCTTGGTACCTTAAAATATAAATAATAGCATTAGACTTTTTTATTTATGAACAACTAGCTTAAATTTTTATAACACTTCTCGAATATGAGAGGTCATCTTTTCTTTATTACTTATTAAAGTAATGTTTTGAGATGGATTTGAAGTGCCAAAAGTAGAACCAGCTTCAACAATCGTATGACTTGTCACAATTGATCGTTCGATTGTGACGTTATCTCCTATCGTCACATTTGGCATGATGACAGAATCCTTAATCGTACAACCCTTCCCAATCTGAACGTTATAGGAAATAACAGATCGAATAACTTTACCAAAAACCATTGATCCTTCATTTATTAATGACTGTCTAACTTCAGCCTCTGGAGAGATGTATTGCGGTGGATGATTAGCATTCCCGGTAAATATCTTCCAGTGTGGATCATTTAAATTCAGTGGTGGGTTTTCTTTCAGGAGATCCATATTTGCTTCCCATAGACTTTCAATTGTACCAACATCTTTCCAATAGTCACTGAATCTGTAAGCATAAATTCGACTTTTGTCTGCTAACATTTTTGGTATGATATCCTTACCAAAGTCATTGGATGAATTTGGATCTTGATCATCTTGAATAAGGTGCCGACGTAATGATTTCCAATTAAACAAATAAACACCCATCGACGCTAAATTACTTTTTGGCAAACTTGGTTTCTCATGAAACTCAATAATTCTATCTTGTTCATTGGTATTCATAATACCAAAGCGATTCGCGTCGTGCCATGGCACTTGAATAACGGCAATCGTCGCTTCAGCCTGCTTTTCAATATGAAATTCCAACAATTTATTATAGTCCATTTGATAAATGTGATCTCCTGAAATGACCAAGACGTATTCAGGATCATTTTGGTCTATGAATTTTATATTCTGATAAACGGCGTTTGCTGTTCCCTTATACCATTGGCCACCATTTTGTCCTCGATAAGGTGGAAGGACATGGGCTCCTCCACATTTACGGTCTAAGTCCCATGGACGACCATTTCCCACGTAAGTATTGAGAAGGTGAGGCTGGTATTGTGTTAGCACCCCAACAGTGTCAACCCCAGAATGCATACAATTACTTAATGTAAAATCTATAATACGGTATTTACCTCCAAAAGGAACAGCTGGTTTTGCTAACGTATTTGTTAGTTCACCCAACCTTGTTCCCTGTCCCCCTGCTAGTAACATGGCAACCCATTTTTTATTTGTCATAAATAAAATCCTCCCTCCTGCGTCTTTTTTTTGTTTGTTTCATAAAGATGCTCACCCCCAAAGGAGGAACAGTGACTTCCATACTGTACGGTTGATTATGATAGGGTTGTTTCTCAACCTCTATCGATTCAGCATTGTATTGCCCAGAACCGCCAAATTCTTCTAAGTCAGTATTAAATACTTCAAAGTATTTTCCAAAAGAGGGAACGCCAATTCTAAAATTGTGGTAAACAGTTTCTGTAAAATTACATAAAACGATGCAATAGTCTCCTTTTCTTTTTCCTCTTCTAATAAAAATTATGATGCTTTGTTCATTATTATGCGGGTCAATCCACTCAAATCCTTCAGAAACATGATCTAATTTCCATAGACAGGACATTTTTTGGTAAAAATGATTGATTGTTATAAAAAACTGATTAAACTTATGATGAGATTCAAAGTTTAGTAAGTTCCAATCCAATTGTTCTATATCTTTCCATTCGTCGAATTGAGCAAATTCACTTCCCATAAAAATAAGTTTTTTACCAGGATGGGTTAAGAAATAAGTATACAGTAACCTTAAATTAGCAAATTTTTGCCAATAGTCACCTGGCATCTTATTTAATAAAGACTTTTTACCATACACAAGTTCATCATGAGAGAATGGGAGTATATAATTCTCTGAAAAAGCGTAATACATGGAAAATGTCAACATATTGTGATGATACCGTCTATGTACGGTTTCCTTCTGCATATAACGAAGTAAATCATTAACCCAACCCATGTTCCATTTATAGTTAAAACCGAGTCCCCTTTTATCCGTTGGATAGGATACTAATGGCCAATCGGTTGCCTCTTCTGCTATCATTAAAGCATGTGGAAAGTTTTTAAATACGACTTCGTTAAGTTTCTTTATAAAAGCAATTCCTTCAAGATTTTCTTCCCCACCATACTTATTTTTCAATGTTGACGGTAGAGTATGGTCATGATTCAAATAAATTAAATAAGAAACAGCATCGATACGGAAACCGTCAATATGATATTTATCCATCCAAAAGATCGCATTTGAAATTAAGAAACTTACCACTTCAGGCTTATGAAAATCAAAGTTGTACGTACCCCAAAGTGGTCGTTCCGAACGAATTGGATCAGCAGGTTCATAAAGTGCTGTCCCGTCGAACTGCCCTAATCCATGAGAATCTTTGCAAAAATGTAAAGGGACCCAGTCTAAAATAACACCGATGCCTTTTTGATGGCATTGATCGATAAAATACATAAAATCCTCTGGATTTCCGTATCGGCTCGTTACTGAATAATACCCTGTTATTTGGTAACCCCAAGAACGATCGTAGGGATGTTCCATCACTGGCATAATCTCAATGTGAGTAAATCCATGACGAAGAACATAATCAATCATTTGATCTGCGTCTTCTCTATAGGAATAAAACTCACCATTGTCTTTCTTTTTCCAAGATCCGAGGTGGCATTCGTAAGTTAACATGGCTGAATGATATGAGTCATATTTTTTGCGATTATTAATCCATTTCTGATCGTGCCATTCATAATGATCCAATGAATAAACACGCGAAGCCGTGTTAGGTCGTAATTCCGAGAAAAAAGCATATGGATCCGCTTTCAAAATGGTTTGGTTTGATGGAGTCATAATTTCATACTTATATAAATCGCCTTCAACTAGATCAGGTATAAATAATGTCCAAACACCTGAATGAATATTAGTCATGCGATGATTAATCCCATTCCATTGATTAAAATCGCCTACAACAGAGACATGTTTCGCATTCGGTGCCCAAACAGTAAATCGCACACCAAGAATATTTTGATCTTTTATCACTTGCGCTCCGAATAGCTTATAACCCTCATACAATGTTCCTTCGTGAAAAAGATAAATGTCCTCTTCACTAGGAAGGATGTCTAGCTTATTTTCCAGTAATTGACTCAATTATCCACACCTCCAAATCCCTTATTAAATCTTATATTAATTATTCTACGAAAGTATTCAGAATCCTTTGTAATTTTATATCTAAATTTGTCGAAATTTTTATTTATTAAAAATTATTTTTTTCAAAAATATCAGTGTTGAAATTTACTTTTAATCATATGATAAGTATCAAGAAAAACGTATGTCATTCTTAAACCCTTCTTAAAGGGGTGATAAAACAAAAAAACGCTTAGAACAGATAAACTTGTTCTAAACGTCATTTAAATTAAAATCTTAAAATCAACTTTCCCCAATATATAAATACTACGTTTGAACTGCACGGTAGTTGAGTGAGTATTGCATGCGCTTTATAAAGATAAACGATAGGGCAACTGACCAAGCAAGGGGATTATTTTGATTGGGAATATTTTTCCCTCCAATATATAGTTCAGGAACAGCCCAGTTCTCTGGAACAATACTTTTAGTTTTTTCGAAATACTCTTCAGCTTTATCTAACATTCCGAGTTCATCGTAGCACAGGCCAAGCCATGGAAAAGCAAAACACCATTCTGCTTCTGCACCTTCATTATAATACTGATCATTTTTGTAACGGATACAGCCATTCGTACGTTCAAGCTGTGTGGTGACATGATCAAGAATGGTTAACGCCATTTCACGACTTACTAAACGATACGGATAAATTAATGATAGGAGAGCTAAATCGGTTTCTTTTGATTCGCTTTCCCTAGGAAGCAAGTGACTGAGGGTTTGTTCTCCTTTTTTAATAAGGTCGTCCTTCACTTTGACAATCAATTTGACAGCTTGAAGGCCAGCAACACACGCTCCAACGCTTGAGGCATGTACTTCCATATTTTCTTCCCACATGCCATTATCTTTTGCGGTCCAATATTCTAGGCATTCAAGATAATCTACTAATTTTTGGATAATCCGAATATCATGATGATCACGAATCAATCTCTGACCATTCTTTATCCCTTCCCCTATTCCCCAAAGAAAAGCGCCTATTGCATCATTTTGAGCATGACCCCACGCAGCATTGATCTCCTTTAGATCCATTGAATAACGAGAATGAATATATTCATAAAGTTGAACAGGCTTTTTATTTCGATGTATATCAATTTTCCATTCATATCTTAAGAAAAGATCTAATAATGCATGAAATGCCTTTTCGTATCGTTCAGATGGTTTTTGAATAAAAGGTAGAACAGTATAGACAATATCTCTTATCCAAACATAGCTATAATCCTTTGATAAACTAGCTGTATATGCTCCATTGGGTAAACGCATTTGATCTAGCACTTTTATCGCTTGCTCTGTATTCATTATCAAAACACCTCCACTATTTTTTACCTTAATTTCAGTGTTGACAAACCTCCATTTTTTAAACATCAATAAAGCGCTTACAAATATGTTATATTCCTAGTTTATGTTGAAATCTTTAAAAATGATTATACTTATACCATAATAGAAGCAAAAACACGCCCTTTTTTAACGAACAATGACTTTTTTTACTTCGATGTTTCTATTGTACGTGTTCAAAAAGGTGACAAATTAGAAGGATTACTGGCGAAATACGCTGGCATCCTACAAGAAACGCCAGTACTAGCCCATCCTGGGCGTCGGAAGGCCAAGAAGCTTAAAAACGGCATTCCACATGATGTGGTAGCCTCAGGCGCCAGCCACACGTTGAGTGATTTTAGCTAGAGATCCTCTTGTATCCACTACATGAAGATCAGAAAAGCAAGTGGGCGTCGAGATTCGCACTATCATTTGGTGACGATAGAGGACTTTTCATCGCTTTGGCTCCACTTGAAAGATGTTACATATTGCGATATGATGACTACCAATAACATCCGACGTATAAAAGGAGAACTCAAGCATATGAAAAAACTAGGATTAATCCTCCTTGTCATCATTCTGTCGACAACTTTTACTACACTCATTATTTTATCTCATTCTAATGATGAAAATGTATCGAAACATAAGAGAAGCAAAACTCATGAAGTAATTAGTGCCAGCGTTGACCATTCCAAAATTCAATTAAAAAAGAAACATTCCTATCCAGTCGTCTTTGTACATGGGTGGACCGGAACGGAAGGCTCCTTTCGATCAATGCTAAATCGGATGACATCGGTTTATGAAGGTCCAGAAAGAGCACTCCTTATCTATGTGAAACCGAATGGCAAACTAATCGTACATGGAAAAATAACCAATCAACGTATTCCACTTATCCAAGTTGTTTTTCAGAATAATAAAGGCTCTCTAGATGAACAAACAAAATGGTTTGAAACAACCATGCAATGGTTAAAACAAAAGCAGCATATTCAAACGGTAGACCTTGTTACTCATTCTTTTGGAGGTAAAACAGCGACTTACTTTCTAGAAACAACCTCAAAATCAAGAAAAGACTATCCGGCTGTGAATAAATTTGTCCCTATTGCGGCTCCATTTAGCTGGAGAGATGGACCACAAGACGATAGCAAATTAACTGTCGACCAAATGAAAAGAACGAGTGTAGTATACCCCAAACGAGATCAACTTCCACATAATTTAGATGTTTTAGCGATAGGTGGAATCATAAATAAAGCCGAAGCCGGCGACGGAACGGTCAAGCTAAAAAGTGCTTTTTTAGGCCGTTATATTTTTACTCATCAAAAATATCAAGAAAAAACTGTAACTGGACGTATGGCGCAACATAGTATGCTCCATGAAAATCCAAAAGTAGATGCTCTTATTGCTGATTTCTTATGGGGTGTTAATAATAAATGATAAATAAAAGGTGGAGACTAAACGACTCTACCTTTTATTTATTAGATACCATACGAGACCTAGATAATACGATATGCTCCATCTGGAGGACACTATTAAAGTTTCAGACTAACGATGTTCAAAAAAACCTCTAAACAAATAAAGTAAAACTTCAATCTGTCAGATCTTACGGCCGTTAAGCCAATAAATAGTAACCCTACATCATCCTTATACTGATGTAGGGCTTTTATTAAACTCGACTAATCTTGTACTTCATGAATATAAGGAGCTGGATCATAGTTATCTATTGGCATGGTCAAAACCCGATCCATGACACTTTCCGCTAGTAACTTTCCAACTAAAGGTCCTGTTGTTAATCCTGATGCCCCAAGACCATTAGCTGTTAAGAGATTAGGATATCCTGGTACCCTCCCGATGAAAGGTGAAAAATCAGATGTAAATCCTCGAGATCCTACTCTCCATTCTTTGATTTCGCCTTCGTTTAAACCAGGGGCAAAACGTAGAGCCTGATGTAAAATATCATATATGCCCTCAACAGTAGGTGAAAGATCAAATCCCTTATGTTTTTCATGCGTTGCTCCTATAACAACTTGTCCATGATCAAATGGGACAATACTTTGACCAATTGGAGGCAAAATAACTGGCCAATAACCGGTTTGTTTATGGTTTAATCTTAAATGTAATAACTGACCCTTTTGAGGCGTGATATCAGTCATTAAGCCAAGCGGAGCTAATAGATGGCGTTCCCAAGCTCCAGCAGCAATGATGACCTGATCAGCAGGTAGGATGTTTTCGATCGTATGACAAGATACACCATCTACCTTTCCATTTGTAGCACAAAGATTTGCAGAACCATGAAGAATGGTTGTACCATGTTTTACAGCGGCTATTTCTAAAGCATCTCTAAGTGCTCTTCCGTTGACTCTAGCTCCACCAGAAACTTTTAATCCCATAAAATGGTCTTTCAATAATGGAAATTCTAATTTAGCTTGCTCATGGGTTAATAATGTAATTTCACCTATTTCTGGCGCTTCTTTTCGTCTACTTTCTGCTTTCTCTGCTAGGTCAATAAGCAATTGCTTATCTTCTCGAATACACATAGCCCCCACTTGCTGAAAACCTATGTCACAGGACACCTCATTCGTTAAATTCACGATTAGTTCACGATAATATCTTGCCCCTTGTTTAGCCAATTCGTACCACACCTTGTTACGGCGTTTTGATAACCAAGGGCAAATAATACCTGCTGCTGCGTCTGTTGCCTGACCTGGATCTTTTCGATCAATAACAGTCACGTCATAGTTCTTTGATTGACTTAATGTATAGGCAGCACTCATCCCGATAATTCCGCCGCCTATGATTACAATTTTCTGCATATCATTCATCTCGCTTTATAATCTCCTAGTTTCATTCTATCATAAATATAGAATGAAATTTACCCAACTGGCTATGTCTTATCTTCTAAGAAGTACTTTCAAATGATTAAACTTAACAAGACCTTAATGAAAGAAGGAATATACCGTGATAGAGAATGAGTGGTTATCTTGTCTGCCTATTGAAGGTATAAAGGATGTCAAACGTGTTAGTGGTGGAGATATTAACGAAGCTTTTTTAATAGTAACGAATACACTACCGTATTTTTTAAAAATCCACCGTAACATGAAAGCTCACTTTTTCAAAAAGGAAGCTTACGGTCTTAAATTATTAGGAAAAAAAGTGCGAACACCGATTGTCTATGATGTTGGACAAATAAAAAACGATGCGTACATCCTAATGGAGGCTATAGAAAGCGGTCCACCTAATGATACTCTTTGTGGACGTGCTCTTGCTCAGCTGCATACTGATACCCAATCACATTTTGGTTTATCTGAAAATAATTATCTAGGAACTTTACCACAATCGAACCAACCAAATAAAAACTGGGCTTCCTTTTATATCAATCAACGATTAAATCCCCTTGTTAAGATGGCAAAGGAGCAGGGGTACTGGAATCAGCAACGCGAAAAACTCTTTAGTAGGTTTATCGATCGATTTAAAAATGAGGATAGAGCCGTAATGCCCAGACTATTACATGGAGATTTATGGAGAGGAAACGTCATGTTCACAACTCAAGGAGAGCCGGTCTTCATAGATCCTGCCGTTTTCTATGGTGACCGCGAAATGGACCTTGCCATGACGATGTTGTTTGGAGGGTTTAGTAAAACTTTTTATGCATCCTATCAAAAGGCTTTTCCATTAGAAACTGGCTTTGAAGAAAGAGTTCCTGCCTATCAACTCTATTATTTACTCGCGCACTTAAACTTGTTTGGTGAAAGTTATGGTGGGTCAGTGGATCGTATCTTACGGCGTTGTAACAGTTAAAACTTTAGCTTGTAACACAACAAAATGGGGTGCTATATTCACCACCCCAATCAAGCTATTATTTCAATCTATGAAGAAGCATGGATATAAATCGATCACTATCGACGTCTAATGCGACATCCATATTTTCTTTTTGATTTATTTGAAAACGGAGATCGCAAACGGTTTGTCCATCGCATAAAGAACTTTCGGTTTCTACATCTACATAGAGACTTTCAGTTTGAATCATAGTTGGATCAATAGCAACGCCTACCGCCAGTGGGTCATGCATAGGGCAAGCTGTGATTACTTCATCAAACTGTCTGAAATTCATATAGTATTGAGTGCTTTTATGAATGAAATCGTAATAGCGAGATCCCTTTAGTTCATCGACATGGTAATCATGTAAAAGAGTTTTCATCGTTACATCTAGTCCTACCATCGTCAAGGGTATTCCTGAATGGAAAACAATCTTTGCCGCTTCTGGATCCGCATAAATATTAAATTCGGCAACAGGGGTTACATTCCCTTGGGTTTTAGCAGCGCCACCCATAAATATCACTCTTTTTATATCTCTAGCAAACGTAGGGTCTTGTTTTAAGACATGAACAAGGTTTGTTAATGGAGCCGTCATAATGAGTGTCACTTCTTTTGGATATCGATGAACTTGCTCAATGATAAAATTAGCCGCATGCTTTGATGAAGGCCTTGCGTGTAATTCCATATCGGTTAATGCTTCGCCAAGTCCATCATTACCGTGAACACGGTGTTCATGAAACTTTTTTCTGATGAGTGGTTCAAATGCACCGGGATAAACGTTAATCTCATTTTCTTTCCCTACCAATTGTAAAACTTTTAACGTATTTCGAGTGGCTTGTTCAAGAGAAACATTTCCGCTTACCGTTGTAATCCCTAGTATATCTAACTCTTCTGATTCTGTTGCCAGCATAATGCCAAGAGCGTCATCAATTCCTGTATCAACATCCAATATTACTTTTTGCATTTTTATGTGTCCCTTCTCATTTTTTCTGAATCTAAAAACCTATGTATTCATAAGCTATAGCTATTAAAAAGATAGTCAAAGTTTTTCATGTTATAAAGTATCCTCTGTCTAAAAAGGCAAAGGATACTAGGAAAATAGAATGTATCTTTTAATTAGTTAAACATATTTTTCGAAATTAAAGCGTTACTCTTATCGTCATTTCACATCTACTTTTTTTAGCGTGAGAGGCTTTCAAACCACGGTTTATTCTATGAAAAATCACAAATCTAATTATACCAATGGGACGATGAGTTGACAATCCACATAGACATTTTTAAACTTAGATAAGTTTTATATAATTAAACAAAATTCATTGTTTGATTCATAAAGAAAAAGACCAGCATGTGAGCTGGTCTCTTTGATTAGTTATTATCCCGGTTATTTGAAGCGACAAGCATGAGGATAAATCGCAAAAGTTCCATAAAAGCAACAAGCGCAGCTGCCACATACGTTAAAGCTGCAGCGTTTAAAACTTTACCTGCTTGGCGTTCCTCATCTCGTTTAACAATCCCTAGACTGACAATCTGATCACGGGCCCGGCTTGATGCGTTAAATTCAACTGGTAGAGTAACCAATTGGAATAAAACAGCAAAGGCAAAAAATATGACACCAATTAATGCAAGATTAAATATTTGAAGCAGAAATCCTGCAAAGATCAAAATATACGATAAACTTGATCCCAAATTAGCAAGAGGAACAAGTGCATGTCTGATTCGAAGTGGAGAATAATTCGTTGCGTCTTGAATTGCATGCCCTACTTCGTGTGCAGCGACAGCCGTTCCTGCAATAGAATCACCATGATAGATCCCTGAAGATAATCGAACAACCTTACTTGAAGGATCGTAATGATCAGTAAGTGTTCCAGATACTTCTTCAATGGTCACGTCATACAATCCATTATCATCTAAGATTTTTCTTGCGACTTGTGCGCCTGACAAACCGGTTGAGTTAGGAACTTCTGAGTATTTAGCATAGTTCCTACGAACACGACTTTGTGCCCACATAGGGATAGCCATTAAAATAACCATATAGATGAGATACTGCACAATTCCCATGATTGACTTAACCTCCACTATTTTATTAAGGTCAATTTTAGTCAAATATTGTCCTTTTGTCAAATTCCCTGTATCGTCAAAAATGTTTCCCCTTTTGTATTAATTTTCTTTTAAGTGCGTGTTCAAAAAGGTGACAAATGAAAAGGGTTACTGGCTAAGTACGCTTGCATCCTGCAAGAAACGTCAGTACTAGCCCATCCTGGGCGTCGGAGGCTAAGAGTGGTGGCAGTTCCCGAGGACCTGCATTCCTCGCGTTGTGGTAGCTTCAGGCGCCAGCCACAGGACGTGAGCGGTTTTAGCCAGAGATCCTCTTGACTCCACTACATGAGGACCGGAAAAACGAGTGGGCGACGAGATTCGCAAGTTATCATTTGGTGACTTTTTGAACAACCTCTTTAATCGCTTTTCGACTTCTTCTTAATTTACTAACTAAAAGAAGCGTAATAAAAATCCCCCCACTAATATATATTATGGGAATCCACTCAATTTGAGAATGCGATTGTTGTGTTTTCTGATTAAAAACAACTTGCAGGTCTTCTCGGAGTTGATTTAATTTTTTTACACTATCTTTATCTTGCCTTATCGTCATTCGATTATTAGATAATTGGTCAACTTTTTCATTGACTTGTTGGACTTGATTAGAATTCTGATCGATCATCATGGCTGGATAAATGGTCTGATACTGATCAAGAAACTGATTTAACTGATGCTGAAAATGTGTCCAATCTTTTTTTTCAACTGAGTTCTGCATTTGATTGGCATATTTCATCACTTTGGGCGTTAATATTTTCCACATTGGATTAGAATCAGATTCAATTGCATCGACAGCTAGTCGAAGTTGAACCACGTTACGGTTTTTTTGTTTTTCACTAATATCTGATTTAATGGTTTGACGCGCTTGATCTAATGAAGAAGTGATGATTCTTTGATCTAAATCTGGAATGGGCGTCATATCTACAAGCATGGACCACTTTTTATTGAAACTTTTTAAAAGATCATCGATTTGTCCATATTGTCCATTATTGGCAAATTGATAGGATTGATCTGATAATTCTTCAAGTTCCTGCCAAGTTTGAGCAATAAGGTTCTCATCTTCTTTAGCCAATACACTATGTGGCAATAAGAATACTAATATGGTTACTAAGCATAGCATAACACTCTTCATATTCCCATGTCCCTCCTCTTATGAGAAGTATATGGTTAAAGGGACAAGAATAGACTGTCATATTGATGATCCTTTCATTCACTTGATAACTCAATCTTCTAACTGACTTATATGATTTAAATAGTACAGGGGTTTTTTGGTAATAAAGAAAACTTGACGGTTGCGGGGCCTATAAGACGCAGATAGAGGTCTAGAATGGGTCACTTCAGCTTCGCCTTCCGCGACAACTCGATGCTTAATCAAAGAAGGATTATGCTAAGTTGCACTTATACCTTAAAGCAAAAAAAGCCACTTTTTACTATTTCAAAAAATGGCGATTTTTAATGCGTATGGGAAATATTTTATTTTAAACTATCTCTTTCCTGTTTGAAATCTATTGAATATTTAACCTGATGCTTAGTTAACATATAGATCGAAGTAAGGCTAATAACACTTAACCAAAACGTACAATAGCCTATTATCTTCATATTTTCCTTGAGATACGGGTACCAAGGAGCCATACCAAATATGTAATCAATGAAGTCATTATGAAATAGCCAAAGTGAAGCCAAAGCAAATTGCCATTTTTTAAAATTAAAAAACTTAGCGAATAAAACCCCTTCTATAGCCATAAAACCATGTGAGATCATCAGCATGATTTCTGTCGTTTGGATTGGATAACCAAAGTGAGCACTTACCGCGTTCATACCGACTGCCCATAACCCATACTTGACTAAGCTAACCATCGCTAATCCTTCAAATAACAATGAACGCCGATGAAATAGAATAAAAAGGATGGCTATGCAGAAAAAGAGAGTGGCCATCGGACTATCAGGTACAAAGATCAGATATTTATAAGGTGTATCTTTTAATTGAAATTTATACCACCAAAAGCCATAAACGGTTCCTAAACCATTTATTATCAGTAATATAATTAGAAAATATTTCTGTTTCATGAGGTAATAAAGTAATGTCATTCTTATCCCTTTCTAAAAGCACATGAAATATATGACTATATGAGCGATGGATATTTTGCTTTTAGTTCTGCTAAAGCCATTGATAATTCCTCAAATTTCCCTTTATCAAATTGATCTAGCGCCTTATTAATTTCTACGTCTAATTTTCGTTTTTGAAATGAAACTTCTGCTGTTGATAGAATTTGTTCTACATAATCACCGTATCGGTGGTGTATATAAATATCTACATTCGGACTTTCTTCCATAACAGCAAGAAATTCATCTGTTGGTTGATGAGAAGAAAGATTCACTTGGATATAAATCGGCTCTTCTTGATTTAATCGAATATCATGAAAGGCTCTTTCTGGATCGTATGTTCTTACCTTATGTTTAATATACACAAATGGATATGAGGAAGTCCACTTCTCAGACAATATAATTGAACGTGTTAATCCTTGTACATTATCGACAAACCGAAAAATTTTTAACAAGTCGTCTTCATCCATGACATAATTTAATAGCCATACTGTTTCACGGCTTCTTAATTGTCGCCGCTCTATTAACCATTTTAAAAATTTCCGTTTTTTTTCTAAAGAAATTAATTGTTCCAATGGTCTCATCTCCCTCCATTTAATTTTAAAAACGTATTAGTAGATGTATTGACGTGTTTTGACTCCAATTTTAAGCACTTTTCCTAAATATAGTGACTTAATTTTCTTTAAAGTGATATCATGATTTTAATTTGAATAGATTATAGCCTTACCCGCTATGCAGCATCATTACGAGCCAAATGGATAAAATACATAAACCAATACAATTACTTTCTACTCTATTTATTTCACGACAAACGATTAAAAATCCTCTTTAATTCGTTCGACAAATGATTGCAAATTTTGATTTTCTGGATCATATTGTAAAGCTTTTTCTAGGTAGATTAGGGCACGTTGACGGTCTCCTAATTCCCACATCACTTCACCATATTCATTAAGAAATTCGGCATTCTGGGAAAAATGTTCATAGCACGTTTTGTAACATGACTTTGCTTCCTCTAACCGGTCACATTTCATATATGCGGTTGCTAAGTACCAAGTCAACATTGGATCATCTTGTTTATTCTCTTCTAAGATATCAATAATATCTTCAAACTCTTCTAGTTCAACTTTAATTTCGATGTATTTAATGAGAATATCTGTACTTTCCGGATTCAAGCGATAAGCCTTTTTATAATAGGCATCTGCTTTAATCCAATCATGCAACTTCGCCGCGAGATCTCCTGCCTCAGCATATAGTCGTTCATTAAACTCATCTTGTTTTAATCCATCTTCAAGAACTTTAAGAGCTTCATCTGTAGCCCCCTCATGGTCATAGGCTTTCGCTAATAAAGGATAGAGTGTACTGTATTGCGGATCAAGCTTACGCAATTCTTCTAATGCCGATACCACAGTTTGGTATTTATGTAATTGTGATGCTGTCACAGCATAGCCAAATAAACCATCGAGATTCTTATCTTTATCTAAACCTTTCTGATAATATATCATGGCTTGTTCAAAATCCCCGGCTAAACTCAATGCTTCTGCCAATTTTAATGAAATGTTTTCATGCGAGAGAGATTCCGCATTTAAGACTTGTTTGTAATATTCAATGGCCTTTTTAGGCTCTCCAATCGACATATAAAATTCACTCAAAGCAAAACTAATAACAGCTTCATTTGGAGCCATTTTATGTGCAGATAATAATTTTTGCTCAGCGACTTCATCTAATCCTTCCAATTGATATAGATCGGCAAGTAGCAATTGTGCGCTTAAATAATTTTCATCTAATTTATGAATTTTTATCAGTGCATCAATCGCTTTCCCTTCCTCATCTTTATCAATATAAAGTTCAGCCATTTGCAGGAGAATAGTACTGTCATTTGGATACCTTTTTAACAATCGTTGATAAACTGTCTCTGCGTTATCAATCAGTCCGTAGTCCTGATAAATATTGGCTATTTGAAAGGCTGTGGTATCATCAGCTTTTTTTAGGCAATCTTTAAGCAAAGAAAGTCCATCTTCTGTTTGACCCGTATCGATCATATTCATGGCTAGTTGTATGTCATTCATTTTCTTTACACCTCGTATATTAAAGACTTATCGTTTCACTATCCAAACTAATACTAACATCTATATGAATAGAACTGACTTCTCTATTTTTTAGACTTATCATAATCATAATAATGAAGTATGGGATTGACTTCAAGCTATCACACTTTCTATTGAGGCTCTTACGACTAAAGTCACGAGTGTTCTCATTTGGTTCATAAAAAAAAATAGAACCCGGCCTTAACGTGCAGGGTTCTATTTGTTATTCGTAAGAACTAGCTTTGGCTTTGCTTTAATAGGGTTTCAAATGAAGGAAAAGAAACAGAGATCGCTTCAGCTTCTTCAACGATGACGGGTTCTGTTGATAACTGTCCTGCTATAGCCAGCGTCATCCCAATCCGATGGTCTCCGTAACTATGAACATGTCCACCTTTTAAAGGTTTACTTGGATGTCCATGTATAAGCATCCCATCATCTGTCCCTCGGATATCTGCCCCTAGTTTACTTAATTCACCTACGGTTGTATCAATTCGATTTGTTTCTTTTACTTTTAATTCTTCGGCATCTTTGATCACGGTTTCTCCGTCTGCCTGTGTCGCTAATAAAGCGATAATTGGGATTTCATCAATTAATTGCGGTATTAAGTCGCCACTTATCGTTGTTCCTTTTAATTTCGAATAGCGAACAGTGATATCCGCAACAGGCTCATTATTCCACTCCCGCTCGTTCGAAAGGGTAATGTCCGCTCCCATATCTTCTAATACTTTTAAGAGTCCAATTCTTGTAGGATTCACACCGACTGATTGGATCGTTAATTCACTTCCTGGTGTAATGAGACCCCCCACAATAAAGAAGGCAGCTGATGAAATATCACCGGGTACTTGGATGGCGGTGCCCGTCAAGTTTTGAGGACCTTTAACCGCATATGTTGTCCCTTCTACCTCAATATGGCCTCCAAATGCTTTCAACATTCTTTCCGTATGATCACGTGATTTTGCGGGCTCAATAAGTTTAGTTACTCCATTGGTCTGCATCGCAGCCAGAATGATCGCACTTTTAATCTGAGCACTTGCAACAGGTAAAGTGTATTCCGTTGGGTGTAAAGGTTGTCCAACCACCGTGATAGGGACATATCGATTATTTTTTCGTCCATGGAGCCGCCCGCCCATTTGCTCTAATGGTTTAATTATTCGATCCATCGGACGTCGATGGATCGAGTCATCACCAATAAAAACACTATAGAAAGATCTTGCTGATAAGAGACCCATTAATAAACGAATCGTCGTTCCTGAATTACCTACGTCTAAGATTCGTTCAGATTCTTTTAATCCATCAAATCCATTTCCATGAATCGTAATGGTATCACCGTCATCTTGAATGTCTACTCCCAGCTGCTTAAAACAAGCTAACGTACAAAGACAATCATTACCTCTTAATAATCCTTTTATGACTGTCGTTCCGTTTGCAATAGCGCCAAAAATGAGCGACCTATGAGAAATGGATTTATCCCCAGGAACTGTTATAGTCCCTTTTAAAGCTCTGTGATTACCAAAAAAACTTATATCTACCATATATATCACCTAATCATTTAAGTATGTTGTGTAATTATTTTTTTTCAAAATGGCCATAGCTTTCTCACGATCTTGCTCTGATTCAAAAGATAGACGCATGATACCTTGAATATTTTCTCTTCCTTCAATGATGTTCAAATTTGTCAAATTTATTCCCGCTTCACCGATTAATCCCGATACTTTAGAGATCGTGTAAGGCTCATCAGGAACATCAACATACAAATCATAATCCGACATAATGGCTCCTTTTTGCTTAACGGGAAAACCATCTCGATATTGTTTGGCGTCGAGGAAAAATGTATTGATAGCTGTTGTCTCGTTATTAATAAGCATTTGTCTAATTTCTGACATATCTTGTTGCCATCTATCCAGAAGGTCAAGTATGACATCTCGATTATCTGACACAATATCTCGCCACATGGTGGGATCAGATGAAGCAATTCGAGTGATATCTCGAAATCCTCCAGCTGCATAAGCTCTCAAATTCATCCCCTGCTCTGAAAAGTCCTTTAAGTGATTGACTAAAGCAGATGCAATAACGTGAGGGAAATGACTGATAATACCAACGACTTTATCATGCTCATCTGCAGAGAAACAAATAAATTTAGCTTTAGTCCCTTTTAGCCATTCTATTAATCGCTGACTATTGACTTTTTTTCTATCCGTATCTTCCACGATAAAATAGTACGCATTCTCAAATAAATAAGGTCTAGACGCACCAACCCCTGATTTATGTGAGCCTGCCATAGGGTGTCCACCAATAAATGTGGCCTTTCCTTTTAAATGCTTCTTGGCCAGTTCCATAATTTTTCGTTTTGTACTGCCTACATCGGTGATTAAAACATTTTCTTTCAAATCAAGATGACTGAGTTCATGGATAAGGGTTAGAATACCATTAACTGGAGCGGCGAGGACGATGAGATCCGCCTTCGCAGCGCTTTTTTCCAGAGAATCTGAAGCCTCATCAACAATTCCCAACTTCAATGCTTCATCACAAGCTCCTTGATTTTTATCGAATCCAATGATATGTACATGATGTGCAGATCGTATGGCTTGGGCAATCGATCCACCAATAAGACCAAGCCCTGCAATTAAGACTGTTTTCTTCGTAGTTGACATATTAATCTGTATCCTTATATTTTTAGTTGATTATGTAAGAAATGATTATTTAAAAAACAAAGTCCTGATTGGCAACAATACACATCACAAGTTATGTGATGTGTATTTGCCAAAAATTAAATAACAGCTTTATCTTTGTTAAATAATTGTTTTTGTAGTGTGTGATACATGTCACCTAATGCTTCCTTGCGTTTTTGGTCATCCTTTAATTCATCTAATTCATCTATATGCTTTTCAATTTCACGAACAATGGCACTTCCGACTATCACACCATCACAATGATCTTGAAGGGCTTCAACATGCTTAGATGAAGAAACACCAAAGCCAACAGCAATAGGAATCGGTGACAGCTCACGCACACGTTTCAGAAAAGGATAAACATCTGGATGAAAAGTTTGACGTACTCCGGTAACACCAAGAGAAGATACACAGTAAATAAACCCTTGTGCCTGATCAACAATCTGTTTTAAACGTTTATCAGAAGTTGTTGGGGCTACTAATTGTATAAGTGGTATGTTTTCCTTCGTACATAAACTTCTTAAATCACCACTTTCTTCAAATGGCAAGTCAGGAACAAGTAAGCCATCAACATCACATTCATGCGCTAATTCCATAAACCGTTCTTCCCCTAATTGTAACAGAACATTATAGTAAGTAAATATGATAATGGGAATTTTCAATCCTTTTTCCCGCATTTTTTTAGCTAAAAACATTGCTTTTTTCAGTGTCATCCCTTGTTTAAGGGCACGCAAAGATGCTTTTTGAATGACAGGTCCATCAGCTGCAGGGTCTGAAAATGGGATACCAAGTTCCAGTGCTGATGCACCCATTTTTTGCATCATAAGAGCTATATCAACGGTGGCATTCTCAGAAGGATCACCGGCTGTAATAAAAGGGATAAAAAGAGAACCTTGATTTTCCCTCATATACTGATTAAATCGATTCATGAATAGCCCCTTCTTTCTCCAAATATTGCATCACGGTATGAACGTCTTTATCTCCTCTACCAGAAAGACAGACTAATAGAGTTTGACTAGGGTCCATCGTTTTTGCTTGTTCAATAGCTAAAGCAAAAGCATGGGCACTCTCAAGCGCAGGGAGGATCCCTTCTTTTTTACAAAGTAGTCCAAGTGCTTCCATCGCCTGTTTATCTGTTATAGCTCGATAAGTCACGCGTCCACTTTTTGATAAGTGAGCGTGTTCTGGTCCAATCCCTGGATAATCTAACCCTGCTGAGATCGAATAAGGTTCAATGATTTGACCATTTTCATCTTGAATAAGATAGGTTCTTGCACCATGCAGGACGCCTTCGGTACCTTTGGTTAAAGTCGCCGCATGCTCCTCCGTATCAATACCTTTACCCGCTGCTTCAGCACCGAATAAAGCCACATCATCCTCTAAGAAAGGATAGAACATTCCCATCGCATTGCTGCCGCCGCCAACACAAGCAACAACGGCATCAGGAAGTTTTCCCGTTTTTTCAATAAATTGCTCTTTTGATTCATCACCGATCACCCGTTGAAAATCTCTGACCATCATCGGATAAGGGTGAGGTCCTACAACAGAGCCAACGATATAGAAGGTATCTTCAACATTTGCCGCCCAATACCTAAAAGCTTCATTTGTGGCGTCTTTTAATGTTTTATTACCACTTTCTACAGGGATAACCTCTGCCCCTAAAAGTCTCATTCGAAAGACATTTAGCGCTTGTCTTTCAACATCTAGTGCTCCCATAAAAACTTTGCAAGAGAGACCAAAATAAGCCGCTACTGTTGCAACAGCAACACCATGTTGACCTGCCCCAGTTTCTGCAATGACTTTATTCTTTCCCATACGAACAGCAAGTAACGCTTGACCGATGGCATTATTTATCTTGTGAGCCCCTGTATGATTAAGATCCTCACGTTTTAAATAAATTTTGGCCCCGCCCACTTGTTCTGTCACTCGTTTTAAATAAGTTACCGGTGTGGGACGACCTGAATATTCTTTTAACAAGGAATGATACTCAGAAAGAAACGCTTGATCTTTTGAGGCATCTTCGTAGGCCTTTTCAAGTTCCTCACAAGCAAACATGAGGGTTTCTGGTACGTATCTTCCACCAAAAGAACCGTATCTTCCCTTTTTAATTGGCTGTTTCGTTGTCTCTTGTTCTATCATGATTGCAGCACCTTCTCTTCAATTTGTTGAATTAGAGTTATATCTTTTTGATTAGCTGTTTCGATTCCTGACGCTAAGTCGATACCATCCGGATCATAATCTAATAGATGAGCAAGATTTTTAGGATTAATGCCTCCAGCTATCAAACAAGGAACTTTTTGACGCTTAGCTTCCTCAAGATAAAGCGGGGTATAGGACCATTCAAATGAAAGGCCCGTTCCACCCCATGCCGTTGCTGTTTTTTTATCGATAACATAACCATCTGCTATCCCTTTGTATTTGCGCATCCTATCTAAAGAATCTGGAGCATGATGAATCACTTTCCACACTCTTTTTTTGGTATCCTCTTTTACCTTTAATAAGAATTCAGGTGTTTCGGTTCCATGACACTGAATGACATCTAATGGAACTTTTTCTAAAACCTCCATGATTTCGCCCATGGATGGATTAACAAATACGCCTACCCAAGTTTTTGCCGATGCATTTTCTAGTTTTGGAAGCCAACCCGCCAATTGCTCAGGTGCAACATAGCGTTTGCTTTTTTGAGTGAAAATTAATCCAATATGTGTGGCTTGACTATTTAATGATAATTGTAAGTCTTGAAAAGAACGGTTTCCACAAAATTTTATTATCATATTAAACCAACCCAAATAATTGATTGATTCCATCGGTTGGTGTTTTAGCTCTAATTAAAGCTTCACCAACGAGACAACCATTAACACCGAGGTCTTTTAGAAATTCAATGTTCTCATGTGTATGCACGCCTGATTCACTTACTAAAACAAGATCTTTTGGAACCATACTCACTAGCTTCCTCGTTGTTTCAAGTGTTGTTTCAAAGGTTTTTAGATTTCGGTTATTAATTCCTAAAACTGAAGGTTTGAAAGTCGTCAGAACTTGATCGAGTTCTTTTTCGTTGTGCACTTCAACAAGCGATTCGAGACCTAATTCTTCTGCATAGAGATACAAATCAAGCAGTTTTTTTGGCTCTAGTGCAGCTGCAATAAGGAGAATTGCATCCGCTCCAATTCGATTACTTTCTTCGACTTGACGATGATCAATAATGAAATCTTTTCGAAGTATAGGAATCTTAACTTGTTCACGTACCTTTACTAAATTTTCAATTGATCCTTGAAAATACGTTTGATCCGTTAAAACTGAAATACAATCTGCTCCTGCTAAAGCATATTCTTTACCAATGGCTGCTGGGTCAATTGTTTCTCTAAATATCCCTTTGGATGGTGATGCTTTTTTTACTTCAGCAATTAATCCAATCGAATGATTAGGATGTGTTAACGCATATTTAAACGAATATCGTTTTCGTTCGGAGTAATCCAATTCTGTCATTTGAAATTCGGCGAGTTCTTCTTTCTTCGTTCCCAAAATTTTTTCAAGCAAGACGTTCTACCTCCACATGACTTCTTAATTTTTCTAATTGTTCAAGAGCCATTCCTTGATTGATGGCTTTTCGTGCTTGGTGAACGCCTTCCTCAATGGTTGATACTTTACCATAGGTGAATAAACCTGCCCCTGCATTTAAGCATACAATATCGGTTGCACTTTGATTTCCTTTACCTTTAAAAATATCTTCGATAAGAACCGCACTTTCTTGGCTGTTTGATACTTTTAAGTCATTAAAGGATCCACGTTCTAATCCGACGTCCTCGGGTTGAAGTTTAAATTCTTTGACTTTATTTCCTTCAACGAGAACCATATTTGTTCTTCCACAAATGGATATTTCATCAAGTCCATCTTCTCCATTAACTAATAAAGCACGTTTTGTCCCAAGGCGTGAGAGAGCGTGTGCCATTTTCAAAGCTGACTCATAGTTAAATACACCCAATAACTGTCTAGAACTGTTTGCAGGATTGGCTAAAGGACCTAATATATTAAAAACGGTTCTAAAACCTAGTTCCTTTCTTGGCCCTGCAGCATGTTTCATAGACGCATGAAATAGTGGAGCAAAAAGAAAACACATATTTTTATCATCAAGAGCTTTGACGGCCTCTTCTGGCGTTGATTGAATTGAAATTCCGAGTGTTTCTAAAACATCTGCACTTCCGCTTTTTGAAGAAAAAGACCGGTTGCCATGTTTAGCTACATTTACACCTAGAGAAGATAGGACAATCGCCACAGCAGTGGAAATATTAAACGTAGAAGCATTATCTCCACCAGTCCCACATGTATCCATGACCTCGTCATGATAAGAAAATGTTTTGGCATGTGCCCTCATGGCACGTGCAAAACCAGTAACTTCTTCAATCGTTTCGCCACGGAAACGAAGAATAGAAAGAAAACTGGCTATTTGAGTTGGAAGAACTTCACCAGACATAATTTGATCCATCATGTACACTGCTTCGTCTTCCGTTAATTTATGTCCATTTAATAATTCGGATAATTTTGATTCAAACATTATGATTCCTCCTCAATTTTCACACGATGTTATTTTAGTTATTTAATAATCTATAAATTTTATGACTTAAAATAACTACGCCATCGGTGATATGATTCGGAACGCTTAGGATATAAGTTATTGAACATCTTTGCACCCCTCCAAATTTGAGGAATGGGCGTCTGATGAGGATGAAGAAAATAGGGGGATTTTTAGTTAATAATGGATTAATAAATTAATAAACACTTTCATTTTTGTTTTCATTAACCCTAAGCTCTTCTCTGCTCAAGCACACTCATTCTCGTCTAATCTCTACTCAGCTATTTTCTGATGCCCTACGGCTTCTGAAAAGTTAATACTATAATAAACAAATTCCATTAGTCTGTCAATTTAATTAATCTTGTGTTCTATCTACAATTCTTACATTTCCCCATATACATCTTAAATCTGTTTTTACACACTTTTAGTAAATTATCTCAATTTTAATAGCCATAAATTGAAAGCCCCAATTAAAAAAAAGTCAAAAACCGAGTTTATCTACTCTATCCAATATATCGGTAAAGCTATAAAAAAGCTAGCATACCAAAATATGCCAGCCGTAGATTTATTAAAAGTTTAAAAGATGTTTTTTGTAAGCTTCAAAAGAGGCTATTTTTTCCTCTAAATAATCACCTGCAAATTTGTCTGAGACTGCCTTTGCAATTTCAAGAGCTACGACATGTTCACAGACGACACTTGCAGCTGGAACAGCACAACTATCGGAACGCTCAATGCTTGCGCTGAAAGGTTCCTTGGTGTTTATGTCAACACTTTGAAGTGGTTTATATAGAGTTGGAATAGGTTTCATAACGCCTCTAACCACGATTGGCATACCTGTTGTCATGCCACCTTCAAATCCTCCCAAACGATTGGTTCTTCGCGTGTATCCTTCTTCTTCATTCCATAAAATTTCATCGTGGACTTCACTTCCCGGACGGTTGGCCGCGTCAAACCCAATCCCGAATTCAACCCCCTTAAAAGCGTTGATACTAAGGACAGACATCGCAATTTTAGCATCTAATTTTCGATCGTAATGAGCAAAACTGCCAAGTCCCGCAGGAACATTATTCACGATAACTTCTACGACTCCCCCAATGGAATCGCCATTTTTTTTCGCTTCATCTATGACGTTAATCATTTTTTCTTCAGCTTTTTTGTCTAAACAGCGAACAGGTGAATTTTCCGTGCGCTCCTTAAGTTCTTCAATTGATTCAGGCACAGTTTCCGTGTCAACTACTCCTCCAATATTGATCACACGACCAGCCACATCAATCCCAAAATGAGAGAGAAACTGTTTTGCAATGGCACCAATTGCAACACGCATCGCTGTTTCCCTTGCAGATGATCGTTCTAAAACATTACGCATGTCTCTATGATTGTATTTTAATCCACCATTTAAATCTGCATGACCAGGTCTTGGCTTTGTAACCTGCTTTTTCACTTCATCTGGATTTTCTATGGGATCTGAAGTCATAATGGATGTCCAGTTTTTCCAGTCTCTATTTTCAATGACCAATGTTACAGGGGCACCCGTTGTTTTTCCATGTCTAACACCAGAAACAATTTGGACTTGGTCCGTCTCAATAACCATGCGGCGTCCGCGCCCATGCCCCCCTTGTCTCCTTTTTAATTCTGCATTGATTAAGGATTTATCAATGGGAAGTTGTGATGGGAGCCCTTCAATAATGGCTGTCAATTGTGGGCCATGTGATTCTCCTGCTGTTAAAATTCTCAATTTTTATCTCTCCTCAATTTTTTTGATAAAAAAATGTTTTAACTTGATGTTCGGCACATCACATCATATGAACTCTTCTCAATTTTTTGATAAAAAAATGTTTTAACGGGTTTTAAATTAAAATTCTCAGAATGAAAAATTTGTTCTGTACTACCAACGAACAACAATCCATTTGGTTTTAGAGCTTGACCAAACTTTTGATAGATCATTTGTTTGGCATCTTCTTTAAAGTAAATGAGAACATTTCGACAAACAATAAGATCAAAAGAATCCGGTGCGGGATCAGATAGCAAATTGTGTTGTTGAAACGTAATTAACGGGCGATATTTGTCTTTAACCGTATAGATTAACCCATTTTTATCAAAGAACATGGTTTTTTCCTGATCTGTTAGATTGTTTAATGTCCTCTCAATATAGTTGCCTTCTTTAGCCTTCCGAAGAACTTTGAGGTCAATATCTGTGGCTGTAATATGAATGCCCTCTAACGGGAGATAGCGAGATAGTAAGGTTGCTAAAGAAAACGGTTCTTCACCGGTGGAACAAGCTGCGCTCCAAACCTTTATTTCTTGTTTATCACGAAACTGCTCTTTTATAAATTGTTCCAAAACATCCCATCTTGGTCGATTACGATAAAATTCAGTCACATTAATGGTCACGCGGTCAAGACATTCTTCATAAAGTGGTTTTGACTTAAGTATGGCATGATAAAATTCTTGAAATGTTTGAATATTTCGTTTGAGCCTTAATGTCGTTAATCTTCTTTTCATTTGCTCTTCTTTATATAGTGAGAGGTCAATACCCGTTAAATTATGAAAATGCATTATAAACCATTGGTAATCATCCACCACTCGTAATAAGCACCTCTCTTCCATATCACACATAGGTAAATGAAACGAGTGTTAACTATGTACGATAACCAGTCCTGTGGCATCTAGATTTCGGTTCTAAGTATTAAACTGATATCTTTGCTTATAAAAATTTTGAGAGATCGTATAAAAAACCAGCCAATGAACGGCTGGTTTTAAATCCATTGGTCAACCGCTTTCTCATACTTAATGATTTCAGATGAGTTAAAGAACAAGTGGATTTCTCTTTCAGCACTCTCGAGTGAATCTGAACCGTGAATCAAATTCCGACTCATAAATGAACTGTAATCGGAACGTATCGTGCCAGGGGCGGCTTCAAGTGGATTTGTAGCTCCCATAATCTTACGTGATAAACGAATGACATCTCTGCCTTCCCATACCATAGCAAATACAGGGCCAGATGTTATGAATTGAACAAGATCTTCAAAAAAAGGTTTACCTTGATGTTCAGCATAATGTTGTTCAGCAAGTGAGCGTGAGATTTGCATGAATTTTGCGCCAACTAATTTAAACCCTTTTTCTTCAAAACGATGAACAATGGCTCCAATAAGCTGTCTTTGAACCCCATCGGGTTTCACCATAAGAAATGTTTTTTCCATTACCCTTATCTCCTTTGTTCACCATATTCGTTTTGAATTCACTACGTTATGTCGTTTCGGGCTGGACACTTTCTATCAAAATAAATATGGTGTTTGTAGTTTATCAAATTTCAGTTAATTCGACAATTCTTTATTTATTCATAAATGATAAAATAGTCAAGCGAATGCCATTTATCACGTTTATTCACCTAACTAATACTTCCTTTTTCCAAGATAGTCTGCAATTTTCCTCAGATTTTCTGTAACTTGATTTTGTGGTAAACTCTTAAGGACGTTAAGAGCTTTATCGAGATAGCGTTCATTCATTGATTCTGCATACTCAATCCCGCCTGATTGTTTGACTGATTGGATCACTCCATCCCAATCGGCTTGATCATCGTTAGATTCAAAACATGATATCACACGTTGACGGACATCAGGGATAGATAATGCAAACAAAGTAGGCAACGTAATATTACCTTGTTTCAAATCGCTCCCAGATGGTTTACCCAGTTGTTTCTCTGTTCCAACAAAATCCAATATATCATCTATTATTTGATATGACATACCAATAAAATAGCCAAAATAATAAAGTTTACGAACAATGTCTTGTGGGCAACCTGCAGTTAACGCACCCAATTGACAACTTAAGGCTATGAGGAGAGCCGTCTTGCGTTTAATTCGCAGGAGGTAGTGACGTAAATGTTGATCTACATTGTAGAGATGTCGAATTTGCTCTATTTCACCTAAGCTAACATCTCGAATGGCTTTCGATACGAGTTGATGAGCATAGGGTAGTTGAACCCCTGTCATGTGCTCAATAGAATGAGCAAAAATATAATCTCCTGTATACATGGCCACACGATTATCCCAAGTCGCTTTGACGGTTTTTTTACCCCTTCTTAGATTAGCGTTATCAACGACATCGTCATGAACTAACGAAGCCATATGTATTAATTCAAGCGTTACTGCGGCTTTTTTTACATCTTCATGATTGGGATTTCCATATTCCGCTGATAACATAACAAGAATAGGTCTAATTCTTTTTCCACCTGCTCTTAATAAATCAACGGCTGCTTGATGTAAAGTCGTGTGATTTGTCTTGAGGAGGTTCTCCATAACTTGTTCGATGTCTTTTAAATTTCGTTTTTGTGTTCTGTATATTCCTGCTATTGTCATACCATTCACCTATATTCAAAGTTCTCTTTCAAAGTTAAGAGTTAGTAACAAGAGGCATCATCCTCTACTTTTTATGACACTCGGACGGAATAGATAAAGTGAAACCTCCATTAGTGGGGATTTTTCGACGCACAGGATGTTCTAGTGCAGGCGTTGCGATAGGACGTCGCGTTTTTAGCCTGCGTCATCCCCCACTGATGGCAAGCCTGAACCAATCAGACCCTTTACGGGCAGTTGATCCTCACCTATCTTCTTTGAATACCCAGAATCTTGTGATTGGGTTCTTTTCTTGCCGTTAAGGCGGGATACGTTGGGTTATTTTTTTGCTTTATGTACGGCAGCAATTCCACCCATAAATGACGTAATCTCCACGTCTCGAAATCCAGCTTCGTTAAATAATTCGGCTAACTTTTGTTTGTCTGGAAAATTTTGGGTTGATTCATTTAACCAAACATACTCTTTATAACTGCCAGCAAAAATTTTACCTAATACCGGCATTATATTTTTAAAGTAGAAAAAATACATTTGCTTATATACTGGTAAAGTGGGCTGAGACGTTTCAAGACATACAGCCATTCCGCCTGGTTTTAAAACACGGAACATTTCTTTTAATACTGTAAGATAATCAGGCACATTTCGTAAACCGAAACCAATCGTTGCATAGTCAAACGAATTGTCATCAAATGGCAGTGACATGGCATCGCCCTGTTTAAGCTCAATATTCTGTAACTTTGTTTCCATTAACTTCATTTTAGCCACTTCTAGCATATTATCACTGAAGTCAAGGCCAACAACATGACCGTTTGGACCAACACTCTCCCCTAAAGCAAGAGTCCAATCTCCTGTTCCACAACACAAATCAATGGCAGTACGTCCTTTTTTCACATTCATTAATTGCATCGTTCTCTTTCGCCATGATTTATGGCGATTGAAACTTATAAGAGAATTCATGAAGTCATATTTTTTATAAATGGTTTGAAACACATGATGAACTTTTTCATGCTTTGATTTCATTTCATCGATCGGCATAATTTATCCTTCCCTTAATTAATGTGTTCCTCTTAAATGGTTGACTTACTTTAGTGAAATGATCGATAAGGTATCCAAGATGTTTTGATAAGTTTTGCTTTTTAGGTAAAATATCCATTGACCATTTTTTTCTTATCTGATTCATTTGATCTTCAATCTGCTCTTTAAAATTTTGCTTATCTATGTCCGTACCTTTTATGATGTGGTAGATGTAAGATGTATGAGTAGCTTCCCTGTGATCTAAAAAATCTCTTTCCAAATGAAGGCGCTTTAAGAAAAAGAAATCCGCTATGATATCGGACCATTCGTTAATATCTAATTTTTCTGCCAACTTTATGATTAGGCATGATTCTATTTGTCTTAAATGATTAAAATAATAATCAACATTTACGACATTCTCAGCGTAGAAAAAATGCATTTTATGCATATTTAATTCCTGTATAGCTTGTGAGATCCATTTAATCATTTGAATATCTTTTTGTTCAGCCAATATGTAATAGTAAAGTGAGCTATAAAAATCACCAGATAAGACTGTGAGTTGTCTTTGTTTAAGTTCAAGGCCTTTAAATTCTTCATTTTTTGTGATTTTTTCATGAGTATCTAACCCCATTTGTGCAATCATCACACTCATGACATATTGTTCGATATTTTTATAAGATCCATGTTGTTTAAACAATAAAAAAAGGGTTAGTATTTTATCTATGTCAACAGTTGGTTTAGGCAAATAGCGATTAAGATATGGGTGATTAACCTTTTTTTGAATTTTATGGTATATTTGAACAACTTCATCTTGGATTGACATGCTATTCCCCCATACTTAGAGTTCTTCCTTTTGTCTTTCTAATCAAAAAACATTGAACGCTTAGAAATATCTTTGAGCGTTATAAATTATATCATAATGTAAATGAAGTAGGAGACGATAATCCTATCATTCAGAGGAAATATCCCCATATTTGGTATGTACAGTTGCTTTCCCTCTAATCTTGACGGCTGCTGTATGCTCTGTGAATTGAGCTATCATGATTTCGCCTTTGTCCAGCTTTTCTAGATGATTGAATTTAGTTTCTGCACCACGTGTCATTCCTATCACATTAACACCATCTTCTTCAGCTTTAACAATAAAGTAATCATTCATTTGATAATCATCAGCCATATATATCCCTCATCTTTTTGTTAGTCTTTAATTAAAGAAAGTGCTTCTGCTCTTGCAGTTGCATCATTTTGAAAAATCCCTCTAACTGCAGAGGTAACCGTTTTTGCTCCGGGTTTTTTTACTCCTCGCATTGTCATACACATATGTTCAGCTTCAATAACAACAATAACCCCATAGGGATGAAGAGATTCAGCAATACTATCCGCAACAGTCGTGGTTATTCGTTCTTGAAGCTGTGGTCTTTTAGCAACCGCTTCTACCGCACGTGCAAGTTTACTAAGCCCAGTCACACGACCACCTCGTGGGATATAACCAACATGTACTTTCCCAAAAAAAGGGACTAAATGATGTTCACACATCGAATAAAACGGAATATCTTTGACAATAACAAGTTCTTCATGATTTTCGCCAAAGACTTTTGATAAATGTTCTTTCGGATCTTGATGTAATCCTTGAAATACTTCTTCGTACATTCTTGCAACGCGTTGAGGCGTCTCTATTAGCCCTTCACGACTTGGATCTTCACCAATCGCCTCAAGAATCATCGTTATCGCTTTTTCGATTTTTTTATGGTCCACAGTCATGGTGTATTTCCTCCAGTATCAAGCTTTTATGTATTGTTCATTATGAAATAAAAAACTACAAGTTATGTTTGTTTTTAGTGAGAAGTGATTCAGAAAATGGGATAATGGAGATTCGTTATTTATTAATGATTAAATTGGCATGCTCTTTTGCCCTTTTAAATAAACGACGGAAAAATTTCCTTCGTTGATATTTGTTTTCGAAATCTGCTTTCGTGCCATTCACTATCTAAAGAAATATTAACATAGACCCTTCCTTAAAGTATAAAGAAAACACATTTATTATTCAACTTCAAACTTCTACACCCTAATATTCACAAAAAATCCTTTGGTATTATAAAAATATCCGAATGGTGATTGTAAATTCTCCATCTGCTTTTTGATTAGAATAAAGTTATATGATTATGGCAAAGAAAACTTGCCGATTGCGGGCCTAGGCGCAGACAGAGGCCTAGTTTTATACATTCTTTAAGTGTAAAAAAGGAGTCACCCATGTGACTCCTTCACGTCAATCTAAAGCATCGCCCTATGTACTTGATTATTGAACGGACTCTTTAAGAGCTTTGCCTGGTTTAAAAGCAGGTACTTTACTTGCAGCGATATCAATTTCTTCACCCGTTTGAGGGTTGCGGCCTTTACGCGCCGAACGTTCGCGTACTTCAAAGTTACCAAAACCAATTAATTGCACTTTGCTACCTTCTTTGAGAGCATCAGCAATTGTTGAAAATACAGAATCAACAGCTTTAGTTGCATCTTTTTTGGAAAGCTCAGCAGATTCTGCTACAGCATTAATAAGTTCAGTCTTATTCAACACCTTCACCTCCTCTCAAAACATCATTCGTATCACTTTCATTATTTTTGTGGTTGCAAAAACATTAACAAGGCTTATCTTATACGAACCTATTCAATAATTCAACATCTTTTATTAAAATATAGTCATATTCATCGCTTTTTAATCTTTTTTCTATAAATTTCATGCATAAATGGCTATATTTTTAATAGATCTTGCTCCCCATGATCATTATATATTAAATAATTGAAGGAAAAAATCAACAAAAAAAGACCCTCAAATTGAAGAGTCTTAGAAAGTAAGTCCTATTTCATTTACAAAATAATAGCAATTAACCCTCCTGAACCCTCATTAATAATTCTTTCTAGTGTCTCTTTTAACTTATAACGAGCGTTTTCTGGCATGAGGGATAACTTAGCCGAGATGCCTTCACGTACAATGGAGTTTAACGATCTTCCAAAAATATCTGAATTCCAAATCGATAAGGGGTTATCTTCAAAGTCTTGCATCAAATATCTAACCAGCTCTTCACTTTGTTTTTCCGTACCAATTATCGGGGCAAATTCCGACTCTACATCCACTTTTATCATATGGATCGAAGGAGCTACAGCCTTCAGTCTAACCCCAAATCGAGATCCTTGTCTAATAATTTCAGGTTCATCAAGACTCATATCGGTCAGAGCTGGCGCTGCGATACCATACCCCGTTTGTTTTACCATTGTTAGGGCATCTGCTACTTGATCATATTCTTTCTTAGCATGAGCAAACTCTTGCATAAGTTGAAGCAAGTGATCTTTCCCACGTATTTCAACACCTACAACCTCTTTTAATACTTGATCATATAGGTCATCTGGTGCATACAAATCAATTTCCGCAACACCTTGGCCCATGTTAATACCCGCCAGTTTTGCATTTTCAATAAATTCATACTCGCCAAAGTGACCGACCACACGATCAACATCACGTAGCCTCTTAATATCTTTTACAGTATCTTTGACCGCACCTTCATAGCTTTGTCTTAGCCAGTGATCATCATGTAACACCATGACCCAACTTGGTAGATTAACATTAACCTCCAAAACCGGAAATTCATATAAAGTTTCTCTCAAAATATTATTAATGTCCTGTTGGGTTATATTTTCTACACTTTGTGCAAGCACTGGAATATCATATTTTTCAGCTAACTCGTTTCTAAGAGCTTCTGTATTCGGATGATAAGGATGGGTTGAGTTAACAATCATAATAAATGGTTTACCCACTTCTTTTAATTCTTCAACGACTCGTTCCTCTGCCTCAATATAGTCACCACGTGGTATTTCACCAATCGAACCATCCGTTGTTACCACAACACCAAGTGTAGAGTGTTCCTGAATAACTTTTCTTGTGCCGATTTCCGCTGCTTCTTGAAATGGAATTGGTTCATCATACCAAGGCGTATGCACCATTCTTGGCCCATTTTCATCTTCAAAGCCTTTTGCTCCGCTGACGGCATAGCCAACACAATCAACAATACGGATATTGACTTCAAGACCATCATCCACTTTAACTGAGACTGCATGATTCGGAACAAATTTTGGCTCCGTTGTCATGATTTGTTTGCCAGCTGCACTTTGAGGTAGTTCATCTTGTGCGCGAGCACGGTCAGCCTCATTCTCAATATTAGGGAGTACAACAAGTTCCATAAACTTTTTAATGAAGGTTGATTTACCCGTACGAACGGCACCAACAACACCGAGATAAATATCTCCACCAGTTCTTTCAGCAATATCTTTGAAAATATCGATTTGTTCCAAATTATACACCCTCCCGATCTTCAAAAATGTATTCGAAGACGTCATATAATATATAAATATGACTTTGTCCATCGAATATGACAACTTACAATATTAATTCTATGATTTTATAAAATGCATCAGCTCCAATATTTGAAATGGACCGCCAGATGGTAAATTCCCTTCTCAAATAGGCTATTGTATAACTTGACCTTTCAGACCACTTTTTTCATATTTTATAAGAAAAACTTTATATTTTATCCCGCCTTAACGGCTAGAAAAGACCCTACCTCAAGATTTTGAGTTTTTAAAGAGAATAGGGTGGGGATCAACTGCCCGTATAGGTCCGATTGGCTTGCCTGTAAAGCGCAGACAGAGTCCTAAGTCCGCTCTTATAATTTATGAGGTTGTTCAAAAAGTCACCAAATGATAAGCTGCGAATCTTGGCGCCCGCTCGTTTTTCCGGTCCTCATGTAGTGGATTCAAGGGGATCTCTGGCTAAAACCACTCACGCCCTGTGGCTGTTGCCTGAAACGACCACAACGCGAGAAATTCCGGTTCTAAGGAACTCCGCCGCTCGACGCCCAGGACGGGCTAGTACTGGCGTTCTGGCAGGATGCCAGCGAGCGTACTTAGCCAGTAACCCTTTTCATTTGTCACCTTGAACACGCACTTATATCTTAATTTAAATACTTTCTTAAAGTGAAAAAAAATCAGGTAAAGCATACGCTTTACCCGATTTGACTAAATCCTTCTACAACTAGCATCTCTTCTATTGTTGTGGTCATTCAATATACCGTATGCCATCGCCGTTTATATTGTCCTTGACGATAGCCTAGTTTCTTATTTTTGATCGAACATTTTTGACAAAGAAGAGAAATTTAAAGGGACATTATTGTTAATAATCGTTTTAACGAGTAGATCTTCTTTTTCTTTTGGTACTGATACATTGGCCAATTTTGCAACTTGTCCAATGAGATCTCTTACTGTTTTTTCATCATGAAAGTCAGCATTTGAAACTGAGTTAGCTAGAGAGAAAATATCTTCTTTTTTTACATTGGTCTTCTTTTCAATATGATCAAAAAAAGGATTTTTTGAATCCAATGAGAATCCCCCTTTTCCTTACTTTCAAAACATTATATGCAAAGGGGGAAACATTGTGCAGAAAAAAGAACGAATATCATTTCAGTGTCATTTGAAATGATATTTCTTAATGTCTAGATAGGGTGTAAAAAACCTTTCTTTAGCCACTTAACTGTTTCATTGACTGAATTTATCTTGTAACATCTCGAATAATGGTCCTATTTCGTCTTTTTTGTCACGATTCATTAACTCGTCTACTGCTTGTTTAGGCGACTTTCCTTCGAATAAGACATTATAAATGGCAGTAGTAATCGGCAACTCTACATTTTCTTGCTGTGCGAGTAGATAAGCTGCCTTGGTCGTTCTAACACCTTCGACAACCATCCCCATTTCATTCAACGCCTCTTCTAGAGTGTGGTCCTTCCCTAGTAAATGGCCACATCGCCAATTACGACTATGTATACTTGTACATGTGACAATAAGATCTCCCATTCCAGCAAGGCCGATAAACGTTAATGGATTTGCCCCTAATTTTGTTCCTAATCGAGCAATTTCCGCGAGACCTCGTGTAATAAGTGCCGCTTTTGCGTTATCTCCATAACCAAGACCATCTGATATACCGGCGCCTAAAGCAATGATATTCTTCAGAGCCCCCCCAATTTCCACTCCAACAATATCATCATTTGTATAAACACGAAAATGATTATTTATAAAGGCGTCTTGAACTTTTCTTGCAGCTTCAAGCGAATGTGAGGCTACAGCGACCGTTGTTGGATGTCTAAGGCAAACCTCTTCTGCATGACTTGGTCCTGATAGTACAACGACACCTTGCCTTTTGTCATTTGGTATTTCTTCCTCGATTAATTCAGAAATACGTTTTGAGCTCCCAGGTTCGATTCCCTTACTCCCATGAACAAAAATGACGGAATGATCAAGATTTTCTCGAATGTTTGTTAAAACCTCACGCATGGCCTTTGTTGGAACAACAATTAGAACCATATCGACTTCTTTAAGAACCAATTTCATATCGGAGGAAGCTATAATTTGGTCAGATAAAGTGATCCCTGGTAAATAGCGTTGGTTTGTATGTGAGCTATTAATTTCATCTATTTGATTTTGACGATGCCCCCATAATTGAACCGAATAACCGTTATCAGCAAGAACCATAGAAAGCGCCGTTCCCCAACTTCCTGATCCAATAACTGCCACTTTTTTCATTTAATCCACTTCCCCTTCATTAGGCCTCTTTTTTTTGACCCAATTTGTTTTCTTCGCCATGAAATAAACGGACAATGTTCATTCTATGCTGCCAGATTGCTAAAACAACGATAAGAAAACCGATCGCTGTTATACTATTAGAATAATTACCGATGATAAGACTAAGCGTAGGCGTTAAAATAATTAGTATGATAGAACCAAGTGAGACATACCTCGTAATAGCAATTAAAATGAGCCCTATGACGCCTGCAATGACAAAGGGAATCGGAAGTAGCATAATAAATACACCGATTGTTGTGGCGACTCCCTTTCCACCTTTGAAACCAAAAAATACTGGAAAGTTATGGCCTAAAATAGCACACAAGCCACTCAATGCAATGGCCCAAAGATCTAAATGTAAAGCTTGAGCGATTAGAATGGCAACAACCCCCTTCAAAACATCAAGGATCAGAACGCCGATGGCTGGACCAACGCCAAGTACGCGCAATGTGTTTGTTGCCCCAGCATTACCGCTTCCTTCTTTACGAATATCAACTTTTTTTATTTTCTTCGTGATTAAATAGCTAAAACTTACCGAACCAATTAAGTAAGCTAGTACAAACGAAATAAACATCATCCCCAATTTCTCTCCCTCTTACTGTTCGTTCTTTCTTCTTACCATCACTCGAATGGGTGTTCCAATAAATCCAAATGTATCTCTAATTTTATTTTCTAAATAACGTTGATATGAAAAATGCATGAGCTCTGGATCGTTGACAAATAAAACAAAAGCTGGTGGTTTTACACTAACCTGGGTTGCATAATAAATTTTAAGTCGTTTACCTTTATCAGATGGCGGCGGTGTAATAGCTGTGGCATCATTAATGACATCATTTAATAGACTGGTTTGGATTCTCATTGCATGATTCTCAGCTACCATTTGGATTGTTGGAAGCAGATTAACGAGTTTTTGTTTCGTTTTTGCTGATAGGAAAACAATAGGAGCATAACTTAAATACTGAAATTGTTCTCTAATTTTTCTTTTAAATTGATCCATTGTTTTCGTATCTTTTTCAACAGCATCCCATTTATTAACCACTATGACAATGGCCCGACCTGCTTCGTGCGCATAACCGGCAATTTTTTTATCTTGCTCAATAATTCCTTCCTCACCGTTAATAACAACAAGCACGACATCTGATCCTTCAATCGCTTTTTGTGCTCGTAATACACTGTATTTCTCCGTTTTTTCATAGACTTTACCACGTTTTCGGATACCTGCTGTATCAATGATCACATATTCTTGGTTATCCCTTGTAAAAGGTGTATCAATTGCGTCACGAGTCGTACCAGCAATATCACTCACAATAACTCTTTCTTCACCTAATATAGCATTAACAAGAGATGATTTACCGACATTCGGTCTCCCAATTAATGAGAATTTAATGGTTGTTTCATCATACTCATCTTTCTCTTCTTGTTCAAAGTGTGAAACAACACTATCTAATAAATCCCCTATTCCTATCCCATGGGATCCTGATATACCGATAGGATCACCAAGACCTAATGAGTAAAATTCATATAGGTTTTCTCTTTGCTTAAAATTATCAATCTTATTGACTCCTAGAACAACAGGTTTATCCGAGCGGTATAAGATTTGAGCAACTTCTTCATCAGCATGAGTTAAACCGTCTTTTCCATCAACAATAAACAAAATGACATCCGCTTCGTCCATAGCTATTTGGGCTTGTGCTCTCATTTGAACACGTAAAGGCTCGTCTCCTAGTTCAATTCCACCTGTATCAATAACATTAAATGTATAATTAAGCCATTCTCCTGGACCATAGAGCCTGTCTCTTGTGACTCCTGGCATATCTTCCACAATAGCCAAACGCTCGCCTACAATACGATTAAAGATGGTTGATTTTCCAACGTTTGGTCTACCCACAATGGCAACTGTTGGTTTAGACATTCACTTTCTTCCTTTCAGTGCAAATATTAGTAAAGTTTTTATCAAAAGAATCATTTCATTGATGTCATTGGGACCCATCTCCAAAATAAAAAAGTCTACACTAAATTAATTGAGCTAAACATCTATTTTTGAGTCCTCGTAGTGAAAAATATGATTTTATCAATAAACTTATGTACTTTAAAACTATAGCCTCATACTATTATTTGCTTGTTTTTCTAATATTGATTCATGCTTATTCTAAAGTGGTTTGTAACGGAACCTATTGAATTCATTCCAAAGAAGCGTTCCTCTTTATAGTATACACTTGTCCATGTATCAGGTTGCATTTTTTTATAAAAAATTTTCTAGTACCTGTATTGATAAATAATCCCTTCTTTTACAGAAGGGATTGACGAATAAGCGTATTAATCTTATCAAAAAAAGAATCTTTACTCAAACAATTTCTTAATAGAGGTTGTTCAAAAAGTCATCAAATGATAAGCTACGATTCCTCGGCGCTCGCTTGTTTCTCCGGTCCTCATGTAGAAAAAACCTACATTCTGGTCCTCAAAACAGCGCCACCTTGATCTTCTTGCTTCTAATTTGTCACCTTTTTGAACACGCACTAATAAGCATTTCATTCGTTATACTTTTTTACCTAAAAGAAAGCTGTGTAGATTACACAGCTTTCCACTTTGATTATTTTTTAGCCCGCCTTAACGGCTAGAAAAGACCCCCACCTCAAGATTCTGAGTATTCAAAGAAGAGAGGTGGGGGATCAACTGCCCGAAAAGGTCGGATTGTTTCAGGCTTTCCATCAGTGGGGGATGAAGTAACCCCCCCACTGATGGAAGTTTCACTTTATTTTTTTAGTTTTTTTAATTGATCACCGATCATATCACCAAGAGAAAATCCAGTTGTTGAATCATCATTTGTGTTAATAACAGGCGCTTCTTCTTTAACGGGTTCTTCTAAATCTTTAATACTTAATGAGATGCGCTTATCATCAGCATTTACATCAAGTACTTTAACTTTTACCTGATCTCCTTCAGTGAGAACTTCATTCGGCGTACCAATATGCTTATGTGAGATTTCTGAAATATGAACGAGTCCTTCAACACCAGGTATAAGTTCAACAAAAGCACCAAAGTTGACGATGCGTTTGACTGTTCCTTCTAAAACATCTCCTGCATGAATCGTTTCTTTTGCTTTATCCCAAGGACCTGGCTGAGTATCTTTAATAGATAGGGATATACGTTCATTTTCAGGATCCACGGATAGAACTTTAACTTTCACCTTATCTCCTTCAGAGACAACCTCCGATGGTGTATCAACATGACGATGTGCCAATTGAGAGATATGCACGAGTCCATCTACACCGCCGATGTCAACAAACGCACCAAAATCGGTGAGTCGTTGTACAGTCCCTTCAAGAATTTCACCAGCTTGAACATCTTGAAGAGTGGCCATTTTAATACGCTCTGCTTCTTCATCAATAACGGCTTTATGAGATAAAATAACCTTTCTTTTTTCACGATCTAATTCAACGATTTTCACGTCAAGTGATTTCCCTTTATAGTCACTAAAATCCTCAACGTATACACGCTCAACAAGTGATGCCGGAATAAATCCACGTACACCTAGATCGACAACAAGTCCACCTTTAACAACATCTGCAATTTCTACCGTAAACGTTGTTTGATTTTTAAATTTATCTTCGAGGCCGTCCCAAGCGGAATCCGCATCTACTTCTTTTTTTGACAAGACTAATTCCTCATCAACCAACTTAGTGACTTTAACTGTTACTTCATCGCCTTCATTTAATACATCAGAGACTTTATCGATGTGTAAACTTGATAGTTCACTAATAGGTAAAATGCCATCTACTTTATATCCTACATCAACCAAAGCATGTTTTTCTTCAACTTTGGTAACCTTCCCAGTTACAACATCGTCAACATTCAAAGGATTAAATTCATCTAATTCATTGTTTGTTTCTTCAACCATTATCAGTGACCTCCTTTAATTAAACCAACAATAACTCTCTTATTTTAACTTCTTACAATTAAGCCTATTTGTCAAGTAGATAAGCTTATCAGACCTATTAGATCTTTTAAACTGATCTTACTTTTAAATCCTCAATTTTAGTCATAATACATCTAGCTACTTCAATCGGTTTTGCTTTATTCTCTTTAAAATTAGACATATCAACTGGCTGACCAAAGTATACTTTTACTCGGCTAAATAGTTTATAGTTTCCTTTAATATAGCAAGGTATAACAACAGCATCTGTTCTAAGAGCAAAGAAACCAGCTCCAGGCCGTGCTGGGTTGAAATCATCTGTTCGACTTCTCGTCCCTTCTGGAAACATAATTAAAACATGGCCATCATCTAATAATTTCTTTGCGATTTTTAAGGCTTGTCGATCACTGGCACCTCGTTTAATTGGAAAAGCATGCACTTTCTTTAATATTTTCTTTCCAAACTTAAATTTAAACATTTCTGATTTGGCTAAAAAACTCACTTCTCTAGGACAAGAGACGCCTACAAGCGGTGGATCAAAATTGGACAAATGATTACTACAGATCAGAACTCCGCCATCGCTTGGAATATGCTCTACTCCTACGACTTCATATCGGTACATGATGCGAAAAAAGTAGTGCAGAATGTTCTTACCCAATGAGTATAAGCTCAATGTGATTGCCTCTCTTTCACGAGTTCCAATATTCGATCAACGACATCGTCAATTGATAATGATGTTGTGTCTATTTCAATGGCATCTACGGCTTTTACTAATGGGGAGACCTCTCGTTCACTATCCTTCTTATCTCTTAAGGCGATTTCTTCTTGTAACTTTTCTAAAGACACTGTTTCGATATTTTTCGCCAAAACTTCTTTATATCTTCTTAATGCTCGTTCTTCAACTGATGCCTTTAGAAAAATCTTAACATCGGCATTAGGTAAAACGTGTGTACCAATATCTCTTCCATCCATAACAACGCCTGTATTTTCAGCTAATTTTCTTTGTCTCAAGACCATTTCTTCACGAACTTCACGATGTGAGGACACAAGAGATACCGCATTTGTGACATTCTGATAACGAATAACTTCACTTACATCTTCACCATCGAGTATGACACGCTGACCATTTTCCGTTGGTTTAAGTTTAATTATAGCACGATCAAGGATAGACTTCAGTTTTTGACCATCTGTTAAATCTACTTTTTTCTCTAAAGCTTTGAATGTCAAAGCACGATACATTGCACCTGTATCAATGTAGATAAAAGAACATATTTTAGCTACTTTTTTAGCCACTGTACTCTTTCCTGCTGCAGCAGGTCCATCTATCGCAACCTGAAAATTCTCTTTCATAATTATCCCCAAAACTCCTATCTCTCACTTCTATTTTCCTGTATTACTATACCATAAGAAATGGGGTTCTTCCATTCTGTCAATGACTAAAAAAACCCATCGACAAATTCCCATTTAGTAGGTGTTCAAAAAGGTGACAAATTAAAAGCAAGAAGGCAAAGATCAGCGCTGCACCTGAGGACCAGAATGTAGATTTTTGACTGGAAAAACAAACGGGCGCCGAGACTCGTAGCTTATCATTTGGTGACTTTTTGAACAACCTCATTTATGTATCTCTCTAGCTTACTTTCTATCTCCAATAACGTCTTTCTTGTAATTGTTGTTCATAGCAATATCGAATAATTGGTTCTCGATGTTTTTCTGTTGTCTCTTTAAACTCGATGGAGGCTTTGTCACTTCCTGTTTTTTTGTCATTAAATAGTCGAACAACACGGCCAGTAAATTGTAGATAGTGAAACTGCCCAGATTGCATAGGTAATGATACCCATACATCGACCATTTCTTCTTCTATTAATTCATGATGTGCAGGTAAATTGATTAAAATCCCCCCACCACCTATATCACTGGATAACGTTGTGAACGGCTCCTTATCCTGTTGTTTAAAATGAATAGCTACATCGACAGAGGCCTGTACCCTAACGTAATTTCTTCGTTGGATTGATTGAATTTCTTCCCTATTAGGATACTGAAGTCTCATCATTGGAATTTTGCTTCTCTTTCTTTCAAGAATAAATGTAGGGAATCGAACAACTTTCTGATTATTGTTATAATAAGCGTGAATCTGAGTCCCTATTGGAATAAATTCCGTTTTTCTCGTTTTGATGTTGACAGGAAAGTCAATATATATCCCTTTATCTAATTCTACCTGGGTAATACGACATCGAAACTTCTTAACTTTATTTGCGTTTTCTCTATATTCTAATATTAGATTTTCCCCTATCTTAAACATCTCGTCCCTCTCTTCTCCCTCATCTAATCTCTATTAAAATTTTATCATAATCGATTAAAAAAGAGGAAGTTATCTCCCTTTTACCCATTCAATAATTCAACCTTTTCTTGTTCATTCGTATTTGCATTGATCAGTATTCGATAAGAATGTTGATCTTGTGTAGCAAGAATTTCATAACACAACACATTTTGGATCTGCTCATTTTGAAAAACGACTAAATGAACTTCCTGAACTTTTATTTTATTGCTTAAATGATCTATAACCACCTGTTTTTTTAACTTGGGCTTTAAATTAACATGGATTGTTCGATTATATAAATAATCTGTTTGATCAAATCCAATCACTTCTCCTGTATCTAAAGCGACCTTTATCCGAATGGAGGCTGGATAAATACGAACATTTTCTTTTTTTAAAGCATAGGTTAATAATCCAACGTGGTCATATTGGTCGCTTTGTACAAGTACCATATTTTTTATTTTTCGCTTATTTAAGTATTTATTGGCTTTTTGAATGGCCTCATACAACGTCACTTTATCATAGTTTGTTTCACGTTGTTTCATAAACCAAATGACATGCCCGCCTTGTTTCGACACTTGTCCAGATACACCTTTTTGATTTGATTTATTTTCCATCGACAACGTATAAGAGTCTTTTTTTCCATTTCTACCTGTTAATTCTATATGTTTGACCTTCATGTTATGATCATCGATAAACGACTGAAATCGCTCAATCGCTTCTTTCTGATTTATCTTTGGACCACTTAGATTTGTGAATGTTTTATCTTGATTAACGGCATTTTTGGGATTAGTTGCCTCAAAACTTTTCGTGTAATCTGCAGATTTAGCATCGACTGTTTTTAATCCATCAATCACTTGATTATCCATTTTCTGATTTTGAGAAGATAGAGCCAGTTCTACATCCATCCATCTTAAGTGATTGGTCATAACCACATTTTCAACTTCTCGTAAGCCATCTTCAACTTCTTTTGATTGACTATAAAGTTTTTGAAGTTTTTTGTAATCTGAATCAGATATATCTTTATCGTTTGTTTCTTTAATGCCTTTTTCGTAGCTGAATTCCCCGACCTTCGCCAAAAACTCATTCGTTTTATTAAATGGCATTAAAGTTAATGGGAGTTCACCTATAAATCCATGTGCAAGTGTAGACAAGCGCCAAACATCCGCCAATTGTGGACGCATCGAATCTTGAGTTTTCATGGCGAGCGTTGACCCTATTTGATTATGGAGCTGATCAATATAGTAGGCGAGTTCGTGATAAGCTTGTTGATAATTATTCTCTGCGTGAATCAGAATATTGTTTTTCTCTTTATGTTCCTCATAACCCCAATAAGAGAATCCAATGACAGATAACGCCAAAATGGCAATTAATATCGAACGAAACACAGACGTTCACTCCTTTTTAACAATAGCAACATTTTCATCACACATCAGTCACCTATTTATTTATCCAAAAGCGTAAGTATTATTCTCACCATAGATGTCAAATAGGAAATATCGTTAGATCAGACTTTAGTACCTTATGAGTGATAAAAATGTTAATAAAAATCGTTTATTCACAAAAAATATGTCTTCCTATTTTTGCAATTTGGGGCCTACTCCAAATCCAAGCTGATGTAGCCGTTTCTGGATTAAAATAATAAATGGCCCCATGAGTTGGATCCCAACCATTCAAGGCATCCAATACAGCTCTTTTAGCAGTCTCATTCGGTGTCAGCCAGATTTGTCCATCGGCGACAGCTGTAAAAGCACCTGGTTGGAAAATAACCCCAGAGACGTTATTGGGAAATTTAGGGTTAGAAACGCGATTAACAATAACGGCCGCGACAGCCACTTGTCCAACATATGGCTCTCCTCTTGACTCTCCATAAACCGCATTGGACATTAAATTAATATCGCTTTTAGAATATCCTGATGGCAGATGATCTATTGTGTATTTTCCACCTTGATTCGTCTTTGCAGCCTTATTGTTTTGGCCAGTTGACTGATTTTGATTAGAAGACTGTTTTTTGTTATTCCCCGAAGGATTGTTAGCTGTCTTTTTTTTCACTTGCTGATCTAGTGGAATTCCACCATAGTAGGTGAAATCATTTCCTGCGTTAATATTTTTCTTAACAAAGCTGGCATCATACTTCGAAGCCTTGACTAATTTTTGCTTTGTCGTCGTTCCTAATTGACCATCAACTTTTAATCCATATTTTTGTTGAAAGTTTCTTAAAGCCCAGTAGGTGCTCCAGCCAAATGCTCCATCAATCTTTCCTTTGTAGAAGCTTATATATTGCAATCTTGCTTGAAGTTCGATGACATCATCACCTGTTGCGCCTTTTTGAACGATTTGTCCTGAAAATGCCGTAGCCTGATTTGATTGTAGATTTAGTATAAACATACATAGCACAATTACTGTAATGACTATCCCTATTCTCTGAATATATCCTTTCTTTCTCATGATCACGTCTCCTAATTCACAAGATATACCCATAGTCTTTCAAAAAAAAGTGAGTTTATGTATCGAAAAAGGATAAACTTATATTCAACAAATTCGGGTTACACGATTGAATCTAATATTCTGCCTGAATCTTTTTCGACTAAAGCTTGCCAGTAAGATTGATATAACTATGACAAAAAAAAACATAACAAAAATTTGTTATGTTTTAAGTGTGTGTTCAAAAAGGTGACAAATGAAAAGGGTTACTGGCTAACTTGGTGACTTTTTGAACAACCTCTTTAAGAATAAATAATATGTTATTGTGGTAAATCCCCGTTCATTTTATCGGATACACGCGACAAAGGTAATTTACGTTTTAACCAAAGTTGATGCTGAACATGTGCCATCTTCACTTTTCTAAGTGCATTCCACCACAAAAAGCCCATAAATGGTATCATGATGTACAACCAAGATGTCTCAAGATGCAGCAATAGATCATATATCCCATGAAGTACGACTGCAAATAATAGCCCTACGAGTAAATACTTTCTTTTATTGGAAGAAAATTTCGCTTTTCCTATATAATATCCCATAATAACACCAAATAAAGCATGACTAGAAACAGGCAATAAAGCACGCATAATAGCATAATGTAAGCCATACGCTGATAGATAGAGGACATTTTCAACTGTTGCAAAACCTAATGAAACAGCCACTGAATATACGATCCCATCATAACGTTCATTAAATTCCGCATGATGATAAGCTGTATAAATAACAAGAAACCATTTAACAAATTCTTCCAAAAAGCCATTGAGGACAAAGCTTTCTAACCAAATGGAATGAATAAGATGCTCCGATTGAAAAGCAAATTGTACTACCATAACCGGAAATACAACTAATGCCCCAAAAATCAGCATACGAATGACCATTCGAATCGGTTCCGTTTCATATTTATCCCTGAGGTAAAAATAGGACAATAGTGCTATGCCCGGTGCAATACCCGCAGACAATACGGTAAACATAAGCATCCTCAATTCTATATTAATTTTAACCCATTCCAAGGGGTTACGATTTTCAAAATTCCATATAAATCACTTATATAATCCCCTTAACACTATTATAACGTTAAGAATCATGATTTTCATCAATCTTAAGATGTATTTGGGTCTTAAATTAGGGATGCTGCTTTGTCTCTCATCACAATAGTTTGACTTATTGGATCGCCATGAAATCGTCCATTTTCAATAAAAATCTCATTGGCATCATTCCCTGCTGCTATAACACCTGCAATAAAGATCCCTTTAACATTGGTTTCCATGGTTTGTGGGTTATATACCGGTTTCCCTGTATCTTTTTCGATGTCTACACCCATACTTTTAAGCATTGATTGATCTGGATGATACCCCGTCATAGCAAAAACAATATCATTTTTAATTTCAGAAGTTTTCCCGTCCTTCATGTAAACGACGGACTTTTCTTTAATCTCGGTTACTTCTGCATCAAAAATCATATTGACTTTACCGTGTTTGACTAATGATTCAAATTCAGGTAGTATCCACGGTTTAATACTTTTAGAATAAGAGGAACCACGATAGATCACCGTCACTCTTGCACCGGCTTTATGACATTCCATTGTTGTATCAATAGCAGAGTTTTTTCCACCAATAACAACAACATCACAATCAAAAAATGGATGAGCTTCCTTAAAATAATGATAAACTTTAGGTAAATTTTCACCTGGAATTCCCATTAAATTAGGATGATCATAGTATCCAGTTGCTATAATGATATAACGAGCTTGATATGATTTTTCTCCTAGATTTTTATCCAGTTTTGTTAAAACATGAAAAATGCCATCGTCCTGTTTTTCTACTTTGATAACCTCTTCAAAGCTACTGACTCGAATGTTCTGTCTCTTGACAACTTCTCTATAATAGGACAAAGCTTGATTTCTTCGAGGTTTTCGATCTTCAATGACGAATGGCATATTACCAATTTCCAACTTATCACTTGAACTAAAAAATTGTTGATGAGTTGGATAACGATAGATCGCTTGAACAATATTACCTTTTTCAATAACTAAAGGATTATATCCTTCGTTTTTTAAATAAATGGCAGCAGATAATCCGCAAGGACCCGCTCCAATAATAATAACATCTTCCATATCCTATCTCTCCTTATTACTTTTTCACTCTATGATGATTTTTTACCTATGTATATGGTTATATATCTCTACTCTAACTATAGAAAATTTGTGAGCATCCTTCAACCCATAATATTTACATTAATTTTATTTATGAGTTCATAATATAAATGAGATCGTCATATAATGGAATCACAAACTCATTTTATATTCAGATCAACATGATTGAGATTGATTATTCTCACATAAATGATCAAGCTAACCAAAATTAAAAACCTCACGATTAATGTGAGGTTTTCCCTTCAATAAAAAAATGATGCAATTGTTTAATGGCGTTTTCTTCTATTATAGGTTTACCATACTCCATTAAACGGTGTATTGTTATTGTGGATGTATTACCAAATTCAGCTAAAACAGATACTAAAAGTGGAACATCGACAGAAACTTGATCCTCATCGAAGCATATATAATATTTATTTTCAAATAGATATAGAATGCCACTTTCCTCCCCCATATGATGGAGCATACGAGCTAGAGAGATAACATCTTCAAAATCAGTAAATTGATACAAAATATCATAGCTTTCATCTAGAGTTACCTGCATTTCGATGTAATTGTCATCTTCATCATCAAATGTATCAGTGTCAGAATGAAATGATTTAGAAACAATAACAACCATCCCTTGAGCAGGTAAGGAAAACACTTCAACTTCAATTGGGCCATCCGCTTGAAAACCAAGCTCATCATCAGCCTCCATGATCATATCGCGAAAGAGTTGTTCTACTCTTGGAAGATCATGCCACATATCTTCTTTGGAAATTCCGCGTTCATTAAGATCATCAAACGTTAAGAAGATCTTAATTTTATCGCTATTTAATCTCTCCAACCGCATCGTATCGTCCTCCTTACCTTACACGAAAATCTTTCTATACTATATGCATCTTCCTCTTTACTTGTTCATAACAGAGGCTTATGTAGTAGTATACAATGAGTTCTGCTATATGGACAAGTTTTATTACTTAGCCTCCGCTCGGTTTAAGATGAGATATAACGTATCTGGTTTTGCACCGAATCTAAGTGGAAGACGCGATGTTCCATATCCATTGCTTATGATTAGTTTTCCAAAAGATCGTCTTTTTACGCCTCCAACTTCTTTTAAACTAAATCCAAATAATCGAATCTGGCCTCCATGCGTATGGCCGCTAACAACAAGTTGAATACCTGTATCTTTTGTGATTCTATATTTTATATTCGGATTATGAGAAAATAATATGACGGGCGCATCGGCTTTTCCTTGAAGGGTCTTGTTTAAATCATCTCTCTCATAGGTTAAATCATCAATACCTGCAAGGTTTAAAGTTCGCCCACCACGAGTGATAACGATACAGCTATTTTCTAAAATTTGAACGTGGTGATGTTTTAATGTTTTTATAAGTCGATTTTTATTAACGGTATAATCATGGTTTCCCCAAATAAAGATGAGTGGGGCAATTTGGCTTAGTTTTTTTAAATTTGTTTCAACTCGTTTAAAAGGAACGCCTCTTTCAGTAATATCCCCGCCGATCACCACATAGTCGACTTTAGGTAGCTTATTTAGCTTATCAATGAGCTTAGGTGATATTGATCTCCTATGAATATCCGAAATAAAAAAAATACGAAAGTCTTCAAAGACTATATCTAGACCCTTTATGGCAATATGATGATTGATAATTCGGTTTAAATGCGCCTCTATATACATGTAAAGAAGCATAAGTAGGGAGGCAAAAAGGAACAGACCTAGAAAAATTAGCACAAACCACAAAACCTTACCCTCCTAAAAGTCCCGCAACTAAAGATATACATCATTCATTTTCATAAAAAAGGGCCATGGGACGCGGGTATGACTTGAATAAGAACGAACTAGCTGCCCGATTCCTAATCCCTTTTCGTCTTTTTTAGTTTATGTAGAACACTAAATTATGTTCAACTGAACACAAATAAATAAACTGTTATTATTTTCCACTCCATTAAAAAAGTTAAGATTTATTGAATGAAAAATATCCATATTGATATTGATTGAGGTTTCACCAGAAATAGATCGATCATTGCTCATTTTCCCCATTGTTGCGAGATTAATCTTCATGTAGATCTAATATTCTAAAACCTGTTTTTTCCAACTTATCCAGAAAAGATTGAAGTGATTTTGATTTTTCTATTTTTAATACCATACGCCTTACTAATTTATCTGTCTCATCAAAAGTGGCAAATGAAATAATGTTGATATGACATTGTTTTGCAAAATCAGCTATTTTAGCCATTCGTCCTTTTGCATCATTTGATGTTAAAGAGATACGAACTCCAGATTTTTGCATTCCAAAAGCACTTTGGAATGTTTCGAGAATGTCAAAACGCGTCACAATCCCTAAAAATTCTTTCTTTTGACCAACTACTACCGCGATAGGCCTATCTTTAAGAGCTACAAGGGCTTTTTCAAATACATCATTGACTGTGAGAACGTTGCTGTCTTGAACAACAATATCGCCCGCTGTCTTTGATTCAACAAATACTTTTCTTGGCTCCTCACTGTCAAATGCTGCTTCATAAATTCGATTTTTTGTGAGTAATCCAATGTATTGTTTTCCATCGTTACTAACAACCGGGATGCCATCAATTTTCTGATCATCAAAAGTATTCAAAATAACTTTTAAAGATGTACTTGTTTTTGCATAAGTGACTTTCATTTTTGGAATCATGACCTGTTTTACAAACATTTATATTCTCTCCTTACTCCACATCTTTTTTTCAAAAAGATTTCTTTTCTTTTTAAATCTTAGTTTATTTCAAAAAACAATGAAATCCTTCGCCAATTTACATAAAAGAAACAAAGACATTAATGAGCAACTTCTTAATTCCAGATGTTTGAATATTTCGTTACATTACATTATTCCACATCAAACTTGCTAATCCCTTTCAGGCAAATTAAATAATAAAAAAACTCTTATAGTGCGTGTTCAAAAAGGTGGCAAATTAGAAGCAAGAAGATCAAGGGGGCGCTGTTTTGAGGACCGGAATGTAGGTTTTTACTACATGAGGACTGGAAAAACGAGCGGGCGCCGAGATTCGCAGCTTATCATTTGGTGACTTTTTGAACAACCTCTTATATATTAAGATCAATCTTATTATTTTCGGTCTTTGACAAGCTATAGAAACATATACAAGAAAAGTAAACATCTTTTAATAAAGGAGGTTTTCTGCTATGCCGACCTTTCGAAGAACGTATAAACCTTTCGTGAGTCCTTTCGATCCTTGTCCACCTCTACGTGTCAGAACATATGAAACACCTGCACAACTCTTTTTAGGATTTCAACCAGAAAATCTTAAACAGTTTACCTTAAAAGAAGCATTAAAACACGGCACCCTTTGGCCCGCTTTATATACTCCCTACACTAATCCCTATGAAACGAAGAAGTAGCTGTAAAGCTATTTTTTCAATAGATCCATTTTTTTCGTCTAACTATAAACATAAGCCGGCTGTCCACTTCTAAAGCTTATTCGTTCCATAGAAGTGGACGAATAATCAAAGATGATCTCGTGAATGTTTTACCCGGAAGTTCAAACAATCTCCTACCTTTTTTCAAGTGTTACTATTTTGATTTTAGGAGTGATTAGGATGGATAAACAAAATCCTCTGCCAAAGAGCTATTATGACCAGTTGGAGGCCATTCAAGTTGTAGATTTTGCCTTAGTTGAACTAAATTTATATCTGGATACTCATCCGAATGATCTCAATGCTCTTAAACAATTTAATTCCTTAACAAAACAAAGTCTAGAACTCAAGCAAAAGTTTGAAGCCCAATTTGGACCTTTAATGCACTTTGGAAGAAGCTTTTCAGAATACCCATGGAGATGGAAAGATGCTCCATGGCCATGGCAAGTTTAGACTGTTGTCTTTAGTAGGCAGACGTATCTATCAATTCACGTCACTGATTTCCTTGAATATCTCTTGATTAAATAAACCATCTGATGAAAATACAAGTGGGGAGTGTCTATTGACATGTGGTATTATGAAAAAAAATTACAATATCCCGTAAAGGTTAGCATATGTAACCCTAAGTTAGCTAAATATTTGATAGAGCAATATGGCGGGGCTGACGGGGAACTTGCTGCCGCCTTGAGATATTTAAACCAAAGGTATACGATTCCAGATAAAGTCATCGGTCTTTTAAATGATATTGGGACAGAAGAATTCGCCCACTTAGAAATGATCGCTACAATGGTTTACAAACTGACGAAAGACACTACACCTGAACAGTTAAAAGCCGCTGGATTAGGTGAACATTATGTGAATCACGACAAAGCACTATTCTATGAAAATGCAGGGGGAGTGCCTTTTACCGCTACATACATACAGGCTAAAGGAGATCCCATTGCAGATTTATATGAAGATATTGCAGCTGAGGAAAAAGCACGTGCCACGTATCAATGGATTATTGATCTTTCCGATGATCCATTTTTAAATGAATCTTTGAGTTTTCTTAGGGAAAGAGAAATCGTCCATTCTCAGCGTTTCCGCGAAGCTGTGGAAATATTAAAAGAAGAACGTGATAAGAAAAAATATTTTTAAAAAGACTGATTAAATCACATGTCCCATTGATTCCGGTATATAGGAACGATTTATTTAAAGAGCCTGTTCAAAAAGGTGACAAATTAGAAGCAAGAAGATCAAGGCGGCGCAGTTTTGAGGACCGGAATGTAGGTTTTTACTACATGAGAACCGGAAAAACAAGCCAACGCCGAGATTCGTAGCTTATCATTTGGTGACTTTTTGAACAACCTCTTAAAGTTGTCTATTATTTGTTTCAGTACTTTCTCCTTAGCTTATGTAGTTATAAATTCTAATCAGGCGGAGGAGATTCTCCACCTGATTCCTCTTTATCTTCCAAGGCTTTTAAGTAGACCTTCACTTATGATACAAGTTGATATCTTTTTCGTCATTTAAAAAACGCAGCGTCTCATCTTTCCCACTTTGATCGATCTGTTTAAACCATAGCTCTTCATAACGATCTATCATTTCTTTCCTTAAGTCATCAAAATCCTCTTTAGCTTCTTCATATTTATTTCTAGCACTCACCCATACAAAATGGATAAAAATACATAGCAAACCAAAGCAAAGAATAAGCGGATCTGTGCTTACAGATCTCATCGGATCAAGAACAGTTAGTCCAGATAATTTAATGAAGAATAGATAAAAAATAAAAAAAGCATAAAGACTGACAAGAGTTGTACTCACCCATAAACGCCTTTTTTTTTGTTTTGATTCATCTTCTTTTAATTTTATGAGTTTACATAAAAGTCGATACGTTGTTTCGGGAATTACGCCTTCATCACGTAAAACCTTAATTTTTATCTCTTCCATACATGTCCCTCCCCTTATCAAAGTATGTGAACACATAAGGGAATAGGACAAAAAAGAATTAAACCATTTAATTATTTTGGCTTTGTTTAGATCTTGATAGGAACATATGTTATTTCATAGGGTGGTTTCGTAACATTCTAAGTTTCCAATTTTCACACTACATCTTTTATTATCGAAGCGCAGCTTGATTAAATTGCTGTTTAAGTAAAATACCTAGCAATAAATCAATGACATAGTGGGTAATCATTGGAATGATTAGACTGTTTGTTTTTGTAAATAACCAACTTAAAAGCAAACTAATGAGAACGAGGACAACAATCACTAGGGGCTTCTTCAAATATCTTACATGAATGACAACAAAACAGAGAGTTGTTATCCATATTCCAAAGGTGGATTGAATAAGCCCTCTAAATAGTAATTCTTCACTAAATGCAACCAATCCCATAAATAAAAATAGTTCAGGTATTGAAAGAGCTTGCATCATGCGCTCATTTATTCCATCATCATCAAACCAATGTCTTGGAACAGATTTATCAATGATTATTTGTAAAAGAACGACAACGAGGGCTGGAAGTATCCCATAAGTAAAGAGATGATCATCACCCCTTATTGTTAATACTTTTTTCCAGTAAGTCCAATTGTTTTTATATACCAATATCCAAATCGCACTGATTAACAGTAAGATGAACTGTGTTTGTATTAATGCATGTTTGATCTCTCGGTCACTTAAAGCGTTTAATTGCTTTCTATTCATCGATTGTGACCCCTTTCTTAAGTAAAGCAACATGAGAAGAATTTCTTTCATGACCTGTTTAGTCATACGCCTATATCATCCGTCAAGGAGTATACATAGATGGACTTTAAGTGATGGGCATGAGTCATCATTTCCTATACTTTCTAATTGTTATTCAATAGCTTTTGTAATCGCTCTTCCCACGTATCCATTTTATCGAAACTCCTTTTCTCTCTTTTACCCTTCCTAAAAATGTCCCAATTTAAACCACAATGATCACAACATGGCTCTCTTTTTTCAATGACTTGCTCATTATATAATTCTAAATAAGCTTCTCTTCGGCATCTTTTCGTCTCAATCCATCTTTTCATTTCATTTAATTCTCGCCATTTATGTTGCTTTCTTTCTTGAATGGTTGATTTGATCATTTTTTGGACTTTTTCTATATCTAAATCCTTATTAGCAAATTGTCGTAATTGATAGTGTAAAAATTGGGCTGCCGTCTCACTCGCTCCTTCTTCCTGCATGATGACTAAGAGCTGGTCTGAATGGAGTTTCACGTTTTCATATTTAATTCTCGAAAAAATTCTAGCTAATACATCATCATCTGGATAACTTTGATCAATCAAATGTTTTGGTATCTGATCATCTAATGGGCAATATAGTAAGACAGCGAGACTTTGCTTACCATCTCTTCCTGCTCGTCCAATCTCTTGAACATAGCTATTAATATGTTTAGGATAATGAAAATGCATCACTAACCTCACATTGGATTTATTAATTCCCATACCAAAGGCATTTGTACAAACGATGAGATCAAGTTCTCCATCAATAAATTGTCGTTGGATAAGGATACGGTCCTCCGTAGTCATGCCTCCATGATAATAAGCGACGCGATAATTGGTCCGAATTTGGATAATAGACGTTAATTGTTCTGTCCAATCTCTACTCCCACAATAAAGAATGCCAGGTAGATGAACCGTTTTGATGATAGAAATGGCCTCCTCTATTTTTTCATCTATTGTTTCACATTTTTTAACGACAATCGATATATTCTTTCGATCAATGGGATAGATATATTGATCACATTGTTCCATATCCAACTGTTTGATAATATCACGTTTGACATGATCATTCGCTGTTGCAGTTAAGGCTAGGCATGGAGCTGTTCCTAGAGTATGCCTGATACTCGCTAGTTTTAAATAATCAGTTCTAAATTCATGTCCCCATTCTGAAATACAATGAGCTTCATCAACAACAAAAAGAGCGATTTTGATCTTGGTTAATTGGTTGAGTAACTTTTTATTTTGCAACATTTCAGGTGAAATAAATAAGTATTTTAAATCTCGTAATTGTCCAAGTATCCGCTCTTTTTCTTGGTAAGTAAGAAAACTATTTAAGGCTTTTACTCTTTTTTCACCATGAGCACGTAACTGTTCACATTGATCCTCCATTAATGAAAGAAGCGGCGTCACAATGATGACTAAACCCTCCATCACATATCCAGGTAATAGATAACAAATGGATTTACCACTACCTGTTGGTAGAACAGCAAAAACATCTCTTCTATGTATGATAGAATCAATAATTTCTTTTTGACCTTGTCTAAATGATGAATAACCGAATTTTTCTTTTAAAATTGTTTCTAGCAACTCAAATTCTCTCCTTTGCTAGTACAAGACGAATCATAAAATAAGAGATATCTTGTCCACATGCATCTTTGATCACACTCAGCCGCTTGGTTGTTAAAGAACCGATAATTCGCTGTATATGTTGATATGAATTCTCATCAATAAATGAATCAATCGGAAAAGAAGGATCCTGAAAGGCGATTTCTATCACATGATCTTCAATGGTATTCTGAGTTAAACGACGTATTGAGGCAATTTGATCCAGTGTCAGTCCGCGATTAATAAGTTTTAGCGTCTTCCTAGCAGATTGTGTTAATGAAACCGCTGAAGCAGACCTATCTAAATCAGCTATCTTTGCTAAAATAGGATATTTATTTGGCTTAGATGCAATTTGGTTAAGAAGTTGTCGTACTGATGATTTAAACAGGAAAGAGGTTTCAAATAGTGATGAATGGGTCAACATGGCTAGTTGTTCAATCGTCATTCCATTTACCTGAAAACCAGATAACTGATAGACTAAGATACCACTTTCTAGATCGGAGCATGTAGAAAGTGCTGTCTTGATTTCTTTTTGAAGTTGCTTAGAAATTTGGTAGCGATTGACTTTCAAATATCTATAAAAGTTCTTGGTCCATTGTTGAATGTCATCTTGTCTTGTTACAGGATAGTAATAACGTTTGTGATGAACCATATGTGACAGACTTTGTATAATCATTTTTAGTTTTTTCCAGAATGGCGTTTCAATGTCAATCCAGTCAGTTAATTCTAAGCCAGCTGGAATAGAATAGGATTTTGAGAGCATTAAATACGTATCTGAACCTTTATCAGTTAAAGTAAAGTGATCCTTTTTAATTTCCTGTAGAAGATGTTTTGAACAACAAGAACGAATTAAATGACTCCAGTTCTCCCGTGAAAGGTTTTCTAAAGAATTGAAAAAAGCTTGTGCAGAAAAGAGAACGCTATCTTGAATTGTTTGAGATGATTTTTTCCCACGAAGTAAATGGTAAATGCCATAAATCGAACGATCACCTTGGAATTTTTTTATAAGATGAAGGACTACAAATACGTGATATGACATAACTTTCCCCTTTGATTTGTCTTCTTACATCATAATCTTAGCACAATCGCGGTTTTTCTTTTAGAGGTTGCTTTAAAAAGTCACCAAATGATAAGCTGCGAATCTCGGCGCCCTCTTGTTTTTCCGGTCCTCATGTAGCGGATACAAGAGGATCGCTGGCTAAAATCGCTCACACTGGCACCTGAAGCTACCACATCATGTGGATGCCGGTCCTATGGAACACAGCGCCACTCTTACCCTTCCGACGCCAAGGACGAGCAAGTAACTGGCGTTTCTTGCAGGATGCCAGCGTACTTAGCCAGTAACCCTTTTCATTTGTCACCTTTTTGAACACGTACTTTTGTAACAAAAGATCAACTTTTGTTTTATCCTGTCACTTTGTTGAAAAAAATGGGTTGTCGGCTTAAAATAGAGATGATAGAGAAAATGGGGGATACAAAATGGCTAAGTTTACTATTATTGACAAAGATACATGCATTGCTTGCGGAGCTTGTGGAGCTGCAGCTCCCGATATATATGATTACGACGACGATGGGATTGCTTTTGTTCTACTCGATAAAAATACCGGTGATGTAGAGATTCCAGAGGAATTAATAGATGATATGGTCGACGCATATGAAGGGTGCCCAACTGATTCAGTTCGTGTTTCGGATAAACCCTTCCATGGTAATCCAGATAGCAACGAGTAACGGAGAACTCATATAGCTTTACCTAATCTAACCGATTAAAACACCATCCTAAATTAAAAGGATGGTGTTTTATTTATCCCGCCTAAACGGCAAGAAAAGATCCTACTGATGGATTCTGAGTATTCAATAAACCCCACTAATGGACGTTTCATTTTATGGTTCATTTATATTAAATTTTTTACACTCACGATTCAATTATATCTTTTCAGATGCATTTTTGGGCAAGAAGAAAGTGAACGTTGTTCCTTCGCCTTTTTTACTATTTACAGTGATTGCTCCGCCATGAGCTTTAACAATATTTTTGGCTATAGATAAACCTAATCCTGTACCAGACTTTCCTCTTGTTCTTGCTTTATCTGCTTTGTAAAAACGCTCAAATACAAAAGGAAGGTCCTCTTCACCAATACCAACGCCTGTATCAACAACATTGGTATAAACACCTTTTTTCCCAGCTTCTATTTCGACTGTAACTGTATTTCCCTTTTTAGTGTGCCTAATGGCATTATCAATGAGATTGGTTAAAACCTGTTCGATTCGATCAGGATCGCATTCAAATTCATCATCTTTCTGACTTGGACCCCGGAAAACCAACGTTATTCCGGATTCTTTTGCCACATTTTGAAATTTATTCACAACTCGACTAAAAAAAGAATTCAAATTAACAGATGTTTTATTCAATTGGAAATGGCCTGCTTCTAACTTAGCTAGATCTAATAATTCATTGACCAATCGACCCATACGTAATGATTCATCGTGAATGATTTGCGTCAGTTCTCGCATTTCTTCAGGAGTTTGAACGACGTTATCAATGATCGCTTCACTATATCCTTGCAGCATAGAAATTGGCGTTTTTAATTCATGACTTACGTTGGCTATAAATCCTTTTCTAAGTTGATCTAATCGTCTTTCTTCCGTCATATCCCTTAGAACTGCTACGGCTCCACGTACTTTATCTTGGTCGTAGAGAGGAGACATCACGATAACCCATGAACGACCTTGAAAGTTGATTTCACCAATTTCTTTATTTTCATTCATCACAACGTGTTGAAATAGAGAAGTGACCTTATGGGGGAGACTCCTGATATCCTCCGCCTGTCCTTTATTTTCAAACCGCCATGAATGTAAAAGTATTCTAGCAGGGGGGTTGGAGATAACCAGTTGACCTTGTTTGTCAAATGTCATGACACCATCGGCCATACTATTAATGATTCCGGATAATTGCTCTTTCTCTTGGTTTAATGCAGTTAAATTAACTTTCAGCCTTTGGGCCATTTGATTAAATGTCTTAGCAAGTTCACCTATGTCATCATGAGTTAAAACAGGGACTTTTAAATCAAAGTTACCCTTTGCCACCTGAATAGCGGCTTTTCTCATTGCACTTAACGGAGAGGCAATACGAGTCGACAAGAAAAAAGCAAAAAACGTCGTCAATATAATGGCAATTCCTGCGCTTATATATATCAATTTTTTGGACTGATTAATCGTTTTTTGTATCGTATTTAATGATTGAAAGACATATACAGCACCTTTTTCACCTGAACTGTATTTGATTGGAACACCAACAACCATCATCTGTCTATGTACTTTCTTTCCATTTAAATTCACAGCAAAATTACCTTGTTTGACCACATTTTCCTGCCGAGATAAAGCTAACTTTAAGTCCAGATCCTTTTCAATTATAGATGGATTTATTTTCGGTACATGTTGATTATCTCCTGCCTGCCAGTATCCTTTATGGTCAATAATAACCGTTCTCGCAGAATAGGTGTCTGTGATCTCAGCTGCTGTTAGCAAAGTGTTCTTTGTATGACCTGTTTCAGTCACACGTTCTGAGATTTTTGTCGCTATCTTTGTCATTTGCTTTTCAACTTCATTAAGATGAAAATTCTCAAAGAACTGCAACAGAAGAATCGTTAAAAACAATAACACGAAAGAGACAAGAATGAGTATGGTTAACCAAAGTTTGCCAACAACACTTTTCCAAATCTTCATTCTTCTAACTGAGCAGCCTCAATTTTATAACCAACACCCCATACTGTTACAATCATGGAAGCTGCTTCTTCAGAAACCCGATTTAATTTTTCACGTAACCGTTTAACATGTGTGTCGACCGTTCTTAAATCTCCAAAAAATTCATAATTCCAAACATCTTTAAGGAGTTGTTCGCGAGTATAGACCTTATCAGGCGTTTGGGCAAGATAATAGAGAAGTTCATACTCTTTTGGTGTTAAACCAACTTCTTTTTCGTTGACCATCACTCGATGTGCATCATGGTCAATCGTTAAGTTAGGGAAAACAATAATATTCTTTGCAGCAGGTTCTGTTTCTAGGAATTTTGTCTTAGATGATCTGCGGAGTAATGCTTTGACTCTCAATACAACCTCTCTAGGACTAAATGGTTTAGTAATGTAATCATCCGTACCAACCTCAAACCCTTGAACTCGATTGGATTCCTCACCTTTAGCTGTTAACATAATAATTGGAGTGGCTTTTGTTTCGCGAAGTTTTTCACAAACCTCGATACCATCCATTCCAGGAAGCATCAAATCAAGGAGAATGACATCATAATCCTTCTCAGTTGCAAGATTGAGTGCCTCTTCACCGTCTGCAGCTTCATCGATTTCAAATCCTTCACGTTCTAAATACATTTTTAATAATTTTCGAATTCTATCTTCATCATCTACAACTAAAATAGCTATTTTATTTTGTTCCATGAGAAGCCTCCTTGCTAATTACCATTAACATCTCTATTTTAATGATGATTTTGATAAATGTACATAAATTACATCAAAGAATCTTAATTTGTTTTTAGTTTGTTATTTGCTTAGCTTTTTTTATTAACTAATTGGTAGAGTGTTTTTACTTCATGCGGCTTTAATTCACGACTATCTCCAGAAGCCAAACCGCGAAGATCCAGAAAACCATACCGTTCTCTTTTAAGTTTTAAAACATTAAACCCGAGGGCTTCGAACATTCGGCGTACTTGTCTGTTACGACCTTCATGAATCGTTATTTGAATAATGGCCCGCTTCTTTGCTTTATCTTTTGATAACATCTCAACATCAGCTTTTGCTGTCATACCATCCTTAAGTCTGATGCCTTTAGCTAACTTATTTAATTGATTTTGACTTGGAATACCATCTATTTTAGCCACATACGTTTTATCTATTTCAAATTTGGGATGCATCAGTAGATTCGCAAGAGTTCCGTCATTCGTTAGTAATAGAGCTCCAGACGTATCATAATCAAGTCGACCGACAGGATAGATCCGTTCAGTCACGTGAGGAAGGTAATCTGTTACCACTTTTCTTCCTTTTTCGTCCTTCACACTTGTAATAACTCCTGTTGGTTTATAAAGCAAAAAGTAAACAGAAATTTCACGATCAATTTGAATACCATCAACTTCTACTTTATCATTCGAAGAGACCTTGATCCCTTGACTGGTGACAACTTCTCCATTTACTTTTACTCTACCACTTGAAATCAAATTCTCTGCTTTACGGCGTGATGTAATCCCTGATTGGGCAATCACTTTTTGTAGTCGTTCCATTCTTTCACCTCTTTGAACATCATAACGCTCTCATGAAGTTTTAACAAGTTTCATATTAACTATTCCAAAGTATTAATAGAATCCCAGGCGCTCGGTTACTTATAGCTCATTTTACTTTTCATATCGTGACCAAAACTTCATACTCAAACAGGAAAGTTCAAGGATAGAGAGTAGACAAAAAAGAGTACAGTTCACATCTCTGTACTCTTCGTTATCTTCCAAATATAAGTGAAACAAATATGATTGAGGAAATGACACCGACACAATCTGCCAGTAAACCTACCTTTAAGGCATCACCCGTCTTATGAATTCCTACCGCTCCGAAATAAACGGTTAACACATAGAATGTGGTATCTGTACTACTTTGCAATGTCGAGGCGAGTCTTCCAATAAAAGAATCAGGTGTATACTGCTTTAAAAGATCAGACATAATGCCAAGAGCACCCGTACCTGAAATTGGCCTAATTATCGCAAGCGGGACAATTTCGGACGGGACACCGAAGATAGATAAAAAAGGTTTAATCGTATTTAATACCATATCCATTGCCCCAGATGCTCGAAACACACCGATAGCAACGAGCATACCTACTAAATATGGAATAATTGATATGGCCATAGAGAATCCTTCTTTACCACCGTCTACAAATGTTTCGTAAGTGGGGATTCTTTTATATGTACCATACACGAGTATCGTGCCTATTAAAATTGGGATGATCCATATAGAAAGGGCTGTGATGATAGCCATTATTCCCTCCCCTTTCTTTTTCTTCGATGATAAAAAAAGCGATCAATTAAAATGGCGGCAGTTGTCGTACATATCGTCACAAGGATTGTTACCCCTACTATTTCAGTCGGAGCCGCTGAGTGATATTTCATACGAAAGGCAATCACAGTAGTCGGAACCAACGTAAGGCCAGATGTATTTAGTGCCAAAAAGGTAATCATTGATCTAGAAGCCACATTTTTATTACCATTTAATTTTTTCAACTGTTCCATTGCTTTGATACCTAGTGGTGTTGCTGCGTTACCTAGACCAAACATATTGGCTATAGTATTTGAAACAATATAACCCATTGCAGGATGTTTCGTTGGGACCTCTGGGAATAACTTTGATAATATGGGCCGAAAAAGAGACGAAAATTTTGTTAGTAAACCGCTTTTTTCTGCAATCTTCATCATACCAAGCCAAAAAACTAGGATACTAATTAACCCTAAGCAGAGTGTAACCCCTTCTTCCGCAGAATTAAATACCGCTTGATTAACCTTATCCATCGTTCCATTGCAAGCCGCATAGACAATCCCTACGACCAACATTGTAACCCAAATGATATTAACCATTCTTAGACAATCCCATCGTTAGTGATATAACATGCGTAAATAAGGACCAAAAACCTTTCTTTTCTTTTTTAGGTTTCTCGTAAAACAAAGGCAATGATCCAACATGTTTGTTTTTACTATAAAAAACGACTTTACCAATTGGCGACGGTACGGTTTTCCAGTCATTTTCTTTTTTGGGTGGTTGTATTAAAAATACTTTTGATTTTAGATTCTCTTTTTCTTCTTTTGTGAGTAATAAGGAAAGTGACCGTTTAGCATACAAGTGATTTTTATAAAATCCTTGATTTAAAAAAGTGAGTTTACCTTTTTTAACGACATGAACTCTTTTAAATGTTTTAAATCCATAATCAAATAAATTTTGATGATCTTTCCAATCGTCACCATCATTTAAAGTTACGACGATAAGATCTTTGTGGTCTTTTGTTGCAGTGGATATGAGCGTTCTCCGTGCAAGTGACGTGAACCCTGTCTTTCCACCAGTCGAATAGGCATATTGGAATAAAAGTTTATTCTTGTTTTTCCACACACGGTCCCACTTTTCTCCGTCCTGCGGTGAACGATGATACTTTGTCCCAAACATCTTTCTAAAGGTGGAATTTTGCATCGCATATTTCGTCAATAAAGCCATATCGTAAGCTGATGAATAATGTGAAGGGTTATCGAGACCATGTGGGTTGGCAAAGGATGTATCCTTCATTCCGAGTTCTCTTGCTTTTTCATTCATTAAATAAACAAACCCTGGAACACTCTTAGCTACGTGTTCTGCAATGGCAACAGCTGCGTCATTACCGGAACGAAGCAAGAGACCGTAAACGAGCTCCTTTAATTTTATTTTTTCCCCTTTTTTCAGATACAATGAAGACCCCTCGGTGCCATATGCATGTGAACTAACTGTGACAGTTTCATTTAGTTTGCCTGACTCGATGGCAAGTAACGCTGTCATGACTTTTGTAATACTGGCAATTCTCATTTTTTTATGCCGATTTTTCTCGTATAAAACTCGTCCCGAATTTTGATCCATTAATATGGCTGCTTGTGCAGACACGTCCGGCCTGCCAGCGGCTCGTGCTTGGACGTTCGGGAGAAGCGTTATTAGAACGAGTATACATAGTATTAATTTAGTCAGTTTTTTCATAATCACTCATCATCCTATCTCGTCCCGGTTTAATACAAGCATATGCTTGACCACACAAAATATGATGATTAAAAGCTAAGTTTTATCCCGCCTTAACGGCTTAACGGCTAGTCAAGACCCTCACCTCAAGATTCTGGGTATTCAAAGAAGATAGATGAGGTTCAACTGCCCGTAAAGGTCCGATTGGTTCAGGCTTTCCATCAGTTGGGGATGAAGCAGGCTAAAAACCAGGCGTCCTGTCGCAACGCCTGCACTAGCATATCCTGTGAGTCGAAAATCCCTAACTGATCACTTTGCTTAAGGAAATGTACAACCTAGTCAAGGTGTCAGAAAATGATGACTGAAAACAAAATAAGCCAAACAAGATGACAGACAGCTAATATGACCACACCAGAGTATTTCATTTTTAATGAATACTTGTCTTTTATTAAAAAGAACAACAAAGGAATCCCTATCCAAATAACGTAAGCAATGATTGATACACCGATTATTAGAATTAAAGGAAGTAAGGAAAAGTAAAGCGAAGAAACAATGAGAAATGCTGGAACTGAAGAAAGGATAGGCGTAAAGATAATATAATAGCGAAGAAGATCTTCATATTGTTGTCCAAATACTTTCCATGACTCAATATGAGCTTTTACCCGTGAATTGTCTAGAAATCGACCAACCATATCATGCACCTCCATGGATTAACCTATGAAGGTAAAAGAGAAAATATCACATTAGATTCTCTGTTTTAGTTAGCGGAAGGCGCTTAACTTCTGGGGGATTAGCGTTACAGACGCCCCCCCCCAAAAGCTCGACGAGGAGGCTCGGCGAACCCCCCGGAAAGCAAGCTCCTGGAGCGGAAATTAACCTTTTCTCCTACGATTCATATACAAAAATTGGCAAAGGGCATCGAAGAGCGTACTCTCGATACCTTTTGCCGGCAATCTAAAAACCTCCATAAATAGATGTTTCTTCTAAAGGTCCATCATTGTTCTTTTAAACTGATCATAAAACAAATCGGATTCTTCACCTTCACTCTCTTCAAAATCTTGTTGTGATATTGGCGGCAGATCCTCAAGTGATTGCAAACCGAAATACGTGAAAAATTGATTTGTGACTCCATACAGAATAGCCCTTCCTGTTCCTTCAGCTCTTCCCACTTCTTTTATAAGCCCTCTTGAAACAAGTGTTTGAAGAGCCTTCTCAGATTTCACGCCGCGGATGTCTTCAATTTCAATCCGTGAAATGGGCATTCGATACGCAATTATCGCGATCGTTTCAAGTGCTGCTTGGGAAAGTGAAGCACTTACTGGCGTTTGCACATATTTCTTTATGTAGTTAGCAAGATATGGTTTTGTAACAAGTTGATAACCTTCAGGTCGGTCTACGATGGTTATCCCGCTATCCTCACTTTCATAGGAGACTTTCAACTCTTCTATAATTTGACGAATGGTGCTTTGATTCGTTTCTAATATCTGTTCTAGTTGAGCAAGAAGAAGGCCTTCATCTCCTGCAACATATAATAATCCCTCAATAATAGCTTTCATTGTCGGTTTTGCTGGCATTATGTTCCCTCCCATCAACCAAGCTGATCGTTATCTCATCAAAATTATCCTCCTGTATACAATAGATTTGATGCTTTTTCATAAGCTCTAACATCGCTAAGAAAGTGACGACAATATGAGTACGATCCGGGTACGTAAACAAAGATTCAAATGTAAGTGGGGTCTTTGACTCTTCTAATACATCGACAATTTCAACCATTCGTTGCCCAATTGGTAGCTGGTTGCGTTCTATCTTTGTTTTTAAAGGCTTCATGAGCTTCTTTTTCTTCATCAATCTTTGAAATGCCCCTAGCATATCAAAGATTGTTGCCCTAGGGCCAATCATTGGAGGAGGAGACCCATTTAGTTGTTGCTTATATTCCTTCAAATCACTTGTAGGCTTGGAAAACTGTTCGCTTTGAACTTGTTCAAACGTTTTAAATTGTTCTGCGGCTTGTTTATATTGTTTATATTCAATTAATCGATTCATTAATTCTTCACGTGGATCTTCCTCGATTACATCCTCTTCGTCATATAACTCTTCTGGTTCTTGTTTAGGAAGGAGCATTTTACTCTTCATGGCAATTAAAGTTGCTGCCATAACAAGATATTCACTAGCTACATCAAGCTCTAGCACTTTCATCTGATGAATAAATTCTAAATATTGCTCTGTTATTTCCGCAACTGGAATGTCATAAATATCAATCTCTAACTGTTTAATTAAATGTAATAATAAATCAAGAGGCCCTTCAAAAGCATCTATTTTTATCTTATATTCCAAATTCATCATCCTGACACACGACTCGTGTTACTTTTAGCTACCCATTTATGTTATGCGATTATCTCTGCATAAAAAAAAGAAACTGAATACAGTTATTATTCGGTCTCTTCCGTGTTTTCATTAGCATCCTTTTTAGCTTCTTTTAAACATTTATCTACAAATTCCTCAATTTTCTTTTGAGGAACGATGGGTATGCCTTCTTGGCTTAACAATTGATTTAAAGCCTTTAGCATTGTCTTTCCGATGCCTTGATGCCGATAAGAAGGATTGACACTCACATGTTCAATGATAGCCTTATCCTCTTCTAAATGAATGCCTATAGCTCCCAAAATATCGTCTTCATCTTTCCATAAAAAAAGTTGCCATTCATCATTTTCTTCATATTTTTTAATCGTTTTTTGAAGTTTTTTTATATCTTTCTCAGTTGGTACAAAAGAAAGAAGCCCCATGGCTATTTTTTCGTAACTTTTTTTATATCGAATTAACATATTATACCCCTCATTAATTATGAGTACCTAAATTCCCATAAACATTATAAACAAAAAAGTATCTTTTTGCTATATTATATCCAAACTTTTAATAAATGTTCATTAAAAATAAGCCAAATATTATATGATACTCTTCATTTCTCTAAAAATAAGAAGAGCCATATCTAAACTAAGGATAAAATGAACGTCATGTTTAAGTCTATCATCAATTCAATGACAATAAAAGAGGTTGTTCAAAAAGTCACCAAATGATAAGCTACGAATCCTCGGCGCCCGCTTGTTTTTCCGGTCCTCATGTAGTAAAAACCTACATTCTGGTCCTCAAAACAGCGCCGCCTTGATCTTCTTGCTTCTAATTTGCCGCCTTTTTGAACACACAATAAAAGGGTAAAGAAAGATCCTCTGGTTTTAACCAGAGGATCTAGTCTAAAATTAATGCGTAGGTTCTTGTGAATACGAACAATCAAAGCGAACTAAATCTTCATATGTTTCCCTTTGAATCACTAATTTTGATTCACCATTTTCTACAAACACAACAGCGGGTTTTGGCAACCGATTATAATGATTTGCCATTGAATATCCATAGGCACCTGTACATAGTACAGCTAAAATGTCTCCACTTTCACTTTTTGGAATTTTCGCATCATGAATTAAAATATCACCTGACTCACAACATTTTCCTGCGATCGTGACAACTTCGGTATCCTTAGCATTCGCCTTATTTGCCAATACGGCTTCATATTTCGCCTGATACAAAGCTGGTCTAAGATTATCTGCCATGCCGCCATCAACAGAGACATATTTACGAATACCTGGAATGGTTTTGTATGAACCAAGTTTATAAAGTGTGGTTCCTGCTTCACCCACAATAACACGACCAGGTTCAACCCAAATTTCAGGAATAGGCATTTGATGGGCATCACTTTCCGCCATCACAGTGGTAACAATGGCATCTATATAGGTTGAAATAGGAAGTGGCTGATCATCATTATTGTATTTAATACCAAAACCACCGCCAACATTGAGTACTTCGCAAGAAAAATCAAGTTCCTTTTTCCATTCTGATAAATAGTTATAAATATTCTTAATTGCAAGTTTGAATCCTTCAGTGTCAAAAATTTGCGATCCAATGTGACAATGAAGTCCTCTCAGCTGAAGATAAGCCGAATTCATCACTTGTTTTACCGCTTCTTCTGCAGCACCATTGACTAGGCTGAAACCAAATTTAGAATCTTCTTGTCCAGTCATAATATAATCATGTGTGTGTGCTTCAACACCAGGCGTAATGCGCAATAATATATTAACGGGTTTTTGTCTTTCCTTACACAAATACTCTAAGCACTCAATTTCATAGAAATTATCAATGATAATAGTACCGATATTGACATTTAAAGCATAGTCTAACTCATCAATCGTTTTGTTATTACCATGAAATTGAATATTTTTAGCAGGAAAGCCTGCTTTAATCGCTGTAAATAATTCTCCCCCAGATACCACATCTAGAGATAAACCTAACTCATTCGCTAACTGAACCATAGCAATGCTTGAAAATGCTTTACTTGCATAAGCAACATGCCAGGTTAAGGATGGATATTTTGAGAAAGCCGATTGAAAAGCCTTTGCTTGATTACGAATGTGTTGGACATCATAAACATATAATGGTGATCCATATTGTTTGACTAAGTCAACGGTATCCACCCCACCTATGGTAAGATGTCCTTTTTCGTTGACATGTTGTATTCCACGCAATATTACCCTCTCCTTAAGTTAATAAAATGCGTGTTCAAAAAGACTAAAATAAGAATATCTTAAAAAATGACAAACCAAGCTGAGGATTTATCTCATCAACCAAGCCAAAGCAGAGAACCTAGATAATAGGTTACAGATCTCTTTTTGTCAACTTTTTGAACAACTAGAAAAAGTCATTTCAAATGTATATAAAAAAGCCTATGCAACGAAGTACATAAGCTTTTTTAAGCCGTACCTCATTGAGCAGTAGTCCTCCACTATATATTAGATCATAGTGATCATTATAGTGACAATTTAGTGCTTGTTCAACACTAAACCAGTACATCTATCTTAGGTATAAATAAGATGACTTCGGCAATTTGACCTTTCAAGAACCTTCATTGCTCCCTTCGCTCAGGTGTCTTTACTCATTCGCCTTGCACCCCTATTCTCAATAAAGAGGTCATATGAAATTATTTGCTATTCTAACATGTTGCTATAAAAATGACAAGCATTCATTTAATAACAATAAATACAAAATCATTTTTATGACTTATTAAGTGACATTAACCATTATCCTGCTTTGGCATCCGATACTTGTCTTGTGGTTTTAAAATGCTTGGGCGAATTCGTGCTGTCGGCATGGCTCTTCTGAGCATAATATTATAAAACCCTGTCGGATTGAAAGGGATTAATGGCCATAAGTAAGGTATATTGAGGTTTTGAACTCTGGCCAAGTAAACGATAAACACGGTAACGCCAATAACAAAACCTGGAACACCGAAGACACTAGCTAAAACGGTTAAAATAAGTCTAGTGATTTTATTAGCAACCCCTAATTCGTAGCTTGGCGTTGCATATCCTCCGATTGCAGCAACGGCAGCATACAAAATGACTTCAGGTAAAAAAATACCTACTTGAATAGCGATTTGCCCAATTAAAACTGCCGCAATAAGGCCAAGTGCTGTTGATAAAGCCGTAGGAGTATGTACCGCCGCCATTCTTAATATCTCAATCCCAAGTTCTGCAAGGATAATTTGAAAAAGTAAAGGTAAATGGTAATTGTGTTTATTCGGACCAATAAAATTCAGATTACCAGGAAGAAGATGATGTTGCACAAGCAATATCCACAAAGGAAGTAAAAAGACAGATGTAAAAATAGCAATAAATCTGATCCATCTCGTCATCGCCCCAACAGCAACAACTTGCCTGTACTCTTCAGCATGCTGAACATGATGAAAAAGAGTGACAGGGATGATGATCACACTTGGTGATGTATCTGCGATGATAATGATATGGCCTTCAAGAAGATGGGCTGCGGCAACATCCGGCCGTCCCGTATAACGCACCATCGGATAGGGGTTCCAACCTTGTTTTAAGATAAATTCTTCAATTGATTTATCTGCCATTGGAATACCATCTACATTTATTTTTTTCATTTCACTTCGTACAGCTTTAAGCAAATCTGGATTAACAACATCCTTTAAATAGCTAATGCAAACGTCCGTTTTTGAACGTTCACCGACTTGAAGCAACTCATTTCGAAATCGTTCATCACGAATCCGTCGTCTAATTAGTCCAATATTTTCAATGATATTCTCTGTAAATCCATCTTTTGAACCACGAATGACTTTTTCAACGTCAGGTTCTTCGGGTGTTCTTCCAGGATAGTGACGAGTATCTACAACGATTCCGACATTTTCCCCATCGATAAGAAGGATGATCAGCCCAGAAAGCATTTTATCAACGACTTCATCAAGCGATGTTATTTCACTTACTTGTAGGTGTGAAAAATGCGTTTTTAACAGATCAAACATATTTCTTGCCCCATTATGGTTATCCGTAATGAAATTCATATTTTGAATTAAGGCAACAATAACCGGCGTTTCGACAAGCGAATTGCTGTAGAAGATTGACATTTCTTTGCCTAGCATCTTCAAATCACGATGTCCTACGTCAAAATTAAATGGGCCAATATCTAATCTTGATTTTAAATAATCTACATTGTCTTTTAATCGTTTATGAATGGGTGTCTTTTTCACTACTGTTGTCATAAAAGCCACTCCTTTCTAAGATAAGTTTTATCGCAGATACGGTTATTGGTGTACCTTTTTCAATCGTATCCATACCGCGCATCTTCCCTAGGTCTCCAATCCCTACAACTAGAGGAATCCTCAAACGGTCTAATACGTAGACCGTATCTCCTGAAATACGTCCTAATTCTAAATCTGGGAGCCCTTCTTTATCCACCCCATATTCCGTTAGTTGTCCCGTGTTATCTATACTAACATCAACCCTTGTCCACTCATGGTTGGCGCTGTTTGACGCTACGGCTAAAACACCTAGCACATGAATACTCTTGTTACTCGCAACGTATTCAAGTGCTTGTTCTCCTTGTCCCTTACCGTTAAATCCTGAATCATCAAACATAACAAGAACTGGATCCGTTGGAGCTTTAAGTATCTTACTTACGATATCTTGACCACTAAGAACCGTTGGATTGCCTGCTGATTGAGATATACACCCGCAATGAAGAAGCTTAGCAGCATTCTCAACGGCCTCTCTTGCATATTGATCACCATCTGTAATAAGAATGACATGTTTCATCAACCTCACCCCTTAGGTTTAAAAATGAGTGCGACAATAAATCCAAACAGAATCGCAGATGTTATACCAGCAGAAGTTAGTTTAAAGACCCCCATCAAAATACCGATATAACCATGCTCATGGCCTTCAGCCATTGCACCATGGAGAAGCGAATGTCCAAAACTTGTTATAGGTACAGATGCACCGGCTCCTGCGAACTCAATTAACTTATCGTAAATGCTAAAGACATCCAAAGCTGCTCCTATAACTGTAAAAGAAACAATCACATGGGCGGGCGTTAGTTTAAAAACATCTAAGAGAAGTTGACCAACGACACAGATTAATCCACCAACAAGAAAAGCGTATAAAAAAATCATGAATTTTGACCTCCTGCTGCTTCTAAAACGACTCCATGTGCGATACACGGAATGGTTTCTTTTTGCATGATAACAGTCGGATTTAATAAGGCTCCTGTAGCCACAACAAGAACCCTTTTTATCGTGCCCTTCGTTAATTGTTTTACCAGATGTCCATATGTGACCACTGCTGAGCAAGCACATCCGCTCCCACCAGCACTCACCGGCTGATTTGGCCTATAAATCATTAAACCGCAATCATGGTGATTCTGACTGATGTCTAATTTTTTCTCTAATAATAGTTGTTTTAAGATTGGACTTCCGACACTCGATAGATCACCCGTTACGATCATATCAAAATCCTGTGGGTTATAATCTGTATCTTGAAAAAACGTATAAATGGTATCGGCTGCAGCTGGTGCCATCGCCGTCCCCATATTATTTGGATCCCCAATTCCCCAATCAATGACTTTGCCTATAATGGCTTCTTTAACGATGACATGAGATGTCTTTTGGGATAACAAGGCAACACCTGCACCTGTGACTGTAAATGTTTTTGTTTTTACAGTCGGACCACCATATTCCGTCGGATAACGAAATTGTCTTTCAGTTGCTCCATTATGGCTGCTGACCCCGCATAAAGCCGTTTGTGCATAGCCACTATCAATAAGCTGAGCTCCCAAAGCGAGGGATTCCATTGAAGTGGAGCACGCCCCGAAGAGTCCTAGAAAAGGGATTTGAACTTCTCTGGCAATAAAGTTCGATGTGACGGTTTGATTTAACAAATCACCAGCGAGAAAGATATCAATATTTTTCGTAGTCTGATTTGCTTTATTTAAGCAAATGGTAATCGCTTCTTGAAGTAATTTTCTTTCAGCTGCTTCCCAATTCTTTTCGTCACAATGTAACTTATCAAACCACTTATCAAAACTATCTTTTAAAGGTCCTTGTGATTCTAGTGGACCTACCGTAGTGCCTGTGGAGTTGATATAGATTGGTTTCTCAAATCTCCATGTCTGTTTTCCGATTTTACCCATATAACATTCCTCCTCATCACTTTAATAAGTGTTCAATAAATAAACGAATCGCACCAAAAACAGTAGCTGATACGACTCCAAAGACGATAACCGCTCCAGCTAATTTGAATAAATTTGTTGCAATACCAAGGACGATCCCTTCACTTTTCGATTCAAGCGCGGCACTTGTTATTGAATTTGCAAATCCTGTAACTGGGACGAGAGAACCAGCTCCTGCATATCGAGCAAACTTATCGTATACACCAAAACCTGTAAGAAGTGCTGAAATAAGAATCAATGTCGCACTCGTTAGATTTCCTGCGTTATCCTCTGTAAAGTGAAAAGAATGTATATACATCTCCTGAAGGCTTTGACCAATAACACAAATAGCACCACCAAATAGAAACGCCTTTAAGCAATTCATAAAATATGGAACGGAAGGCTGATAAGATTTCATGTTTTTGCTATAATTTTTTGGATCATTTAATTTGACCATATCGATTTCCTCCTGTCTTAAACACATTTTTTATATTTTGACAAAAATGGCCCAATGAAATAATGAGCCAAAGATCTTACCAAGAACGATCGCCATAAGTAGAGTTAATATTTGTTGATGTATTCCAATCCGCTTAGAAACAATTGGGATAACATTAAGTACCTCAGTCAAAGCTGCTGCAACCATTCCGATGAAGATACCAGAAAATAAACCGATTGGTATTACTAGTAAAACGGGAAGGGATAGTTGATCATTTCTTAACCCAAACCAAGTACCAGAAACAGCTCCTGCAATGACGCTCCACTCATAGAATCTGATTTTATTCTTTGTTTTTGTCATTTGAACAAGTCTGGGTATGATCCCTAGGACCGTCAGCGTAGCTACAAAACCCCCACCTGTTATTAATCCGCCAGCTAGACCAATCAGTATAATGAATACATCTTTAATCATATTTCTCTTTTTCCTTTTTTTTGCTTTCATTTAATATGACAAATTGATCTAGGTCTTGTTGATAATTAAACATTTCAATTTCCAAAGGACTAGGCTCTTCATTGAATTTCTTTTTGAAAACATGATTAAAAAAAAGAATCATTCCAAGACCTAAACCAATTGAATAAGGAATCTGTAGAAGGAGTGGTTGTGCATTTTTCTCTCCTGTAATTAAATAATATATTTTTTCATGAACGCTCCCCATGGTCACATCTTCATGAAAATTAATAATGGCTAGACCTGAACCGATAAACAATAACACCCAAACAAACATAAATAAGAGAGGATGTCTACGATGTTTATGATGTGATTGAACTTCAATAATGGTTTGGTTAGGGCCTACAATTTGGATATCAGCCTCTGGATAGTCAGAATAGATCGCATCAATGATCTCCATCACGTCAATAACAAGATAAGTACTATCTTCTGGAGTAATCTTATGAATATTTTTCTTCTTAATTTTTGTTACAACGTGACTCGGACCAATGATTTGAGCAATGTGTTGAACTTGAACGATATCATGACACCTGGCTTGAAACTTTGGACGCAATCTTACATAGAGAGAAATAACACCCATGTTTCTATTCCTCCTTATAGACTTAGTATTACTTAATCTCCGCCATTCATGCTCAAACTCATCATTTCCATTAATTACATTTTTCTTAGCCTTCTTGTTTCTAATTTGTCACCTTTTTGAATATGTACTTTATAACTTAAACTTTTTTACTTTCTTAAAGAGGTTGTTCAAAAAGTCACCAAATGATAAGCTACGAATCTCGGCGCCCGCTCGTTTTTCCGGTCCTCATGTAGTAAAAACCTACATTCCGGTCCTCAAAACAGGGTCGCCTTTTTGAACATGCACTTAAAGTGCAAAAAAAAGACACTTGGCATTATTCCACCATGTGTCCTTTAATTTCCTCTAATATTTTCTTTTCTAATCGTGAAACTTGTACTTGTGAAATGCCTAACCTTTTGGCTACCTCTGTCTGTGTTTGGTCTTTATAGTAGCGCAAGTAAACAATCAAACGTTCCCGTTCCTTCAATTGCTCGACTGCTTCTTTTATGACGATTTGATCAAACCATTTCCCTTCATCTTTGTCAGAAATTTGGTCTAGTAAGGTAATGGGATCACCATCATTTTCATAGACGGTTTCATGGATCGATGAAGGTGCCCGAATCGCTTCTTGAGATAAGACGACATCTTCAGGTGATAATTCGAGTGCCTCCGCGATTTCATTCACTGTTGGATTACGCCCTAACTTTTTCGATAGTTCGTCTTTTTTCTTTCGTACCTTATTTCCCGTTTCCTTCAGCGAACGGCTAACTTTGACCACGCCGTCATCACGAATAAATCTTTGAATCTCACCTATAATCATGGGTACCGCATACGTTGAAAATTTTACGTCATATGAGAGATCGAATTTATCTACCGACTTTAATAAACCAATGCATCCAATCTGAAACAAATCATCTGCTTCATATCCGCGATTGGAAAATCGTCCAACAACGGACCAAACGAGCCGGAGATTTTTCTGAACAATCATATCTCTAGCATCTTTATTGCCAGATTGGCTTTCTCTTATTAGATTCTTGATTTCTGCATCATCCAGTAAGGGTTCTTTTGCCGTTTCTTTTCTCACCTCGAGATCCATAGGCCCTGCTCCCTAATTCACAATGGTTTTACTTCCGACAAAATGCTTTGTCAGATAAATGGTTGTTCCTTCATTCGGTTCCGAATAGACTTCAATTTTATCCATAAAACTTTCCATAATGGTAAAGCCCATGCCTGATCGCTCAAGTTCTGGTTTCGTGGTAAAGAGAGGCTGGCGTGCTTCTGCTAGATCCTTAATTCCAATACCGGTGTCCCGTATCATAATGTTAACCGTACGATCAATCATTTCCGCATGGATCTCTACTAATCCCTCCCCTTTATTTTCATAACCATGAATAATCGCATTTGTAACCGCCTCAGAAACGACGGTTTTTATTTCGGTTAATTCATCCATTGTTGGGTCTATCTGTGCAACAAATGCGGCAACCGTGACACGTGCAAAAGACTCATTTTGACTAAGTGCCGAAAACTTAATATGTATCTCGTTCCGCATTATGCCACCCCCAATGTTTGTAAGGCATAATGTTCATCCTCTTCATAACGAATGATCTTAAACATACCTGACAATTCAAATAACCGACGTACAGCAGGAGAGATTGAGCATACGACCATCTCTCCACCAAGGCTCGCAATTTGCTTATAACGTCCTAAAATAACCCCAAGCCCTGAACTATCCATAAATTGTAATTGACCTAAATTCAATAAAATATGTTGTACAGCTTTTTGTTTCATCAAATCATTAACCTGATTTCTCAAATCTTCGGCTGTATGATGATCTAATTCCCCTTCTAAACGAATACAGAGAACTTCGTATTTTACATCCAAATCAATTTGAAGACTCATCTGTCCTCTCCTCCTTTTATTTCGGATAATGAAGGTTTCTCTATCTATCTTTTGATTTCCTTCACCATGACAAAACTAGTGATCATTCGACGTAACTAGTTAAAATCTATAAAATAGTGCCAATCCTTGTAGAACCCGCACATCAAGAAACATCAGTGTACGATTTTACCCATGCTTTGTTTAAATAACTGCCACCATGAAGCTTCTTTAATGTCTTGGTTAATAACAAGGGGCGTTTTAGCTAATACTTTGTTATTTTTTCTTAATTCATAATAACCAACGACTGTTCCTGCTTTTAACGGTGCTTGAAGATGTTTTTTGATCACCATTCTCTTCTTCACATTTTTACCTGAGTCACTTTTTTTCAACAGAAGAACAACGGGTTTCTGAGTTACTACAGGTACATTTTGTTTCTCCGATTTACTAATGTTTACAATTTTTACTGTATGGTTTTTATTTATTAATTTTTTAGTTTTATAATTGGCAAAAGCTTGATCTAACAACTGAGCCATTTTTTTATTTCGATCCTTCGGTGTTTGGGCACCCATAACAACGGCAATGATACGCATATTATTTCGAGTAGCTGTAGCCGTTAAACAATACTTCGCCTCGTTTGTAAAACCTGTTTTCAAACCATCAACACCAGGATAGGTCTTTATCAATTTATTTGTATTAACTAGCCAAAATTTATTTTCGGTGTCTTCACGTAAATAATCTTCGTATCTTGACGTATACCCGAGTACTTTTTCATGATCGAGTAAAGCTTTGGCCATGATCGCCATATCATGAGCAGATGAGTAATGTCCATCTACTGGCAAACCCGTTGGATTTTTAAAATGAGTATGTTTAAGACCTAGTTTTTTGGCTTCTTTATTCATACGATTAACAAAATCTTTCTCTGATCCGGCTATGTATTCAGCCATTGCGACAGATGCATCGTTTGCCGAGGCGATAGTTATCGCTTTTAGCATCTCATCAACGGTCATTGTTTCCCCTGGTTCGAGAAAGACTTGTGATCCCCCCATTGAGGCTGCATGTTCACTGACTGATACTTTATCTTTGAGTGAAAAATCATGACGATCTAATCCTTTGAAAATTAAGAGTAACGTCATAATTTTGGTCATGCTAGCTGGTGGAAGTTCTTTATTACTATCTTTTGTAAATAGAACTTTCCCTGTTTCCTTTTCAATCACAAAGGCCGATTTCATTTGTTCGGCTGCATCTTTCTTTTCTGTTTTACTTTTTGCATAAGTGAATCCTTGACTTCCTAATGATGAAAATAAAAGGATGACACTTAGTCCTATAGATACCAAAATCTTCAACGAATATCCCTCCTTATAATCTTCTATAGTCTTACCAAAAAAGGCAAAACTATACGGGAAAATAGGAGAAATTTATCGCTTCATTTCATTATTTATAGATCCCTTTTATCTCGTTTCTGAACCTCGCATGACTAAAGCTACGAGTGTTCTCGGCTATTTCATAAACTAAGATGGAAAGCGTTTTATTTGACTATCAAGTAGAGAAGAAAACAAGTTTTTTTCATTGTCTCATGCCATATTTACATATATGATAGGAATGGTAAATAGCTCACGATCATTGGGGGAGAAAAAGGAATTATGATAAAACTTATTGCGATTGATTTAGATGGAACGCTTTTAAATAACGAGAAAAAAATAACAGACCGAACAAAAGATGCATTAAAAAAAGCAAAAAATCAAGGGGTTAAAATTGTCTTGTGTACAGGTAGGCCTCTATTAGGAATGGTTCAATATCTTGATGAACTAAATCTTAGAGAAGATGAAGATTATGGGATTACTTATAACGGAGGTCTCGTTCAGAGGACAAAAACAGGTGAAGTGATTTCTGAAATAACCATGTCAAAAAAAGATATTGAGAGCCTTTATGAACTGAGCCAAACGTTAGAAGTACCAATGAATTTTATTGATCTAGAACGCGTCTATTCGCCGGCACCTCCAAACGGGAAACCTTCTTTATATGGTGAAATCATGAAAGCATTACCTTTTGTTACATCGGATATTAGGTCGCTTCCAGAAGATATCAAAATAAATAAAGCTCTTTTTTGCATTGATCAACCCATTCTGGATGCTGCGATAAATAAAATTCCTTGCTCATTTTTTGAGAATTATACCATGATGAAATCTAGACCTGTTTTACTTGAAATTATGAATAAAAATGTCGATAAAGGAAAAGGTCTTCAAGCATTAGGGCAACATCTTGGGATAAAACAAGAAGAGATGATGACTTTCGGTGACGAAGAAAATGATCTGGCCATGATTGAGTATGCAGGTTGGGGAGTTGCAATGGGAAATGCGATTGATAAAGTAAAAGATGCTGCCCAGTTTATCACACTAACAAATGAAGAAAATGGTGTCGCATACGCCGTTGAGAAATTTGTCATAAATAAATAATTAGAATTAATTAAACCTTCAGGTAGATCGTTTTCCCACCTAAACTTCAGTAGCCCGAATTAAAATCGGGCTTTTTACACTTTAATAAAGAAAAATTTAAGGTATAAAGTGTAAGTGCAACTAGCCTAATCTTCTTCGATTAAGCATCGAGTTGTCTATAAGGCGAAGCCGTAGTGACACATTCTAGGCCTCTGTTCTAGCGCCTTACAGGCTTGCCAATCCGCAAGTTTTCTTTACACTTTAATAAAGAAAAATTTAAGGAATAAAGTGTAAGTGCAACTAGGCCTCTGTCTGCGCCTTACAGGCTTGCCAATCGGCAAGTTTTCTTTATGATTCTATCTTCTAAATTTCCCTTTCAAGTATGCCTTTAATCTATTATCTCAATTTCCGGTCTTCCTTTACCAGATTGACGGCTAAATTCCCTATAACTAACAATTATGATTTAAGTCTACTCGTTTTTTATCTAATTTTTGAAAATAAAGAGATTCAACCAGTCAATAAGGACAAACCAAGCATATACTAGAAAAAAAAATATAGATTGAGATGACAATCTTTAATAAGGAGGTTATCTTGTGGGTGAATATAAAATCATTGTAGAGACCACCAGCAGCAACCAACGGGCAAAGGAACAGTTTCATTTTTTAAAACAAAATCAAATTGATAGTCGATTAATAACGCTCACTTTTGATAGACAAAAATTGTATAGTGTACAAGCGGGACCCTACTTTGCGAAAAAAGAAGCACTAGAACATGTTGATAAAATTAAAGGTCTTGGCATACGACATGCTTTTATAACAAGTAATACGGACTAAGAGTTGTTTCTATAACTACCTTAAATAGAATAAAAGCAGTAACTAGCTTGTTATCTGCTTTTATCGTTTCTCTTTATTTCCTTATGACACTATAAACGATGCCTTCTTTTTCAAACGGATTTTCTTGGACGTCATAGGATTTATTCAATCGATCGATAACTTCTGATACATGATCTCTATTGGCATGTATCGTGAAAATAACATCATCATGGTTAAGCTCATCACCCAATTTCTTATGCATCGTAATTCCAACACTATGATCAATGGGGTCACCTTTTTCTTTCCTACCTGCTCCAAGAAGCATAGCTGCTATTCCAATACCTTCAGAATCTACACGATGTAAATAGCCTTTCTGTTTGACATGAACATCAATGTGGTATTTTGCTTGTTTGGCTTCGAGTGATTTTAAGTTACCGCCTTGTCTTTTAATGAAGGTTTTAAACCTATCGTAAGCCGAACCGTCTTTAAGCTTTGATAATAATGATTGATATGCCACGTCGACTTGGTCAAATATCCCACCTAAAACAACCATATGCGATGCGATGGTCAGACAAAGTTCCTGTAAATCTTCTGGCCCTTCCCCTTTCAAAGTTTGAATGGCTTCCCGGACTTCATTTGCATTGCCAATTTCATGTCCAAGAGGTTGGTTCATACTACTAATGACAGCGACTGTTTTGCGATTTAAAGACTCCCCAATCGTGACCATGGCCTCAGCTAAACGTTTGGCTTCATCCATCGTTTTCATAAATGCGCCTGTTCCAACTTTCACATCAAGTACGATCGCATCCGCTCCAGATGCGAGTTTCTTGCTCATAATGGAGCTAGCAATGAGAGGGATCGATTCAACCGTAGCTGTGACATCACGAAGCGCATAGAGCATCTTATCGGCAGGAACTAAGTGTCCTGTTTGACCTGATATAGCGATCTTCACATCATTCACCTGTTTGATAAATTCAGTTTCAGAAAGCTCAGTTTTAAAGCCATCAATGGACTCGAGCTTATCAATCGTTCCACCTGTATGACCTAATCCCCGCCCACTCATCTTCGCGACTGGAACCCCGACAGATGCTACGAGCGGACCAACAATAAGACTTGTCTTATCCCCCACACCACCTGTTGAATGTTTATCTACCTTGATTCCCTGAATAGCAGTTAAATCAATAACATCGCCTGATTTGACCATTTCATCGACTAGAAAGGATAACTCTGTCTCTGACATTCCTTTAAAGAATATGGCCATCATTAATGCTGAAACTTGATAATCTGGGATGTTCTCTTTTACATAACCTTGAATAAAAAATTGAATTTCCTCATGTGTTAGTTCAAATCCATCGCGCTTTTTATGAATAATGTCCACCATTCTCACATTGAATCCCCCTAACTTGATAGGTTACAGGCCGGTTATTAGCCTATCTTTTTAACAATTCCTTTAATCAATTGAACAAACTGATCTTTTATTTGTTCGGTTATCTCTATGACTTCCTGGTGAGACAAGGGTTGATCTAGAATGCCACTCCCTGCATTTGTAATACAAGATATACCAAGAACATTCAATTTAGCATGCTTGGCCACGATAACTTCGGGTACTGTCGACATACCTACTGCATCACCACCAAGTGTTCGTATCATTCGCACCTCAGCGGGTGTTTCGTAGTTAGGGCCTGGAGTCGCAAAGTAAACCCCTTCTTGAATAGAAAGACCCATGTCGTTTGCTGCTTCCTTTGCTGCTTCAATTAGTGCTGGATGATACGGTTTTGACATATCTGGAAAACGATCACCTAAAGTGTCATCATTTGGTCCAAATAAAGGATTGTTACCTAACATATTAATATGGTCAGTGATGACCATTAAGTCCCCTGGTTTGAAGGAGAGATTCACGCCGCCTGCTGCATTCGTCACAATTAGTGTGTTAATGCCTATTTCTTTCATGACTCGAACAGGTAGAGTGACTTGTTTTAAGTCGTATCCTTCGTAATAATGATATCTGCCCTGCATGGCTATGACTGGAATACCTTCTAGTTTTCCAATGACAAATTGACCCTTATGACCTTTAACTGTCGAAGTTGGAAACCCTGGAAGAGACTCATATGGAATGTGGACTGATTCTGTTAGTTCATCAGCCAATATACCTAAGCCAGATCCAAGAATAAGACCTATTTTAGGATTAACTGTCATTTTTTCTTGTAAAATAGACGCTGCTTCATTTATCGTTGATATCATCAAAATCACCTCAAACTTAAATTTTATCTAAGAAACTTTCCCCATGTTTAGGCATCTGAATATTGAAGTTATCACTAATAGTCGCTCCAATATCTGAAAAAGTTTTACGAAGCGGAAGCGAATGCCCTTCTTCAATATTTTGATGATAGACAAACAGCGGAACGAATTCACGGGTATGATCCGTCCCTTTATACGTTGGGTCATTCCCATGATCTGCTGTTATAATCAAACAATCATCGGGAGTCATCTTAGCTAAAATTTGGGGCATGCGTTGGTCAAAAGCTTCTAAGGCTTCTCCATACCCAATGGGATCCCGGCGATGACCATATTTAGCATCAAAGTCAACAAGGTTTAGAAAAGCTAAACCATGGAATGGTTCATCCATCACGTCTAATAGCTTGTCTACTCCATCCATGTTATCCTTCGTACGAACACTTTTGGTTACTCCTTCGCCATCATAGATATCAGAAATTTTCCCTAAAGCGATAACATCTAATTTTTGATCTTTCAATTCGTTCATGACGGTATGTCCAAAAGGTTTTAAGGCATAATCATGACGATTGGGCGTCCGTTCAAAATGGCCAGGTTCCCCAACAAATGGACGTGCGATAACGCGGCCAACCATATATCTTTCATCTTTTGTCATTTCTCTAGCTATATCACAAATCTTGTACAGTTCATCTAAAGGAACTATAGACTCGTGAGCCGCAATTTGTAAGACCGAATCCGCAGACGTGTAAACAATTAATGCCCCTGTCTTTATATGTTCTTCACCTAGTTCATCAAGAATTTCTGTTCCTGATGCCGGTTTATTTCCTATAATCTTTCGACCCGTTTTTTCCTCTAAAGCCTCAATTAATTCCTTTGGGAATCCATTAGGAAATGTAATAAAAGGTTTTTCGATTTTTAGTCCCATAATTTCCCAGTGACCCGTCATGGTATCTTTTCCATTTGATGCTTCTTGCATCCGACCATAATGAGCTTTAGGATGTAAAGTAGGAGAGATTCCTTTTATATCATCTCGTATACATCCTAATCCAAAGGACTCGAGGTGCGGTAACGTTAATCCATTCATTTTTTCTGCGATATGCCCTATTGTGTCGACTCCATAGTCATCGAATTTTAAAGCATCAGGTGCCTCACCTATTCCAACTGAATCCAATACAATGAGGAAAACCCTTTTAAAATTTTCTACCATTTTTTATTGCCTCCAATTACTTTATGTGATGTGGGTGTTCAAAAAGGTGACAAATGAAAAGGGTTACTGGCTAAGTTACGCTGGCATCTTGCAAGAAACGCCAGTTACTTTCCCGTCTTGGGCGTCGGAAGGCTAAGTGAGGCGCTGTTCCTTAGGACCGGCATTCCTCGCGTTGTGGTAGCTTCAACTTTGTTCTACATGGCGTGAGCGATTTTAGCCAGAGATCCCCTTATATCCACTACATGAGGACCGAAAAAACAAGTGGCGCCGAAATTCATAGCTTATCATTTGGTGACTTTTTGAACAACCTCTTTATGAACGAGGATGATATCTTGAGAAAACATCTTTCATACTGTGTTTAACTTGACTAGCATATATCTGTGTCGTCGATATATCAACGTGCCCAAGCATTTCTTGTATTGAAATAATATCTGCACCATTTTGAATGAGATGTGTCGCAAACGTATGTCTAAGAGTATGTGGTGTAAGTTCTTTTTCAATATGAGCTTGTTTAGCCAATGACTTTAGTATCTTCCAAAGCCCTTGTCTCGTTAATCGATCACCTCGTCTGTTAACAAAAAAAGCATCCTTATCTCGCTTATGTTTGACAATTTTCGGCATACCCTCTTGAATATATTGCTTAAGTGCCGTGATCGAAGGCTTTCCAAGAGGAATAACCCGCTCGTTCCTCCCATGTCCGGCCCGAATATACCCCATCTCTAAATGAACATCAGCCTGATTTAATTGAATGAGCTCCGTCGCTCGAATACCTGTCCCATAAAGGACTTCAAGAATCGCACGATCACGTATACCAGTAGGCACAAGTATGTTAGGTACATCAAGGAGTCTATTAACTTCCTGAATCGTTAGAACAGAAGGAAATTTCCGGGATACTTTTGGGATATTGATCTCATAGGCAGGATCATGCTGTATTAATCGATTCTCCAGTAGATAATGATGAAAACCTTTTATACTCGCAACCTGCCTGGCAATCGTCGCTGGTGCTTTCCCTTCATCCTTTAGAGAATAAAGATAACGTGATATCGTCGATGTAACCACTTGATCCCAGTATTGAATATGTACGGTTTGCCGCAAAAAACGAATATACTGAGTAAGATCACGGTGATAAGCTTCTCTTGTATTTTCTGATAGGCGTCGATCCATTTCTAGATAATGAAGAAACGTATCCAATTGATCCTGCATCATCATTCCCCATTTCTAAAAAATTCCATTAATCTTGGAAACCAATTCTGCTTCGTCATTTGTTCTTCATCTACTGTATAGGATACTTTAATTGCTCTTCCAATCGGTTCATCGTATTTATGATAGCTTTCCTCTCGTCTATCCAAATGATTCAAAGCATAATAAAAAAAAAGCGTTAAAACAACAAAAAGGATAAGTACACGGCATGTTTCAATCAATCCACTATAAAAATTCTTCACCCATTTTCACCATCCGTCTAAAGGTTGTCTTTCTTTACTATATGACGATGATGAGTTAATCTTTACTCTTTATAGTGTGTATCTCGTAAATTCATGGGCACCCCTCAATCACTTTCTCCGTGATAGAGAGATAGATTGGGTTATACAGATTTTGATTAATAAATTAAAGCTTTATATTATGTATTATATCCAATTTTGGCATTAAGTAGATAGTAAGAACCTATTATCTATCTATAAAATTTATAAATAGTATTAGTCATTCATACGGATAGAATTCACTTTAAAATGGTAGATTTATAAAGTTAAATAAAGATAAAACCTTCTCCATAGGAAAAGGTCTACTTAACGACTGATATGTTGTTCTTTTTGTTCCACCCCTGTATGTTTATTAACACAGCGATGGCAAATACCATGGAAAGTTAAACGATGGTCCTTAATTTTAAAGTGCCAATTTCGTTCAACCACTTTTTCTACATCGCCAAGAAGATCTTCCTGGATTTCATCTACCGCACCGCACTCAATGCATACTAAATGGTGATGAAAATGTGCTGCACCTTCTTGCCTTAAATCGTAGCGGGAAACGCCATCTCCAAAATTGATTTTGTCTACAACTTTCAACTCAGATAACAGTTCAAGTGTTCGATACACCGTTGCAAGTCCAATTTCCGGTGCCTTATCTTTTACGAGGAGGTAAACATCTTCTGCACTTAGATGATCTTCTTCATTTTCTAGAAGAACACGAACGGTAGCTTCTCTCTGTGGTGTTAGTTTATATTTCCGAGAATGTAATTGTTTCTTTATTCGATTAATCCTACTTTCCAAAACATACCCCTCCCTCGCCTTTACACAAACGTATTATAATCCTTGACAAGAGAAGTGTCAAATTAGAATAATTATAATTTAAAATTTGAACTTATTATTAAATGATAATCAATTAATGAACAATACTTCGAATGATCACTGGAGATATATAAGCCTCATAAGTCGAAACAAATAATAATAAGAGACAAACGAGAACCATAAATAAACCATAACGGATAAATTGAGGTAATAAAGGAGCTTTTCGAGTTTTCATTAACAATTGCCGAAACATTTTCAATGAAAAAGAAATGGAAACAGCTCCTGTAATAATAAAAAGAGGAACAATAAAGACATTCTGTGGAAAGACACTCGCCAGTGAGACCCAAAAACCATGGAATCCCATTTGATTGACAAGGAAACCAACCGTAAATCCAAGAACAATCCCTTTTAAGAAGAGTAGGATAAAGATTATAGGTAGACCGATTACCGATAATCCTAGAATCCACATGAACCCCATATATTGTACGTAATTTGTAAAGCTTTCAGCAAGCATATTTTTAGGTGAAGCTACATTGCCTTTTGACAATTCTGTGAAAAAACGACTGATATAAGTATAAAGATCTTTCTTAGACTCATAAGGTAAACTATTGACAATGATAGCGCCAAAGATAACACCCATTAAGAATAAAACGACGACAAAAGTATATATTGGAAGATTTTCCTGAACATGTTTCATGACGATTCTTTTTATCTTTAGATTCATTCACTAGACCTCCTCGAATAGCTTATAATTAAGTCTATGAAAATTGAGGAAATCTATGACTTTAAAATCTAGTATATTAAACTTGTTCATCGTTCAATTATGCTACGTCAAAAAATATTGACCCTCTTCCCATACCACTAAATATAGGAAAAGACTGTTTTCGCAACACATTGTTTTTGGCTAGTATTTTGGAGAAACATGAGAGGTGGAAGGACAAATAAAGTAAAACTTCAATCAGCGGGGGTTTTTCGACGCACAGGATGTGCTAGTGCAGGCGTTGCGACAGGACGTTGCGTTTTTAGCCTCGTCATCCCCCATTGATTGTATGCCTGAACCAATCGGGCTTTTACAGGCAGTTATCCCCCACCTAGAAATTATCGTTTACACTTATTACCTTGGGGGTGGGGGTCTTTACTAGCCGTTAGGGCGGGATAAATTTCTCATGTTCAAAAAAAAGTGTCATGTTAGCGCAACAAGACAAAGCTTTAGCCTTGTCTACTAGACCCAAAAACAACGTGCCACAATCTCTTAGGTAAAAAGCCTTAAAAAAAGAATGACGTCTAATAGCGAATTCCTCATAGATAAAATGAATTACTTCTGGCTTAATTGAATCATTTGTAAATACTGAATCGCATAAACCGTTTTTGCATCATAGATTCGATGATCTTGAATCATTTGAAGAGCTTCGTTAAGCTCAACTTCTTCAATTTCAAGAAATTCATCTTCATCAAGATGTGGTTTTCCTTTGACTAAATCAGTCGCAACATAGACATGCAGGAGTTCATCTGAAAAACCTGGTGATGTATAAAAAGACACCAAATGCTGGACCGACCCACAAGTATAACCTGTTTCTTCTTCCATTTCCCGGATAGCTGATGATTCTGGTTCTTCACCTGGTTCTAATTTCCCAGCTGGTATTTCATAAATTTCTTTCTCTAATGGTTTTCGATATTGTCTCACTAAGATGACTTTATTATCGTCTGTTTGCGCAATAACAGCGACAGCCCCAGGGTGTTTCACGATCTCCCGCTTACTTTTGGCTCCATTTGGTAGTTCAACGTCTTCCACTACCAGTTGGACGATACGTCCATTAAATATGGTTTCTGAAGATAATGTTTTCTCTTCAAATTGACTCATTTTTCTTCTTCCTCTCACTTTTTATTTTTATCCTATCCATTTTATATTCACTACCCACGTTTAACTTCTCTATCTTAAACGTTGTTATTAAAACAATCTACTTTTTTGAAATGAAAAAATCAATATGTATATCCATAAATTGTATATCTCTCTTGCTGCTAATCTAGTATAATGAAACAATAGTAACTATTTTCTAAAAACAATCGTTATAGAAGTTGTTCAAAAAGTCAACAAATGATAAGCTGCGAATCTCGGTGCCCGCTTGTTTTTCCGGTCCTCATATAACAAAAGCCTACATTCCGGTCCTCAAAACTGCGCCGCTCTTAGCTTCCGACGCCCAGGACGGGCTAGTACTGGCGTTTCTTGCAGGATGCCAGCGTACTTAGCCAGTAACCCTTTTCATTAGTCACCTTTTTGAACTCGCACTTATACTCTATGTCAATACATTTTTTAATACAGAAATGCAGGTGATCATTCATGGAAAAAAGCATTCCAAAGAGAAGAAAAAAATCATTTCATTTATTTATTCCTGTTAAAAAATCTCGAAATTTCCGCTACTTATGGATCGGCAATTCGTTATCTACTCTTGGCAGTTCAATCAGTATGATTATTCTTCCTATTTTAGTCCTTCAATTAACCCATTCTACGGTTTCGATGGGAATTGTAATGGCCTGTTATATGTTACCTAACGTCATTATTCTTCCATTTGCGGGAGTCATTGTTGATAAGGTAAATCGCATTCATTTATTGATTCTGATGGACGCTTTTCGCGCTCTAATAAGCTTTCTAGTCATGGGATTAGGTTTATCAGGACTATTAACGATGCATATGTTGTATGTAGGAGCTGCTATACTTGGTTTAACCAGCGGCCTGTTTCAGCCTGCTTACTCTGCTCTTCGTGCTACGGTGTTTACGCCTGACATTCGAACTGCTGCCAATTCATTAAACCAATTAAGTGTTCAAGCCATGTCACTCATCGGTCCTCCCATCGGAGGCATTATCGCTTACAAGTCTGCTTCGATTGGTTTTGGGATCGACGGCGTAACCTATCTTATTTCATTAATAAGTTTACTATGTATGACGAATGATAAAAAAAGTCATCCTGTGAGTCATACTAGCGGGAATAGATTTAACTGGAAAGATCTTTTGGGCGGCATCCAAACTTTGAAACAATCGACTTGGCTTTGGGTCACTATACTTGCTTTTAGTTTTATTAACATCTGCACAACTGGAATTATAAGTATCATCATTCCTTGGTTAATCAATGTTCATTATCATTTAGAACCTGTTGTTTATGGCTTGGTGATGTCTGGAGAAGGATTCGGTGCAGCTGTAGCCGCTTTTATCTTTGGAATGCGAAGAAGATGGCATTTCCGTGGCTACATGGCTTATATTGGGACTGGCATTTATGGGCTTGTCTTATTGCTCATGACTTTTGTTTCTTGGCCACCACTTCTTGTTTTACTTATGGTAGCTGGTGGTATGGGGATTATGACGTTTAGCTTAGTTTGGGAAACGAGTCTTCAAGAACTCGTTTCAGATGAATCATTTGGGCGTGTTGCTAGCCTTGATATGCTTGGTTCCTTCGCCTTACTGCCGGCTGGTTATCTTTTTACTGGCTGGTTTTCGAAAGTCGCTGGTGGCATAACGGCAATGACCATCTTAAGTAGCGTCGTTCTTGTGACTGTTCTCATTGTTTTGTGCATACCAAAAATACGGCAGTTTGACTGAATGAAAAAGCCTCATGGTGGGGCTTTTTTTCAATCAATGGTTTTTTTATAACAATCACATGACGTTAAATGATCATTGACCATCCCTGTGGCTTGCATATAGGCGTAACAAATGGTTTCACCTACAAATTTAAATCCTTTTTTCTTCAATACTTTACTCATTTCTTTTGAAATTAAACTAGAACTTGGTACTTCACTCGATGACTCAAAATGGTGAACAATGGGTTCCCCACCAACAAACCGCCAAATAAATGTACTAAAAGGTTCTTCTTTTTCAATTTCTAGAAAAGCCTTAGCATTTGTAATAATCGCTTCAATTTTTCCGCGATGGCGAATAATCCCTTCATTCTGCATTAATGTTTCCACTTTCTTTTCATCATACTGTGAAATCAGTTCTGGCTTAAAATGATCAAAAGCCTCACGATACGATTCTCTTCTTTTTAAAATGGTTATCCAGCTTAGCCCAGCTTGCATCCCTTCAAGACAAAGCATTTCAAATAGTTTAAGCCGATCATATTCAGGCATTCCCCACTCATGGTCATGGTAGCTGATATATAAAGGATCTTCTGTCACCCAATCGCATCGATTCATATCAAATTCCCCTCGTTCATCTAAAACAATTTTTTTAAAAGATTTTTTATTAAGTCCATTATAAACGAACATACATTCTTTTTCCAGTATTAATCGAATATACATTCGTATATAATAAATGTATATGAGGTGATAAAATGACATCCATTCTTTTAACATCAGACGAAGAACAATTAATTAATCAGTTTATTCTCCTTCCTATTGTACGTCAGGTTCTTGAACGAGATAAACAAATGATTAAAGAATGTTGTCTGTCTTTTTACGACGTCTATGAAGAGATATTTGACCAAGCGATCAGAGCTGTTTCAATTGATATTCGTCACACAAAACAGTTGATTTTTGAAAAAAAAATAAGGTACAAAAAAAATGGGATTCTGAATTATGAAATCTATGTACGTGGATGGCAACACCATACCCACTACCATCATATCATTGCAAAACAATGGGTACAAAAACGACTTGAAAAGTATCTCTTGAATTAGTCAAAAAATAAGCGTCCTAAAATAGTTTGACCTCACATAATGCGTTCGATTTCCCATCTCATTTGCATTTGTTTTATAATGAAATTAGGGTATACTAGAAACTTTCGAATAAATGGCAGGCGTTTATTTTACACCGAAAAAAAACAAATTATACGAGGAGGATATCATATTGAAAAAAAATAGATTAGGTACATCTGATTTATATGTAAGCGAAGTTGGGCTCGGGGCTATGTCATTACCAGAAAATGAAAAAGACGTTACATACCTTGTTGATAAAGCTCTTGATCAAGGCATCAACTTTATTGATACGGCTGATCTATACTATTTGGGACGCAATGAAACGACGATTGGAAAAGCTTTAAAAGGAAAACGTGACCAAGTGATTCTTGCGACAAAAGTAGGGAATCACTGGGAAGAAGGAAAAGAAGGTTGGTTCTGGGATCCTTCAAAAGCCTACATAAAAGATGCGGTAAAACAAAGTCTTCGTCGCTTAAATGTGGATTATATCGATCTTTATCAATTACATGGCGGGACATTAGATGATCCGATAGACGAAACGATTGAAGCATTTGAAGAGCTTAAAGCTGAAGGGGTTATTCGATATTATGGCATTAGCTCCATTCGTCCAAATGTGATTCGTGAATATATTAAAAAATCTTCCATTGTCAGCGTCATGATGCAATATAGTATATTAGATCGTAGACCTGAAGAAACTGTACTTGATCTTCTACATGAGCATCAAATCAGTGTTATTGCAAGAGGACCCGTTGCTAAAGGACTTTTATCTGATCACGGTCTAACAAAAGTTTCCGATCAAGGTTATTTAGATTATAGCAAAGAGGATCTTGCAACAATCATTACTCAATTAAAAAAAGATGTCGCTAAAGAACGTTCTCTTTCAGAGCTTGCCATCCGCTATGTCCTCACACATCCCGCTGTAGCTGTTGCCATACCAGGCGCTAGTAAAGAAAGTCAGTTGTTAGCTAATATCCATGCCTCAGAATTCCCATCATTAACAAGCGAGGAAATTAAAGCGATACAACAAATAACTAAAGCTAATGTATATGCTGCTCACCGTTAACCTTACACTCGCTATTTAGTAGCCGCTGCTCTCGCCTTTACATTGTCAAGACATCGTAAAGCCTCCAATTTATAACTTGTTGGAGGCTTTACTTTTTAGATCAATGACACACGACATGGCTTGATTCATAATTTGATTCAAACTTTTCAAATCAAAATTTTTTGTTTTTTCATCATAATCAATCGTCATCTCGTTATCTAGATAAACTTGATTATAGGACATGACATAGATGGGTACGCTATTTGTATCAATTTGAACTTCATTTTGAATCGGTTCATCTGTAAAACCTAAAGTATAAATGCCATCATCCGAGCATCCACAACCTTCCCGATCATAGTTCAATACGAAATGACCATTTGGATGCTGCTTGATGATTTCATGAATCTTGTTTTGAGCCTGCTCTGTCCATGTGATATGCATACTCATTCCTCCTCATATTAGTATGTTTTATTACTTTAACATACCCTAATGTTACATGGTAATATCCTGCTTTATACGTATGACGAGCAAGATAGTGTGTTAGTTGAAAAATATTTGGTATACTTACTTTACAAATCTACCCGAGGGGATGTTTCTTAATGATATCAATTGAAACAAATGAAAAATTTGAAGAAGCTATTCAAAGTCCAGAAACCATCATCGTTAAATTTCAGGCTGGCTGGTGCCCTGATTGTAAACGTCTAGATATGTTTATTGATGACATTATTAAAGATTATAACTTTGAATGGTTTGATGTTAATAGAGATAATTTTCCTGAACTTGCAGAAAAATATGAAGTGATGGGAATTCCGAGTCTCTTAGCTTTTAAAAATGGTCAAAAAATAGCGCATCTTCACAGTGCAAATGCGAAAACACCTGAAGATGTTCGTCATTACCTTGATGGCGTTGATAAGCTTGCCGTTAAATAAGAATGAAAGGAGTAGAACAGAAATCTCTGTTCTACTCTTTTATTTAATCAATAGAATCATGCTTTGTTTCGTTACAACATTGATGGTATGTTTCACTTTCTATTTGTATTGTCGTATGATCGACAGAAAAATGATGAGATAAGATGTGGTTTGCTTTAGTAAGAATAGAATCTCGATCTGCTTCAGATTTTGCGATTAAATGGCAACTAAACGATGGAAATTCATTGGATATCATCCATATATGCAAATCATGTACACCACACACATCTTCAATGCTTTCCAATTCATTTCTTAGTTTCTTTAAATCAATATGCTCTGGCGTACCTTCCATTAAAATATTTGTTGCCTCTTTAATGACAAACCAGGCACTCTTTACAATTAATAATGAAACTAATATGCTTGCTAAAGCATCAACAAACCCCCATCCCGTAAAGTAAATGATGATGGCAGCCATAACGGCACCTAAAGATCCCAATAAATCACCAATAACATGAACAAGCGCACTTCTAATATTTAAGTTGCCACTTGTATCTCCTTTTAACAAAATATAAGCCACGAGAACATTGACCACGGCACCAGTTATTGCTATCGATAACATAGCCATACTTTTCACAGATTCAGGATGAATAAAACGTTGACACGCCTCCACAATAATAATAATTGAAATAACAAGGAGTGACACGCCATTAAATAAAGCGACTAATATTTCAAACCGTTTGTATCCATATGTTTTTGCTTCTGTTGCCTTTCTACTACCAATTATAATGGCGAATAAACTTAAACCAAGAGAGATGGCATCACTCAACATGTGTCCAGCATCAGACAATAGTGTTAGACTGTGACTAACAAAACCTCCAAAAGCTTCCAGAATCATAAATAAGACAATAAGTAAGAAACTTACCCATAATACTCTCTTGTTTACTTCATGATGATGATGATGATGATGGTGATGATCGTGATCCGTTTCCATCTCGCCCCTCCTCTCTCCCTTAACATGATGAAACATCATAAGGATTTCTTTCTTCCCTTTAGGGATAAGATTTAAAAGTAAATACCTATTTTAAGTCTGAAAATGCTTTAAGACGCGTTCAAAAAGATGGCTAATTAGAAGCCTATAAGATAAGAGCGGCGTAGTTCCTTAGGACTGGCATTCCTCGCGTTATAGTGGCTTCTGGCGCTAGTCATAGGACGTGAGCTATTTTAGCCAGATCCTCTTGTATCCGCTAAAAAAAGCGGGTGCCGAAATTCGCATCTTAACATTTAGTGACTTTTTTTGAACAACCTCTATAAGAAATGACATATGAATATATGCTCATATATATATAATATGAGTATTCTTTTTTGAATGTCAATGATTTTCCCCCTGTCTTTTCCATATTTTCGACAATATTAAAATGGATGTCAATCTAAATGATATCTATTAAAACTAAATGCAACGAAACGGACAGTGTAAGTTAAAGTCAATTGTTAAAAATGTTGTGAAAATATTGTATCTTTCATTCAGTCAAGGTAAAATATAGACCAGATTGAATGATTATAGAAGAAAAGGGGAAAATTTTTATGGAGACAAAGAAGCGAAAAATAGGAATCATTGGTGTTGGAAATGTTGGTACAGCAGCCGCCACCGCTATTTTACATAATAATATAGCAGACGAGCTTCTTCTTATCGATTGTGATAAGAAGCGTGCAGAAGGTGAAGCAATGGATTATTTAGATAGTATTGAATTCAATACATCTAGAACCTATGTCAAGGCCGCCAATTTAGAAGAAGCCGCCTCCTGTGACATACTTTTAATTAGCGTAGCCGATCCTTCCACTATTCCGTCGAGTTCACGTCTAGAGCTATTACAAGAATCCGCAAGCATTATTAAAGATGTTGTACCAAATTTAAAAAAACTAGGGTTTACGGGTATCTATATCGTGGCAACCAACCCATGTGATATTATCACTTACTTAACATGGACTCTCTCCGGTCTCCCTCGGTACCAGGTCATTGGAACGGGAACAGCACTCGATAGTGCAAGATTTAGACGCTTACTATCACAAGAACTCAAAAATATTAACCCTGAAACGATCCAAGGCTATACTTTAGGCGAACATGGCGATTCCCAATTTGGCGTTTGGTCACATGTGACAATTGGTGGTCAACCGCTCGATGAATTTGAGAACCAAACAGGAGTACAACTTGATCGTAACGCTATTGTTGAAAAAACACGGAGTTTAGGCTGGGATATTCATACTCGTAAAGGCTGCACTCAATTTGGTATTGGCAACGTTCTTGCTTATTTTGCGAAGATTATCTTAGAAGACGCAAAGTCAATAACGCCGGCTTCTTGCATTCTTGATGGAGAATATGGCTTTGATGATCTGTCTATTGGCGTCCCAGCTGTTATTGGTAGACGTGGTGTAGAACGCATCCTAACCCTTCAACTAACGGACAAAGAATACAGGGAATTCATAACTTCAAGCCAAGTGATAAAAAACTATATTTCCGAGCTAAATAGTATCAAAATAGACTGATTGATTCTTTAAAAAGGGAATAATACATTAAAGAATAAAAAAATGGTAAAATAGATTTAATAGTGAGTGTTCAAAAAGGTGATAAATGAAAAGGGTTACTGTCTAAGTACGCTGGCATCCTGCAAGAAACGCCAGTTACTTGCCCGTCTTGGGCGTCGAAAGGCTAAGAGCGGCGCTGTTTTGAAGACCGAAATGTAGATTTTTGCTACTTGAGGACCGGAAAAACGAGTGGGCGCCGAGATTCGCAGCTTATCATTTGGTGACTTTTTGAACAACCTCTAATAGGCTTGAATAATTAAAGGAGGAGAAAATGAGCGTACATATTGAAGCAAAACAAGGTGAGATCGCCGAAACGATTCTTTTACCTGGTGACCCCCTTCGTGCAAAGTATATTGCTGAAACATATCTAGAAGATGCGACATGCTATAACCACGTCCGAGGAATGCTCGGATTTACAGGAACCTACAAAGGAAAGCGAATTTCTGTTCAAGGAACGGGTATGGGAGTTCCTTCTATCTCCATCTACACGAACGAATTGATTCGTGACTATGGTGTTAAAAATCTCATTCGTGTGGGTACATGCGGCGGCCTTCAGCATGATGTGCACGTCAGAGATGTCATTTTGGCTATGACAGCCACAACCGATTCAAACATCAATCATCTTACCTTTCCGGGTTTTGATTTTGCACCAACAGCAAACTTCGATTTACTGAAAACAGCATATGACATCGGTACAGAAAAAGGACTAAAAATCCGTGCTGGCAACGTTTTGACCGCTGATGTCTTTTATCGGGATGATAAAGAAATCTTTAGGAAATTAGCTGATTACGGCGTTCTCGCTGTAGAAATGGAAACGACAGCTCTTTACACACTGGCTTGTAAATATGGAGTTAATGCTTTGACCATTCTAACTGTAAGTGATCATCTCTTCTCAGATGAAGATACAACGGCTGAAGAACGTCAAACCACCTTCAATGAGATGATCATCATGGCTCTAGAAACAGCCATTAAGAAGTAAGTAAAAGAGCTTCATCACCATTATTAATGACTTAGGCATTCAGTCTCTATAAGTGCGTTTTCAAAAAGTCACCAATGATAAGCTACGAATCTCAACGCCCGCTTGTTTTTCTGGTCCTAAGGAACTGCACCGCTCTTTTCCTCCGATGCCCAGGACGGGCAAGTAACTGGCGTTTCTTACAGGATGCCAGCGTACTTACCCAGTAACCCTTTTCATTTGTCACCTTTTTGAACACGAACTAACAATTTAAATAAGACTAGAAATCAACAAAAAACTTAATCTATTGTCTTAAAAAAGCTATGTAATAGGTATTACATAGCTTTTATTCAAAACTCATTACATACCTATAAGAGGATGTTCAAAAAGTCACCAAATGATAAGCTACGAATCTCGGCGTTGGCTTGTTTTTCCGGTCCTCATGTAGCAAAAACCTACATTCCGGTCCTCAAAACAGCGCCGCCTTGATCTTCTTGCTTCTAATTTGTCTTCTTTTTGAACACGCACTATAAAAATGTTCCTAGTAATTTAACATCTATTAGTATTTATACTCAGAAGATAAACAAACAAATTTTTAAAAATAGTTTTCTATCTAATCCATCGGTAAGCATAGATGAATATAAATATAGTATAAGAAAGGACATGCATATACCCACTAAATTGTTCTTAGAGGTGGTTCAAGAAAAAATGTAATACATTATGAACTTCAAAAGCTTCTGCTTTAAAAGCGAAGTAGCTTTTTTTCCAGTACTTCTTTTAATACCCCAAGATCTTCATCAAACAAGTTTATCCCGCATTAACGGCTAGTAAAGACCCTCACCTCAAGGTAATGAATCTAAACGAGTATTTCTAGGTGGGGGAGAACTACCCGAAAAAAGCCCGATTGGTTTATGCTGACAATCAGTGGGGATGACGCAGGCTAAAAACGCGACGTCCTGTCGCAACGCCTGCACTAGCACATCCTGTGCGTCGAAAAACCCCACTGATTGAAGTTTCACTTTACGAATCTGCATACCATCTATGAAAATATAGTCGCATCAACCACGAGCTACTACACTAAAAAAAATACCAGTATTACAACAAGATATCCCAGAAACCCCCATTGTTCCTCCTTTTTTCAAAACGATCTGCTAGGGTAATTTCACTCGAAAGGAGAATCATCATGAATTTCAACATTGGGATGACAGTCTTTATTTTTGCAATGACTTTGATATTTATTTTTTGGCGTCCAAGAGGTGTAAACGAAGCGTGGCCGACATCGATAGGTGCTGGTATTATATTATTAACCGGAATTGTTTCCGTAGATGAAATTATTGACATTTTGAGCAAAATAGGCGGTGCTTCTATTACCATTATAGCCACGATTGTCATGGCTGTTATTTTAGAGAGTTTTGGATTCTTTCACTGGGCGGCTGCTCGAATAGCTGATTTAGCTAAGGGATCAGGCCACCGTCTATATTGGTATATTCAACTTCTATGTTTTTTGATGACTTTTTTATTTAATAATGATGGTAGCATCTTAATTACGACACCAATTTTAATATTATTACTAAAAAATCTTCGTTTAAAACCACATCAACAAATCCCTTATCTATTAAGTGGTGCTCTGATTGCCACTGCATCTAGCACTCCAATTGGAGTCAGTAATATTGTTAATTTGATTGCATTAAAGATTGTTAATATGTCACTTTACATGTACACGGCTATGATGTTCGTACCAGCAACATTAGGATTACTCTTTATGTCTTTTCTAATGTATCTCTTACTAAAACACAAACTTCCTAAAACTTTACCACCGGCTTTTTATGATCTTGAAGAAATCTTTTTCACAAATCAATTTCATCCTCTAAAAGGTCATATCTCAGTCGAAACAAAACGTAAACGAACGCAATTTATGTTCAGAGTCTTGGCATTTGTATTAGGCATTCGTTGTCTTATCTTTGTGGCCTCCTACTTCTCTATACCTATTGAAATCGTTGCAGTACTAGGATCAATGACCCTACTCATTTGGAGGTGGTACCATTTACGAACGAATCCTGTTGATATCTTCAGGAAAACACCATGGCATATTCTTGTATTTGCTTTTTCCATGTATGTTATTATATATGGTTTAAACAACGCAGGACTAACCACTATCCTTGTATCCTTATTTGAGCCCATTATTAATAACAGTTTATTTCATGCTAGCTTTATTATGGGGGGCTTGATCTCAATCTTGTCAAACATTTTTAACAATCACCCAGCGTTAATGGTTGGCACCATAACGATCACATCAATGGGGCTAGATCCAATAACATTAAAGACAATATACCTTGCCAATATTATTGGAAGTGATATGGGATCTTTGTTACTACCGATAGGTACTCTTGCCTCTCTAATTTGGATGCATATATTAAAAGAAAAGAAAGTTAAAATCACTTGGAAAGACTATTTAAGTTTAACCTTTATCGTTGTTCCTATTTCAACTTTATTCACATTATGGCTCTTGTATTATTGGATTCAATTCATTTTCTAGACATAACCGAATCGTTGATCACACTTTCAAAAATAAGGTTCATTAACATTTTGTTAATGAACCCTAAAATAGATATAAAAATAAGCCATGATAAGAATTAAACTTATCATAGCTTATGAAACTAAGGTACATGAGCTGATTTAACATGATTGAAATTTAAATAAATGGTTTTATTTCTTGCTATAATGCACTCAATCTGGGAATTTTCAACTTTAGTAATTTTACCTATTTTATGTGAAGAATTTTCTAAATCAAATACAACTAGTTGATTGACGTATTTTTTACATTGTTGCTCAAAAGTTCGTGCATAGGACTGAATGGTTGGTTTAAGTGGAAAAACTCCATCTGCTAAATCATAAATTTTTTCATTTTGATGATAAGGAATGAGACGTTTCAAATGTTGCAAAGGAATAAGGACTTCTTTGTATACAGGTGTTGCAAAAACAATGTAATCGTTCATCACATTGGAGACGTAACCATGAAGTGATTTATCGTTAGAAATAAACACCTCAGATAAGATTCCTCTTGCATTGTTTAATATTTTTCGTAAGGACAACGTTTCTTCTTTTTCACCTATAGGAACATCCTTAGGGAATATGATATCTTCATTCTCTTCATTGCTAAAATCAATCATATCGATATGATTGAAAGGTAGATAGACAAAGTCTACTCCATTAAAAATCACAATGAGGTCCGAACCCACGTCTATAAGTATTCCTTTTAATACCTCATGGTCCAACAAATGTAAGACCACAAATTCACCAATAAATTTTTTAAATTTTTTCATTGTGTCCTCCTTCCCAAATAAAATCCTTACGTAGTAGTAGATTTATAGTTAACAAGAATACTTGCGACTGTAATAAGAAAGTTAAACTTTAAACATGACTTATTGAGCTTTTATAACAACATCATATGTAACCTAACAAGATATTGGTATAGTTAGATTTATCAATAGTTCTAAAATAGTTATTTCAACCAAAGATACCCGTCCCATAGAGATTTATATTTCAGTCTAATAACACTCTCAAATGGTCTATGACAACACAAAACCCGTTTTCTTGATATAACAATAAGAAAACGGGTTTTTTTATTAAAAAGATATCGAAGGAATCTTTCATTAATAATATTTAAGACGTTGCTATTTTCACATGACTTTATTCTGAAACCGAAGCATGATTAGTTGATACGAACGCGTAACAATCACCTTAGCAACAGCATAAGTAGGAATGGCAAGGAGCATTCCAAGAATCCCTGCTAAATTTCCTGCTACGAGAAGAAGTAAAATGATCGTTAACGGGTGAACATCTAATCTTTTACCCATAACTAAAGGTGAAATGAGATTACTCTCAATTTGTTGTACAATGACCACTCCTATCACGACATATAGCGCCATAATGGGTGACTGAATAAAGGCGACAATAACACCTGGTGCGGTCCCAATAAATGGACCAATAAATGGGATGACATTCGTAAATAAAATAGCTAACGCTAATATCAAAGCATAGTCTAGACCGATCACTTCATACCAAATGTAGATTAAAATACCGTCAAACAGACTTACGATCATTTGCCCTTGAATATATCCACTTAGAGCCTGATCCATATCTGTTAAGATTTTTTGTCCTTCGGCACGATGTTCGTGTGGTAAGAAACGCAAAATTCGACTAGGCAATTTATCCCCATCTTTAAGCATATAGAAAAGAATAAACGGTACCGTCACGATAACAATGACGGTGCTTGTAATTGATGAAATAATAGAAACGATATTGTTACCAATTGATGTGGTGAGTGTTCCAATAGAATGCGAAAACCGGTTGGTAATATCATTATAAGAAATATCGTTAAGGTTCAATCTCTCAAATAACCGACTATTTTGGAATTTATCTAACTGCGTTCCTAATTCTCTGACCAAACTAGGTATACTATTTATAAATGATATAAATTGATCATAAATAATAGGTCCAATTCCAAGAATAACTAATGTAATTAACCCAATAATCACAAGGTATATAAACAAAATGGAAATAACACGTGGGATCTTAAATCTACTAAGAAACTTAACAATGGGTCTTATTATGTAATAAAGAACACCGGCAATAATCACAGGTGCAGCTAATGTCGTAATTAAAACAACCAGTGGCCTGAAAATAAATGATATGCGTGATCCTACTGATATGACTAGAAAAATAGCGAGTATCCATAAAATAAAGCGAAAATATTTTGATTGAGGCATATTTTTCCTCCTTTTGAATGAAAGTCCTTATGTATAATCTAATACCTTCAATATTAAACTATTTGTAGAGGTTGTTCAAAGAATCACCAAATGATAAGCTACGAATCTCGGCGCCCGCTTGTTTTTCCGGTCCTCATGTAGTAGATATAAGAGGCTCTCTAGCTAAAACCGCTCACGATGGCGCTTGAAGCTACCACATCATGTGGAATGCTGGTCCAAAGAAAACAGCGCCACTCTTAGCCTTCCGACGCCCAGGATGGGCTAGTTACTCTTGTTCTGGCCGGATGCCAGTGTACTTAGCCAGTAACCCTTTTCATTTGTCTCCTTTTTGAACACACACTTGTAGTATTTAATTATAACAAAATATCGTATGACTATGTTAATAAAGTAAACTTTAATTGAGCTTTTAGAGCAGTTATCATGATTTGATTTAATTTCCTAATCTGTGAAGTGCAAGGTCCGTTATGTTTTATGTAGGCTTTATGCCCCTTACGACATTTCCCCTATTCAATTTTTCCTAAACAAATGGCTATGTCTATTCATTCTTCTACAAAATTATATCCATCTTATGAGAGTTCTAAAATATGTCATGTAAGTAAGCTATTTACCACGCTAGAAAAAGAGCAGGCTATCTATAAAAGATAACCTGCCGTTTTTTAAACTATAAGAGCTTAGTTTCAAAAAGTTACCAAATGATTAGCTATGAATCTCGGCGCCCACTTGTTTTTCCGGTCCTCATGTAGCGGATACAAGAGGATCTTCAACTAAACGTCCTTTGGCTGGCGCTTAAAGCTACCACATCATGTGGAATGCCGGTCCAAAGAAAACAGCGCCGCTCTTAGCCTTCTTGCTTTTGTTATCTTTTTGAACACGTACTATAAGACAATTTTAAACGGTGTTTCCAGATACGTTTTTAGTGATGATAGGAAGTTACTTGCTGGAGAGCCATCAATAATTCGATGATCAAACGTTAAACTTAAAGGTAAGAATCGTCTCTTTTCGATCGTTTCACCCACAAAAACGGCTTGGTCGTAAATGGATCCAATGCCAAGAATACCGACTTCAGGTGGATTAAGGACCGGTGTAAAAAAGGTAACACCTGACGTTCCTAAACTAGAAATCGTAAATGTTGAACCTGTCATTTCAGGACCAGCAAGCTTACCTTCACGTGCAGCGATGCTCATTTTTCTAATTCGTTTAGATACTTCACTTAATGAAAGTGAATCTGCATCACGAATAACAGGAACCACTAGACCTTCGTTTAACGCAACAGCAATACCAAGATGGACTGATTCATATGTTGAAATATTGGTTCCATCAAAGGTACTATTCAAATTAGGATGCTTTTTCAATGCTAAAATCGTTGCTTTTGCTACGAAATCCGTAATCGTAAGTCTGACATCCTTTTCATCTTGATACATTTCTCTCGCTTTTTTCTGAAATTGGATAAGTTCTGTGACATCCGCCGTCATTTGTATCGTTAATTGAGCAGCCTGCTGTAAGCTTTTGAGCATCCGATCACTTATCACTTTCCGCATGCCAGATATTGGTTTCACTTTTACACGATCATCACCTGCTATTCTTTTCTGAGGTTGGATGGCAGGCTCTTTATCATTCATTGATTGTTGTATTGATGCTAGAGTCTTTATTTCTTTAGCTTTAGCCTCAATGAGTTTAAATACATCAGCTTTTGTTATACGGCCATGAGGCCCAGTTCCTGTTACTTCATGAACATCAATATTTGATTCTTTAGCTAGTTTTCTCGCAGCAGGTGATACGCGAAGCTTTAAGACGGGGCGTCCTGACGCATTTTCATTTTTATCTGGCTTTGAATGATCTTCTGGTGCCATTTCTAGGGTAGGTTCTGCACTTGTTTCTGAATGGGCGACTTCGGGTTTAGCTGACTGATCAATAGATTCATTTTCAGCACCTATATACCCTATGGCTTCCCCTACTGGAACCGTATCATCTGGATCTGCATTGACTTTAAGTAGAATCCCATCACTGGGAGCCTCAACATCTTTTTCAATTTTATCAGAACTAATAACGACAACCGATTCACCTTTTTTTACTGGATCCCCGGCATGTTTCAGCCACTCAACAACTGTACCTTCTGACATGCCCATACCAAGTTTAGGCATTACAATTTCGATAGCCATCCGTATTCACTCTCCTTTCAGTCAATGAAAAACAGTAAAATCATTTGGAAGCAATCGAGTTATCCCCTATCATTTCCGCAAAAGCGGCCATGATTTTTTCAGGGTTAGGTAAATACAGATCCTCTAAAGACGGTGAAAAAGGAACAGGACTATGAGGAGCCGTTATCATTTTGATCGGTGCATCTAAATAATCAAATCCTTTATCAACAACCATGGCTGAAATATCGGTTGCAACATTACATCTTGGATAAGCTTCATCTACAATAATAAGTCTGCCTGTTTTAGCTACCGAATCAAGAATAGTGTCTTCATCAAGTGGTGATAAACTTCTTGGATCAACAATTTCAGCTTCATACCCTTTTTTTGAAAGTTGATTCGCTGCTTTTAGAGCCGTATGGACTTGTTTACCAATGGCAACAATCGTTAGATCCTTGCCTTTCCGTTTAATGTCCGCTTTTCCTATTGGAATGGTATAGAATCCTTCATCAACCTCACCTTTCATGGTATATAACGTTTTATCTTCAAAAAAGATAACCGGGTCATCATCAAAGATAGATGAGAGTAATAATCCTTTAGCATCATATGGTGTTGATGGCACGACCACTTTCAAGCCTGGTATGTGAGTAAACAACGCATAAAGGCTTTGAGAATGTTGGGCAGCCGCACGATAACCCGCGCCATGCATCGTTCGAATGGTTAATGGCACCCGCGCTTTCCCTCCAAACATATAACGAAGTTTGGCTCCTTGGTTCATCACTTCATCTAAACAACTGCCGATAAAATCATTAAACATGAGTTCTGCAATAGGTCTAAGTCCTGTTGCAGCGGCAGTTACCGATGCCCCAATATAGCCTGCTTCTGCAATGGGTGTATCAATCACTCTGTTTCGGCCGAATTTTTCTACAATGCCTTGAGTAACCCCCATAACACCGCCCCATGCTTCTTGATCCTGCAAATGATCCACTTCTGCACCACCAGCCACATCTTCACCAATTAGAATCACGTCATTATCCTTATTCATCGCTAGTGTAATCGCTTCATTAATGGCTTTTGAAAATGTTAATTTCTTAGTCATTTCATTCACCTCCGAATTATTCGTATGAAACATAGACGTCTTTTGTAAGCTCACTAGCATCTGGCAATGGACTTTCTTCGCCAAATTTAACGGAATGCTCTATAGCCTTTTTCACGCTATCTTCTATAGCATCAAGATCTTCTTTTGTTGCTAAATTGTTTGCCAATGCATAATCTTTAAACCGTTTGATGCAATCATTATGGTCACGTTGCTCCACTTTTTCTTTGTCGTTTTTATACGTTTGAGCATCACCTTCAAAGTGACCATAATCCCGATACGTTTTACATTCGATTAAGGTAGGTCCTTCTCCATTTCTAGCTCTTTTTACCGCTCGTTCAGCAGCTTCATACACTGCTAATAAGTCTTTCCCATCGACAATTTCGCCTGGTATGTTATAGCCAGCTGCGCGATCAGCAATATTCGTACAGCTCGAAGCATATTCAAAAGTGGAGGCTTCGCCATAGCCGTTATTTTCTGCGACAAAAATAACAGGTAAGTTCCAAATGGCTGCCATGTTGATTCCTTCGTGAAACGTTCCATGGTTATTCGCCCCATCTCCAAAGAAACACACGGCAACATGATCGGTTTTTTTCACCTTAGCTGTGAGACCTGCACCGACAGCCAATGGAAAACCACCGCCAACAATGCCATTTGCTCCAAGCATCCCTTTTTCAATATCCGCGATGTGCATGGAACCGCCTTTACCTTTACACAGTCCTGTGGATTTTCCATATATTTCAGCCATCATGCCATCTAAATCACACCCCTTGGCGATACAATGACCATGTCCCCTATGTGTACTCGTAATACTGTCTTGATCAGTCAAGTGTGCACATACGCCGACTGCAACAGCCTCTTCACCTGCATAAAGGTGAACAAAACCTGGTAACTCGCCTTTCGCAAATATGTCATGGACCATTTCTTCAAATTCCCGGATTTCAACCATTTTTCTATACATCCACTTCGCCTTTTCACTCGTTAAGCTTGCTAAAATTGATTTAGAGGTTCCCATATTTTCCTTCCTCCTAGTCCATTTTTAGATCTCCTGTTAGATATTACACCGAATAGATGCAAGATCGATGCCAAAAAAGTAAGCGTTTTCATATTCCGTGTTTTCTCTGTTTTCTAGACCTTTAACTTTAATAATTTAGAAAAAATGAGAATGGTGTCTCATTTTTTCTCATTCTTTCTCATTTAAGTCAGGGTGCCCTAATACTGACTACAAGTCATATTTTCGCAATTTACGATAAAGAGTACTCTTTGGCATATCTAATATCACTGCTGCCTCTCTTACCTTCCCATTAACCTGTTTCAAGGCCTCGATAATACGGTCTTTCTCTAATTGATCCCGAAAGGCTTTTGGTGAATCAGCAGATGAATGAATACGACCTTGTTCACTCTTTATTTCTCCTTCTTTTGAAAAAAAATAATCTTCTAGATTTAAGTCAGAAGGAAGATGATCACCATAGGTAACTTTTAATCTTTCCAAAACATTCATCAATTCTCGAATGTTACCTGGCCAGGTATAATCCATAAACTGAGCTAAAATAGATTTCGAAAAAATAGCAGCGTTCCATCCTCCCTTTTTAGAAAAGTCATCTATGAATGCCTGAATATCCTCTTTCCTATCTCGAAGAGCAGGTAGATTTATTGGAAAAACATAGAGTCGATAATATAAATCTTCACGCCACTGACCTTGTTTCACTAATGTTTTTAAATGATGATGTGTTGCTGTAATAATTCGAATATTGATGGGGATTGGTTTTGTACTTCCAATAGGAATAATCTCTTTTTCTTGGATCACGCGAAGAAGAGCTGTTTGCACTTCATAAGAAATATCCCCAATTTCATCGAGAAATAAAGTCCCACCATTGGCCTGTTCAAAATATCCTTTATGTCCATTACGCTTAGCCCCCGTATAAGCACCACCTACATAACCGAATAATTCACTACTAAGTAGATCTTTTGGAATAACGCCACAATTTATCGCAATAAAAGGGCGATCAGCTCGATGGCTATTTTCATGGATCGCATGTGCCATCATTTCCTTTCCAGTACCTGTCTCACCACTAATATGTACCGTAACATCCTCTTTTGCTGCTTGATGCGCTAACATAAGAACTTTTTTAAATGAGTGACTGGTTCCTTTAACCCCATCGAAATGAAAGTGATCTGGATGAGTTTGCGTTTTTGATGAAGTTCCGTTTTCTTGTAAAGACAAGGTCATTTCATAGCCAATAACACCCTCATGGTCTGATGAATAGACCTTTTTTTTGGATTCAACGATATAAGAACTTTTTTGCAGATAATTTATAGATTGATTTATATATTTATTAGCTTCTTTTCGCATAGGAGGTGAAACCCATTTGATGATATCACTCTGATCGCATAACACTTGATATGGATGTTGATTGGCAGTGAACTTGGAGTTGATTTTACTGAGTAATTCAAGCGAATCTAAAGCTATCTGCTTCTCAAGGTAAAGTTCGATATGACAAGCCATTAACTTAATCATCGGAATAAGGACTGATACATTTCGATCTTCTTCTCCAAAGGAAGCATTAAAAATTCCAATGATTTGTCCCTTTGGGTTACGAATGGGTACCGCAGAACATACCCAACTTTGTGAAGCAATGGCATAGTGTTCAGTCCGACGAATGGTAATGGCCTCTTCAATTTTTAGAGCTGTTCCTATGGCATTCGTCCCAACAGTGTCCTCTGTCCAAGATACCCCTTCTACAAATCGAATGGTCTTTGCTTTCTCCATTCCTTCCGAATTTCCACCTGTTTTAAGAATATAGCCTTCCTCATCAGCAAGGATAAAAATGACATTTGATGCTGAGTAAAGGGGTTCTAATTGATCTAACAAACTTTGAAAAGCCGTTAACAAGGTCTTGTGATCGACCTGTCTGTTTCGCAATTCGTCATGTGTTAATATGACTTGACCCATTCCTTTGTAAGGATCAACGCCTTTATTCCGACAGCGCTTCCAAGACTCTGCAATACAGCCTCTTATGTGGCGTTGATCAAGTTGTCCTTCTCGAATAAAGCGATGCCAAAATTCATTTTTCAACATGACTTTTCCCACGCTTTCTGCTTATATAGTTTTATTTTATATCAAAACTATTGATAACGCTTTCTTTGAGCCTTGGTGTTTCATTTCATTTCCCCTATTGTTCAGCTTTTTAAATTTTCTCTATCTATGCGTGTTCAAAAAGGTGACAAATGAAAAGGGTTACTGGCTAAGTACGCTGGCATCCTGCAAGAAACGCCAGTACTAGCCCGTCCTGGGCGTCGGAGGCTAAGAGCGGACAAGTTTTCTTTGGACTGGCATTTCACATGATGTGGTAGCTTCAGGCGCCCGCCACAGGACGTGAGCGATTTTAGCCAGCGATCCTCTCGTATCCACTACATGAGGACCGGGAAAAACGAGTGGGCGCCGAGATTCGCAGCTTATCATTTGGTGACTTTTTAAAGCAACCTCTATCTATATATGGTACAATGAACTGAATCTATACCATGGTGTCAAATGTTAAAGAGAGGTGATGAATAAAATGAACTTTCTAGACGATAATTATCTCACTTTTAATGATCAAGACTGGAACAGCAGGATACAAAAAGAACCTTTTCCAATAACACTAGATCAACTTCCTATTAAAATCAGTGATGCTCAAAAACAAGCCTATCTTTTTATAAGTACATATATTTCCATACAATATCAGCATTGGGCTAAACAACAAAAACATATTGACGAATACTTAACAAAGCAACATTCCCACCATACTTATATTATTGGGCTTGCTGGTGGTGTAGCTGTCGGAAAAACAACAACAGCGACTCTATTAAAAAGTTATCTTACACAGCTCCTGCAAACAGATAATATAAAAATTGTATCTACCGATAACTTCTTACTTTCGAACGCTAAACTTCATGAAAAAGGATTAATGGAGCGCAAGGGATTTCCTGAAAGCTATGATATAAAAGCACTCTTACATTTTCTTAATCAAGTAAAATTAGGGAAAAAAAACATTCAGGTACCGATCTATTCGCACCAAACGTATGATGTTTCACCCGATACGTCCCGTCAGATGACATCTCCATCTGTGCTGATCCTCGAAGGAATTAACGTCCTTGAACGTACGCCGTCAGAAACCGTAACGATAACCGATTTTCTTAATCACTCCTTATATATTGATGCACCTGAAACTATGGCAATTAAATGGTATTGGAACCGAGTTAGCCGGCTTTATGAAAAAGCCAAAGAAGATGAAACTTCTTATTTTAAACGATTCAGTGCACTCACACGTGAGGAATTTGAACAGGTTGCCATGCAAACCTGGGATCGAATTAATAGACCGAATTTAAAACAATACATTTCGCCCACAAAAAACCGAGCAAATATGATCATTTCAAAAGGTCTTAATCATCAGATTGAACAAATCCATATTAAGAAATACTGACTTAAAAGTCCCATTTGAGGGGCTTTTATTTATTATTTGGTTATTATAGGTGCTCTATCTAGGTTTAACTCATTTTACAAAATTAGTGTAGTCATTAGACGATTACGTCCGTTACTTCATTATTTTAATAACTCTCTTCATCTAATAATTACCATTGAATATAGAACAAACATTTGTATATAATAAGTAAGAACAAATGTTCTTCACTAATTTGGAATGAGGTTATGACATGACTAAAGTTATTTTTCTCGTCGACATGCAATCATTCTATGCATCAGTTGAGAAAGCAGATCATCCTACGCTAATGAAACGTCCTGTTATTGTCTCTGGTGATCCAAAACGACGCAGTGGTATTATTTTAGCGGCATGTCCAATGGCAAAATCCTTTGGTGTGAGGACAACAGAAGCTCTTTGGGAGGCAAAACAAAAATGTCCACAAGCTGTCGTCTTACGTCCGCATATGCAGCGTTATATCGATGTATCTCTTTCTATAACATCCATTTTTGAACAATTTACAGATCTTGTTGAAATTTATTCGATTGATGAACAATTCTTAGATGTGACTGGAAGCACTCGATTATTCGGGGAGCCTAAGTCCATTGCCAAACAAATTCAAAAAATGATTTTTGATGAGATTGGTGTGCATGCCCGAATAGGAATTGGTCCTAACAAAATTCTAGCAAAAATGGCATGTGACCATTTTGCAAAAAAAAGGGAATCGGGTATTTTTGAACTTAATCATAAGAATATGCAGAGGTATTTATGGCCACTACCAATTAAAAAACTATTTGGGGTTGGCTCACGTATGGAATATAACTTGAGAAGTATGGGAATTCGTAAAATCGGACACCTTGCAAATTTTTCTTTGGATATTTTGAAAAAACGCTGGGGAATTAATGGGGAAGTTCTATGGCAAACAGCAAATGGTATTGACGATTCACCCGTCACAGTTCAAACTCATCAAAAACAAAAAGCGATTGGTCATCATATGACTCTTCCTTATGATTATGGCACACGAAAAGAGATCCTTGTCATTTTACTTGAGTTAAGCGAAGAGGTTGCCCGTCGTACCCGAGCCAAGCAAGTTATGGGTAATACCGTGTCCATTGGTGTTCAAGGTGCAAATTTTGATTCGCCTACGGGATTTTATCGGCAAGTTAAACTCCCCTTTCCTACAAATTTTGGGATGGATATTTTTAGAGCAGCTCTCCAACTCTTTGATCAGTACTGGGATGGCCTGCCGATTCGTGGAACCAGCATCACTTTATCTAACCTTCAATCAGCCCATCAATACCAAATTGATTTGTTTGGTGATCTTGTCAAAAAAGAACGGCTTAGTGAAGCTATGGACGCCATGTATTCAAAGTATGGATCAACGGCTATCATTAGAGCTTCTTCATTAACAAACGCAGGACAAGTCTTTGTCCGTTCTCAAAAAATTGGTGGCCATGATAAATAAAATGAGGATGGAAAAAAATCGCACAGAATGAGTCAATTTCAGTCAGTATTAAAATTTTAGTCACACTACAGAAAAAAAGTTGCTATCTACAAAAGATAGCAACTTTTCTTTAAGTTCGTGTTCAAAAAGGTAGCAAACTAGAAGCAAGAAGGAAAAGAGCGGCCCCGTTTTCTTTGGACCGGCATTTCACATGATGTGCTGGCTTCAGGCGCCAGCCACAGGACGTGAGCGATCTTAATTGAGGATCCTCTTGTTACTGCTATATGAGGACCGGAAAAAACAAGCGGGCACCGAGATTCGTAGCCAATCATTTGGTGACTTTTTGAACAACCTTTAAGCCAAATAAGCTTCTTGAATTTGACGATTCGTCATGAGTTCTGTGCCCACGCCCTCTAAAACTATTTGACCCGTTTGAATAACATAACCACGGTCCGCTATATGAAGAGCTTGGTAAGCATTTTGTTCAACAAGGAGAATACTCATACCCTCATTATTTAATTCCTTTATAATATCAAAGATTTGTTCAACAATAATAGGGGCAAGACCCATGGAAGGTTCGTCAAGCATGAGAACGTCTGGTTTCATCATCAAAGCGCGACCAATGGCTAACATTTGTTGCTCTCCACCACTCATTGTACCACCCTTTTGATCAAGACGTTCTTTCAATCTCGGAAAATATTCAAACACTCTTTTCATTCTAGTTTCAATAACTTTCTTATCTTTAATGGAAAAAGCCCCGATCAGCAAATTTTCTTTTACTGACAATCTAGGAAAAATACGTCTACCTTCCGGAACGTGAGCAATGCCCACTAAAGACGTTTTATGAGCGGGCAAACTTGTAATATCCTCTCCATTATAATGAATGGAACCCTTTTTGGCTTCAACTTGACCACTAATTGTCTTTAAAGTGGTTGATTTACCAGCTCCATTGCTCCCAATTAAAGTCACAATTTCACCTTTATCAACATATAGGTCAATGCCCTTTAAAGCCTGAATCTTACCATAAAATGTTTCAACATTTTTTAATTCAAGTATATGAGCGCTACCCATTTGCAACAGCTCCTTTCCCTAAATAAGCCTCAATAACCCGTGGGTTATTCCTAATATCATCAGGCTTACCTGATGCGATTTCCTCCCCATGATCCAGAACATAAATATAATCAGAAATTTCCATAACTAACTTCATATCATGTTCAATAAGAACAATTGTAATATCAAGTTTTGATCGCATGTCATGAATAAGATCTGTTAATTTTTTTGTTTCTTTTGGATTCATGCCTGCTGCGGGTTCATCGAGAAGTAAGACTTTAGGTTTCGCTGCGATAGCACGGGCAATCTCTAATCGGCGTTGTGCACCATAGGATAGGTTACCTGCACTTTCATTTAATAGGTCTGCTAAACCGACATATTCAAGTAACTGATAAGCTTCTTTTTTTGCATTATCTTCCGCATGTCGAGTTCTTGGCATTTGAAACAAAGCTCCCACCCAATTACTTTTTAAATGATGGTGCATGCCAACAAGAACGTTGTCTAATACAGTAAGATCGTGAAAAAGTCGAATATTTTGGAAGGTACGGGCTATACCAAACTTCGTTACTTGGTGTGGTTTAAGACCCACAAGCGATTTTCCATTTAATAATATGTCACCAGAAGTAGGTTTGTAAACGGCCGTTATCATATTAAAAAACGTTGTTTTTCCCGCCCCGTTAGGTCCAATAACGGCTGTAATCGAATTTTTTTTAATGCTCATATTGATATTTGTATTGGCATAAAGACCACCGAATTTTTTTGTTAAATCCGTGACTTCTAATACATTCATATCTCCGAACCTCCTGATGCTTTTTTATCGTTTGATACTTGAGGCTCCACATACATCGACTTGGTAGTTGATTTTTTCAATTTATTCGCATCATACTTCTGATTCTTTGCAGGTATAAGACCCTTAGGGCGATATAGGGCAAAGAGAATTAACAGTAATCCAAAAATAAAACGTTGCATTTTTGCAGGTGAGAGGGCATCAGGTACTGAAATAACCCCGTTAGTATTCAATTGGTTCAGCCAATTCGATACCTCTGTAAGAACCTGTAAGTTCAAAATAGTTACAACGGCTGCACCTAGAATAACCCCTGGAACGCTTCCCATTCCTCCAAGAAGAACCATAACGAGAACCGTAGTCGATTCTAATAAGGTAAAACTTGTCGCATCGACATATGTTTGCTTTGCTGCAAAAACAACACCCATCATACCAGAAAAAGAGGCGCCGATGGCAAAAGCAGTTAATTTGGTTTTAACCAAAGGAATTCCCATCGCTTGCCCTGCAATTTCATTATCACGGATCGCTTTCCAAGCACGACCAATTTTAGAATGTTCAAGTCTCGTTACGATATAAATGACAACTAAAAGGATAGCTAGCGCCACGTAATAAAACTGGCTTGCATTGGCTATCACGATACCAAAGATTTTAGGAGGAGCGATAGATGCAATCCCCATTGATCCGTTTGTGATATTAATCGGATGATCTAAGTTATTAAAGATAATCCGGATAATTTCTCCAAAACCTAACGTGACAATAGCTAAATAGTCTCCTTTTACTCGAAGAACCGGAATTCCGAGCAAAATACCAAAGATGGCAGCTACTATTCCCCCAATAAGAATAAAGATCCAAAAACTTTCCCCTGATAAAGGAAAATGTCCAAAGTGAAGAAACTTGGAAGCTTGTGCACTGGCAAAAATACCATATGTATAGGCACCAACTGCAAAGAAAGCAATAAAGCCGAGATCAAGTAATCCAGCAAAACCAACCACAATATTCAAACCAAGTGCCATTGCACAGTATATACCAACAAGTGTTGCAACATCCATATAGGATTCATATGCTTGCCCCTGACTTGCTGAAAAAGGTATAAGAACAGCTACAATAAGAAGGCCAATAATCCACTTTGCTTTAGTATTAAGTTTAAGAAAATAGAGTAAAAGAATAGAGAATAGTAACAACAAGAAGGCTACAACGGACTGTTGAGCCAGAATTAAACTCAAACTAGTGACGGCCACATAGACGATAAACAAAAGAAGTTGAGCTTTTTTATTTTGTGAAAACAAGTCCACTAATTTTCTCATTATTACTCACCTACACTTTCTCAACGACGGCTTTACCAAACAAGCCCTCAGGTTTAAAAATCAATACAGCAATTAAAATGGCGAATGCAAAAATATCTTTATATTCTGCTCCAAAAGCACCATGTGTTAAAGTCGAGAGATTGGCTGCAGCAAACATTTCGAGAAATCCAATAAGTAAGCCCCCAACCATAGCTCCACGAATATTACCAATTCCACCTAAGACGGCAGCTGTAAATGCCTTTATTCCCAGAATAAAACCAATATACGGGTCAATCGTTCCATATTGAATCATAAACAGCACACCTGTTGCACCACCAAGAGCTGATCCTACAAAAAAAGTAACAGAAATAACCTTATTTACATTAATAGACATGAGTGATGCCGTTTCACGATCTTGAGCTACCGCACGCATTGCCATACCCCATTTTGTTCGGTTCACGAAAAAATCTAATGCGACCAACATAATAATAGCTACTATTAATACAACAAGAAACGAGCTTTTAAACAAAGCATCACCAAATTGAGGTAAAATAGCTGATGTTTTTAGATGAATTTTATCATTAAAAAGGGATGGAGCAGAAACAATATAGTTTCCGGTTTTTAATTCTGCAATAAAACGAACGATATCTTGCAATAAAAAAGAAACACCAATCGCTGTAATTAATGTTATTAGTTTAGGAGCACTTCTTAGAGGACGATAAGCGACCCTTTCAATTCCCATCCCTAAAAATCCGGTTGCAAGGCTTGCTATAACGATAATGATAATAAAAGCTAAAATAGCAGGTACAGAGGACAAGAACCCTACACTAGATAAAATTAATAAAACTGTTGTACCAATAAAAGCTCCAGACATAAAGATTTCACCGTGAGCAAAGTTAATCAATTCAAGGATTCCATATACCATGGTGTATCCTATGGCCACAACCGCATATACAACCCCTAAAGTAAGACCATCGACAATGACTTGCGGCAATGTTTGAATAATATGTGCTAGCATTTCTTCACCACTTTCCTTACTCTATAGTCTTTTAAAATACTAAAAGGGTACGGGTTACATGACCATACCCTTTTAGCAAATATAATTTTTATTTACTGATGGCTTTTTGTTGCACTGCAGGGTATGCAGCTTTGTCAAATTTAAAGATGTAGACCTTAGCGAATTTGTTATCGCCTTTATTGTCAAATCCAACTTTGTTGATAATACCTTGATAATCTTGAATTGCTCTTACAGCTTGACTAACAGCTTCTCGAGTAGGAAGTTTACCATTGTTTTTGTCGATAGCAGACATAATGGCTTTAAGAAGTACACCTGTCGCATCGTATCCATAAGAAGAATAGGACTCTACACCCTTACCGAATTTAGCCTTGTACGCATCGACAAATTTCTTACCTGCTGCTACTTTTGTTACATCACCAGCAACAGAAGTGAGATAAACGTTTTTCACAGAGTCCCCAGCAATTTGAACAGTAGAAGAAGAATCTAGACCGTCGCCACCCATGATTGGAATATCTAGACCTTTATCACGAGCTTGTTTGATGATTAACCCACCTTCAGCATAAACGCCGCCAAAGTAAATTAGATCTGGTTTTTTAGAAGCTGCTTGGCTAATAACACCATTAAAGTCTTTTTCGCCAACTGTTATACCTTCATAGCCAATAATATCGGCACCAAGTTTTTTGGCTGCATCTCTAAATGCTTCTGCAAGACCTGAACCGTAAGCTGTTTTATCTTGAATAACAAAGATTTTTTTTGCTTTTAGCGTATTTACTGCAAAGTCGGCACCGGCTGGTCCTTGAAAGTCGTCACGTGCACATACACGGTTAACTACTTTTAAACCACGATCTGTAACATCAGTAGCAGTTGCAGCAGGAGAAATCATCGCTAATTGATTTTTTTCATAGATTTCTGACGAAGGGATGGTTACACCAGAGTTCAAGTGTCCAATAACACCAAGAATGGATTTATCTGATCCAATTTGTTGAGCATTTGATACACCTTTTTTAGGATCAGCTTGGTCATCATAAGGTACGAGCTGCAAATCAAAGCCTTTTTTTGCAAAAGCTTTCTTTTGATCTGAAATAGCTAATTGTGCTCCAAGCTTGATTGCCTCACCTAATGTTGCACTACCACCTGACAATGGTGATTGTGTTGCAATTTTAATAACTTGTTTTCCACCAGATCCTGAAGAGCCACCTTTAGAAGATGAACATCCACTAATGATTCCAAATGCTAATGCAGCAGTGGCAATTAAAGATACAACCTTTTTAGATTTCATGTTGAACCCCCTTATTATTTTAATTATTGCTGTAATCTAAAGAATTAGAAAATTATGTATCCTCCAATCCCCCCTACTAAGAAAAGCAAAATAGGACTTTTTCTCTAAAAAAAGAGCGCTCTTTTGTTATGATTATAGTCAGTAATACAAGACATGTCATTTATAGTGTTAGGTTTTCTGACATACTTTTTTCAAAATTATCTGCATAATATGTCCTTTCAGCAATAAAAAAAACATAGAAAAATGGCCATATTTGTTGAAACTTCTCTATAGTTATTATCTTGTTCTATCTTATAAAAGCTTATAAAAAGGGAGTTCAATTCATGACTTAAGTCATGAATTGAACTCCCTTAAAAAAATTTTGTTGTCGATTATAAATAAAATAAGATTGAGTAAAAATAACCATTACTATTTAATGATTAGTTCAAAGTTAATCTGCGAAATATGTCATTGTATATCATTTTTTATCTAGTAATTTACCTGCAAATTTTTCAGATATACCAGGAAAACATTGATATAACCAAGTGCCTAACGCTAATAAACGGGGCATATCGACTTCACGTTTTCGCTTTTCAATAGCTAAAATCACTTGATGTGCCACCTTGGCTGGTTCTAGCAAAAATCGTTCAATATTTTTCACATATTCACCAGATGGATCAGCTGTTCTAAAAAAAGGTGTGCGAATCGGCCCTGGATTAATGGCTGTGACATTTATACCTGTTCCCTTTAGTTCCATACGTATGGCATTCGTTAAGCCTAAAACTGCATGTTTACTAGCAGCATAAGCTGCAGATTTTGGAGTAGCTACCTTACCCGCAATAGAAGCAATATTCACGATATGTCCTTCTTTTTGTTTCATCATGTAAGGAATAACTGATTGAGAACAAGCCATTAAACCAAATACGTTGACGTTAAACATTTTCTTTATACTCTCAATTGACGAATCTAAAAAATAATCAAATGTTCCATAACCCGCATTATTAATTAAGATATCGATTCGTTGGTATTTTTTTATAATCATGTTAAAAACTTTTTCAACTTCTTCTAAAATACTAACATCTAATATATAGTAATCGGCCTCACCTTGATACTGACTGATTATTTCTTTTTTTAGTGTTTCAAGTTTAGATTGACTACGAGCAATAAGGATAGGGTAGGCTCCTTTTTGTGCAAGTTGAATAGCCATTTCTCTTCCTATCCCGCTTGATGCTCCTGTAATTACAACGACTTTACCCTCAAACAGTCTTTGAGACATATTTTTTTCCACCTTATAATAAATTTAGTTTATGCCTGTTCATCCGCAATTTTTTATAGGTCTAGCCTCATTTTCATCTTTGATTTCTTGATTTTATATTGCTAACCTTAACTGGCAACCATCCCACTTGTTCTATAAGAGGTTGCTTGAAAAAGTCACCAAATGATAAGTTCGATCTCGGCGCCCGCTTGTTTTTCCAGTCCTCATGTAGTGGTATATAAGAGGATCTCTAGTTAAAATTACTCAACGTGTGGCTGGCGCCTGAATATACCACATCTTGTGGATGCCGGTCCAAAAAAACTGGCGCCGCTTTTAGTCTCCGACGCCCAGGGACGGGCTAGTACTGGCGTTTCTTGCAGGATGCCAGCGTACTTAGGCAGTAACCCTTTTCATTTGTCACCTTTTTGAACACGCTCTATAAGAGGTTGTTCAAAAAGTCACCAAATGATAACTTGCGAATCTCGGCGCCCGCTTGTTTTTCCAGTCCTCATGTAGTAAAAACCTACATTCCGGTCTTCAAAACGGCTCCGCCTTGATCTTCTTGCTTCTAATTTGCTTCCTTTTTGAACACGCACTATAAATAAAAATATCATAAAAGAATGCAATAAAAGAGTCTTGAATTTGGAATGTTATATGCATGTATATTGATTTCTAATTGAGGTGTCTATCTTGTCCATTTCTATTATTGCTCACCGCGGTTATAGCAGCAAATACCCAGAGAATACCATGCTCGCTTTTAAAGCGGCTCAAAAAGCAGGGGCTGACGGCATTGAAACAGATGTCCAGCTTTCAAAGGACGGAGTTCCTGTACTTATTCATGATGAAACATTAAATCGCGTTGCAAAAGTCAATGGTTATGTTAAAGACTTTACATTAAAAGAATTAATTGAGATTAACGTTGGAAAAGGATTTGGTTGGAGAATACGTAAAGCTTTTATTCCTACATTGGAGGAATTGCTGGCTTGGATCGCAAAAACAAACCTATCTCTCAATATTGAACTAAAAAACAGCCAATTTCCATATGAAAGTATGGAAGCAAAAGTCATAAAAATGGTACATCATTATAAAATTGCCGATCGAACCATTTATTCCTCTTTTAATCACGAGAGTCTATTAAAAATTAACAAAATTGATTCGAATGCTGAAACAGCGCCGTTATGCAAAAAATTAAAAACATGCTCTTGGCAGTATATTAAAACATTAGGCGCCTCTGGAGTTCACCCTAACTATAAATACCTGAATAAAAATGACGTTAAAGAGATGCAGAAACAAAATATCAAAGTTAGGCCTTATACAGTCAATCAAAAGATGGCGATAAAACGACTCATACATTGGAATATTGATGGTATCATTACTGATCAGCCCCGCAAAGCAAAACGCTATGTTTATGAAGAATTAAAATTAAAAAGTAAGTCTTATGATAAAAAATAAAAAATAAAAAAACGAGAGAACTTCACAAAATAAGTTCTCTCGTTTTTTAATACGTTTTTTAGGTTTAGCATGTCAATACCGAATTTTAGATCATAATCCTTTCCAGGACAAAAGTTGCTTTAACACAACCTTTACCTTAAAGACCAAATAATAGTCAATACAATCGCATCATTCCCACATTATGGAATTTTATAAGGACTATTTATTCGTGTAGAAGGTTTTATTATACCGCATTAGATACAAAAATAAAACTAAAAACAAAAAAATTAACTAAATTAACAAAAGAGTAAGAAAACAATTTCATTTTTTTAAAAATAACGTTACTTTTACTGACATAGTATGTTATAATTTCTTCAATAAAGAGAGAGGAGCTATAATTAATGAATGATATTAAATTTATGTTGGATTCTTTATGGGTCATCATTGCTGCCATTTTAGTTATTGGTATGCAAATGGGATTTGCTTTACTTGAAACGGGCTCGATTCGTGCAAAAAATGCCGGACACGTTGCAGGTAAACAAATTCTAAGTTTTGCTATTGCTTCACTGGCTTTCTGGGCCTTTGGTTTTGCCATTACTTTCGGTAACGGAAATGGATTCTTCGGAGTTCATGGATGGTTCTTAGGTAGTGAAAAAGTATTTGACTCAGTTTCTTGGATGAATATTCCATTATCAATCAAATTTTTATTCCAACTTTCTTTTGCAGCTGTATCTTTAGCTATTGCTTGGGGCGGCTTTGCAGAACGCGCAAAATTAGTGGTCTACTTTATTTTCGGCATTTTGTTTACTGTACTTATTTATCCTGTCGTAGGTCACTGGGTTTGGGGTGGCGGTTGGCTTGCCAAAATGGGTATGCAAGATTTTGCAGGTTCAACAGTTGTACACTTACAAGGCGCTATTGCTGCTTTAATCGCAACAATTTTATTAGGCCCACGTATTGGTAAATTTAATAAAGATGGTTCACCAAATACGATTGGTGGTCACAACATGGTTTACACAGTCATGGGTGGTTTTATCCTCTGGCTTGGATGGTTTGGATTTAACGCTGGTAGTACAGGTGGAACAGCTGATGGATTCTTTGGTTATGTTGCTTTAACAACTAACTTGGCTGCTGCTGCAGGTGCTATCGCTGCTCTTCTTACTGCAATGGCAATGTCAAGAAAAGCTGACATTGGGGCAATGGTCAATGGTGTTCTAGCTGCTCTTGTAGCCATCACAGCGTCTTGTGCGTTTGTTGCTCCTTGGGCTGCAGTCGTCATCGGTGCTGTTGCAGGATCTGTGACTTATTGGACTTCAGTTTACTTCGAGAAAAAAGGGATCGACGATCCAATTTATGCCTTCTCAGTTCATGGTATTGCGGGCGTTATTGGTACACTTTCAACAGGTTTCTTTGCTACAAAAGAATTAGCTGTTGTAGGTAAACCTGGTCTATTCTACGGCGGCGGACTTCACCAACTTGGTGTTCAAGCTTTAGGTGTTGTTACTGCAGCAGTTTATGTAGCTATCATATCCTTCATTGTTCTTGCTATTCTTAAAGCAACAGTTGGTCTTCGTGTGAAAGCTGAAGATGAAATTGCTGGACTCGATATTGCTGAACATGGAGCTTATGGTTACCCAGAAACTTTTGAATCTGAAAAAAAACCAAATCAAAATCAAAATAAAGCACTATAATTCCTTATAAAATTTAATCATAACCACCCTTCCAAAGGGTGGTTTGCTCTAAGGCTATAAGCCTTAATTACCGGCCAGCGTCTAAAGGCGCTGGCTTTCACTTGTGTT
>NZ_VDCY01000006.1 GCF_006517395.1 Terrilactibacillus laevilacticus
GCTTTTGGCGGTCTCAACACGAATCCAACTGGTCTAATGATCACATTGGGTTCGGGTCAAAGAATCTCATGACTTTAGTCGTGAGAGGTTCAATGCTATTTAGAAAGTCTTAAATACATAAGCAGTTCGGAAGCGAGTTTCCTTGGATGCGTGGAACCCTTATCAGCAGCTTTCTTATCGGCTATTTGGCTTCACGTAACATTTAGCATGATTGAGTGGATTGGAACGTTATGCATATTAAGTACCATTGTCATTTTATCTTTAATAAAAGAGAAAGGTAACATAACGTAATCAACTCTATTTTTAAAGGATGAGGGTTTCACTTTTCTTTTTTTGGTTAAATTGTAATTTAGATGCTTAATATGAGCCCTTATGTTTATTGGCATGAAATGAAGTTTATTTTTTAAAAGAAGCTGAGCCCAGCATGACTTGTTTGGAGGATATAGAGAATGGAAAATTGTTTACTACTGCAAACAGATTTCGGTTTAAGCGATGGTGCTGTGAGTGCCATGTACGGTGTTTCAAACCGAGTCAGTCCGACACTTCATATTTATGATTTGACCCACGACATTCCGCCATATAATATATGGGAGGCTTCTTATCGTTTATTACAAACAGTGAATTATTGGCGAGAGGGTACTGTGTTTGTGTCTGTTGTTGATCCTGGAGTTGGTTCCGAGCGTAAAAGTGTTGCCGTTAAACTTAAAAGTGGTCAATATATCATAACACCTGACAACGGGACGCTCACCCACGTAAAAAAATATATTGGTATCGCGGAGGCTAGGCAAATTAATGAAAATAAAGACAGATTACCTAACTCTTATCAATCTCATACCTTTCATGGCCGGGATGTCTATGCATATAACGGAGCAAGACTTGCAGCTAATCAAGTGACATTTGAAGAATTAGGCTCAAAAATATCCGGCTCCGAACTCATTGAATTACCAACAAAAAGAGCTAAAAGAACAGGTCTATCCATAGAAGGAACCATTGATGTTCTTGATATTCGTTTTGGCAGCTTATGGACGAATATTCATCATGAATTATTTGCTGAACTTGATGTTCCATATGGTGATCAAGTTGAAATTGCCATAAAAAATAAAGAGAGAGAAGTCTATAAAAATACGATGAAGTTTGCCAAATCATTCGCTGATGCACGGGTAGGCGAGCCCCTCTTATATATCAATTCACTTCTAAATCTTGCTGTAGCGATAAACCAAGACTCATTTTCCAAGGTGTATAACATTGGGACTGGAATTGATTGGAGCATATCGTGTCGAAAAGCGCCAAGAATTGTTTATGAGTGATTTTGATAATATTTGTTCATGATTTTATCTATTTAAGTGTGTGTGTGTTCAAAAAGGTGACAAACGAAAAGAGTTACGGCTAAGTACTCTGGCATCCTGCAAGAAACGCCAGTTACTTGCCCGTCCTGGGCGTCGGAAGGCTAAGAGCGGAGCAGTTCCCGAGGAACCGGCATTCCTCGCGTTGTGGTAGCTTCAGGCGCCCGCCACAAGACATGAGCGATTTTAGCCAGCGATCCTCTTGTATCCGCTACATGAGGACCGGAAAAACAAGCGGGCATCGAGATTCGTAGCTTATCATTTGGTGACTTTTTGAACAACCTCTTTAAGTAAAACCTCCATCATTGGAGGTTTCTTTTATTACTAAAAAGAGATTCGATTTGCAGCCCTAACTTAAACCTTTTCATACACATACATATTTAACTCTATTCCATGTCGCTATCCAATCTTTCTGCTTCATACGTATATTGAAAATAGCCCTCTTTTCTTCAGTTTCAATAAAAAAGCTTGTCGGTTTAACCCTCATATTGATGACATCCTCTAACCCGCATGGATATGTAAGAAGAAGACGATCATTTTGATCTAGTTTCATCCCTAGAGCCGTTGCTGTTTCAGGAAATTTCGATATGGCATCTACCGACGAAGTATATGGCGAAATACCATTGACACGATGCATTCTTGCTTCATTTTTCACAGACCAAGGAACATGTGGAATGATATTATTTAGCTCTTTTTCTAACTCCTTTTCCATTGATTCTTCAATACATGACTCATAAAGTAAATGACATCGATATCTGGTAAAGGAGTTCTTTGACTAAAATTGTGAAGACAATCCCAAATCTTAGATCGAACAAAGCCAGCACATATCCACCAATCTGGTAAATGCAGACTTTTGGCCGCCCTTAAAATAGTCATCATCCAAACATCTTCTTCTATGATTTTTATGACATCTGCCTCACTAGATAACATCAAAATGCCCCACTCCGATCGAATGTATATTCCCATTATAACAAAAGAAGGATAAAGTTCATATAATATTCCAACTATTTCACACATTTAATAATAAAAGTTGGAGGAACACGTCGTGCTCGATGGGACGAATACCAATGTTCTGGATCATCCTCCCCTTCATCGACTGGGGCTTTGTATTCTTCGATTATTTTTTTAATGCAAAAGCCCACATTGATTAATTCATTTATATAGGTACTGAGCTTTCGATCATGCATAACAATGGGAACACCATGCCAAGCTTTCGTTGACCTTCCCTCTGATATATAAGATTGCCTGGCTACAAAGTGACCTTCTTCATAACTTAATCGACTATATAGAGGATGCTCCCAACTAAAAATAAAGCTACCACCTGGTTTGAGGTAGTCATAAATATTCTTTAGTGTTTTTGGTAAATCGGTCGTCCATCCTAATGCAAAAATTGAAAAAACAATATCGAAATGGCTATGAGGTATTCCAGGATCATTTTCCATTGGACTAACAAACAGATAAGATTCTATATGTTTTTCTGTATGTAATTTTTGAGCCGTTTCAATTTGAATTGTAGACAAATCAAGTCCCCAAAGTTCATTTGCTCCTTTTTTAGCAAAATAGACAAGTGAGTGGCCACTGCCACAACCGATTTCTAATATGTTTTTATTGGAAACGTCATTAAAAAGAGTTAACTCATCTTCTGTGGGCGCAAATGGACCATAAATGGGCAGGGATGTTGCCGAAAAAAAATCCTCGTAAACCTTGTCCCATCCATCCTTATTGATTTTAAGTATTTCAGTATTTTTCAAAAGAATAGGATACCTCCTTTTTCTTCGTTAAAGTATGAAAATAAACTTATAAGATTACCATTTGGATCCTGCACCTCTAGCATATCATGGGAGGCATTCATGCAAGAACTAAAACCTATTGTGAATATTTCGACATATATTATTTATAGACTGATACCTCTTTTAAGCATTCACTTTTTAAAAATCTATGTTATACTAAACTCACAATTTCATACGTTATTGATCCACTAGGGGGGCTTTAAAGCTGAGATTGGTGATTCGACCAAGACCCTTTGAACCTGAACCAGATTATACTGGCGTAGGAAAGTGGCACGTTCTGCATTCAGGTACAATGAATGATCGTTTCATCACTTGTCCATGCATTCGTTCAACCACTTTCTGTTTAAGAAAGTGGTTTTTTTGGTTCTTGGCCTATATCTCGCTCCCCCTAAATGACATGAATTCTTATAGAGGTTGTTCAAAAAGTCAACAAATGATAAGCGGCGAATCCCGGCGTTGGCTCATTTTTCCGGTCCTCATGTAGTGATACAAGAGGATCTTCAACTAAAATCGCTCACGTCCTGTGAGCAACGTTGAAGCTACCACATCATGTGGAATGCCGGTCCTCAAAATAGCGCCGCCTTGATCTTCCGACGCCCAGGACGGGCTAGTACTGGCGTTCTGGCAGGATGCCAGCGTACTTAGCCAGTAACCCTTTTCATTTGTCACCTTTTTGAACACGCACTTATATGAAAGAAGGGAAACAATGACATTTTCAGATCAACTTAAGCAAAAAGCAGCGCCCATTTTACAAGAAATCTATCAACATCCTTTTGTCAAAGGCATCGAGGATGGGACATTGCCTAAAGAAGCCATTAAATTTTATGTACAGCAGGATTTCTTATACCTGAACGCCTTTGTAAAAATATACGCTCAAGCCATCACCAAATCAACAACTCGTGAGGACATGGATTTTTTTCAAGAACAAATCCACTTTACCTTACATAGCGAAACGATAGCTCACGAGAATTTATGTCAAGTCGCTAATCTCTCATTAGATCAATTAAAAGGTGGCACGCTTGCACCAACGACATTCGTGTATCAACAACATATGCTTGAACAAGGAAGAGATGGGACAATTTTAGATGTCCTAGCCGGATTAATTCCTTGTCCATGGACCTATTGGGAAATTGGCAAACACATCATGAACCGTGTTTCTTCATTGGAAGGACATCCTTTCAAAGATTGGATTGAATTCTATGGTAAGTATGGTAGTGAGGACATGACCTTTGCAGAAGAATTGTTCCGGAGATTAGACGAAAAGGCACAAGGAGCTACAAAAGACGAATTAAATCACGCTGAGAACGTCTTTCTAAAAAGCTGCGAACTGGAATGGCGATTCTGGGAGATGTCCTTCTATCAAGAAGATTGGAAGTTTAATAGTCTAATGAAAATTTATTAATAGTCCGTGTTCAAAAAGGTGACAAATGAAAAGGGTTACTGGCTAAGTACGCTGGCACCCTGCAAGAAACGCCAGTACTAGCCCGTCCTGGGCGTCGGAGGCTCAGTACCTTAGGACCGGCATTCCTCGCGTCGTGGTAGCTTCTGGCGCCAGCGTGAGCGATTTTAGCTAGAGATCCTCTTGTATCCGCTACATGAGGACCAGAAAAACAAGCGGACGACGAGATTCGTAGCTTATCATTTGGTGACTTTTTCGAAAAACCTCTAATATGGAGTGAACCTTGATGACAACAAATAAAAAAACAATTCATCACTGGGTAACTGAAAATAAGAAAAAATTATTGGATATTCTAAGTGATCTCGTTCAATTTGAGACCGTCAGCCCTCCTGCACGCAATACAGCTCGTATTCAACAGTATATCGAACAAGCCATACAAAAAGCTGGTTTTGATACAGACCATTTTGAACTCTACCCTGGGGATATCAATCTAACTGCGATCAAAAAAGGTGAAGAGAGCACTCGTTACCAAAGTCTTTTATTAAATGGCCACGTTGATGTGGCTGATGTAGGAGATACAAGTCTTTGGTCTGTTCCACCCTTCCAGTTAACCATCCAAGATGGAATGGCCTATGGTCGCGGTGTCTCTGATATGAAAGGATCTCTAGCTTGCGCACTTCTGGCCATATTATTTTTAAAAGAGCATGACATTCAGTTAAAAGGTGACTTAAGCATGCAATTTGCAACCGGCGAAGAAGCGGGTGAAGCAGGAACAAAAGCTTGTATTGAAAAAGGTAGCTCGGCTGATTTTGCGATCGTGATGGATACAAGTAACCTAAGAATGGAAGGGCAAGGCGGCGTTATAACCGGCTGGCTCACCATTCAAAGTGATCAAGTCTATCACGATGCCATGCGCAGGCGAATGATACATGCTGGCGGTGGTGTCAAAGGATTTAGTGCCGTTGAAAAAATGGCTAAAATGATCTCTGGATTGAGTGAATTGGAACGAGATTGGGCCATTCGAAAATCTTATCCCGGCTTTGAAGTCGGTACCAACACCATCAACCCCGCCGTCATCGAAGGCGGGCGCCACGCGGCGTTTGTTGCTGACGAGTGTCGGTTATGGTTAACCGTCCATTTCTATCCTGATGAAACCGCAGAAGGTGTTTCAAAAGAAATCGAAGACTATATTTATAAATTAGTCGATAGCGATGTTTCACTTTCAAGAGAAAATGTTTCTTTTCAATGGGGCGGTAAATCCATGATCGAAGAGCGTGGCGAAATTTTCCCTTCTCTTGAAATTCATGAAGACCACCCTGCTTTTGAAAAATTAAAGCAAGCTCATCAAGATGTTTTTACGACTCTTCCGGAAGTAGGTATGTCCACAAGCGTCACGGATGGCGGGTGGCTTGGAGAAGCAGGCATCGAGACGGTCATTTATGGACCAGGAAAAACATCCGAAGCTCATTCCATTGATGAAAAAGTAGAAATTGAAGATTTAACAGCCTATACGGAAGTGCTCATTTCCTTTATTTTAGACTGGTGTAACAGCGAGAAGGTGAACCGATGCTTGAATTAAAAGATGTGTCTTATACCTTCAAAGATGGTCAGAAAGTGAATCCTGTCTTACAAAACATCCATTTAACCATTCATCGTGGCGAGTTTGTCTCCTTAATTGGGAAAAGTGGGACAGGAAAAAGTACCATTTTAAAATTAATTGCTGGATTACTTCATGCTGACCAGGGAACTGTTCTCCATGATGATAAGCCAATTAAATTAGGCGACGTAGGTTACATGCCGCAACATGACTTACTTTTTTCTTGGCGCACCATATTAGATAACATTCTTTTACCGACTGAAATAAAAAAACAAAAAAAGATAAAAAAACAAGAGGCCCTTCAGTGGCTTCAGAAAGTAGGCTTAGTTGGTTACGAAAAAGCTTATCCAAAAGAACTCTCCGGCGGAATGCGGCAGCGTGTGGCATTTTTACGCACGCTATTAACTGGAAAAAATGTATTGCTGCTTGATGAACCGTTCGGCGCCCTTGATGCCTTAACAAAAAAAGAGATGCAGGCATGGCTTTTATCAATATGGCAAGAAACCAAACAAACGGTTATTTTTATTACACATGACCTAGAAGAAGCTCTATATCTCAGTGATCGTGTCATGTTGCTTCACCCAAACGATGATCTGGAGGAATACACGATCCCATTCGAACGACCACGCTCTCGTGATTTACTTTACCAACAAGACTTCACGAGCATTCGAAAAAAATTGGAGGATCATTTGCGTCATGATGAAAATTAAATCCTTCATTCGTTCATACGGCTTATTTATTATTTGCGCAGTGATTTTTTTGATGGCTATGGAAGCCATCGTCAATGCCGGTTTTGTTCCATCGTATATTATCCCAGCACCAAGTCAGGTTTACAATGCCATCATTGAAAACCTCTCATCTCTAATTTTTGTGCACTTGAAAATGACCATGATGGAAGTTGGCATTGGGTTTATCCTATCCGTTGTGATTGGTGTTATTCTTGCCGTTGCCATGTTTTTTTCTAGGACGATAGAGAAGATCATTTACCCAATCGTATTAATTTCTCAAACCATACCGACTATTGCTTTATCACCTATTTTTGTACTTTGGTTTGGTTATACCATTTGGAGCAAAGTAGCCGTAACATTCTTAATTGCCTTCTTCCCCATAGTTGTCGGGAGTTATGATGGGTTGCGTTCTGGAAACCCGGAATATATCGATTTACTACGATCAATGGGGGCAACAAAGTGGCAAATTTTCATAAAGTATCATGTTTCAAATGCTTTACCGGTATTTTTTTCAAGTTTAAAATTAGCCATTGTCTACGCTCTTATCGGCGCCACAATCGGTGAATGGCTCGGCGCTAGTGAAGGATTAGGTTATTACAGCAGGCGCATGAGTGGACAACTTAATGCTGCCGGCGTTTTCGCAGCCATCACGATCCTATCGATGACAGGTATTATTTTATTTATTGTCATGAGTTTAATAGAAAAGCGTCTATTACGAAATAGACGATCATAAATGGGGGATATTGATGAAAAGAATTTTAATATTTATGATAAGTGTATTATTAATAGGTATGATAGCAGGCTGCTCTAATGAAAAAAAAGCTGACGGAAATAAACAACAAGATGTAACCATTATGCTTGATTGGTATCCTAATGCGGTTCACTCTGCCCTCTATGTCGCCAAAGAAAAAGGCTATTTTAAGGATGAAGGAATTAATTTAAAAATTGAGATGCCAGCAGATACAAATGACCCATTAAAAATGGCAGCCGTCGGTAAAATTGATTTAGCGATCAGCTACCAAAAACAAGTGCTATTATCCCGCAGTGAAGATATTCCTGTTGTTTCGATTGGTTCCTACGTCCAGCATCCTTTAGATGCTTTAATCTACAATAAATCAAAAGGTATTACACGACCAAAAGATTTAGAAGGGAAAAAAGTCGGCTATGCCTCTTCACCAACAAGTGAACCGATCATTAAGACGATCGTTGAACATGACGGCGGTGATATGAGTAAAGTCAAGATGGTTGATGTCGGTTTTGACTTAATACCAGCTTTAGCTACAGGGAAAGTCGATGCATTAGAAGGTGCTTACATCAACCATGAATACCTACTGCTTCAAAAAGAAGGCGTCAACGTCGGTAAACTAAGTTTAGAAAAAAATGGTGTTCCAGATTCATCTGAATTAGTATTTGTTACAGGAGAAAAAACCTTAAAAACGGAAAAAGACACATTATTAAAATTCATGAAAGCCTTAACTAAAGGGCAAGATGACGTAAAAAAAGATCCTAAATCGGCTCTAAACGTCTTACTTGAACATGAAAACAAAAACTTTAAGTTAGATAAAAAAGTAGAAACCGAAAGTTTAAATATTTTACTTCCGCTAATGGGAGATAAAACAACGCCATTTGGACAACAAAATCCAAATCAATGGAAAAACGCGGCTGATTGGATGTACAAAACCAAGATCACCCCTAAGAAAGTCAATTATAAAGATGCCTTTGTTAATTTAAATCAATAAGAAAAAATGACCTGTTTTCCTTATAAAGGGGAAACGGGTCATTTTAATTTCCTTAAAAACCACCTCATCATATATTACCTTCTAATGGAGTTTATGGATCTAATTCCAATGGGATTTGATGATTTACCTTTGGCCTTTTTTAATTCACCTTCCAATTTCTTGGTTAGTTCCATAAACCAGTCCTTATCCCTCGTTGTTAAGGCCAAATCAATTAAACTCCGAATTTCAGATTCATTAAAATTTGACATTGCCAAATTTTTAACGACCCCTTTAAGAAGGGTAATAGTTTGACCAACCATAACCTTGTGATCACTTTGAAGGACTTGAACATCGACCGTTCCTGCTGTATCGTTTATTTTCGTTATATATCCATGTAAAAAAGCACCTTTTTTTGTAGTTGCTTTAACCCAATTTCCTACATCTAGTTGTAAACTTTGTTCCATTTCCTTTACCCCCAGATTCCTATTATTTTAGTCACTGTCCATTTAACTGTAATCAAAGTTATTACATTTGAAGTATAAGTAAAAATTAGAAAACTTGTTTTACTTTTATCTTATGCAATATCGATTCTATGGTGATGTGATCTAAATAGGCGATGAAATGATTTTCAGCCTCATTAAAGATGTGATTCATAACGTCTTGAATATGTGTCGATACTAGACATGTTTCAGATGCCTCGTTTGAACACCAGTGTAGTTTCAATGCATTACACGAAATCGAACGGTAAATGTTACCTAGTGTGACGGCCCCGGGTTCACATTCAAATATATATCCCCCACCAATGCCTTCTTTTGTTTTTACATACCCTTCATTGCGTAAACAACTCATGATTTTTCGAACTCTAGCAGGATGTGTAAAAACTTGATTAGCAATTTCCTCGCTACTTGCCATTCGATCGGGTAAACTCGCTAAAAAAACTAAACTGTGCACAGCAATGGTAAAAGCACTATTCATGTCAAAATATCCTCCTCAAGATTACTGTAATAATAAAGGACACAGTTTAAGAAGTCAATTCATTTAACTTTATCCCGCCTTAACGGCGAGTATTGACCCCCCACCTCAAGATTATTCAAAGAAGATAGGTGGGGATCAACTGCCCGTAAAGGTCCGATTGGTTCAGGCTTTCCATCAGTGGGGGATGAAGCCCCCCCACTAATGGAAGTTTCACTTTATCTTCTAAAAGAAATACGGAACAAGATAATGATAAGAGAGAAGACTTGTCAAAACACCAAAACCAATTCCAACCAGTACATCAGAAGGATAATGGAGACCTAAATAAATACGAGAAAGACCGACACTTAATCCAATTGGGATAAGGATAATACTAAGGATGGGATGAAATAAAATAAGTGGAGTGATAACAGAAAAAATAGCTGTTGTATGTCCTGATGGAAACGAATGATCTTTTAATGGATTGACGGGGTGCAATGTACCATCAATAATGAGATAAGGACGCTTTCTTGGATATATTTTTTTCAATAATTGCACAGGAATCTGATTTATAGCTAAAGAAAAGGCACTTGCAATGGATGCTTTATGAAGAGATTCTTTAGTGAATAAAAGAAGAATAAGAACAGCTGATATTGTAGCGACGGTCCCGCCAAGATGTGTGATCGATCTGAAATACCAATTGATTAATTTTTTTTCAAAATATCGATTTATACCCATGAAAATTCGTCGCTCGAGTTTGTGTAAAGCTATGAATGTTTTTGTCATTCTATACACCCCTATCTCGATCCATTTTCATTGTTGTTTTAAAATGTAAATCATGCATCAACGATAAAAACCACGAGTAAAGATTAAAGAGATAAACGACATCCTATTCTTGCGTTTTATGGTTATCCTATACCCAAATAGGATAGGGTATACATTCCCTATCCTATTTCAAAATCTCTCGGATGATATAGGCAACCCCATTTTCATTGTTATCTAAAGTCACCCTATCACTTGATATCTTGATTTCATCTCGAGCATTACCCATCGCAACACCCATCCCAGCTCGTTCAATCATAGACAGATCATTGAAACTATCACCGATAGCCATCGTCTGTTCAATAGGAATCTGCAATTCATTAGCGATTCTTTCGAGGGCTAATCCTTTTGATGCTTGATTATCTTCGATTTCAAAGTTATGATTTGCTGATACGACTAGAGAAAATTCTGGACGCCTGCTGAAACGCTCTTTACCTTCATTTAATTTTTCATGATCAAAAGAGAAGGCCAAAATATTATAAATTTCAATATCATCCTTGTTTATTATTTCTTTATAGGAAGGGATAAAAGCAAATCCCATTTGGCTATATTGTTTTTCTGTCGCTTTGATAAGATCTTTGGTATTCGTTTCTGGATGGCTACTCTTTAGTCGGTCGATTTCTATTTTTAACAATTCTCGACCATTATTCGGTGTATAAATCGCTTTATTCGTAAATATTTCATAATAAAAGTGCTGACCTTCAAGCCAATCTAATACGTCTATTATCGTATCTTTTTTCATTGGAACAGAATGTCTTTGTTTGCCATAAGGATCATGAATGGTTGCCCCGTTTGCCCCCACGATCCATACATTAGAAAGACCATCTCTCTCAATAATGGCTTGGACATCATAATGCGCTCTTCCTGTAGCTATAACTATTTGAATCCCTTTAGACTGTGCTTCTTTAATCGCAGTAAGATTTTCATCACTAATTTCATTTTTACTATTTAATAGTGTTCCATCAAGGTCGGTCGCAATCAATTTCATTGATAGGCCCCCTGTTTATTTTTTATTTTAGTCAATATCAAGTCGTACATAGAAAATACAAACTGATGGGTTACCGAGTTCCCTTCAATTTGTGTTTATCATTATAATGATATTCATCCAACAAGATTATATTTCAGACAATTTTTTTAGATGTTTCTCTGAAATATCATTGACCTTTTTCACACGTCTTTCATACTTTTCGATGCCGCTTAGAAAATCAGTTTTCATCCAGACATCCACAATTTCAAGAGCTATAGCTGAGCCAATAATTTTCCCGCCAATACAGAGAACATTACTGTCTGTATGTTCCCTGGCTAATCTAGCACAAAATGGATCCTGACAAACGACCGCTGTTAAGCCGTGAATTCGATTGGCAATAAGAGCACTACCATAGCCAACCCCATCGACGAAGATTCCACGATCTGCTTCACCTTTTGCAACGGCAAGTGATGCTGGATAAATATAATCCGGTAAATCACAAGCATCCGTACTATGTGTACCAAAATCCAAAACTTCATGTCCCTGCTCTTCAAGCACTGCCTTAATTTCTTCTTTTAATCCAAATCCTGCATGATCGTTTGCCATGGCAATTTTCATAATATGTACCTCCAACTATATTTATATATGTGTTTAGTTAAATGTGCTGAGCACTCTCTTAATTATATCCTAACACCAACATTTTGAATTTACTATATATGCATTTCCTAATTAAGTACCCTAACCAAATTTTAATTAAAGAAAACTTGCCGATTGCGGGGCTTATAAGGCGCAGACAGAGGCCTAGTTGTACTAAAACTTTATACCTTAAATTTTTCTTTCTTAAAGTGTAAAAAAGGATGCACTTTATACTTGTGCATCCACTTTCTCATCAACTAGTTTTTTTATGCCAGACATCATAATGTCTTTCGAATAAAACCACCTTCATTTTTTAATTTCTCCATAGCTATTTCATAAGTACAATTTAAAAGGATCATTACTATTGCGGCTTTTACATTTTGGTTAGAGGCCTTAAGATATGTTTCTGCAGTAGCTAAATTAACATTTGTAGCATCCATAATAATTTTTTTAGAACGCTCTACCAATTTTAAGTTTGTTGCTTGAACATCTACCATAAGATTTTTATAGACTTTGCCTACCAAAATCATTGAACAAGTTGAAATCATATTTAATACTAATTTCTGAGCAGTACCTGCTTTAAGTCGTGTCGACCCTGTTAAAATTTCAGCTCCGGTTTCTACTTCAATTGCCACAGTTGCATAATTGCTAATACTCGCACCTTTATTGCAACTTATACTTACGGTTTTTGCCCCTACTTTTTGGGCATATTTCAAGCCACCTATCACATAGGGCGTTCGGCCGCTTGCGGCAATACCAATGATAATATCATTATCAGAAATATGGATGTTCTTTAGATCTTCCATTCCTAATTCTTCACTATCTTCAGCGCCCTCAACAGCCTGTGTAAAAGCTGTTAAACCACCCGCAATCAAACCTTGAACCTGCTCTGGTGGTGTACTAAATGTTGGGACGCATTCAACCGCATCTAATATACCTAGTCTCCCACTTGTTCCAGCTCCAAAATAGATCAAACGACCTTTGTTTTTAAAGGATTCTACAACCAATTGAACAGCTTTTTCTATTGATACCATTTCCAGTTCGACCTGTCTAGCAACCTTCTTATCTTCATTATTCATAACTTTTAGAATTTCGAGAGCGGACATTTTGTCTAAATTCATAGTATTCATATTTCTCTCTTCTGTCGTTAACTTCTCTAGCACATTATCAACCCTCGTTAAATAGTATTTTCGGATTGTGAACAAGCCATATTCCTTGAGTGTTATCGGTAATTAAGTTGTTTTTATTAAGAACTCATAAACCTAAATCATTTCTATGGCATTTATCTTATTTTCTTCATTTAATATTCATTATTAGTCTTATTGATATAACAGATATGGTTTTGCTTTTTTATTAAATATTTCACAATCTCTTTTGCATTGATCTAGAAAATCATTAAATTGATTCAATAGAATCAAATGTTTTAATTGCCCTGTACCTGATAATAAGTTAAAAAAACATCGATCACTTTCTTTGTCTAAGAACGTAAATTCTTCTTCATACAACTGGGCGATAATTGATAATAGCCTTATACCCACCTCAAATGAATTAACATTTCTTTTATTGATAATATGAATTTGTATCCCATAACATAATTGACCTTTATATTTTTGATAATTAGGGATAAAAGTTGTAGGTCTTGCAATAACCCCTGATAAATTGAGTGAATTAAATATTTTAGCTACTTCATAACCATTTATAAATGGAGCACCAACTATTTCAAATGGACGAGTTGTTCCACGCCCTTCAGATAAATTTGTTCCTTCAATTAAGCACATTCCGGGATATAGAATACTCATGTCCTCTCCAGTAGAATTTGGAGATGGTTGTACCCAATGTAATCCAGTATCACTAAAAAACATTGAGCGATCCCAACCTTTCATTGGTATAATGGTTAACTCACAATTAAGATCATACACATATTTATATATGTTAGCTATTTCTCCAATGGTTAGCCCGTGACGATTCGGTAGTGGGTACAATCCAACAAAAGAACGATATGGTTCCTCAATAATATTACCTTCAAATGATGTACCATTGATTGGATTTGGTCTATCTAAAACAATGACCTCCTTTTTTTCTTCCATACAGGCTTCCATTAAGAGGGCAAGTGTTGAAATAAAAGTATAATACCTGGCACCTATATCTTGTAAATCAACAATAATACTGTCAACATTTTCTAGCATTCCCTTTGTAGGTTTTTTTGTATTTCCATAGAGACTGTAAACAGGACATTTCGTGTAGGGATCAATAGAAGAGTCAATTTTTGAACCTTCCTGAACATCACCCCTTATTCCATGTTCAGGTCCAAATAATGTTGTCAATTGAAAATCCTGATGTTGATACATTAGGTCAATTGTAGATTGCAAATTACTATTAACCCCGGTCATATTTGTCACCAAGCCAATACGTTTTCCTTTAAGAAGAGACATATAATCCGCTAATAGTACTTCTATTCCTAATTTAATCATCTTTACTTTCCTTTCACTTATCTATTACCATATAATTATCTTACATTAATCTTACTTTTATATTTTCAAAAAACTTTTTTGTAGATTTTTCTTCCCACTCAATAAAACATTTTGCTATTGAACCATAGACCGGAGCACATACAGGAAAGATAAGAGGATGCGGGATGCTCCGACATACAGTTTCGCGAATAATTAGAGACTTCCAGACTCCTCCTGTTAGAACAATACGAGTATCCTCACTTAATAAACGATTAATGCCACAGTTTATTAATAATATTAATGATTGAGCAGCATTAGATAAGATTTTATTTGCAAGTTCATCTCCATTTAAGGCGCATTTTTCCACATGAGGAACCAGTCCAGCGATTACATTCTTCGAAGTTCGGTAGATGATGGGTATTATATCGTTTATTTGCTCTACCTTAAAATACTCCTTTAACATACTTGTTAATTGTGTTTTCTGTTCTCGACCGTCATAGGACATCATTACACGCCTTATCGTTTCACGCCCTATATCATATCCACTTCCTTCATCACCAAATAAATAACCCCATCCACCAATTCTAAAGTGATCGCCATTTTTGCGAACTCCATAAGCAATGGAACCTGTACCTGCAATAACAACTAAACCTGGTTCCCCATCCGTTCCACTCCATAAAGCATTCATCGCATCATTACCAACAATTAAATGTTCAATAGGTACAGGGCACGATTTATTAATACAGTTAAATAATTTTTTAGTAAGCGATGGATGATCTGAACCTGATAATCCAGCAAAACAACCAGTAATTTTTATATTGGCATATTTAATGTCTATCAATTCTAAAAAAATGTTTTTAAAGTATCCAATCAGCTGTCCATGATCAATACTATTTGGGTTTGTTCCAGCACCAATTACTCTATTAATTAGCTGACCATCTGATGAAAATAGCACAGCATCAGTTTTTGTGCCTCCACCATCAATTCCTATATAATACCTTAGCATTTATTTCACCCGTTCTACGCATTGAATCGACTGTGTTCTAACTATAGATAGGCTATTGCCTTTATTTATGACTCTATTTAATTGCACCCGCAGTTAAACCATCAATAAATTGTTTAGACATAATTAAGAAGAGAACAATTACAGGAACAATTGAAATGGTTAAACCTGCAAATAAAAGACTCCAATCAGTCGTGTATTCACCAAAAAAAGAGGCAATCCCAACTGGGATAGTGTATTTGTCTTCGCTACTTAAAAATATATATGGGAAAAAGAAATCATTCCAAATAGACATAAAATTAAAAATTGCAACTGTGGATAATGCTGGTCTAACTAATGGAAGCATTATTTTATAATAAATCTGAAACACAGAAGCGCCTTCCATTCTTGCTGCTTCTATTAGTTCGTTTGGTATGTTTTTAAAAAAAGTATATAAAATAAAAATTGAGAAAGATAAACCGCTAGCAGTGTATACTAGGATAATCCCTGTATATGTATCTAATAAATTAAGATCTCGTAATAATAAATACAAGGGAACAATTGCAAGACGTAAAGGTAACATTAATCCGAGTAAAAAAGTAAAAAAGATAATAAAGTTACCCCTAAACTTAAAACGTGCTAAAATATATGCGGCCATAGATGATAAAACAAGCACCAAAATTACTGAAATGAATGTAATGAGAATACTATTCTTAAAATAGACACTAAAATTCGCTTCTTGCCAAGCTTGAATATAGTGTTGGAAAGAAAAACTACTTGGCAAACCATATGGTTTACTGAAAATTTCTTGATTAGATTTAAAAGAATTAAATATAACAATAAGTGTTGGGTATATAATAGTAAGGGCGTAAATGAAAAGGAGTAAGTGAATTAAAATCCATTTTATTTTAAATTTCCTTAACTGAGTCATTTATTTTTACTTCCCCTTTCTTTTAAAATTCGATATTTCTTTTTCTTTGGAACCAAATAGATAATATTGATATTGGAATAATAATAATAAGCGTTATTATTGCTAGAGATGCTCCTAAACCCATCCCGGAAGCTTCTGCGCCCATACCTCCAAATGCTGTCCGATAAAACAGTGTTCCTAATACATCTGTTGAATAATATGGCCCAGCCTGGGCTCCTTCAAGTAAGAACATTAATTCAAAGGTTCCAAAACTTCCAATAAAAGTTAATACTGAAATAGTAATTATCGGTGGGATTAATAAAGGGATTACTATTTTTGAAAAAATAGTCGGTATACCCGCACCATCTATAATAGCTGCTTCTATTAAACTTTTCGGAATTGTCATGATAGCTGCTAGAAACACTAGGATCGGAAATCCCATACTATGCCATAAACCAATAACAGCTATAATTGATAAAGCTGTATGTTCGCTTCCTAACCAAGGCAATGCATAATGACCTAATCCTATTGTTTTTAGAAAATTATTGACAACTCCCCACTGTGGATTAAGAAGGAGTCCCCATAAAAATGCAACGACAGCTAATGAGAATGTATGAGGCATGAAAAAAATAATCTTATAAATACCTGAACCCTTTATTTTCTGTGAAAGCAGAAAAGCTATAAACATTCCAAAGAATACACTTACTATGATATTGATTAAAAGAATAAAAATATTGTGTCCTAACGCCCTATAAAACATAGTCGAGTAAGGGTCTTCTGTAAGCCACTTTATATAATTATTTAAACCAACAAAGTGAGTCATTGGTCCTATACCAGACCAATCAAATAAACTTACATATATACTACTAAGAAATGGATAAAGTATAAAAACACCATAAATGATAACTGCTGGAAGGAGCATTAATAAAAAACTATATTTTTTAAGTGTCTTCACAATGGGGTACAGATTAGTTTCTATAGTGGATTCTTTTTCCTTAGCAGTTAAAGTTTTAGCCATGCTTACCACCCTTACTTTAATATTTTAATTCTTATTAGAACCTTATCTAGGAATAAAAGGGCGACTTCCTCCACATGTTTTGAGGAAGTTAAGCCCTTCATATCAAATTCCATTTTTATTTAAAAGGTTTATACCATTTAGTAATACTTTTCTGAAGCTGATCAGCTAAAGTTTGTGGAGTTTTCTTACCTGCAAACAATTCTTGTAATCCTGAAGCAGCCAAGGTATCAATGGCAGGATCTCCATATGAGAATGGTGAACGAATTCTAAACAACTGATTAATAGAATTTTCTTTGTAATTATTCATAGCAACATTTAATAATGGTGTTCCATTTGTAGGTGCAATACCAGGATACCCTGGAATTTCTCCAAAAAGATCTGTATAAGTTTGTGCGTATTGCTTAGTACTAGTATATTTAAGAACATCAATTGCTGCTTTCTTAGTTTTACTTTTAGCATTTAGTCCGTATCCGCCATCAACAAATGCATATACACGAGCTTTTTGATTAGTATCTACAGGAGGAGCTAAAAAGCTTCCAATTTTTAAATTAGGGTTTTGATCCTGAATTGTTTTTACTGACCATATTCCATCCACTATCATTGCAACTTTTCCTTGACTAAATAAAGTTTCCATATCTTGATAACTTGAAGCTGAATAGCCGTTTTGGAAATATTTTTTTAATGAATTAATATTTGATAAAACATTTACAAACTTAGGATCATTAAAATGGGTTTTTCCTGAAATTAAATCTTTAACCCATGGATCACCTAATTGCGAAGCACCAACTGAATCAAGAATTAACGCCAATGCCCATCCTTCACGACCGGAAATCCCCATAGGCGTAACATTTTTTTCTTTTAGTACTTTCATATTATTTATAAGATCATCCCAAGTTTTTGGAACTTGCAAATTATATTTTTTGAATAAATCCTTATTATAAAAGAATTGAGATGTCTGAACAGCGAATGGTACAGCATACGTTTTTCCATCTGTTTTCACCTGACTCATAACGCCTTTACTAAAATTATCTAATCCAGGAACTTTATTATCGAGCGAAGTAATCTGTTTCCCAGTTGCATATTTTGCAATACCACTTCCACCACGAAGAGTAAGGATATCGGGTCCTTTACCACCGTTCATAGCTGTCTGTAAAGATGCATCATACTGTGTTGGTGTAAAAGTTCTAAAACTAATCTTAATATTTTTACCATCTTTATTAAGTTGATCTTCTACCTTTTTCCATATTTTAGCGTCCTGTGACCGCCAACTCCATATAGTTACAGTATTTTCATCATCTTTAGAACTGCTATTACCTGAACATGCGGCCAATGAACTAATGACTAATAAGATAATTCCGACAATTGAAAGTATTTTTCTTCCCACTTATATCCCTCCTGAATTTATTTATAATAAAATAGCCTTTTGGCTTTTTATTTAAAGTTATTAAATTTCCTTATTTAATTCAGCCAAGACAATGTCATAAAAATTTTTTCTAATTCGATTCATATTTATTTGTCTACAAATATGGACTCTATTCGTTAATAAAATTATTCCTATTTTTCTATTAGGATCAATCAACATCGATGTTCCTGTAAACCCTGTATGACCATAACTTGATTTAGATAAAAAATTTCCAGTAGGCATGTTGTCATCAATAAGCTGCCATCCTAGTCCCCTATTAGCATTTAAATTTCGAGTATAATTATTTCGACTAGACTTTAGTATTTCTGATGATAAGAACCGTTTTCCTGATCTAGTTGTTCCTTCATTGAGTAACATTCTCGCATATATTTTTAAATCTTTAAGATTAGAAAATAATCCGGCATGTCCAGAAACTCCATTAAGATTAAATGCATTTTCGTCATGAACTTTCCCCCATTGATAATCCTTTTTATCTCGAAGCCACTCCGTTGGTGCAATTTTATTTATATCAACTTTGGGATTAAATGAAGTTTGGTACATCTCTAATCGTTGATAAATATTCCGCTTAGAAAAGACATCCAAAGACTGTTGACTTATTTTTTCAATTAAGAAACCTAGTAATATAAAATTCAAATCACTATATATTACATTTTTATTAGATTCTATTGGTACTTCAAGCAGGTATTTTAAAATTTGATCTTTGTTCCATGACTTATTATAAAAAGCAACCGATGCAATATACCCTGATGTATGGGTTAGTAAATTTTTTATTGTGAGATTACGATTAATTGAATTTGGAAAAAAGTGCGTTAGTGGATCATCAAAATTAATGAGTCCTTTTTCAACGAGCAATAGTAAACTTGGCAATGTTGCACAAACTTTTGTTAAAGATGCTAAATCAAATAAAGTATCTAAATTCATCTCTATTTTTTTATCCTTATGGGCTAAACCTAATGCATTTTCTACAATGGTCTCATCTTTAGTAAATACTGAATAGACTGCACCTGGAATTTGCCTGGTGTTAATCATACTTAACAAAAATGCATCAATTTTTTTTGTAAGATCATCATTATTTATCATATTATCTCCTATATTCGAAAGCTTTTTTTAATTGCCTTAAGTGAGCGATTTAGATAGTTCAATGATGAATCAAATTGATTTCCAGCAACTGCAACATATAAAATGTCAATTACGTTTAGTTGCACAATTCTAGAAGAAGTAGCCGCACTTCGTACATCTGATTCTGATGAAATAATTTCAATATTGATATCTACCAGTTGACCTAAAGTATTATTACCATAACGAGTTAATCCAATTGTTTTAGCTCCCGATTCTTTAGCAGCTTTAACGCATTCAACTATTTGAAGAGTTTCACCGGAATTTGATATTGCTACTACAACGTCATCTGAGGTCAATGTAACTGCAGAAGTTAATTGCAGATGATTATCTGCATACGCAGTGCAAAATTTGTTAATACGCATAAACTTAGTTTGCGCATCTTGAGCAACAAGTTGTGAGGCACCTGTTCCATAAAAGTCAATTCGTTTAGCTTTATTTAGCCATTCAGCAGCTTTCTCTATTTTTTCTGGATCTAAAATTCGAGCCGTTTCATTGATCGATAATGAATTATTATTAGATACAGTTTCAATGATATTGGCAATATTGCTATCAGCGTGTATTTCTTGATATTCGTGACCGTTATTTTGTTTATTTTGTAAATCACCCGCAATTCTTATTTTTAAATCTTGAAATCCAGAAAAACCTAGATTTTTACATAGTCGAATAACGGCAGAAGCACTTGAATGGCTGGCTTCAGATAATTCACTGACAGTCATTTGAATGACTTTATCTGGAAACTCTAGTATGTATTTAGCCGCATTTAATTCAGCTTTTTTAATTTTATCCAATGATTGCTCTAACCTAGACAGACCGCCGTTTAACATTATTATCACCATTAAGAATTTTTTGATAATTCAATAATAATATCATTGAAATAATATGTCAATATATTTTTTATTAAATGAATTTTTATTTCAAAATAATTATTAGCAAAAAATAATAACCACTTGCAACTTCAACAAGTGGCTCTATCACATTCTCTATGTAATTTTATCGATTGAACACTTTCTTAACTAATTTTCTTCTCTATCCTCCCATCCTTTACAAACATCTACCCATTCTTTACCTTTTCCATACTCGTACAATTCTTCAATAGACAGACCTATGGCTGACGTGCTGCTGCCGCATGCTGGGTACACCTTTTCAAATCGTTTAAGTGAAATATCCATAAAAACAGGTAAAGGGTGAGCTAGTCCAAATGGACAAACCCCTCCGACGGCATGTCCTGTTTGTTCTAATGTCTCTTCGGGCGAAAGCATACGAGCTTTCATGCCAAACGTATGGCGGAATTTTTTATTGTCAATTTTAGCATCACCTGCCGCAACAATAAGAATACCATTCTCAGACTCAAGACCTCTGAAAGCGAGTGTTTTTGCAATTTTTTCAGGTTCCACATGAAGAGCAGCTGCAGCTAACTCAACCGTTGCACTTGAAATTTCAAGTTCAATGATATCTTTTTCTTTGTCCCAAAGCTTAAAATAATCTTTAACAGCGTCTAAGCTCATGATTAGCACTTCCTTTTTTTCAGATCATTCTTATTATGATAACTTTCAGTATATCAAAAATATCGTGCCAATTTTATAATTGATCTCTTTTTTTCTCACCATTGATTTTAATTAACGTTTTATCAAAAAAGGTTATTTTCGTAAAAGTATGTAAAAACGATTAATCTTCATCCTTCACGTCGATATCTTCAGGTATCGGTTCGCTCAACCATTCAGCCATTTGTTTTTTGTATCGCTCTAATTGTTCTAAATGAGTAGCGAACTGATCTTGATTTATGAGGTGCTGCTCGCCATCGAAAACTGTACGGATTTTATTTTGAAGGATAAGACTTTGTACATATGATATTGGCATGGATAAGTATTCTGCTGTTTCTTTTATCGTCAAATACATGTTTATGTCCTCTTTTACTAAAATTTTTATTTCATTCTTGGTCATTTGCCCTGCCATTTTTCCGCTAATGACATAAGGTAATAGGGAAGAAACCCAAACAGTGGAGGAGAGAAAACGAATGAACCCATATCAATTTTATTCTGAATATGATCCTGAACAAACGAGTCAATACATTGATTATAATCCGTATGTACAACCAGAACAAGAAAGTATAGAACGACAATTCCAACTTCCGCAATCGCTTGATAGAAGGATTAGACAGCTTGAAAGAGCAAACGAACAACAGACTAGAGAAATAAACCGACTAAGACAAGAAAATGAACGTCAAAACCGTCGACTAAATCGATTAAACCAAAGATTACGTGTTGTTGAAGCCAGACTTGCTATTCCATTTCAAGCTACCGAAGATGGTTTTTAATTGTACATCTCTTAATTAAACATACGTTTTCCAAACAGAAAAGTGGCATGAGCTTTATAAACTTAAGCTCATGCCATATTTTATAACCTATATAATGTCATATTACTTATTTATAAAGCAAGACTTTACCGACTGATCCATCCTCACTTTCCCCTACTACTCGGAATTTCAAGCCGTAGTTTGGAATCTTGCGTCCTGCATCAAGAAGTCCTACATTGCTGTAATTCGTACTATCGTCAAATAATGGACTCCGCTTTGTAAAATTATCTTTAAGCGTTGCTCCGTTAATTCCAGTGTAATCTAAGAACATTTTATCTGATTTATTGAGACTGAACGCAGCATCATGCATTTGATAACCCGTTGATGCTACAGCCCCATCACTCCATTTGTTAATATGCTGATCGGAATCAACGACACCTAAAAAGCCATCCCCTGGGTGAACGCCAGTCCAGTTATTATCATAAGAATCATCGACATACCAAACAACAAGACCGGAATCAAAACTCATCAGGCTAGCTCCACGCCGGATATGGGCAAGTCCTTCATCCACACCGTGATGTGAACGCCATTCTAAAAGGTAATACTGTTTGGATAAGAAGTTACCCTCATCCTTCTTAAATCCATCTAACGTAAAGGAAGGATCTCCTTCAGCATCGTCGGATAAAACTTGATTTCCATCTGCAACAACTTTTATGTCATCAACGTAGAATCCCGGATGAGCGACAGCTGCATCTGTCCAATAATTGAATTCGAGTTCAACCTTTTGTCCTGCATAAGCTGATAAATCAAATGATGCATCCTTCCAGCCATCTGAACTTCCCGTTATACCGTTACCTGGATTTTGATCGTATGGGTTATCGGTTGTCGTAATATTCCCCTTAATCGATTGACCATTCACTTTAATTGATGCGTAATCCCAATCTGGTTCAATATCATACCATGTTTTGAATGTTAACTGAGCGCTTGAAGCATTGGTTAAATCAATCGTCTTTTTCATTGAATGATTGAGATTATCACCACTTCCGCTAAAATACTCATATTGACCACTCGCTGGTGTATTGATCGTTGTCTTTTTATCAGGCAAATTGATTCTAAGGGCATCATTATTGGTTCCTTTAGTTGACGCCTCATCTAGTAATACTTCAGCCCCTTTACTTGTCACATCACTTTCATTGATAGTTGTGCCACTTAACCAGTTCCCGCCATGGGCTGACTGTAAATATTCTTTGGCATATGGACTAAATCCTGATGGCTCCGTTCCTGGGATACTACCAGCCCAGCTACCACTTGACATGATCGACCAGTAGGAAATCGGTTCACCGGCTCCTGTGTAATTCGTGTCATATTCATCAGGTAGTCCTAAATCATGACCAAATTCATGAGAAAATACCCCTGCAGCCCCGTCTTCTGGTTCAATGGTATAATCATAAGCCCCGAGTAAACCACCAAAACGATCACTATTGGAATGGCCTCCCGGAACGGCTACCAGATTTCCTAGATTCCAGCGGTGTGACCAAATGGCATCCGCGCCTAACTTACCACCACCGGCTTCTTCACCTACACCGGCATGAATGACCATCAAATGGTCAATTATACCATCTGGTTCATTATATATACCATCACCGTCGTAATCGTCACGGTCCCATACATCATAGTCACTCAAATCAATATTAGGGTCTTGTCCCGCTTTTTTTAGAGCTTCATAAACCAATTCTCTTGGTCTTTGGTCACTATCCTCAGGCCCTGGATAATTACCACCGTAATATGCAGCCGGGTGATCTGCTGTATACCATCCCGCTACTTCGCCATCAATCGTATAACTGCCGCCAGATTGTTGTTCGTAATATTGCTTCATGGAGATTAAATTTTCTCCATTTGGCCCTTTATAACCATTTTTTCCGAAAATCATATCTTGAAAATGTTCATGAGTATAATTTTCATAAAACATGTCCGTTTCATCAGAGGTTATTGAACTTTTTTCATAGTTTGGAAAATCGATGGCTAAAATCAAGACTTTATCCTTACGAACATTTCCGTTATAGTTTTCTTTTTCAACGGAATCTACGTTATTTTTCTTAGCTCGTCCTAATTTGTTGCCATTGCCATTTTTTAAGCTATTATCTTTTTTAACATCGCTATCACTTTTCAAATCTGCTAACGCTTTTGGAAGTTTATCCTTCGTCCCTTTCTTGTTAGACTCAGCTTTGCCTTTTAGATATTGATTCAATGCCTTATTCTCTTCAGCTGGACTTGCATTTTTAGCTAGTTTTCCTTCTTTTTTCAGCATTTCAATCAATTTTTCATCATTGGCAATACCCAAATCAATGGGTGAACCCGAATAGTATTCTTTAGATACGGTTTTTGTCCCTGTTTCGGTTTCTGCTTCGGCTTGTTTTGATGGCTGAAATCCGTCGAATGGAAATAAACTTAAACCAATCATGAATGCCATCAATGTTGCTGTCATCCTCTTCTTGTCCAAATCAAATTCCCCCAATAGTCAATAGTTTAATTTTTTCCTTGTCTATATTAAATCCCCATGTGATGCTTTCATTCACCCCTACTGCAATAAAATCATAAAGTGCGTGTTCAAAAAGGTGACAAATTAGAAGCAAGAAGATCAAGGCGGCCGCAGTTCCCCAGGACCGGCATTCCTCGCGTTGTGGTAGCTTCAGGCACCAGCCACAGGACGTGAGCGGTTTTAGCCAGCGATCCTCTTGTATCCGCTACATGAGGACCGGAAAAACAAGCGGGCGCCGAGGATTCGTAGCTTATCATTTGGTGACTTTTTGAACAACCTCATAAAGTCTTATTTACAGGAATGAATCAAATACCGTGTTTATCATCATGATTCATTAACATAGCCATCAATAAAGAAAATCACAGTCAAGGGCATAATCAAAGCCAAGTTGAGTTTATACAGATATATTTTTAATCTTCTCATCTGTAAAAATATTCAACTATTGATCTATTATTTCTAGTTATATTTACCAAATCCCTTTTTATTTTATAAAAAGTGGTAATTAGTCCTGTAACTAGTCGTAACAATAGTTATTTAGTATTAGTATTAAGACATAATCACCTAATAAAATTAGCTTCCTTTAGTACTAAAATATCATTATTGCTGGTCAGCTTTATATCAATACAAATAAAAAATCCCGAATAGAAGAAATAATTTCATCCACTCGGGCTAATTCGATTCTATAAATTTGTAAAACTAACTATTTCCTTTCAACTATTCTTCGTAATCCTTTAAATTATAGTCGACGACGCATCCATGTTTCATGTCATATCCGATATTAATTGTTTTTACATTAACATAATATTTACAACACTTTACTTAAAAAGGACTTTGTTCTTTCTTCTTTTGGATTTGTAAAAATCTCACTTGGTACATTTTCCTCAACAATGTAACCGCCGTCCATGAAAATTACACGATCGCCCACCTCTCGAGCAAATCCCATTTCATGGGTTACAACGATCATGGTCATACCTTCCTTAGCTAACTGCTTCATGACTTCTAGCACTTCACCAACCATTTCGGGGTCAAGAGCCGATGTAGGCTCATCAAACAACATAATTTTAGGCTCCATCGCAAGTGCTCTCGCTATCGCAATGCGTTGTTTTTGTCCACCGGATAAAGAATCTGGATAAACATTTGCTTTATCTTCTAATCCAACTTTCCTTAATAACTCCATACCTTTTTCTCTTGCTTGATCCTTTGCAACTTTTCTAACCTTAATTGGTGATAGCATAATGTTTTCTATGACGGTTTTATGCGGAAATAAATTAAATTGTTGGAACACCATACCAACTTCAGTTCTAACCTGATTGATATCCGTTGTTTTATCTGTAATATCCACCCCTTCGATATAGATGCGCCCCTCTGTAATACTCTCTAAACGGTTGATACATCTTAGAAAAGTCGACTTACCCGAACCTGAAGGACCAATGACAACAACGACTTCCCGGCTTTTAACCTCTACATTGATGTTCTTTAAGACTTCATTTTCACCAAATGATTTCTTTAATTGCTCAACTTTTATCATTCTGTAGCCAACCTTCTTTCAAGTCGATTTAATAAGAAGCTTAGAACGAGTGTTAGAACTAGATAGATAAGTGAAGCCGTAAGATAGGGCTCCCAAACTCTTCCATATTGAGTATTCATAGCTGTTGCCCAATACATTAGTTCTGGTGCAGCTACAACTGAGACGATCGATGAATCTTTTAAGAGAGCAATAAATTCATTCCCAAGAGGTGGAATAATCCTTTTAAAAGCCTGCGGCAAAATAACATACTTCATAGCTTGAACATGAGTCATACCTAAAGATCGTGAGGCTTCCATTTGCCCTTTGTCAATGGATTGAATTCCAGATCGGAAAATTTCAGCAACATAAGCGGCTGAATTCAACGATAAGGCAATAATTCCTGCTACTATCCCGTTTGTTTCGTGAATAAATAATGGCACGACACCAAAATGAACAATTAATACTTGAACAAATAGAGGAGTCCCTCGAAAAAAGGCAATATAACACACAAATGGTGAGGATATAATTCTATTTCTTATTATTTTTCCTAACCCTATGAATAAACCTAAAATTGTTCCGATCAAAACCCCTGAAATAGACAGGCCGAGTGTGAGTAATGTTCCTTTTAGTAAAAAGGGCGCATACTCAACAATAATGTCCAAACGAAAATCCATTAGTGTCCCTCCTTAAATGAAAAAAATTGCGTAACACTTAAGTTAGAGTTACGCAATTTCACTATTTATAAGTTCATACCTCTTACTTTTGAGCTTTTAAGTTGGCTACGTCTGGTTTTACTTTAAACCAATTTTCATAAATTTTTTCATACGTGCCGTTATCGTATAATGTTTCGATTGCTTTATCAAAAGTAGGTTTTAGCTTGCTCCCTTTAGGGAACATGAGACCATAATACTCTGGTGCAAATGCTTTTTTGTCCGCAATAACCTTTAGCTTTTGATTTGGATTGTTTTTTGCATAGTTTTCTACTACTGTATTGTCGGCAACAACAGCATCAGCGCCGCCATGAATAAGTTCTTGAATAGCCAGTGTATTTTGTTTGAATTTTTTGATATTTTTGTTATTCTTCCCTACTAATTTTTCTACTGCTTCTTGACCTGTTGTTCCACTTTGTACTGCAATGGTTTTATCTTTTAAATCCGCAGCGGACTCAATCTTGCTATTTTCAGGTACAAGAATTTCATTCGTTGATAAGAAATAGGCTTTAGAAAAGTCATAAGTTTGCTTTCTTTCATCGTTAATGGTGATAGCAGAAATGCCTAAATCAGATGTTTTATTTTTAAGTTCAACAAACAATGGGTCCCATCCAACATTAACGAGATTGTATTTATAGCCAGCTTCTTTCATGACTGCTTTAAGAAAATCAACATCAAAACCCGTAATTTTACCTTTATCCATGTATTCAAATGGTGCATACGAAGCATCCGTACCCACTTTTAACGTTTTCTTAGGTTCTGAACCACCTTTTTTTGAATCTCCACTACTATCTTGATTTGTTCCACAAGCTGATAGAATTAAAATAATGGCTAAAATAAAAGCTAAAGCAGAAAACTTCTTCATTGTGAATTGCCTCCCAGTTTGATTACCACTTTATGCATCAATTAAAAGTTTTATTTTTTAGATGCTGAAGATGGATTTTGAATTTTATAATAATTAATTATAACCCGTTTATTGTCAGATTTCCAAGTATTTTTAATAGTATTTCAGAAAATAAACATAAAAACGACAAAATATTTCTCCCTTTTGAGATAAAAAAAGAGAATAGTTATGGTCTCCCATAGCTATTCTCATCATTAAACAATACTATATTAATACGTGTTCAAAAAGGTGGCAAATTAGAAGCAAGAAGATCAAGGCGGCGCTGTTTTGAGGACCAGAATGTAGGTTTTTGCTACATGAGGACCGGAAAAACAAGCGGGCGCCGAGATTCGTAGCTTATCATTTGGTGACTTTTTGAACAACCTCTATTAGTACTTTACTTTCTCTCATTTCCTCTCTCAAATGCACTAAATCAACTAGCAATGCACTCGTCGGTGCTTCTAGTCCATGTTTTTTGGCCGTTTTTACGATAGCACCATTGATATAATCAACCTCTGTTGGGCGACCCGTACTCATATCTTGGTGCATGGATGGATAATGCAATGGGTTTCCATATTTTGAGACATACAAAATATGCTCAACAATTTCCTCACGTGTTTGCTCTAGTTTCACTCCATCAGCTTCTGCAACCCGATAGGCTTCATAGACAATTCGCTCAGTAAGTTCCTTGCTATTAGAATAAGCAGCAAAGGTCCCCATCGTAATGTTCATTAATGTGCATAATGTATTGGCTACAGCATTCAAGAAAAGTTTTGTCCAAAGTGTGCCCTTATAGTTTGTTTTAAGGGCAGGATTCATTTGAGCTTTCTTCATTTCTTCAACTAATTTATATGTGAACGAATCTGGTTTTTCAGTTACATTAACAAGATTGACTGATCCAGCCCCTCTTTTTCCAATAAAATCAACATCACCAGGTCCATTTAATACCGTTGCAATGACGGCTGTCCCTGCAATAATGCGATTTTTATTAACATATTTCTCAATCACTTCAACACTACCAATACCATTTTGATTGGTTAAAACGTAAGTGTCTTCATCAATCAAATGCTTACATTTATTCATCATCTCATCTGTGTGCATGTCTTTAACAAAGACGATGATTAAATCTACTTTTTCGTTGAATTCTTCAGGCCTGCAGACATTCACTTTAACCATACGTGGGTTTTCACCATCTCGCCAAACCTTCACGCCATGATTCTTCTTAATGGCTGCAAGATTTTCATCCCACGTATCCAAAAAGTGAACGTCATTTCCTACCTCTTGTAATAAAACGCCATATCTTAACCCCATGGCTCCAGATCCTGCTATGGCTATTTTCATACTTAACCCTTCTTTATACTTTTTTTCTTTCTATTAATCCATCAATACCAACAAAAAATGACATATTTTCCTAGAAAGATTAATAGTGATTGTAACAAAGGCTCTATAAGAAATCAAGCAGATATTCTGGTTTAGGGCGGCACTCGCATTTTCAAGTTGAACGATTTCAACACGATAAGGAATGGTTGACTCTTCTATCCGTTCATGTAATTCTAGTATCACTTCGGGAGAAATTGGACTGAAACCTTCTATTGCTATATCAATCTTTAGCTTGGCTTTTCTTCAATCCTTGCCGAGGAACCAATGACCAAGGAAGCTGTGACTTTGGCATTAAATATTGAGATTTTACGGTATTGAATCGTAAAGCCACATTCCCATGGGAAATGTGGCTCTATATATTACTATTAAGAAACCTTACTTTCGCTTTCTTTAGCGTCGGGCGAAATTGCTTTTCTAATAAAAACGGCAATAATAAAGGCGACTACACATAACCCTAGGGCAAACCAATAAGCATGATGCACCCCATAAGTCATGGCTTGGTTCACGACACCCTCTGTAGGTGGTCCAGATTGTTCCTCCAAGTAGTGTTTACTACGGCCTGTTAAAATACTAACAAAAATAGAAACACCAAGAGCTCCCGAGACGGGTTGCAATGTATTAGCAATCGCTGTGCCATGCGGATATAAATGCTTTGGTAATTCATTTAATCCATTCGTCTGGGAAGGCATCATAATAGCTGAAACAGATAACATTAACACAATATACACGAGAATAAAGGCCCAAAGAGGGATAGAAGGATTAATATTACTATAAAAAATCATGACACCTGTTATAATGATCGTACCCGGAATGATTAATTTACTTGGGCCCACTTTATCAAAGAGCATCCCCATTAATGGTGACATGAGACCATTCAGTAGTGCACCTGGAAGAAGGATCAACCCAGCCACCTTCGCAGTATATCCTAGTGGTCCTTGTAAATACATGGGCATCACGATTTCAGATGCGAACATGGCCATAACCACAATCACAAACAAAATGACACCTAAGGCATAATTTTTATATTTAAAGACTCGAACATCCAATAATGGCTCCTCTAACTTCAACTGGCGCAAAACGAAAAACAATAAACTTAAGACACCGACAAAGATAAAAGTCAAAATAGAAATCGATAAAAATCCTTCTTCATTTTCACCAGCACTACTGAATCCATATACCAATCCACCAATCCCAATCGTCGAGAGTAATATAGATAGAATATCTACTTTTGGATTCGTTACTTCACCGACATTTTGCAAATACTTCAAAGCAAAAAGAATGGAAAATACGACAAACGGAATAACCGAGATAAATAGCCAGCGCCAACCCAAAGTATCAACAATGACTCCTGATAATGTTGGTCCAATAGCAGGGGCGAACATAATAACTAACCCAAATGTACCCATAATTTTACCACGAACTTCAGGTGGATATAATAATAGTAAGGTATTCATGATGACTGGTATTAACAGTCCAGTTCCAACCGCTTGAATCATTCGACCAGTTAATAGCATAGGAAAGTTAACTGCACAAGCGGCGATAATCGTCCCAATAAGGAATATGCTCATAACACCAATGAACATACGTCTTGTCGTAAACGATTGAATTAAAAGAGCAGAGACCGGCATTAACACACCCATAATGAGCATAAATCCTGTGGCTAGCCATTGTACTGTTGGCGCATCGACATGAAATACATTCATAAGTTCTGTAAGCGCAATATTAAGCAAAGTTTCATTTAATATAGAGAAAAAAGCACCAATCATAAACGTGATTAATATGGCCTTTGAATTGATTTTTGCTTCCATGTAGTCCTCCGTGCATATATTTTTATTTTGTATTTTAGCAGTCCATTATTTTTACCCGCTTAACAGGAAGTAAGCCCTCCCATTTAAGGGGTTAAAAGGAATTGAAGATGCATTGGGAAGAGATGACTGCCTGTAAGAACAATCAAGGGAATAAAGAAAACTCCCACTCACTTGACTAAATCCTCCTTGTCATAGGTTTTGTGTATAAAAGTCATTTTATTCCTTTATAAATCAAACGTTGATGTTTTGTTGAATTCTAGTTAGATGAAAAGGAAAGGGGTCATTATTATTTAATCAAAAATTAGTAAATCTGTCCAAATTTAAGCTACCAAAGTAATTTTCTCTTTCTTCCGTTTAACACCTCTTATTATCTTTTAAGTGATTGTTTATTCACCGCAAATACTTTTACCTTAATACATCTAACGATTAGTTTGGGTTCACTATTTGATCAACGATTAATGTAAAATAGTTAACAAGGCTGTGAGTGTCGCGAAACTTAATAAGGTTGTCACAAGAGTGCCACTAGATACAAATTGCGGTTTTGTATTAAATTGAATGGCGTACATAGCTGTCGTTGCTGCCGTAGGCATGGCTGCCATAATGACAATGACTTTTTGCAGCAAGGGATCGAGTGGAAAAAAAAGACATATGACATACGCGATGATGGGTGAAAGGACGAGTCGTATCACTGTTGCAAGACTAATACTTTTCCAATCTACGTTCTTCGCCTTTACATCTGCAAGCTGCATACCTAATATGACCATAACTATAGGTATCGCACAATTCCCAATTAATGTGATGCTTTCATAATAGTGTATAGGTATTTTAATATTAAATTCTTGAAGGAGTATGGCCGGAATAATAGCATAGTTTGTCGGCTGTTTTAATACGGCCTTTATAGCGACCTTTATACCAGCTTGACCTCGTGCCGCAAAATAAATTCCAAAAACACTCATTAATATAGAATGAAAAACCATTAAAGGAATGGCATAATTCATTCCGGCTTGACCAAACGCAAATAAAACAATTGGAGCTCCATAATTGCCACTATTAGCAAAAGCAGCTGTCAGCATCAAGGCATTTTCTTGTTCCAAGTCTTGTTTAGTGAATCTTGATAATAAGATGATCACGATGGCCAAGGCTAAAAAGATGAGTATTGATGTAACCACGATATAAAATAATCCACTATTCAATGGGGTTGTATAAAACGTTTGAAAAACAAGGGCTGGCATTAAGATATAAATGACAATCGTGGATATCGGTTTAATATCCAATTTAAAAATTTTTTGAACGATATAACCACTAAGAAAAATCAGAATCACCGGCAAGATCACTTCAATAAATATCAATACGTTCACTCATTTCTCGCTTTACTATTGACTAGAATATAACAAAAACCTCTTAGAATAACATATCCCACGAGGTCTATTTACACAATAGTGAATTGAAAATTTAATTGAGTTAACCTAAATTACTCACGAATGTAAAATACGTTTACCGAGTATAATTAAATCTCGCTCAATGCCATCAAGTTCTGCGACTTTAGGTAAGTTCGCCCACTCTTCAAAACCAAATTTGTTAAACAAACGCAGACTAGGCTCATTATGACCAAAGATAAAACAGAGTAATGTCTTTATTTTTAGTCTTGGACAAGCCTTCATCGCTTCCTGAACAATATACTGGCCTAACTTTTTGCCTCGATAATTTTCATGAATATATATACTGATTTCAGCTGTACCGTTATACGCCGGTCTGCCATAAAAGGATTGAAAACTCAGCCATCCACATATTTTTCCTTTCATTTCAAAAACCCAAAGAGGCCTTAAGTCTGGCGAATGTTCCTCAAACCATGGTTTTCTGTTATCTACAGTCACTGGCTCTAAATCAGCTGTAACCATCCGGCTAGAAATGGTTGAATTATAAATATCCACAATCTCTTGTAAATCGCTTAACTGTGCATCCCGAAAAGTAATATTGTCTAGCATATTCTACTCTCCCCCCGAAAGTTCATGTTTATTAATCTAATATAATATAATATTGAATCGAGATGTAGCCCTTCTTTTCATTCTTTTTGATCATTGGTTGGTAGATCTTTATCTATGAATTTAGCCAGTTGTCTAAACGTTTCATTCATACTCTTCATTCTTAGTTCAACTTTTTGGGCAGCAGCATCAAGAGTATAGCCATCCTCTAATAGCTCTTTTATTAATAGGACTTTCTTGATGTTAATATAATTATATCTTCGAGTAGATCCTTCAGCATCCTTTTCAGATTGAATAATGCCTTTTTCCTCCCAATAACGAATTTTACGTCTCGGAATGCTTGTCATATCTGATACTTCACCTATTCCGACAACTAATCGGCTTAACAAATCAAAGTCTAATAAAACATCATTCGATGTATTGTTATTCGTCATCACATTAACCTCCGAACCCATTGTTTCTGTAAGTATTTTACGCCAATTGAACATCATTGACAAATCACACGAGTTTAATTAATTGACTTTTTACGTAAATAGATTACAATCTAGGTAATATACTAACAACATATGAAAATTAGTAACATTATTTATGCTAGTTATTCAAAGTATGGGAGGGTATTGATGAAATAAAAAACAAAAATCAATATAAGTGCGTGTTCAAAAAGGTGATAAATTAGAAGCAAGAAGATCAAGGCGGCGCTGTTTTGAGGACCGGCATTCCACATGATGTGGTAGCTTCAGGCGCCCGCCACAGGACGTGAGCGATTTTAGTTGAAGATCCTCTTTAATTTACTACATGAGGACCGGAAAAACGAGCGGGCGTCGAGAATTCGTAGCTTATCATTTGTTGACTTTTTGAACAACCTCTATAAGGTTTAACTGATGTTAGGATTCATCTTGTAAATATGCTTCCAGCAAAATTACGATTAGACGATGTGTATATCTAATTGGTATAAGCCGGCATGAGTGGCTACTTGATCCAAATTTTTCAAATAAAAATAAAATCACAAAAGTTATTCAAAAGGAGCAATAAAACATGGTCAAAAATCCAGCTTTTGAAGAATTTAAAAAAGAATTTCCTGAGTCAGGTTCTCTATTTGGAGAATTATTCAACACTGTCGCTGGAAAAGCATTAAATGAAAAAACAAAACAACTTATATACCTTGGTATATTGACAACTGTACGATATGCACCCGCCATTCGAGTCCATATCCATAAAGCGCTTGAGGCTGGTGCAACAAAAGAAGAAATTCAAGAAGCCATGATGCTAACCATTCCAGCTGGAGGATTATGCAACTTTCTAGCCGTATTCCCTGATGTAAAAGATGAATTACAAAGAAAGGCGTGAATTTTGATGGAGGAAACCGCTCGTCAATTAAATCAAGTTTCTACAAATAAAAGTTATTCAATGATAACCTTGGTTCTATTTTGGTGTGGGTTGGTTGTTGTATCAGGACTCTATATAACGATCCCTTTAGTAAACCTATTTTCAAATTCATTTCATGTCTCTTTATCACAAGCGACATGGGTCAGTAGTGCCTTCTCATTATTTTATGCTATGAGCTTTTTGATTTTTGGTCCTTTGCTTGAAAGAATTGGGAGCAAACGCGTGATGCTCATTGGCTTAATAAGCCTTTCGATTGTTACCCCTATTATTGGGTTAATGAATAGCCTTCCGTTTATTATATTAACCCGCGGAATTCAAGGAATGGCAGCAGCGATCGTTCCTCTATCAATGCTTGCGTATGCTGCTGAAATGTTCCCAATAGCCAAAAGGGTTACAACAATAGGATTCATTAGTTCTGGATTTTTAATGGCTGGTATTGCAGGGCAAGTCATGAGTGGTGTCATCAGTCAAACATTGGGTTGGCGATATGTCTTTTATATTCTTGGAGCTGTTTACTTCATGACCATGCTCATTGTTGTCTTCTTGACACCACAAAGCCACGAAACGAGAAAGACTACCCCGCTTTTAACACTCTATATTAGCATGGGAAAATTACTTACTCGTAGGTCACTCATTTTATGTTATCTCATCACTGTCATGCTCTTACTCTCTTTCGTGGGCATGTATACGGCTTTAGGAAGCTATTTAAGCCATTCGCCTTATCATCTAAATAACCAAAACATTTTATATATTAGATCTGCTGGGATCCTTGGGATGTTATTATCCCCTTTTGCTGGACGATTAGTGTCTCGTTTTGGTAGTACAAAAGTATTGAATGGTGGATTGTTTCTTGCTGTCATCGGTCTTGCCTTTATAGGTTTAGGCACAAATCTTATCTTTATGATTGCCATGAGCGTCATTTTCGTTTCAGGTATTGCAATTTGTGTCCCTACTCTTATTTCTTTAGTGGGACAGCTTGGAGGGGCTTATCGTGGAGCGGCTGTTTCTCTATATAGTTTTATCCTTTTTATTGGGGCTACTCTTGGACCTGTCATCACAATACATTTATTGAGCACAGGTAGTTATATTTTGACCTTTGAAACCTTAGCCATGTTATTAGGTATTGGATGGGTTGTGTCCTTTTTCATTAAACTAAAGAGTGAATAGTCTAAGAAAGACCTTGTTGATAGACATTCCACAAGGTCTTTTTTTAAATAATCGTATATAAATTATCATGCTTCATATCATCTTAATCTAATAATTCTCCAACCTGTGATAAACGTTTCTGTTTACGTAATAGATGGATGTAATAGCTAATATAATAACTGAATATAATCAGTAAAATTCCGGCTGCCCATGAATCCCCCATATAATAACGTTGTAAATCTTTGGCTTCCACTCCATTTATTTGACTTATCGTTCCTTTCATCTCAAACAACTGATACACACGATAGATCATTCGTCCAAAGAAAATGGCTATGACAAAGCTGCCAATCCAAGTACTTGGAAAATAGAACCACTGACCCTCTCGCTGTTCAAAACGTGTCACAACCATACTATAGTAGGAAAGAATCATACCGATCACGATTCCACTAACGTCTGATATAATGATGACGGGATGGAAAATACTCTCAGAAAAGAATACCAACCCAATAATACCGAACATAATTGTTCTTAATAATAGTTTTCTAGCATTTAACGGTTGCCAACCAATATTTCGACGAATACGTCTAAAAATACTAAATAATATAAGACCAACGATAATAATAACCACATACGACTGTTGAAACATAACCTTCCTCCTAATTAGACATCGAATACCACTCACTCCCCCGATTGCATCTACTCACTCTGGAGATTGCACTTCTTCACCAAACATATCCTTAAATACTATTACATTCATTGTACGATGAAAATGTGACTAACCACGATTCACTTAGATCAACCGAAATGCAGTCGAAATTTCGTTATAAAACCTAAAAAAGAGTAAGGATGTCATATTTTCATCCTTACTCTTTTTTTATCTTATTTAATTTGAAATGCCCTCACATCGTTTCATGAGCTTCTTTTGTTACAAATGGTTCTTTATTAGCAACTGCCAAATAGACAATCCCTGTTAAAACAACACCGATCGGCCAAGAGAAAGGGGCTAAAACGGAAAATGTCGGAATTAAGGCTAGAGGAACTGTAATAATGATACCAATGATAAGAGCAATAAAGGCCTTTGAATTATACCCTTTTTGATACCAGTACGGCTCAGAATCGTCTTCCTTGTATAAGGCGTGAACGTCTATTTTCCCTTTTTTAATAAGATAATAGTCGACAATCATAATGGCAAATATAGGTCCCAAAATGGCTCCCAGGCTTCCCAGAAAGTAGTTTACCGCCATAGGGCTCCCATATATTTTCCAAGGTAATACGACAACAGACAAAATGGATGTAATTAATGCCCCGCGTTTAAAATCGATATGTTTAGGCATGAGATTAGATAAATCATAAGCTGGCGAAACCAGATTAGCAACAATGTTGACCCCCATTGTCGCAATAATAAAGACAACGGCACCGACAACTAAAAAGAAGGGATTATCTATCTTCTGAACAAGCATAACGGGATCTGTAATTGCTTTCCCAAATACCGTAATGGTTCCTGCCGTAATAACCACGCTGGCAAGAGCAAATGCCGTAAAGTTTACTGGTAAACCAAGAAAATTCCCTGCTTTTGTTGTCTTTACGGAAGGCGAAAATCGAGTAAAATCACTCACATTCAAGATGATGGTTGAAAAATAGGCGACGACGAGCGAAATCGCTCCGAAGAAGGCTAATACCGCTTGACCGGTTGAAACATGAACTGGACTTGTGCCAATATTGATTTTCCCGCCAGCTTTAACCGCGATCCAAACGATTAACACTAGCATCATAATATAAACAGCCGGTCCACAGAAGTTGTCAAATTTACGAATAAACTCCATTCCGTAGGTGAAAATGATGACTTGTAAGAGCCATAGAAAAAGGAACCCGACCCAACCTAGGAGTGATAGACCCAGGAAGCTATGCGTTGTCAGGCTCTTTAAATTCGGAAATATAACAAGCAAAATGGCCGTTACAGCAACCGAGGACAGGTACGTTTGAATACCGTACCAAAATACGGCAATCACGCCGCGAATAATTGCGGGAATGTTACCACCAAATACACCGAAGGATATACGTGATAAAACGGGATATGGTACACCTAATTTCGTCCCTGCCACGCCTGTTAAATTAGCCAAATAGTAAACAATAAATGCCCCGATGATTTCAGCAATTAGCACTTGCCATCCTGTTAACCCGAGGAAGAATAACCCAGCTGCAAACGTATAGGCTCCGATGCTATGGACATCCGACATCCACATGGAAAATAGACTGTAAACTTTCCAATTTCTCTCTTTTGCAGGAGCCAAATCTTCATTATACAGACGTTCACTTTTCTCACTAATCGCCCCCGTAAAGAGGTCTTCTCTGTTACCTGACATCTAGCTTCCCCCCACGTTCTTTAATTTTTACAAATATTAAAAGTTCGAAATAACCAATTATTCTTATAATTACATTTATTATTTTAACGAACGGAGAATAAATGTCATTATATAAATTAAACAAACGATTAATTTCTGTTTATATAATGTACACAAGAGGGGGACTCTTTAATTTTTTAGCTTTGGTCATGAGCCATACTGATAATCACTAATATTAACTCACTCCACCGCATTAAAAGGAAAGCGGGCCTTTCTCTTTTCTTTTTTATTACAGTGGGGTCAAATGTCAAAACGTAGCCTTATTTTTATTTTTTTAACACAAAAAAAGAGATTAACAAAGGAATGCTTATTCTTCCTTTAATTAATCTCTATTTTTATTAAATCGTTTAATTGAGTTAAACTTCCATATCTATCATTTTCTTATTTTCTACTGTTGAGGCTTTCTTTATTGGAACAAGTAATAAAAGAAAACCAATAAAGACGATAATTCCAGAAATTCCAAATGGTGCTTGCAAGAATAGTTTTTCACCAAAAACACCTGATAAAATTGGCGCTAATCCAGCTCCAAACCAACGAACGAAATTATAAACACCAGACGTTACATTTCGTGCATATGGTGAAGATTCCATGGCATATGTCGTGAATAACGCGTTATTTAACCCAGAAACTAGACCAGATAGAATGACAAGAACAATTTGTATCCACATCACATGAATCACAAATAAAAGAATAAGGACAATTGCAAATGTTGGTAATGCCCAGCATAAGATTGATCTTGGCGTGTATTTTGCTTCTAGCTTATGAGATAAAATGGCGGATCCATAGGCAAGACAAAGGCCCCAGCCAAAAAATATGAACCCAAGCTCTATAGCTGACAAATGAATAACAAGAGGCGAGTAAGCTAAAACGGTAAAAAATCCATAATTATAAAACATTCCGGATAATGCAACGAGAAGAAATGGTAAATACGTAATTAAATGGGCCATTTCTTTAATTCCAGCAGTTTTTTTTGCTTGTTTTTCTTTAGGTTCTTTCACGTTAAAATTGACTAATAATAAGGCAATAAAAATAAGAATACCTGTTGCAATAAAAGGATAACGCCACGTATAACCACCTAAAAGACCACCAAGCAAAGGTCCTAACGCCATACCGAGACCTATAGAAGCTTCATAGAGTCCTATGGCTGAACTCGCTTCTTTCGATAAAGCAATGAGTAAAGTCATCGCCGTTGCAAAAAACATAGCATTTCCAAGTCCCCAACCTGCTCTAAAGATAGCTAATTCAGTAATGGTATGTGAAAAGCCACATAATAGCGCAAAAACCGTGACAATCAATAAACCAACAACCATCATGGCTTTATTGCCAAATTTTCCAGCCAGTAGACCAGCAGGGAGCATCATGAACGCCATGGTAAAAATATAAGCCGTAAAGAGCAACTCTACCTGCCAATGACTAGCTCCGATCTGATCAGCAATGACGGGCAAAATAGGGTCCACAACCCCTATTCCCATAAACGCAAGAAATGTTGCAAAAACCGTAATCACTTTCCCTCGCTTACGTTTACTTTCCGTTAACTTCAATTGTTCCACTCCTTCAGTTTGATCATTTGTATATATCAATATTTACATATGTTTACTCGAATAAGTATAAAACATTGTCATCAATACGTCAATATTTACATATATAAATTTGGACATATGAGTCTATCCGTATGTTATAATAATAGATAACAAATTTGAATGGAACACTTATATAGACTATTTATGTCGTTAAAGTGGAGGAAATATGAACACACTTGGATACGTCTTGCTTTCAATCATTAGTATCAGACCCTATACAGGTTATGAGCTTGTACAAATTATGGCTGCAGCTTCTTGGAAAGCTAATCACAGCCAAATCTACCCTTTATTATCAAAACTTGAGCAGCAAGAAATGCTATCTTTTGAATATGTTGAGCAAATAGGAAAACCAAATAAAAAAATTTATTCAATTACTGAAAAGGGAGAAGAAGCCCTTAAAGATTGGATTGTTTCTGAATCTCCTGACCCTATTATTCGTGATGAATTCATGATGAAAATTTATGCGATGAAATTGATCGACACGAATACGGCAAAATCACTGATAGAAAAACGCCTTGCCATATTTGAAGAAAAAGTGACTTCCCGGGAAGCCACCCTTCAGGCGATTGAGAAAAACCATCAAGAAACATTAAAAGACATTACTTCAAAGCAGTTCGGCCGCTACATTTTTTTTAAGAGAAAACACCAAATGGAAAAGGAAGAAATTTCATGGTGCAAATGGGTTCTATCTCTAATCGATGACTATTCAAAAACAAAAGATTAAAAACCTCTGATCTTCATACCAAAAAAAGGTGGATAAACAAAAATCGTTCATCCACCTAATCCTATTAATTTTCAAACACCTTAAAATCATTTCTCCAACACGTCATAACACAATGATTTTTCACTGCGCATTTTATCGGTAAAGGTAGAAGGTAGTCTACCTTTACGCATTTTTGCCCCTCCTACTTAAACCTTTCATTACGGTAGACTTTTTTATGCGTAAGGTATTTATTTACAGTATCTTGCTTTATTTCATAGCCTATTCCTGGTCCTTCAGGAACTTTAAGAACACCCGGTTTCCATAAAGTGACCTCAGGACTTACAATATCTTCTTCCCAATATCGGTTAGAAGCAGAGGTATCACCTGGAATTGAAAAGTTAGATAGAGTCGTAAGCGCGATATTATGGGCACGTCCCACTCCACTTTCTAGCATACCCCCGCACCACACAGGAATATCTTTTTCTTTACATAAGTCATGGATTTTCTTCGCTTCAGAAATACCTCCTACACGACCAATTTTAATATTAATAATCCTGCAGCTGCCAAGCTCAATCGCTTTTCGAGCATCTTCAGCGGAATGAATGCTTTCATCTAAACAAATTGGCGTTTGGAGTTCACTCTGTAGTTTTGCATGATCGATCACATCATCATAGGCAAGCGGCTGCTCAATCATCATCAAATCATATTGATCCAGTTCCTTCATAATAGGTAAATCTTTTAATGTATAAGCAGAATTCGCATCTGCCATCAAAGGTACATCCGAGCCGAATTTTTCACGTATGGCACGAATCGGATTCACATCAAAACCTGGCTTGATTTTCACTTTGATTTTTTTATATCCATCTTTAAGATATTGGTCTACCTTGCCAAGAAGCAAGTCGACAGTAGGTTCAATACCAATGCTTACTCCGACATCAATCGTGTCCTTTTGTCCTCCAAGTATTGACGCAAGCGATACGCCCTTCTGTTTACAATATAAGTCCCATACGGCGCCTTCAAGAGCCGATTTTGCCATATTATTCCTGCGAATCGGAGCAAACTCTTTTAAAATGTCTTCGGGATGATGAATATCTGATTGGAATAATAAAGGAATGAGGAATTTTTCTAACATATACCAAACCGTTTCCGTTGTTTCTTCATTATAAAATGGCGAGGCGAGGGCCGTACTCTCACCATATCCTACCAATCCATCCTTGTCATAAACACTAACTAGAATAAAATCTTTGCTCGTCATACGATCTAAACTCGTCTCAAAGGCAGATTTTAACGGTAAAGCTAATCTCTTTAATTCTACGGATTGAATATTCATAGGTACCCTACTCTCTATGTAACATGTTATTTCTGAGAATTGTTAAACTTGCAAAGTCATATACAAAAAAATGATAGAAGATTAGAACTATAGTTGGGTTTATTAAAAGTAGTTTACTCTAAGTTATCTGCATGTATCAACTAAAGAAGAATGTTTGAGATTAAGAGGCGCAATTATGACTAATTTAACAAAAACTTTTATAAACCTATATAAATAAAAACATGGTATAGTAAAAAGGACTAGAAACTTCTAGTCCTTTTTACTGGTATTAATAATACGCACCGCTGATCATATATGGCACAGTGAGTATTATCACCAAGTAATAAATAACGTGTCGCTAGTTATATGGCGCAACAAGTTATGTATTACTATACCACTTCTATTGAATCTGTATTCGTATTATGCACTAAAAAAATAAATTTGTAAAGAGGTTCATATTCATATGTCACAACAATCCTTTAGTAATTATTCTGTTAAAGTATTTTTTGATGAGAGCGGAAAAAATCAATCACGTCCTCATTTAATGGGCGGTATTCTAATTCCCAATACATATTACAACACTACCGCTATTCAAGAGTTAAATAATATTATTAAGCATTCTAAGATACATTGGACTGATTATAAAGGACATAGCAAAACACGCCAACAAATATGGAAAATACTTTGTACCGTTCTTGAAAAAGAACATTTATTAAGTATGAATGTTATATCTTATAATCAGTCAAAAATTGAGGAAAACTCCAAACACTTAAAAGAAACGTATCCTGATATCGCGGACCAAACTATTTTCATGAAATTTCCGGAGAGAATTGTCTATGGTTTGATCCGAGGGCATGGTACACACCTTCATCTTGACGCAGATATTTATATTGAAGATGATTCAACTTACCACAATACAAGTTATGATTTGCGGGATCAGCTGCTAAAACAATTAAATATACAATCTATTTATCGTGGTGAGCGTTTTACAATAAATAACACTGATTATTTACCAAAACAAACCGAGGTTGGTATTGAAATAACAGATATCTTATTAGGAATTGTCAGATCTGTCTTACGTAATGATCTCTCAGCAAGTCGATCATCTAAAGAAAAAAATAAATTTATTATTTCTCTCTTAAATGCTAATCCTAAATTTCATCAATTTCTAAAAAAGGTTAAATATTATGAATGGGATAATTCTCATGAGTTAATCAATATTGACTTTGAAAATTATTTAAATATTTTTATTGGTTCTAATTTAGCCTAAAATTGCTCAAAAATTGAGCAGACGTGATATGTAGATAGTTTTTTGGAAAAACTCCCTTTAACAAAAGAACGCAAAAAAATGCCGATATCTACTATCGACATTTTTTCTCATTCTTTACTTATTCTTCAACTGTTAATTGACCTTGTTCAAGAATGCTATCTTTTACAACAGATGTTTTTGATCCTTTAATCTTAACTAAGAAACTTGGAGCAAAAGTAGATTGGTGATCTTCAAAAGTTCCTCGGTTAGTCATATAACTTGTAATAACCACATTATCACCTTTCACTTGTGGAATGGCGAAATGAGAATAAGACCAAGTAATGTCCTTTGGATCTTGATCCATTTGTAAAACCAAGCCACTTCTATTTAATGGTTTATATGATCCCGTTAATGAATCTGATACATAGCCTAACATATAAATATCTTGCTTACCGATACCATCAATGGTCATTTTAGCTCCACGAGAATCTGTGAATAAATACCATTTTCCATCTTTTTTGAAAATGTTAGCCCGTTCAATTTCATCTGTTACTGTGTTCGATGCAATCAATGGCTTCATAACTTTTTTCAACGTATAATCATCATTTAATTCAATAATACCTAAGGCACCATTCGCTAAAGTCGCATCTTCCTTTTTAGGACTTTGTAATAGTTTGTTCTTTTCATCTTGGTAAAATTTATTGCCATGGCCATAATAAGCCCTATTAAATAGTGAATCATCGCCTTGATATCCAACGTCAGTTCCTGTATTAGCTTCAAAAACAAGGTATTTATGACCATTGTCTTCAACATAGTGAGGATCTCTTAACGTATGGTTATCACCCTTTACTTCCGCACCTTGTTGAACGGTTTGATAGTATTTACCGTCACCATCGAAGATAGATTTATAATCTTCTATACTATCAACCTTTAAAGTAGCGTCATCCACTTGAGATACATTAACCTGGGCTGTCGTTAAGGTCTGTTTTCCATAATGTCCAGATTCCGGAGCATAGCTGTCACGGTTTGTATAAAACAAACGAATTTCTCCATCAGATGTTAATGTGGCAGATCCAGACCATTCTTCTGCTTGGTCATTTAGAATCGGATCATTCGGTTTTAAATGATCATTTTCTTTAAATACACGCCCCGCATGTTTCCAGCTATCAAGAGATGTTTCGCCTACTTTTTGATAAAAAACATGAATGAACGTGTCACTACCAACCTTAGGATTCCCTGCCAAGGCAAAGACAATGTGGTAACCATTATAATTTGCTACAGTTCCGTCGGCATTTTGCAATGGCCAACTATCCCATACATCTAAACCATCTATTGATGGAATGTTTTTAATTGTATTTTTATCAAAATGAGGGACTTTAAATTGATCACTTTGTTGTTGTTCTGGAATTTTAAGCATATCAGAACGTGTGATGTGAGAAATTCCATAGTCCTCATTATAACCCTTACTATCTTTATCTTTTGCAAAAGTTTGTGTTGCACTACCTAGAAGTAACGCAGTCGTAAAAGTTACTACTGAAGCTTGTTTGACAAACTTTTTTATATTCATGATGTTCCCCTCTCGTAGTTGATGTATAGAAAACGATGATAATTATCGCTATTTCTAGAAACAAGCCTATTTAATTGTTAATCTAGTAAAACAAACTATAGTTTAGATAGGTATAACAAAGGCTCGCTCAAACACTAGATTACTTTGATAGTGAAAGATCGTCAACTAGGTCTAAGGTAACAGAATATATGACAATTACTAATTTAAGTCTATATAACCATGTCTATTGTACTATTAAATTTTTACATTTGTAAAAAATCGCATCATTTTTGTTAAAATCACCAATCCCGAAAGCTATCACTTTCTTTATGACAATATGGCTCCTACCATGGTTTGTTTAGAATAAAATTCTAATACTTATAAAGTGAAACTTCCATCAGTGGGGGGTTCTTCATCCCCCACCTATCTTCTTTGAAAACTCAGAAACTTGAGGTGGGGGTCTTTACTAGCCGTTAAGGCGGGATAAAAGGGATGATGTCATACTTTTAACATTTTATAAATCTTGTCATATTAATGTAAAAAGACATAGGACAATAGGAGCATACTATCGAATGGATGATATTGGAAGTGTTAAATTATTCACTTATTTTATCTTTACACTACTTAATAAAAGCTATTTAACAGAGCAGCATGAAGTTCTTAACAAATAAATATCAGGAGTGCAACATGCTGATATAAAGATCACTCTAATTATTTGGATATGTTTTTTTAAGAAACGTGACCGATTGACGAATAAGTGCTTTTAAAGTATCCTCGTTGATATCCGCTAATTTATTAATATAAACACATCCTTTTCCTGCGCTATGTTTTCCAAAATCCTTTAATAATTCTTCTCGTTTTGAATCTCCAGTTGCAAAATATAAACTAATCTTAGCTTTACGAGGGGAAAATCCAACAAGAGGTGCATCACCTTCGTGACCTGATGCATATTTGTAATGGTAGGATCCGAACCCAATAATGCTTGGTCCCCACATCTTGGCTTGGTAACCTGTGACTTCAGTAAAAATATCGAGTAGCCGATAGGCATCTTCTCTTTTTTTTGGACTTTCAACATTTTCGATAAACTCAATCACACTATGATCATTTTCCTTTGTTTTTAATTCGTACATAAATAAACCTCCTTTTATAAAGGTAAACAAAAACAATTTCTCATAAGTAAAATTTTCTACATCAAGTCCTCTATCCCTCTATCTTTCAAATCATGATGCCATTATCCCTAAGATGTCTGGTCATTTTTAAGTTTGATTTAATCTCTTTGAGGTATATAAAAGTTACCTGTTTGTTTTCAATCAAATTAATATGGTAGAGATATAGATAATAAATGAGTGAGGTGATATTTATGACGTTCTTACTAGCTTTGTTTGTATTTTTTATGGTTATTATTCTAGCAACAATATTAAATAGGCAAATATCTATTATTCCATCTGCGCTCTGTCAAATTATTTTGGGGGCTGTTGTATCCTTTTTACCTCTTCATTTATCATTTGATTTTGATCCTAACCTTTTCTTAATTTGTATTATTGCACCTTTACTTTTTAGTGACGCTTGGCATGCATCGCCAAGAGAAATGTGGAAATATAAAACTCCTATTATATTAATGGCTTTAGGGCTTGTCTTTACGACGGTTCTTTTAATTGGGTTAACACTTCACGTTTTAATTCCTTCAATGCCACTTGCTGTTTCGTTTGCTCTTGCGGCCATTCTCTCACCTACAGATAATGTTGCAATGAAATCCATAACTAAAGGCCTTTCTTTGCCAAAGGGAATGATGCCAGTCCTGGAAGGTGAATCGTTACTTAATGACGCTGCTGGTATCGTTTCTTTTAAGGTCGCTCTAGCAGCTGCATTAACAGGTGTTTTTACCATACACGGTGCCATAGTTAACTTTCTCTTTATTTCATTTGGTGGAATCATTGTTGGAACGATCCTTGGTTATATGATTTTAAAACTAAGATTAGTTTTACATAAATATGAATTTGAAGAAGTACCGATGATTGTTCTCATTCAAATTTTAACACCTTTTGTCGTCTACTATATTAGTGAAGAACTACATGTATCTGGCATATTAGCTGTTGTAGCTGCAGGTCTCATTCATGCCTTAGAAAAAGATCGACTCAGACGAACGACACCGAACCTGCAAATCGTTTCAACAAACACTTGGACTTTCTTTGGCTATACATTAAATGGTTTTGTTTTTGTATTACTTGGCTTCCTTTTACCCAATGTCTTTAGAAATTTATTCAAAGAAGATAACTATAGTCAAGTCATTCTTATGACCTTTTTGATTGCCTTTTTACTATTCATGATACGATTTCTTTGGATTTTTTCCCTATACCGATGGTTCGGAAAAGAAGGGACAAACCCATTTATTAAAATTAAGTCTAGTAAAGTGCAAGTCAGATTAGACCCAATGCTGTCAGAAAAATTTTCTCGTCTTCGCTATGCTTTCATTGGAGCGACTTGCGGGATAAATGGAACAATCACATTGACCATCGCGCTATCTATCCCTTATCAGTTATCAAATGGGGCGCCCTTTCCTTTAAGAAATACCATCTTATTTATTGCTGCAGGAGTCATTTTATTGAGCTTACTTTTTGCTGTCATAACTTTACCATTAATGTTAAAAAGGCCAAATGAGAGTCAAAAAGGTAAAATGACTTTCCATGAAGCGAATCGTTTAATGCTACAAAGAACGATCTCTTTATTAAATCAAAAACAAACTGAAGATAATAAATTAGCTTTGAACCATGTTGTCAAAGACATAAGAGAACAACTCTTGTATACTGAACAAGGAATTAAACATAGCCAAACAGCTAAGAGAATTAAAAAGTTATATTTTTTATCCTATCAAGCTGAACAAGATAAACTATTAGCGCTAGCTCGTGAGAAAAAAATATCACCTGATCTTCAAGAAGCTTATATTGTTTATTTACAAAAAAGAGAGCAATTTGAACAATTACCTGATTTCTACCGTTTTTGGTTAAATATCCGGTATTTTTTCAAAAAACGAAAAGCAATAAGAAATATAGATCAAGAAGATAAAATAGATATAAATGATGACTTGGGTATTTATAAGCATTTTAGAGATACGCAGAAAACCGTCCTAAATGCAGCCCTTGATGCTATAAAAAAACATCAAACCCAAGCTAACCAAAAAGAAGCAGAATTTATCATACAAAAATATGAAAGAGATATAAAATTACTTCAGTTAACATCCGAACAAGAGGACAGGTTTAATCGTCAATTTCATAATATCCTTATTTCAGTGATACGAATGGAGCGGGATATCGTACAAGATATGTTAGATAATGAAGAAATCACTCCCGAAATTGGGTTAGAATTACGTAAAAATATCAACTTTGATGAGATTCAGATTGCAAATCACACTTCAGCTGATGAATCATGATTTAATATCGCTTTTAAGTAGTGCTAAAACAAACAACTTGTTTTTTTAATAAATTTAAATTCTAACCATTTTGTCTAGTAAACCAAAAAGAAACGTTTTATTTTCTTTTGGAATAGTAAACTTCATAATCTCTTGTTCTGTTTGAATATAGTCTCCCTCTTCTTGAAGTTCAGCTTGACTATGTTTTACAATTTCCTTTAGATTCTCTTCAGTCATTTCAACATGGAATTGTAAACCTACAACATGTTTATCATATATAAATCCTTGATTTTCACAAACTTCACTTTCAAAAAGTCTCGTGCTTTTTTCTGGTAAAGTAAAGGTGTCCCCATGCCAGTGTAAAACCATCAATTCCTGAGGGATGTGAGCAGTAAAATTTAAATCAGCGGATTTTTGGATAGGGAACCAACCTATCTCTTTTTCTTTATTTTGATAAATCTTGCTTCCTAGCGTATCCGCAATTAATTGAGCCCCTAAGCAAACACCGAATACTTTTTTCCCTTGCTGAATACAATCAGAGATTAACTCTTTTTCTTTTGGTAACCATGGATATCGATTATCTTCATAAATATTCATGGGACCACCCATGACAACTAAGAATTCAACGTCTTCTACCCTCGGAATAGATTGTGACTCATATTGTTTAATGATCTCTATAGCATAATTATGCTGGCAACACCAATCTTCAATTAATCCTGGACTTTCATAAGGAACGTGCTGAATGATATGTACTTTCATAGACTTTTCCTCCTTTATATCTAGAATATATTTTCGCGATGTCTATTTATCAAACATTCTATCATTTTCTCATCCAACACCTGTACAAAAAAACCTTAAAGAAGTTGTACGCGTTCTTCAAGGATTAACAGGAATCTGAATCTCGTAACACGCCTCTTCTACTTGGTCAGTAATGGTGATATCAATCTGAATAATATGCAAGGCATCTCCTATAATGTCCCAGCCTTGATCATCACAATAGTCTATGAGCGATTTCAAACATTCAAATCTTTTTTGGGGATCAAACCCTCTATAATAGGAACATATAAAAGTACCTTCTTCAAATGTCTTTATATTCTGATCCACCGCATCCCCCTCTACAATAATGAACATCTCTGATTTGGGTATATTTATGGGTGAAGACGTCTGACGTACTTGATTAAGATAGTCTTTTGTCAAGATATCCCCAAACCGATTACTTGCCAATATCGGTATGGTCCCTTTGACCTTTTTCTCTAACTCTATAAAACCATAGGATGACGTCTCTTCATCATCCATATTAACTATTCTAGGTAAAAGAATGTATTCTCTTTTTTTAAACTTTTTAAGAACAATACTAGCCTTTCTATAGGTATCTTTAAATTGTTCAATGTGCGAGACACGTTGACTTAATATAGATGAGATTTTCTTTAACTCGATGATTTGACTCTCTATGTCAGCAATCGATTTTTTTAATAAATTAAGTGATTGTTCAACATTTCGATTGCTCATGAACGCTTTTATTTCTTTGATCGGCATGCCAATTTGGCGAAGTTCTTTAATAGTGCCTAGGACTTCATACTGTAAAATTGAATAATAACGATATCCCGTTTTTGGATCGACTTCAGAAGGCTTGAACAAACCAATTTTGTCATAATGTCTTAACGTATCTACACTTAATCCCCTTAGTTGAGCCATCTTACTTATGGTTAATTTCTTCATGACTAGTCCCTCGTATCCCTCTTATTTTACCTTTTATACTATAAGAAGTTGCTCAAAAAGTCACCAAATGATAAACTGCGAATCTCGGCGCCCACTTGTTTTTCCGGTCCTCATGTAGTGGATACAAGAGGATCGCTGGCTAAAATTGCTCACGTCCTGTGGCTGGCGCTTGAAGCTACCACATCATGTGGAATGCCGGTCCAAAGAAAACAGCGCCGCTCTTAGCCTTCTTGCTTCTAATTTGTCACCTTTTTGAACACGCACTATAATATCATTTAATTTTTACAATAACTGAAAATTTCTAAAATGGCTATTGACTTTGGTGTTACTCCAGAGTTTATGATCATGTTATAGAAAAGACATTATATTTGTTTAGAACAAAAAAGATGATTCATTCAGGTAGGGGGTGCCGCATATGACCTGATCAAAACTTTTTAGAATGGCACTCAAATCGTGTTTACCATTTTTATGGGAGATGTAAAAGGGATTTGGGAAATGTCCGTCTTATTTCCCAATTATCTAGAAGAGTACAAATTAAAAGAGACAAATATGAGGTGTATAAAATGAAACCTTTAGCAATAGGAACAACCATTCAAAATAATAAACCTACCCATGATGGCTTCTGGATGCCAGGCGAATTCGAACCTCATGAAGGAACGTGGATGCTGTGGCCTATTCGAACAGATACCTGGCGACTTGGTGCCAAACTCGCTCAAATGGCTTTTTACGATGTTGCGATGGCGATCTCCCAATTCGAACCTGTGACTATGGGCGTTATGAGTCAACAGTATGAACACGTACGGTCCCTATTCCCTCAGCAGGTCCGTGTAGTAGAACTTTCCTACAATGATGCATGGATGCGAGATATCGGTCCAACTTTTGTTAAAAACGGTCAAGGAGAGGTACGGGGAATTGATTGGGGTTTTAATGCATGGGGGGGACTCAAAGACGGCTTGTACTTTCCATGGGATCAGGATCTGTTTGTGAAAAAGAAAGTTCTCGATATTGAGCGGAAACGTCGTTATGACGCGAATCATATTGTTTTAGAAGGTGGAGCCTTCACGGTTGACGGAGAGGGAACATTGATTACAACAGAACAATGCTTACTAAATCCTAATCGAAACCCAAACTTGACGCGTCAAGATATTGAATTACTACTATCTGAATACTTAAATGTACAAAAAATCATTTGGTTAAAAAATGGAATGCTAGATGACGAAACAGATGGGCATGTCGATGAAGTGGTTACTTTTGTAAGACCCGGCGTTGTCTGTATGAGTTGGACTGAAGACATGAATGATCCACAATATGAGGTACTAAATGACGCTTATGAAGTATTAAAACATTCAAAAGATGCCAAAGGAAGACGACTAGAAATACACAAGATCCAAATACCTAAGCAACTCGTCCTTTCCGATGAAGAAGCTCGCTTAATAGATCGTGCCAAACAAAGCTACAGGCGCAGATCAGGTACACGCCTTGCTGCTACGTATGTCAATTTTTATATCTGCAATGGAGGGGTCGTCATGCCTGCCTTTGGAGATAAACAAGACCAAAATGCGTTTGAACAAGTACAGGCCTTGTTTCCTGATCGGAAAGTCATCCAAGTGAACACGAAAGAAATTGCCCTAGGGGGAGGAAATATTCATTGTATTACGCAACAACAACCAAAACCCTAATCATCCCCTATATCATTGTTTATACCTATGAGATAAGGTATAATTAAGATAAATTATGGTCTAAATTTCTAAAATACCGTCAGTGCCACTAACACTGACGGAAGTGTAAACAGAATCGCTCAAAAGGCGATCGCCCTGCAATTAGAAAATAATCCGCATGAGTGGCTAGCTCGAGGGCGGATTATTTTTTATGCTTTTCTTTAGACGACCCGATTAGAACAACTAAAGATGCGAAATTAATCATTAGCGTGATCGTTTCAAATGTCGTCATATCATCCTCACCCCCCTCCTTTTAAACTAAAAGGAGGCAGCTTGCGTTCCGCCCTCGAACTATTCTATTTACGATTCTAGTATAACACATAAATGCGAACATTTGTTCTTATTTTAGCCCTATGATATTATGACTAGTTTTTCTTAATAGGAAAGAAAAAAGCTTAGCGGTAAACCCGTAAGAAAACAATAAGTGATATAACGGCGTTTTTTATTGGTTTTTATCCTACATACATGATCTAACCTTTCAACTTACAACCTTGACTATGACTTTTCTATGATTATATTATTAATAGTGATACATTAACCAAAACGGTCAATTATAAACGAGGAACTAATATGAACAAGAAATATATAGGAAACATTGGCGTCAGCGTCATTTCTAAGGAACGTTTTTTAAACGAATTTGTAGAAAAAATGAAATGCGGATCCAAAAAGAACATCTTTTTCTTAAACGATCACTGTTTCAATATCGCTCAAAAGGATGCTGACTATCTTAAGTATTTAAATAATGCAGATTATGTATTAAATGATGGTTTGGGGATTACGCTTGGAGCCAAATTATTTAATATTGAACTAAAAGAAAATCTAAATGGAACAGATTTAATGCCACAAGTCTTAAAGAAATGCGAAAAACTTGATGCGTCAATTTTTTTACTTGGTGCAAAAGAAGAGAATATTGAAGCTGCAGTATCTAATATTCAATCTTCTTATCCACATCTTAAAATTGCAGGATACCACCATGGCTATTTCAATTCCGATGAGAGGATAATTGAAAAAATCAATCAGTCTAAAGCAGATGTTCTCATTGTAGGGATGGGAGTTCCTCTCCAAGAAAAATTTATTGGTCAATATGATCAAGAGATCAATTCCCCAGTACGGTTTGCTGTCGGTGCCTATATTGATTTTGCATCGGGAAATGTGCGTAGGGCGCCAAAATTAATGAGAAAACTTAATTTAGAGTGGTTGTTTCGAATGGCTCTTGAGCCTAAAAGAATGTGGAAAAGAAACTTTATTGGACATGGTCTTTTCTTTATCAACGTCCTTCGTCTGAAGAAACAAAACAATACAAAATAAAGTGAAACTTCCATCGGTGGGGGTTTTTCGACGCACAGGATGTGCTAGTGCAGGCGTTGCGACAGGACGTCGCGTTTTTAGCCTGCGTCATCCCCCACTGATGGAAAGCCTGAACCAATCGGACCTTTACGGGCAGTTGATCCCCCACCTATCTTCTTTGAATACTCAGAATCTTGAGGTGGGGGTCTTTACTTGCCGTTAAGGCGGGATAAAATCGGATGTTAGCTCTAAATTTCGGATGGCAAGGTCTTTCGAAGTTTAGAGCATTTATTTTGACGGTATAAATGGTTTAGATTAGGATAAAAATATCTTTTAGATACTTTTTAACTGTAATTTTATTTATTACATTTTATTGGAGGAAAATTTATGACTAATCCAAAATATGATGGGCTATTCAAACCATTTACATTTTCCAATGGCATTCAATTAGATAATCGGATTATCTTAGCGCCGATGACCAACTACTCTTCAAATGAAGATGGTACGGTTTCAGACTCAGAAGTGAACTATTACATTCGTCGTTCCAAAGGCGTTAGTATGGTCATTACTGCTTGTACGTATGTTTCAGCTAATGGGAAAGGGTTCCCAGGTGAATTTGCTGGCCATACAGATGAGATGGTACCTAGTTTAAAACGTCTTGCAACATCTATTAAAGAACAAGGAGCAAAAGCTGTACTGCAAATTTTTCACGGTGGTCGCATGTGCCCTCCTGATGTAGTTCCGAATGGCGATGTTGTCAGTGCGAGTGCTGTTCCTGTTGAACAAGATGGTTCACCCACTCCACGTGAACTGACCGATTCAGAGATAGAATCGATTATTCATGACTTTGGTGAAACAACTCGAAGAGCCATTGAAGCGGGATTTGATGGCGTCGAAATTCATGGTGCAAACGGGTATCTGATTCAGCAATTCTTCTCGCCTCATTCCAATCGACGCGAAGATCGTTGGGGCGGTAGTTTAGAAAAACGTTTAACTTTCCCACTTGCCGTTGTTGATGAAGTGAAAAAAGTTGTAGACACTCATGCAAAAGAACCTTTTCTTGTAGGGTACCGCTTTTCTCCGGAAGAACCCGAAACACCTGGAATCACAATGAAAGATACACTAGCCCTCGTCGATGCTTTAACAAATAAAAATCTCGATTACCTTCATGTATCCGTCCTCGATTTCTGGTCAAAACCTAGACGAGGAGTTGAAGATACTCGATCTCGTATTGAGATCATCCAAGAACGTGTAGGTGATCGTGTACCAGTCATTGGTGTTGGTTCCATTTATACGGCGGTGGATGCTTTAAAAGCCTTTGAAACAGGTATTCCATTACTCGCTATCGGCCGCGAATTAATTATTGATCCTGACTGGGTTCAAAAGATTAAAGAAGGAAGAGAAAATGAAATCATCACTAAACTAAATAGAGACGATCAAGAAAAATTAGTTATTCCGGACCCACTTTGGCAAGCAATTATCCATACACCAGGATGGTTTCCAATTGAAGATTAACCTTAAAGAAGCTTGGAGAGAACACGTTGAAGTTCTTTCCAAGCTTTCTTAACTAAAAATTTAAGGTATAAAGTGTAAGTGCAACTAGCATAATCTTCTTCGATTAAGCATCGAGTTGTCGCGAAGGCGAAGCCGTAGTGACACATTCTAGGCCTCTGTCTGCGCCTTATAGGCTAGCCAATCGGCAAGTTTTCTTTATCGAATGAGTGTATTTCATTTTTTTAGTTTTCCTTGATCGAGTCAAAGTGTTGAATCTTTACGTTTTTAAAGACTGCCGTACCATCATCTGAAAATAATGAAATTCCTCGATCTTCTAAAGGGGCAAACACTTCACTTGAATGAACAACTTGACCGTCATCAATAAACACTTCAATACTCGTTTTATCGACAAGTATTTTTAGATGGACGTTGTGTTTATTTTTATCAAAAGCAGCTCTACTTTCGACATACTTATGGCTTTTATCAGGCTGATCAGTAGATCCCCGATTAACATAGGAATAACCACCTTGAGGAAAAATTCCTACATCTATGTGCCGCAATTTATCTTTTGATTCCCGCAGTCTTATCCCAATATTTTTCGCTTCTGACCAAGAGATATCCGTATCAAGCTGGTAAGCATCGCCTGAGGCTCTTAATGTTTTCGAACCTTTTACTTTGATCTCATCAAATGAATCTGTTCTATATGTCAATTTTTTAAGTGACGATATAGGCTGTGACACCAAGCTATAATCATGGCTTCCAACCTGCTTTAATTGAATTTGTCGAACAACCGAATTAAACCCATTAAAGCCTTCAACCCTTGTAGGTGTTTCATTTGGATAATCCCAATTATTCATCCAGGCTATCGCATAACGTTTGGTGAACTTTTCACTCTTTTTTCCACTCTCAAAAGTGACACCACCATACCAATCAAAACCATGATCTAACCATTTAGGCACAGTTTGATCAGTATTAAATCCACTTCCAGTAAAATCACCAATCCAATAGGCATAGGTATTTGGCTTGCCGATTGATTTACCGTTTGCACTTACACCAAGAATCCATTTATATGTCCCATCATTTGTTTTCATTTGATAAAGATCAGGACATTCAACAATTCCTATATTCTGTGTCGTGAAAGCCCCTGTGTAACGCCAATCTTTTAAATTGCGCGATTCATAAAAACCAATTTTCGAGCCTTCAGCCATAAGTAGTACCCATTTACTTTCTTGTGCGTCCCAGATAATTTTCGGATCTCTAAAATCCTTTGTACCAGGATTGGGCATAACAGGATCATCACGATATGATTTGAATGATTTTCCTTTGTCGGTGCTATACCAAAGATATTGTTCTTGCTTTCCGCCATCGGCTGAAGGTTGAGTCACAATAGCAATAAAAGCTCCCTTACCGAAGCCCGCTGTATTGTTTTGATCTACAACGAATGAGCCCGTCCAAGGATCCCCATTTTTATTTGTATATTTCGGGATAGCAATTCCTTCATCCTTCCAGTGTACCAAATCTTTGGATGTCGCATGACGCCATTCCGTTCCATTACCATTCGGATAGTCCCGATTATAGAGATAATAATAGTGGTATTTTCCATCTAGATAGATTGGCCTTTGTGGATCATTCATCCATTGATCGGGTGCTGTAAAGTGATAAGTCGCCCGATAAGTTGGCTTATGATGCTTAGGATGAGTAACCTTTTCCTTTTTCTTTGGAGGTTCCTGAAAAAGCACTATTCCAACGATAATAAGAGCAATTAAACCTATCATTGAACTTAAAAACCAGATATATTTTTGTTTAGACATTATCTTTTTCCTCACGTTTATGCCTCACTTTGTTGTCTTGTTTTTCATGTTGGTAAAGAAAATAAAAATGCCGATAACAGGTTATCGGCATTTTCTATATTGTATGCAAATTTTTAGTGAAAATCAAGAAACATATCTTATCTTGTCAATTGTCCTTGTTCAAGAACACTGTCTTTTACGACGGATGTTTTTGATCCTTTAAGATTTAATAAGAAGCTTGGTGCGAATGTAGAATGATGATCATTAAAGTATCCTTTATTTGTTGCATAGCTTGTTACCACTAAATTGTTATCTTTTGAGTTATTTGGAATAACAAAGTGAGAATAATTAAACGTAATGTCATATGGATCTAAATCCATGTGTAAAACGAGACCACTTTTATTTAATGGTTTGTAATTACCTGTTAGAGATTTAGATACAAAACCTAACATATAAATGTCTTTAGTACCGATTCCATCAATCGTCATTTTAGCGCCTCTTGAATCTGTGAACAGATACCATTTTCCATCCTTTTTAAATACGTTAGCACGTTCAATTTCATCCGTAATCGTATTAGATGTGATTAATGGTTTTAATACTTTTTTCAAAGTATAGTCGTCATTAATTTCGATAATACCTAGTGCTCCATTAGCGATTGTAGCATCATATTTTTTAGGGCTTTGGACTAGGAAATTTCTTTCTGATTCGAAGAATTTTTTATTCCCACCATAGAAAGCACTATTATTGAATTGATCTTCACCTTGATAACCTGTTTCTGTTCCAGTGTTTGCTTCAAAGACAAGGTATTTATGACCATTATCTTCAACATAGTGAGGATCTCTTAACGTATGATTGTCGCCTGAAGCAAATCCACCTTCGTCGATGAACTGTTGAACGTTTTGATAAATTTTTCCGTCTCCGTCAAAAATCGATTTATAATCTTCTACACCATCGACTTTTATTGTATTATGATCTGGCTGAGTGAGATTGACTTGAGCTGTCGTTAATGTTTGTTTACTATAACCTGTACCGCCATCTTCTGGTGCGCCAGAGAAATTAGTGTAAAACAGGCGTATCTTACCGTCTTTTGTAAGAGTGGTCGAACCAGACCATTCTTGAGTTTGATATTTTAAATGAGGGTCGTTTGGAACAAATTTATCATTATCTTTAAATACTCGTCCGGCATTTTTCCAACTATTTAGCGAAGTTTCACCTACTTTTTGATAGAACACATAGATATGTGTATCATTTCCATCTTTAGGATCCCCTGCTAAGGCGAAAACAATGTTATATCCTTTATAAGTTGCGACTGTACCATCCGCATTTTGCAAAGGCCAGCTATCCCATACGTCTAAGTCAATCAAATTCCCATTTTTATCATAATCTTTAGCTGAAGGAATATTTTTGATTGATGATACATCAAATGAAGGAACTTTAAATTGTTCACTTTTTTGTAGTTCAGGAAATTTGTGCATGTCATAACGTGTGATATGAGAAATTCCATAATCCTCGTTATAATCTGTGCTGTTTTTCTCTTTTGCAAATGTTTGAGCTCCGCCACCTACTAGCAATGCAGTTGCAAAAGTAACTGCTGTAGCTTGTTTAAGATACTTACTGATGTTCATCAAAATCCTCCCTCTCTTATTGAAAAGTGTTTCTAAAAAAGTTGGTTAACAATAACCCTATCTTATTATGTAGGAATGTCAGACAACCTTTTTAGCCCAAGAAACGCCTATCCCCATTTAGATTTGCTTAATTGATAAATTATCAGGTTTAAATCTCTAAGAAGCTTCTATCGACATCTTTTTTTAAGAATGTGACTTAAATTTCTAAAGTGACACGATTACTTTATACAAATGCATTTGATATGTATTCTGAAATCTACCATTAAGCAATTGATCTGAAATGGATATGAAGATTGTTTCTATGCCTCATAGATTACTGGGATGACAAAGATGCGTCAATTCGAACAAATGTAACAAAAAAAGTACCAAATACACATTTAGTATGTATAGACTAGGTCAAATGAAACGGTTTTTTTGGTGTTTTTTACATTCTTGTTAGATATAAAAAAGTAACCAAGATACATCCATAATTCTCTTAGTTATTTAAGAAATATATCGATATTTAAATTTTTATGCATTATTTTAGAAAATAATACATATATTTGTCGTTTTTTGGAATATTATAGACATATTTGTCGACTTTCCCTCTCCAATCGTCAATAAATGTGCGCCTCTTCTATTAATAGGATGTCAAGAAAGTCAGGATAATAGAACGAGTTTTATTAATGATTATTTTTTAGCCCTTTTGGTTTACAATCCATTCAATTAGAAATCACATTTTTTCATATCCAATTATGGATTTTAAATGATAGCCTTTACTTTCCCTATAAATTTAGAGCCTATCACTGTTAATGAATCGCTTTTTAAATAAGTTTTTTCAATCCTAAGAACAATCACCGAATTTGATTAATCAAAAAAGAAAAAAACTAGGAGTATATAATTTCTCCTAGCTTCTTATTAACGCATTATTCTAATGTTGGAGCTTTCCGATGTTTTGTTTGCTGTTCGTATGCAAAGGCAAGCTCAAATAATTTTGGCTCCTGAAATGCCATAGTGGTAAATGTCACACCCACAGGAGTTCCTTCATTCGTATATCCAGCTGGAACTGTAATTGAAGGATAACCCGCTCTTGCTGCAATATCAGAACCCCAAGCATTCTCAAACACTAATGCATCAAGCTCATACTCTTTCATAACTGGATCGATACCGTTAGTTCGTGACAATTTAATATCAAGAGCACGATCAGCAAGATATTGAGGATCAAATGGGTCACCGCTCGTCTTTTCAGAACGTTCAAGTATGGTTTGACCATACTTTAATGCTATATCTGCATGAGCGTTATTATATTCGATCAGATCGCTAAGTGAGTGAACAGGCATCGAAGGCGGTAATTGATTAAGGTATTGATTGATATCCATTTTAAAATCATGGTACATGACAATCGAATCAAAATGATCTAATTCCTCTTTAGAAGGAATTATAATTGACTCAACAATGATAGCCCCGGCCTTTTTCATATCCCCAAGAGCTTGATCAATCAGTTGTTGCTCCTCTTGACTCAGAGAATTTAAGTAGCGTCGATCTACCCCGATTCGAGAACCATTTAATCCATCGCCATTTAAGTACTTCATATAATCTCTAGGTAAACGATCGAGACTTAACTGAGCGGCATCATCCTTTTCATCTATTCCTACAATGGCGTTCAAAAGAATCGCTGCATCTGTTACTGATCGTGTCATCGGACCCGCTGTATCTTGAGTATGAGAAAGTGGTATAATGCCAGCTCTACTAACTAGTCCAATCGTCGGTTTAATACCAACAAGTGAATTCACGCTTGCAGGCATGAGAATGGAACCCGAGGTCTCCGTTCCTACACCTACTGCAGCAAAATTAGCCGCAATGGCTGCCCCTGTTCCTGAACTAGAACCTCCGACCTCAAAAGATGAATCATATGGATTGAGCACTTGTCCGCCACGCGAACTATAACCATTTGGCATCCCTTCTGTGACAAAATTGGCCAACTCCGTCATATTGGCTTTTCCCAAAATAATGGCTCCAGCATCACGTAATTTTTTCACGATAAAAGCATCCTCAGTAGCCGTGTGATTAGCTAAAGCGACAGAACCTGCACTTGTATGCATATGATCAGCCGTGTCTATATTGTCCTTTATGATCACGGGGATGCCATAAAGCGGTCCTCTATTTTCTATAAGGGGTCTCTGTTGATCTAGCTTATCAGCTATCATCAAAGCATCAGGGTTAACTTCCAGAATAGAATTGATATTTGGACCTTTTTTATCATAATTTTCGATACGATCGAGATACATCTGAACTAATTCTTTAGACGAGATATCTCCAGATTCCATAGCCTGGTGCATGTCTAATACGGATGCTTCTAAAATAAAATCTGACTTCCCGCCAGCTATAATCCCCATTTCCCATCCCCCTATGTATATATGAATACTTCAACAATTTTTCATATGTGATTTGCTCAGGATTCAATTCTTAACCATTATAATTCACTTACTCATTATATTTCTATCAATATTATTTGTTTAAAAAAGAGGAATACACAAAATGCATCCCTCCTTCATTTATTTACTCAAGTGCTGTTTCCACATTTGTTAATTGATCATAAAAATCTTTGTAGCGATCTTTATTTTCACTATGTCTTAAAGCCATAGCCGAACGCGGATGTTCATTTAATTGGCCTGTGATTGTATATGGAATAATGTAACCCCATTCGACTTCTTTTCGCAGGGGGATCATTAATTTTTCAATCGCTTCATATACTGGTTTGACCTCGTATTGAGGTTCCTTTAAATATCCTAGAATTAATTCTGTTGGACAATTACCAGCTGCCCTTCCCATACCATAAACGGAACAATCGAGATATTGAACTCCTTTTTCAATAGCTGTCAAGGTATTGGCATAGGCAAGCTGCAGATTATTGTGAGCATGAATACCTAATTTCTTATTCGGACATTGTCGGCTAAATTTATCGGCTAAATAGGTTATATCTCTTGGATACAGACTGCCATAAGAATCAACAATATAGGTGATGTCAACACTACTGTCATTTAATTTAACCAATGCTTCAGACAAATCATGCTCCATAGCATTAGAAACAGCCATAATATTAACACTTGTCTCATAGCCCAAAGCTTTGAACGTATTATTTAATTTAATTGCTTTCCCGACATCCTTTAAATAACACGCAATACGAATCATATCCAAATGACTTTCCGCGCATGGTAGGATGTCATTTTCATCCACTCTGCCTATATCAACTATTGCAGAGAGTTTGGTATGTTGTTTATTCGGAAGAACTTCTTTTAAAAATTGGTCATCCAAGAAACGCCATGGTCCTACCCCATCTGTCGATACTAATTTCGGTGAATTCTTATAACCAATCTCCATATAATCCACACCAGAAGCATTTAAATAGTTGTACAAATCACGGACAAAATCTATGTTAAAGTTCCAATTATTGACGAGTCCACCGTCTCGAATTGTGCAGTCAAGAACTTGAGTTTTTTGTGTGTTAAGCATGATACCTCCATCTGTTAGATCATTTTTTATCTCTTCGTGTTTTAAGGGTTAAGACCTCCACCTCTAAGCGAAGCGAAGGTGGGATCTTTCAATCAGGTGGAGTAGAATCTCCACCTGATTTTCCGAAGTTTCAGCTTGCTGAAACGAGTTCACTCAAACCTTTTTTAGTCAGGTTTCTCCTATTTTATCTTATTTATTATTTACTTTCTATACTACAAAGAGAAAAAAGATTTAAGTATATGTATTAAATAAAACCTCTCAGACGATGCCGATTGACAACGCCCGAGAGGTTTTTCATACATTATAAAAAAGCAGTATCATCATATTCGGATTCCTGCGTTAATGAGTGTCTTTAATTATTACCATCTTTCATCATTGATGTTTTTGGTAGGTTGCCTCATCTTTAATTTCTTCACGCAAACCTTCAATACTATCTTCGCGGCGTTGATTTTTTTCTTTGATTTGTTCTTTAACTTCCGCACTTATTTCATCACTATGGGCTTTAACATAATCATTGGCTTCATCTATGTTTTGCAAAGTATGGCCAATGTTATTTTCGATTCTTTCCACATTATCAGAACGATCATCAGGTTTTGGTTTTACCACTTTTCCATCCCTCCTTTGCAATAACTAGTATGCCACTGGAAAATAAGGTTATGTATGTCACCAGTCGTTTTATTCGCTTATCCAGTCACTTTGAAATTCTTGCTACTCTTAATAAACTAATAAATACTATCAAATCTTTAACATGTTCATTTTATTTTGATTTAATTTATTTTGATTAGAGTATACTCAACCTGGGTATAGTATAAATGCTACGTTGATATTTATTAATAATATCGTCTCTGTTAAATACTTCGCTAAAGTCAATACCTTCAATTCGTTTAGTCAGAGCTATAATATTATAAATGTATTTTGAAGGCACTTTGAAGGAGGACTCCATTATGACTAAGAAAAAATTAGTGACAGGAATGATGATTTCTTTGTTACTCATGTTTCTGCTGGCTATCTCTGCTTGTTCGAATAATCACAATCAAAATGGTTCTAATCATCAAACAAGTGAAAATTCACACTCACATTCGAGTTCAAGCGGTGTTGTGCCCAAAAACTTAAAATTAGCAAAGAATCCAAAGTATAAAGTGGGAAGCCAAGCCATCATTCAAGCAGATCATATGAAAGGGATGAAAGGAGCTACTGCTACTATTGTTGGTGCTTATAACACGACAGCTTATGCCGTATCTTATACGCCTACGACCGGTGGTGAAAGAGTGACGAATCATAAATGGGTCATTCAAGAAGAGATAAAAAATGCAGGCAACAAAACATTAGCACCTGGAACAAAAGTAACCATCGAAGCAGATCATATGAAAGGAATGAAAGGAGCCAAAGCCACCATCGATTCTTCTAAAAAAACGATCGTCTATATGGTGGATTACACACCAACAACTGGCGGAGAAATCGTCAGGAATCATAAATGGCTTGATGAAAGTGAATTATCATCGAAATAGAAAATATTTACATTCACAACTAGTGACCTAAAGTCATCATTTGAAAGACTTAGGTCGCTTAATTAATATTATTTAAATGATTTAACTTTTTATTTCTTTCAATATTATCTTTACTTTCTCTGCTTGGTGGTTTCCTTCATCTTTTTTGTCAACGTACAACTGAAATCCCTTTTTTAAATACAAAATATGTGAATGTGCTTTTTTCTTTTTATCCCATTGTATAGATTTATAACTTTCATTTTTATTATTCTTAATATCGATAAAAACATCCACAGGTATAGTGCTGTCAGTTAATATAATTTGATATTTACCTGAGGGTATTTCACTTCCAACAACATAATACCCTGATTCAGAAATGATATAATGGTCGTCCTCTTTTTTCAACCTTGAAAAACTTGATGGACTAAATTCTACCTTTCCCTTTCCAGTTATCCATATCTTATTATTATTCCAGTATGGTATGGCGTGCAGTGTATTATTTGCTTCCAATTCATCTCCGGAAACCACCAAATTACCTTCTATAACTTGTATATCATAATATCCTTGGTCAATGCCTTTACCTACAACATAGTTTCCTGATCCCAATATTTTTTGATGAGCTGGATTTCTTCCTTCAGTTCTTGTTAAACTGCTTACAGCAAATCGTTCAATAACATAATGGTAAGAAAATACTCCAATAAAAACAATGATAAGAAAAGCCGCTAAAATCTTTTTATTTCTACTCATGAATAACTTCTCCATGATCCATGTGTATAAATTCATCAGCTAAAATATCAAGATCTTGTTTATGATGACTTGTAAGGATAATGGTTGCTCCTCGTTCTTTTTCTTCCTGTATGATTCGATATACTTCTTGTACCCCATTCTCGTCTATGGCATTCGTTGGCTCATCAAGTAATAGAATGTCCGGTTTTTCAAAAATCGCTTGAGCAATGCTTAATCTTTGCTTCATTCCTAATGAAAATTTTCTTACCTTCAATTTATTATCAGGATTTAGACCCACTCGTCTAATTGCACTCTTAATATCTTCATCAGTCGCTATCTTTTTAATTTTAGATAACAACTTTAGGTTAGTAAACGCATCATACTGAGGCAATAAAGACGTATTCTCAATAATAACACCTATACTTGGAGGAAATTTATTTTCGCTATATATATCCTTCCCATCTATTTCAACCTTCCCAGCAGAGGGACGAAGAAGTCCTGCGACAGATCTAAGTAGCATTGTTTTTCCTGAGCCGTTCCTTCCATAAAGCCCATAAAAAACGCCATTTCTAAATTCTAATGTGATATTATTAAGAACATGTTGCTTTTTAATTTTTTTGCTTACACCCGTCACTATAATTTTCATTTGTTCTCCACCTCATCACAAAATATCCATTCTTTTTAATCTTAACCCAGCTACAATACATAAAATAAGTTCAAATCCGATTAACACTGACATCGCTAATGGAAAAGAAATCTAGTTTGCATGATTGTGCCATATATCGGTTCTTTTAATCATACTAAAATTTGAAATCAACAAATAAAGTAGAGAATAGCCTTTTCCTTCCTGTAAGATAATACCGCCAAAAATGATAGACCCCAGTATATATATATTAGTAACTAATAGAGCTACTGGTTCTGATAACCACAACTCAAGTGTGATTTGAAAACAAATTAATACAAATAATGTCATAATATATAACAAGAAACTTGTTATAAACATAGTTAAATTAATATGTACTGATTTCTGGTTCATATCTGAAAAATATCCAAATATAATAGATACCATAACTTGTATAAAACAATATAGAGTAATGAAAAAAAAGATATGACAAAAACGTTTTAATGGTATTTTTATTTTTCGTTTCTCTCTTATAAGTACATAGATGCCATGTCCAACTAGATATGATCTCATATATCCAATAAACGAAAAACTTATCGAAGCGAAAAAAAGATACCAAGTGGCTAAAAGGAGATATTTATAATGACCTTCTAATCCTCCTAAAATGACAAGTCCCGTCGTATCAATAGAGGCACTATCCCATTGATAATAACAAAATAGTTGTATAAAAATAACAATTAAAACAGCTATATAATATTCTCTTTTCATTTAGATTGCTCCAAACTAAAATCTTTTTTATCAATTAAGAACAAACCAATGATAAAGATTATAATAGCAATCATTCCCTCTCTTACAATGACAACCATAGATTGTGTATACGTGATTTTTCTAATAATTAGAAAATCCATTAAATTAACATCACCCGCAGGAGTCCATTTTAAACCGAAATAAATCATTCCAAATCCTAAAATAGCACAAAGAAAAAAGGTAAGAAAAAAAGCTAATCTCCATCCCCAAAAGTCTAAGATGATATAATATAATAGGCCAATCCAAAAATAAATACATATCATAGAAAAAATATTAAATAAACTGATAATTCCATAATTGTATTCTAAAAAATGAGCATGCTCTAACATGTAGTTACCTATTATATTTATTGAGATAATACATATGGAAAAGATACTTGCTGCTGATAATATTTGTAGACTTCTAGCAATATAAAATTGACTTCTATTTTTATATTTTAGTACAATCTCCGCATTTTCAGCATGAACGAAGTAAGGAATAAAAAGTAAAAAGGGAACAATGTAAAAAATAAAGAGATACTTAATCGAGAAGTAACCTGAATCACTTCTACTTGAATTATATATAAGCGAATCTAACAGATCAGCATTTTCATTATCCATTAACCAATAGGGATAATTAAACACAAGCCACAATATTAAGAAATACAACCAAGCTACTATTGCTGATTTCAATTTAATATATTTAGATTTCATCTGTCTTTACCTTATAAATATAACCAACTAGAATGATTAAACCAAATAAAAGCAAAGTTCGTAGAAGAGTTTTTAACATACCGTCAATATCAATTTCATTAAATGGTTGAAATATCATAGCCATAGACGTTAGACCACCAAGTATCTGAGAATACCAAATAAAAAAACTTAGAGGATAAGCATATTTTATTTCTGGAAAGCACCAGCATACAACAGTCGAAACACCGCTACACAAGGAAGCGTAAAAGCTAAAAAGGAGAATAATCTTATGTAATAACTTCTCATGCTCTCACCTCTTTAAAGCATCTTGTCGCTATAGCGGCAAGATGCTTTCTATTCTTTTTTCCTTTATCTTACGTGATAAGTATTATATTGACCTGGTAAAATATATCCGGTTTCTTCATCCCAATAGCCATAAACAGAATAAGTATGAGATGAATAATTATTATTTTCTGCTGTTAATTTTACATCTTCATTATTCGCTCCTGAATCGGCACGAACATAATAACTTCCACCAGAGGATGTACTTCCACTTCCAGCTTTCACATCTATAGCTGGTGAAACATTTGTATTATTTTTATTTTCTAACCAATACGTCGTAAGAGTCCCTGTTCCTTCTTCTGATTTATACATATGAACTTTCCAAGTGTTTCTAGTAGTAGTAGCTCTGGGTTGGGTCCCTGTATCGCTATTAGTCTGATCTGCTTTAATTGTAAATGAGAAGCTAATGTTATTGTCGTCATAAGCATAAGCTTTAAACGATCCTACTACACCTAGAGATAATACTAGAGTTAAAATAAAAAATAAAATCTTCTTTCTCTTTAATTTAACCATCTCCTTGTCATAAAAATATTTTTTTACTAGTTCTAGTGTACTGAGTTTTTTTAAAAAAATAAAGTATTGTTTTTCCTTTTCTGTAATTTTTGTCATAATAAACAAATATAGGAGATAATTATACTATCAAGGACTTTGAATTAGAGGACGGCTCATCTGTAAGTCTCTCTTCAACAGACAAAACAGATAATACTAGTCTTATAAGTACCCGTTCAGTAGATTTGTCTAATTATCGTAATGAAACAAAAGCGTATGGAGATAGACGTTATACTGCTACAGCCAAAACTTAAATCATTCGGAGTTACTGCATCAACCTTGGTATTAGTCAACTATTACTCAGTAGGCACATATTTCTAAAAATGCGTTTTGCTACTGTAGCAGGTACAAATGGTTCATATCTATCTGATGTAGATGCTTCATGTGAGGTTACTGATTGGAAAGCAGAAAAAGTAGGGTATGATATTAATGCGCAAGGTACTTATATGGAGATTGAACAAATTTAATTGAAGGGGCATTGTAAAAATATGAATATAACTATATCTCCTTTTTATTTTATCTTTGGAATAATAAAGCTAATTCTATTTATCGGATCTATTCCTGCAATTATTTATGCACTTTACTTATTGCGTAAGATTGCAAAGAAATAAATTTTTACTCCAAAGAACTAAGAAGAGGATAAAAAGAACGGTCCTGAACTTTCGGGATCGTTCTTCCTATTTGATCGAAGAATATATCATAATTAATCTTTGATAAACTAAAAGAACTATCCTAATTTCCAAGATAATTTTGAATATTGAATTTGATCGTCTTAATATTTAAAGAAACACAAAAGAGACTTTTTTGATTTAAATTTAATTTTTCTCTACAATTCCACAATTCAGTATTTACTAAGAAGAACAAAAAATTGACTCAGCAGAACATCTTAGAGTATGTGAAATTTTACATGTTTCACAATAGCTATTTCTATGAAAAAAAGAGGATCTATGCTCAATAGTGGACTTAGTATCTTCTCTTAATTAGGTGTGTTAAAAATAAATCATTTGTATTTAGATCTGAACCATCTTATTTTTCAGCATACATCGGTTCTGCGTATTCAGATGAATCTTTGGTGTCGACATGAACATCTTCAGATTTTTTTCCTAGTATGTTTAAAAATATATTTAAGATAATAGCCGTTAAACTTCCAGTGATGACACCATCGCTTACAATAATTTTTAAAGCAGCAGGCAACTTAGCAAATAAATCCGGAACGACCGTCACTCCTAATCCTAAGGCAAGAGAACAAGCGATAATTAATAAGTTACTTTGTTTTTCAAAATTGACCACACTGAGCATTTTAATTCCTGATGAAATAACCATTCCAAAGAGAACAACCATCGCTCCACCTAACACAGGTGCAGGAATAATGGTCGCAAAGGCTGCGATTTTCGGAACAAATCCAAGTAAAACAAGAATAAATCCAGATGCTACAACAACATTTGTTGATTTAACCTTGGATAATTGAACAAGTCCTACATTTTGAGCAAATGTATTATAAGGAAAAGCATTAAATAGTCCACCTAATATAATAGCTAAGCCTTCTGCGCGATATCCCTTTTTGAAATCTTCTTCTGTTAACTCACGATCACAAATTTTTCCTAAAGCCAAGAAGACGCCTGTAGATTCTATAATAACGACAATACAGACCAAAATCATCGTTAAAATCGGCCCAACTTCAAAGGTAGGTGCTCCAAAGTAAAATGGTTTTGGAATATGTAACCAAGAGGCCTCTGCTACATTTGACAGACTGACTTTCCCCATAAATGAAGCAGCGATAGTCCCTATGATAAGACCCATTAATACTGAAAGAGCACGAACAAATCCAGTAAAAAAGTGATTTAAGACTAGAATAAAAACGATGACGCCAAACGCAAGAAGTAAATTTGAAATTGAACCAAAATCCTTACTTCCCACTCCCCCTGCCATGTTTCGGATGGCCGATGGAACCAATGACAGACCGATTATCGTTACTACAGTCCCCGTTACAACAGGCGGAAAAAGCCTTAACATTTTTCCCAAATATTTTGAAAATACAACAATGAACAAGCCACCAGCAATAATGGATCCATATATCGCATTTATACCATATTGACTTCCAATTGAAATCATGGGTGTAAGAGCAACGAATGAACTACCTAATATAACCGGTAAACCGATACCGAAAAATCTATTATTCCAAGCTTGTAACAGAGTGGCAATCCCACATGTTAACAAATCAATACCAATCAAATAAGCTAATTGTTGTGCACTTAAGTGTAACGCCCCTCCAACGATAAGTGGAACTAGAATAGCACCCGCATACATAGCAAAGACATGTTGTAATCCTAGTGATGTCATCTTAAGTGGACCGATTTTCTTTTCCAAACAGCTCATCTCCGTTTCTTGTTTCTGTTCATCCGAGTGATAGATAATATCTATATATTTTATAATTAAATATTAAGATATTTCTATCATTAAATCATTAGTTAAAATAGCCAAAAATGTTAATGATATTTGGTACTTTAAATAATTCATTTGTCATTTTACCTCTAACCATGGAGAAAGCACTCTGAATGAACGAAATGAATTATACCTAAAAAAACGCTATATGCCTTTATATCAGCTTATTTTAATGTTGGTACTGGATACAAGCCTTTTTATTTAACCCAATTTTATGCTAAATAAAAATAAAATCGTGAAAAGACACTATAATCTTTGCCAAAATGAAACACTATGAAAGAGTTACACGTAAATAGGAAAAAAAGGAGTGTTTTTGTTGAATGACTATGAGGTAAAAGTCTATCAAGACATATTGAAATGGAAACGTCAGATGCTTAAACGCTCGGGATGGATTAATCGTATGTCGAAAAGGGTTCAAACGAAAGTTAATCAATTGGTTCCTGAAAAAGCTCATGTGATCATAACGAATGCAATCAAAGCTATGGTTCAAACAACATTAACAGGATCAAATCTGACGACGAAGAAAAACTTATCACGTGGATTGTCCCTAGCTGAAAGAGATCAAAAAGTGATCGAGAAAATATCCGCTTACCGTAAAACAGCCATGCTGGAAGGGGCGGGAACTGGCGCTGGAGGTTTATTATGGGGGTTAGCGGATTTTCCTCTTCTGCTTTCGATAAAAATGAAGTTCCTATTTACAACCGCCTCTATCTACGGATTTGACACGAACGCCTACGAAGAACGAATTTTTATTCTACAAATTTTCAAACTCGCCTTTTCAAGTGACCAGACAAGAGATGAAACCATGAACATCATCGAAAATTGGGAGGAACTTAAAAAGGATTATATGGACATGGATTGGAGAGAATTTCAACAAGAATACCGCGATTACATTGACTTTGCTAAGATGCTGCAGCTGTTACCTGGGATAGGAGCTGTCGTCGGTGCGTATGCGAATTACAACCTACTTGGTCAACTTGGAGAAACTGCAATGAATTGTTACCGCCTGAGATTGTTAACAACTTGTGCAATGTAAAGGAAACGATCCAGATGAAAATGTCTTTTCCTTATCCTCGAAAAATCGTCGTGATGTTTACTAATTAATTAGTTGTAAAATGCGGGTTGGTTTACAATCGGAAAATGTTTGTGAATAAAGCGTATGTTTAAAAGAGATGATTAACAAAGTAAAGTTAGTATATTATAGTAGTCCCGTAAAAGAGACACGTTTCCCGACCGAATGATGCACTACCAAGCTTTTCTTCTTTTGTGTCTCCGCATAAATACACCATCAGCGTATATAAATAATCCACCTTTTTCCTTCAGGAAGGGAAACTGCTCCTCACAGTTCATTCGCCAATTCTCGTCAGCTTAAGCCTGTGCTTTTCCCACACGCTTTACAATACTCCTAACCGTTGTATGACTAATATTGACAGCTGTCCATTCTTTTAAGATGCATACGATTTCACGGCAGCTGTTTCACTAGCCATTTCCTCAACCTTTACTCCGACTAAGGAACTAAGCCGTTGGTGCTTTCTTAGTTCTAGCCACTCCTTTTCTTTTTTGGTTAGAAAATATCTTCATATATCCTCGAGAAATATTTTACACATAGATACGTAGATTAAGATGGTTGTTGCGAGTCATGAGAACCTCGAGAAAGTTGGATTTATATTTCACAATACGTAGATTAATACTAAAATCGCTATAAAATGTGCTGCCATAGCACCAATATTTACATTTCACAATACGTAGATTAATACAATAAAAACCCCTCAATGCCAGTAGCATCAAGAGGTTATTTACATTTCACAATACGTAGATTAATACACAGGGAACTATCTTATCGATATATAAGATTAGGAAGGATTTACATTTCACAATACGTAGATTAATACGACAAATCAGCTAGAAAGATACTACTTACGCAATAAAGATTTACATTTCACAATACGTAGATTAATACAGGGAAAAAGGGTTCGGCTATAGTAGTCGGATATGGATTTACATTTCACAATACGTAGATTAATACAAAATTTTTGGAAACTCGCCTTAATCCTCGGTGGCAGATTTACATTTCACAATACGTAGATTAATACAACACAACGACTAGCAAGAGGATGGAGGAAAGGAAAATTTACATTTCACAATACGTAGATTAATACGGAGGTCGTCAAACAAATCCAGATGATCCAAATCGATTTACATTTCACAATACGTAGATTAATACGTGAAGAACGTGAAACGAGTGCAATTAAAGGTTTAAATTTACATTTCACAATACGTAGATTAATACAACACCACTCGTTAATACCTTACTTACCTCGTTAAAATTTACATTTCACAATACGTAGATTAATACCCATAACATCAAGCGTGCCTTTGATATCTTCCATCATTTACATTTCACAATACGTAGATTAATACGAAAGTCCCGTTAGCCGTACTGCTTTTTATTTGAATAAATTTACATTTCACAATACGTAGATTAATACACAGGTATACATAGAAATACACTATCTTCTTATCTAATTTACATTTCACAATACGTAGATTAATACTTTAACCTTCCTTTATGGCTTGCAGACTACTCTACCAGATTTACATTTCACAATACGTAGATTAATACGCCAAAGAATACTTTGTTGAATCATTAAAATTAGCTATTTACATTTCACAATACGTAGATTAATACACTGATCGGATCCAAAAGGAAACCGGCGCGGAATTAATTTACATTTCACAATACGTAGATTAATACAAAGTAGCACCGAATACGATAAGTAAAAAGTTAAAATTTACATTTCACAATACGTAGATTAATACCAATGCCTAAAAATATCGTGCCGATCATCTCCTTGGATTTACATTTCACAATACGTAGATTAATACAGCTTCGGAAATGGCGACTTTGCGACGTACTCACTTGAATTTACATTTCACAATACGTAGATTAATACGAAGGGATGCATGAGTACAGGAAGGAGCGAGGTTAAATTTACATTTCACAATACGTAGATTAATACGTCGGCTATTTTTATGCGGATGTGACGGGTGAGACTCATTTACATTTCACAATACGTAGATTAATACGGAGCGATGACGAGTCGGATGCTGTAGCGATTGCGGATTTACATTTCACAATACGTAGATTAATACGACACGAAAGTCGATTATCTTAACGAGGTCAAACATAATTTACATTTCACAATACGTAGATTAATACTAGGTTTTCGTTTGTTTTACCGATACGGACTCCTGCATTTACATTTCACAATACGTAGATTAATACCGCCATGTTCAATGTTGCTTCTTCATCCATGTTTTGTATTTACATTTCACAATACGTAGATTAATACGTATGTACCGCAAAGTATCTCAAGGCATCCATACAGATTTACATTTCACAATACGTAGATTAATACCTTTGATGCTTGAACCTGCTTAAAAGACATTCCCAGATTTACATTTCACAATACGTAGATTAATACATATAATTTCGTTGATACATTATAAGTGTTTAACAGATTTACATTTCACAATACGTAGATTAATACCAGGGCAATTATCATGACGACCTTTCAGATATTTCTTAATTTACATTTCACAATACGTAGATTAATACATCAACTTTTCTCATAAGATCATAAATGTCAGTAAAATTTACATTTCACAATACGTAGATTAATACAGACCCCTTATAAAACCTATATACATCATAGCCTAAAAGGTCCATTTCTGTCGATCTCAATTTTTATAAACTATTTAAGAATGTTAAGTGCCTTTTATTTTTATAAATTCAATTCAAATTGCTTTAATATCAATGGGTTATTAATTTCTGTCGATCCACGGACATTTTTACATTACCTTAAGTCGACAGATGTACGCTCAAAAGAAATTTGATGTTTTTTCGTCTTCCATACCCCAGAAACTTTTTTCCAACCATTTTTCCTGTCTACTCGAAAAGACAACCACTGAATCCATTTCTGGTCGGATAAATTGTTTAAGTTCTAATCTGAGTTGTTCTAATAAAGGCGGTGTAATTTCACCTTCAAACACTGACTTTTGAACATTTGTTAGATACCTTTTACAAATTTTGAATACATTACGCAAAACCTTTGCACCATTACCATCAGTTGAAATATCGTATACTAATATAATATACATCGTTACCACCACATTTTAAAACTTTCATAGCTTTTATCGTTAGTCACGTGTTTAATTAACTTATAACATTCTAAACGAATTAACCTTCGATAAGACACTTTTCGTTTTAAATCCCGATGTGTAATGGTTTCTTTCATACGTTCATCAAATGCTTGTAATATACGTTTTCGACCACTCTCTTTCAAATAGTAATAATTCGATTCTTTTTTGAAATCTTTTTCTGTAATTTCTCGTTTATTCAGCAGCGAAAAAATGATTCGATCCGCAATAAGTGGTTTGAAAATTTCAGAGATGTCTAGGCATAACGAGAATCTTCTCGTTCCTGCACTATGTAAATAACTGACGGTCGGATCAAGTTGAGTCACATATATTTCTGATAGACAGCTACTATAGACTAATGAGTTAAGATAGGAGATCAACGTATTAATCATATTATCTGGTGGATGTTTGACACGCTTAGTAAAGTCTATTTTCTGATTAACAATCGTATTCCACGCGCTATAGTACTGCTTTCTAACATTTCCTTCAATCCCTAGTAATTCTTGCACACTCTTAGCGCGGTCAATCTCTTTTTGCAACTTTTTCATTTCAACGATTTGTTTTTCAACATCTTTTCCCCGTTGACGATAATACCTCAAATTTCGCATCATATTATAACAACCACCATTTACAAATTCTCGCGCTAAAACGGTGCGTTTATCTTGATCAGTATAATGATCAACTTGATTTACTAGTAAATGCCCAGAAACATTGGTTTCGCGGGGACAATAACTCCCTGTGTAGAAACCATAATAGTTGAAGAAATGAACAGGTATACTTAATTGTCCAAGATAATTTAAACATTTTGTATTGACATCTACTTCTCCAAACAAAAAAATATCTCTTGTCATCTCGATTTTCAAATCTTTAAACTTGCCATCTGGAGCGGTTAAACGCACGACATTATCCTTTCTTTTTAGAACACCATTTGAAAACAGATAGTAGCTCTCAGGCATATCATAACACCTCCTATCCTATATATAACAATATTCATAATATGCACATTTCTTACAAATAGGGAGATCAATAACTTTTGGTGATTTTTTCATTGATGTAATGTGCTCAATGTCTTCCAATGTTTTTTGAATACTTTTTCGATCACTTTGGCTTAGTATAATTTCCTCTCTTTGTCGGAGTTTAGGATAATCAAGTACGGCCTTTTTGATATCTATTCCGCGTTCTTGTAAGAAATATAGATAATATTTTGCTTGCCAAATAGATGCCTCTTCTATTGATCGACTCTTTTTTACTTCATGAAGCGTTGTCCAATCTTGAATAAAATCAACATTAACGGTATCATCAATCATAATATGCTTCGTTTCACGGCCATAACTTGATTGATCGAGTAACCTACCAAGAATAACATTTTCATCTGTTTCTTCATATCGTAATTCATGCGCAAATAACCAAAGTTTACGTTGACAAACAAAATAATAATAAAACATTGCACCCGTAACCCTCATAATATGACTCCCCTCTGTTAGAATGTGAAATCATCAAAGTTCGTATCAGATTTACGTCCTGTGACACCATTCTCATCATAGATACAATCAAATAACTCATACCATTCGAAATCGTTTATCTTCATAGATTCAACAAATTGAGGTTTCACTAAATAACCTGGTAAATCGACCGTAAAATCAGCAAATTTAATCCTTGCTTCAGCTTTTTCTTTTCGTAAATGTTCTTTTTCTATTTTATTCAGCTCTTTTTGAGATTTTCTTAGTATGTCTATATAACTTTGTATTTCTGCTTGATTTTCTTGAAATACAGATTCAGGAATAACCGTTCGTGAATTAATATTTCGAAAAAGTTCTCTTACCTTTTCTTTTGGCATTTCATAATCATTGTAGCTTTGAACATACTGGATGGTCGAAAGAATAGTTTTATAGTAATCCGTATTTTCTAATGTCTCTGTTGAATAAAGTTGATTAATAAGTTCAATCTTATATTTTTCTGTTACTTGTCCATCTATCGTTTTCATGAGATCTTTAGAAAGATAAAAAATATCTTTATCAACAACATGTCCAACACCACTACAAAGTCTATTACCACCATCGAATACATAACAGTTATAATCTACATCTAAATCACGTTTTCGGTAACAGCGACCCATTCGTTGAAACAAACCGTTTAGATCTGATAATTCTGTAAATAACAAGTCAAAATCAATATCTAATGAAGCTTCAACCACTTGTGTTGTAACCCAAATTCCATGGACCTGATTACTCTTTTGTCCAAATTTAAAAATTTCTACTTCCTTATATTTTCGATCTCTTTTAATAAACTGACTATGTAATAAATGAACTTCATCACCATAGTCTTCAGATAGTGTTTCATAGATTTTTTTTGCTTGCTTCACCGTATTACAAATTACTAATATCTTGTTATTATGATATTTCTGTTTGACAAGGTTAACATTAATCTCTTCATGAATAACTTTCAAACTATGCCGGATTCTAGCATCTTCAACAAAAGTTTTTGGTCCTTTAAATTCGACTTCTTGTTGCTTTAACAAATCTACTATAACGCCTGGTAATGTGGCTGTAAGAATAGCGAACTTGCCACCAAATTTTGAAAGAGTTGATAAGCCTAGTATTAAATAAGCAAGAAGATCAGGTGAATACATTTGAATTTCATCAATAATGACTTTTGAGTAGGATAGCGTAGCTAGCTTTGGCTCAAATCCTGGATAACGATAAACAAAATCAAATAGTTGATCTAGTGTACATATGGTTAATGGTAGAGATAGTTGTTTTGTTTTTGTCACATACTCTTCAATATCTCCTTCTAATTCTTCTTTTCGGTTAAGATACTGACCATAAGTTTCACTATGTAGAAGTCCTACTCTGTTCTCTTTATTTTCTTTTACAATACTGTCAGTAATCCGATCATATATTGCATTGATTGCAGCTTTTAAAGGTAAAGTGAAGAAGCCCTTGTTATCTCCGATCCATAGCAACCCTGCTTCGGTTTTTCCCATGCCAGTTGGTGCAATAACAATAACATTATGATCCTTTTCCGACTTCATATAATTCTGCAAATCGTTCCATGTATAACCTAATTTTTTCATAGCTTGATTTAAAAAATTAGATGGATGCTCAATGCTAACATGAGCACTAGCTGCGTAATCAATTCTATTCAATAATCCCTTCAACATCACATAAAAGATGAAAATATCGTAAACTTTATTAGAATATGTTCTATCATTTAAGCAAAAAAAAGCATCTGAAAAATCTGGTTCAAAAAAAAGTGGCTCATCTAACTCAGCATAGTGAAAATCTTCCACTTCTTCCTCCATGTCAATCATCGCATTTCGCCAATCATCTTCATCAAAAGTAATTGGGCGTTCATGATGATAGGCAACAGCTTGATAGGCTGCTTTTATTTGTTCTTCAGAATACCCTTTACTTTCTAGCTTTTCATAGTTAATAAATGCTAAGCTTAAAAATCCATGTGGAATTTCATTTCTAGAGCGTTTTCCATTTAACTTCCTTTGAAAGAGAACATTCATTTTTCCTAAATCATGTAATAAACACACTTCATTTAATAGATACCAATCAACTTTAATATTTGGATATAGTGATTTTAATAAATTAAGATTAGCTAATAAGTTGTCCGTGTGTTCAACAATAGTCTCTTTAGGATCTGATTTAGCAAGATATTGATTCAACTTTCAACTCATCCCCTTCTTAAGTGTATAAAAAGAGGATATCAAAGTTTATTTGATACCCTAATAGCTCTGTCATACCATAAAAACGATGTCTTTCTTTTCATCATTATCGATATAAACACGACTTTTTCTTGGTGCAGATAAATACGTTGCATAGTACACTTCTTTTTTATTCCATTTACGAAATACTTTGGGATTCTTTTTTGTTCCATAGTTAACCAATTCATAGTTTTTGGTTAATTGGAAACGTGTCCCTAAATCACTAATGCCTTGTTGACGATTCTTAAATAGAATGTAGTTGTTTTCCACCCAATCTTTAGGAATATAAGCTCCATAATCTTTTCGCATTCGTATATCTTTTGACAATATTTGTTCTTCAACTTCAACTACTTTCACTTTATCAATAATTGCAATATCTTCTCTGCGACCAAGGGAAGGATATTCCCAAGGATGGAGAAAAGCGTTATAAATCTCATCAACTATAGACTGATCTTCAGGTATAATGTGTAGTGTCAATTTGACATCAACCAGTAATTCTGTTGTCGAAATTCCTTTCCCTACACCATAATCTCCTACTTTCAATTGATGACGTTTGGAATCATACGTCATTCCATTTTTAAACTCATAACGAGTATACAAATCATTTACTTTAGAAAAATTCTTCCCTTGTATACTTATTTTCATGGCATGATACGTTTGATACTGACATAGATTATGAACCATGCCGATGACTGTTGAATATGGAGGGAGTGGATAGGTTTCCTTCAATTGAAAACTTGTCGGCTTTTTATAGTTCACTAAATCTTGCCATAACCTAACCTTAATTGCTTTCATAGTAGTCAGTAACCTTATCTTTTAATGTTCTGAAAAACTCAGGAACAGGTATCACATCAAAAGATTCACGAATTTCACTATCATTATCAAAGATTCCTTTAATTAGGCCGTAGTATGTATTTTCTTTAATTCCATCATAGAGAACATCTTTAATTTGTAAGACATCTATTCTATTATTTTCGACTTTAACTGCATTTTGAAAAATAGGATTTTTAACATCGTAGACGCCACCGACAACAAATAACGGTTTTAAATCTTCACGTCTTCCACGAATATCTCGATATAATAGAGAAATCGTATCTAACAATTTATTCACACGCCTTGCTTTCTCAGTGTTTTCTACTTCTACGTCCCCATCAATTCCAATCTGGTCTAAATCCATTGTTACAGTATAACAATAATATGATTTATGAATTTCAGATTGGGCTAAATTCATATTCTTCTCTAAACGATCAGCTAATCCTTTATTTGTTAAAAAGTCTAGATCTCCTTTAAAGGTTTCTAATGATATCGCATTAGACAAACGCACTTTAGCTGATCTTTTTTTACCACCGGATCCTTTTTCTGTTTTAAGGTAACCAAAGAAATCGATCTCTGGATATTGGTCAATAGTCGCGTCCGGGGCGAATTGAATCACTGTCTTCTCTCCGCTTCCTTCAGCTGACACAGGGGTAGTAATTTCCCCTAGCTGTTCAATCATATTGTAACGAAGAGCTTGACGCGATATATATGTATACTGGTCCCCATTATTTCTTGATATTTTTTTTAGAGAAGCCACATTACCTATAGATTCTCCATAGTTTGCACTCTCTGCTTGAAATATAATTGTCATTGCGAGTCCTTTTGGTTCCATGATTATTCACGTCCTTCTTCATTTTTAATTGAATTGTCAATTATTCCTGCAACAAAAGCATAACCAATGGTCTTAAATGTCTCGTCATTGGTGAAAACTTGAAGAAATAGTTCAGGTACCTGCTTTTTCAGATAGGAATAGCAGTTTAGTAGAACATCCATAAACATGTTAATATTATTTGTTTTTAAAGCATTGAGCAGCTTATAACTGATACCTGATAGTTTATTGTCAGAACCTTTATCTTTATAAGCCTTCCGAAAATAGTAGCCAAATTGATTAGCTTTTCTTACTTCTTCTTTAACTAAACCTTCCATTCGCCCAACCTCCCTCAGGAAATTTGTATTAATTTCCAACATATGATTAACATGTCCAATGTTATAATATAAATTTGAAACATTTGAGAGTTTGTAGATGATTAATTTATGAATGCTTGTAAACAAATTCTCGTTATTAAATAATTTCTTCATAACTAATTCGTAGAGATTAAAATTCGTATTTCCCTCTCTAAATCCTGTATTCAAAAGTTTAATGATTGCCTCTTTCGATTGATTCAATACAGATAATGTTAAACGTGATAAAACATTAAAGCGATAACTCTCATTCTCATAGCGTACAATTTGTATGTCAGCAAGTTCAAACTTCATTTTACCTGAAAATTGTTCCTGTATTGCCTTTGTTAGCGCATAGTATGTGTTAACCGTACGGACACTCGTATCATTTTGTTGCAATGTACTCATTTTAATATTGTCATTTACCCGTAATAAATTTTCAATCGTTGTACTGTCGTTAACAAATAACCCTTGATTATAGACATAGGTGAAGCCTGCTGGAGCACATGAATAAATCAACCGACAGATTGGACATATACCGACGTCATTAGTAAAATTCCACACATGAGAGGATTTTCTACTTGTATCAAATCCCGTTTGATTAAGAAAACTTAAATCTAAATTTAGGTTTTTTATAGAACGATCACAAACAAAACAATGATATTTTCGTTTCGTATCCTCTTCATCAATATATTCTTCTGTCGGAGTGACAAAGTGATTTTTAAAATCTACGTACATGTCTTTTTCTTTTGTCTGAGGATTTAAGAAACAAACTCCGTCCCATCCATTTTTTATTTGATTATAAATAACATTTTTCCCAGCTAAATATCTACGTCCATCTTGACTCTTACAGCATGTAATGATGTTTTTCAGTATAGAGAATCTCTCTTTCACTTCATCAACTATAACTGCTTTTTTATCTGAGAATGTTTCCGATTTTTTGGGAGTTGGAATAGTTTTTAATTTCTTCTCTAAATCAAGTAGATCTGTTTCATTCTTCATAAGTGGGTATGCAGCTTTATAACTATTACTTTTAATATATTTTTTTACAATATCCTTGATATATGTATTCAATTGTTCAAGGTTTTTCTCATCAAATGTATCAAAATCATTATTTTCAAACCTTATAATTTCCGATTCATAAGAGATAATTTTATACCAGGGTAATAGTTTTTCATATGTATCTATAAAATATTCGAAGTATTTGTTTTCAAAACCATGAAGCACCTCTTTTGAAAAAGAAATTGTGCTGTTGTCGACGACATTAATATTTTCTTTCCCAACAATATTTACAAATCCAACAATTCCCGCATTGTAGAGCCACTCCTTAAGAGTAACTTCTATACCTATATCATTCATACTTACACCACCCTAAACAATATCCAACATTCCAAAACCTAGCCCTCTATGACTGCCAAGGCCTGTCTGGTATAGATACGTTAATAAATAAGGTTCAGACTCTATACTAAAAGTTCCTAAAGAACACGTAACGTGAACGTCATATAATTTGATAACTGTTTTTTTCATTGCTTTAGGCTGGATTTTCATATTCTCAACATCTATTTTCGGCGCATTGAACGAACTGTTCTTTAATTGAAATAATAGATTTCGTTTAAGTATTTCTGACCAAGATACATCGTCGTGAATAAAATACCAATCTTTTTTTGTTTCTGGATTATGATCTCTTGCGACAAGCGGAGACATTGTTTTAAAGACAATTTTTTTATTAATAATTTGTTTTTCTTTTACTATATTAATATCTTGAGGTGTAATTGTATTATTTGTAGAGAAAGGAATGGACTGTTTTCGAAGATGTATGAAAGCATTATATAAATTAATACCGATTTCAGTGTCACTTGTAGAAAAGTTAATCATTAGTCTTTTGCTTTTTAGGTCAATTGTTTCTTTAGTGAATTTTGGACTAGGAAGATAAACACTGTATGAAAAGTCTTTTTGTTTATTACTTCCCTCTCCATATAAAGTATTGTACAAAGAATTGTTTGTCTTAGATAAGCCTAGTTTTAGTAGACTAAGAATCTTTCGTCTGTAATCTACTGGAATTTGTGCATTTTGTAAATCACATAGAATACATAATCGCATCATTTTCTCCTTTAAGACAAATTTACTTACCTATCCATCAATAAGTACAAAGTCCTGATCAATTAGAACTTCCATTTACCAATATTATACCATTGTTATCCATTAAAAAATATAGGAAATTTAAAATTTAATTTAATTTTCTGTTAATCACAAGAAATAAGTTTTTCAAATTACTTAGATTAATACGGATGATTGGCGAGCTAGACCAACTTTAATCGACAATATTTACATTTCATAATACGTAGATTAATACAGAGTACCGTAAATGGTTTGGAAGAATGAAAGAATATTTTACATTTCATAATACGTAGATTAATACATTACTTATTCAATTATTAGATGTTCCCTAACCGTAATTACATTTCATAATACGTAGATTAATACTGATGAGTGCGGACCTTCAATAGATCCGGATAAGGTATTTACATTTCATAATACGTAGATTAATACCTAGTACGTTCTTAAATATCCGAGAGAAGTGATAATTTACATTTCATAATACGTAGATTAATACCATGATGTAGGTAAGGGTATGACTCCCAGAAAATTAATTTACATTTCATAATACGTAGTCAAAAAGTATGAATAAGTGAACTACAAACATTTGAAATTCCCTTATTTAATCTACAAGGGCGAGTTTCTGTCGATCACCTGGGTTTTTTACATTACTAAAGGTCGACAGATACAGTATAAAAATGATTTTGGCGCTATTGTTCTATCATCTATTACTGTTATTCAATTTTACTAAAACTTCTCAAATGTGCTTTATCCAAACAAATCTTATTTTTAGTTGTCTTTCATCATACTTCTAATTTTTTATCATTAGGAAGAAATACAGCCAAAATCCCAATGAGTGGGAGCAATGATATGCCGATCATGGTCGGTCTTAAGCCAAAGTTATCAATGAGTGAACCAAGTGCAACCGAACCAATGGCCCCCATTCCAAAGGCTAATCCAACTGTCAAACCTGACATCATTCCAATTTTTCCAGGAATTAGTTCTTGGGCGTAAACAACCATGACGGAAAAGCTTGACATAAGGATCAGTCCAATGACAGCTAGAACGATAAAAGCCATATGCGGTCCTACAAATGGGAGAATCAGAGCAAGCGGAGCTGCTGCTAATAATGAAAATAAGATAACATTCCGTTTACCAAACCGGTCTGCGAGTGGTCCCCCTAAGAACGTACCAACAGCTCCCATAAAGAGAAAAGCAAAAATATAAGATTGAGATTGAGCAATCGTTAAACCATATTTCTTTATAGCATAAAAGGTATAAAAATTTGAGATTGCACTGCCGTACCAAGAACGAGCAAAAATAAGAAATATGATAATAAGTAGGGCGAGAATGATCGATTTCGTGATAGGACGTTGCTCTCCAACCTTTTTCTTTAATTTCATCTTTTGAGTGGTTAACAAACGATTAGAATACCATTTGGCAATATAAATCAAAAACAGTACAGCTAAAGCGGCGACAAAGGTAAACCACACGGCTCCAACTTGACCTAATGGAACGAGGATAAGTGCAGTAATAACAGGAGCTAATGCCTGACCAGAATTCCCTCCAACTTGGTAAATGGATTGAGCTAATCCTCTTCGACTCCCCGCAGCCATATAGGCTACTCGTGACCCTTCTGGATGAAAAACCGCAGAACCAACTCCAATAAATATAACGCTTATGATAATCGTAATAAATGAATTTGCAAAAGCTAAACCTAAAATACCAAACAAACTGCTCGATAATCCAATAGGTAAAGCAAAGGGCATTGGACGCTTATCTGAATACCAGCCTATAACTGGCTGCATAACAGAGGACACCATATTTAAAGTAAAAGCAATCAACCCAAGCTGGGTAAAAGTTAGCCCCATCGATTTTTCTAAAATTGGAAACATTGCTGTTGTAACAGATTGAAGGGTATCATTTAAAAGATGACAAATACCAATAATGAATAATATGCTGTAGATCGTTCCAGTCCCTTTTTGAAGAGGCTGTGCTTGCTTATGTATAGAGGTTACCTGAGCCACGTCTTTCTTCCTTCCTTTTGAAGTTTTTCACAATATAAAGTTTCTTCCAATTATCATATTATGATAAGAACCTTAATTCAAGGTCTGATACAGACGTTCTTAAAGATATATAAATTATTCAAAAAAGGTTTCATTTGTATCAAGTCATTCATTCGCATGAAAAAACCCCTTTGCTTAGTTAGTTCAATATACCAGCTATTACTATGGATATTGCGGAAAGACATGAAACATCTTAGTTCTGGGAATACTCAACATATTTCTTCGAAAACACGGGATTTAGCAACACATTATAGACTATAGTCATCTAACAAGCCTTCTTTTGGAAAATATGTCATAATGTATCTTGATAATAATAATGAAGTTGGTGCTCATAACATGAAGTGTAAAATCAACCGCAATGCGGCAAAGATAATGAAGAAAATGCTGGAGAATGAAGAAGCACAAGGACAAATGCTTCGCGTGATTGTTACTGAAAATCATGGAGACCATGCCCATTATGCGCTGACTTATGGAACTCCCACTGAACATGACGAGATTGTTCATACAGATAAAGGTATTGATGTCCTATTAGATACAAGAGAAGATTTATTAGATGGTGTTTGGATACAATTTTTTTATGTACCTGAAGAAGGTTTTGAAATCGTTAACCCTTCGAAAGGACTTCCCAATCATTTCTAACAATCGCCAGCTTTATCTCTTCGTGTTTTAAGGGTTAAGACCTCCACCTCTAAGCGAAGCGAAGGTGGGATCTTTCAATCAGGTGGAGTAGAATCTCCACCTGATTTTCCGAAGTTTCAGCTTGCTGAAACGAGTTCACTTACCCTCTTGTTCACCATTCACTAAACACACTTCACACCGCCATTTCCTTAATCTATTTCTTCTCCCATTAACGATTTATGGATCCAAATGGCGGACTGTGACCCATCTCCCATGGCAATGGTGACTTGTTCAGAGTGGGCAACCACATCTCCTGCTGCCCAAACGCCTGTAACATTTGTCATTTTCGTTCGAGGATTTACAACAATGTGCTTATTTTCAAGCATCTCCACCCCTAGTTGCTTAGCTAGATCCGATCTTACCTCATTACCACCAAAAGCAACAAAAGCGTGTTCTCTAACTATCTTTTGGCCATTCGTCAAAATTAATGATTTTAACTGAGATCCTTCGACTATGACCTCCTTGACAGGAGATTCAATATACTGGATATGCTGATTATTGAGCTTATTCATAAGATCATCTTTGATCTTTTTTTGTTCATGATTAATATAAATAAGGTCCTTTGTCCAATAAGTGAGTATTAATGCCATATTCGCACCGACATTTCCCGAACCAATCACCAATGCAGGCTTATCTTTGATTTCATAGCCATCACAATCTGGGCAAATATAGACACTCTTTCCTAAGCAGGAAAACAAATTCGGGATGTGAGGAATGCGATCCATAACCCCTGTAGCTATAAGGAGACACTTTCCTAATATAATATCATCCATCCCCGTCAGTATTTCGAAATGGTCTTTATTTTTATCTACTTTGACAGCTTTATCAATTAAAAATTCTACTTCTAAACTTTTGGCTTGTTTGGTTCCAATATTTCGAAGTTCTTGACCACTGATTCCATCGGGATAACCTAAGACGTTATGATAACTTCTACATAAAGTTGATCTCCCATGATTCGAATCGATGATGATAACCCGGTGTTTATATCTTCCTAATTGGATAGCGGCTTGCAAACCAGCAATACCGCCTCCAATAATGATGCAATCATAGATCATTAATTAACCTACCTTATCTTGTTTTTCACACGAAAAAATGCATGCTATTTTTAAGCATGCACATATTTTTTGTGAATATGTTAAATCAACCAAACTTTTTTATTATTTAAGGGGATTAAGCTATAAACACATCGACCTACCTTAGTAAAGATAACCTAAAAGATCTAGATCTCCGTCACTCCAATTCATTTCACCAGTTTTCTTAATCATTAATTCATCAATAACCTCATCACCAATGTTTTTAGTCATATGATTTTCATGATCAATTTTCAACCATTTGCATTTGATCTTGACTGACTTGTACCCATTTTTTAAATACAACTTCGGATTATCAGCAAATAGAAGAATAAAATCAATATTTCGTTCTCTAGAAAAGTGATCAATTTCTAATAGTAATTTTGAGCCAATTTCTTGAGACTGGTGTTTTGGTGAAACACATAAATCAATGACCCCTAGAATTCTAACAGGACACCCGTCGAGGTTCATTACTCTATAGTCTAATCCCACTTGTCCAACTAGATCATTTTCATCATTAAAAGCCAAAAATCTAAAATGAGGTAATTGTTTAAAATAAGTTCTATTCTTTGGGTAAATATTTGTAAAACATTCAAATAGCAATTCTTGAATATTTTCATTTAAATTATTTTCGATTTCACATTCTAATTTTCTATGTATTTTCAAGTGAACTTCTCTCCAATTATAGTTTTTTCTATATTAAATATGAAATTTTGCATATCAAACTTTTCCCATATTAATTCATTATAAGATAAATTTTCATTTCATGTCTTTCAATAAAGAAATTTGTGCTATTCGAGTTAAAATCATGCTAAATTCTTCTTCGACATATTATAATGATATTATCCATAAAGGGTTTCTTTTGTCTTTCAACATACATATTATTTTTTAGAAAAGGTCATCCCTGAACATTTGGAGAAGTATGAGGTTATGAAATGATAATAGAAGGTAATAGAAAAATATACCGCGTAAAATTTGGCAAATAAAGGCTTGGATATTGAATCATTTAAAAAGAGTGTTGTCTTAAAAAACGTGGTATCATTTTAGATAACCTTCCATAAAATTATAGGAATATTCGCTAAAAGGAGTGAGGTCATGAAGAGATACCATTGGATTAAATGGCGTACATTCCTTATTTGGTTGGCAATTCTCGCAGTCTTCGGTATTTTATTGTGGGTAGGAGGGCCAACGGCTTGGGGTATTTCGCTTGCGATACTAGGTATGTTGATGCAACTATTTTTTGCCGTACTCATTATCATTATACAATTTGTCGCCCTTTTTTGGTTCCTTGCCCGTGGCCGTACATATTGGATTATGCCCGGAGAGACAGGATCCAGTTGGGATGATTATCGCGGGAACCCTGAAATCGTAGAAAATGCCAAACGGATTGTAACTTTACTTAAAGGAGTAAAGGAATTTAAAAAAATGGGCGGTGAAGCTATTCGAGGAATGCTACTTTGCGGACCTCCTGGAACAGGAAAATCTTACCTTGCCCAGGTTATTGCAAATGAAGCCCAGGTTCCGTTTGCTTATGCGTCGGCTCCAAGTTTTCAAAATATGTTTTTTGGCGTAGGGAACTTAAAAGTGATGAGTCTCTACCGAAAGGCAAGAAAACTCGCCAAAACATATGGCGCTTGCATTATCTTTATTGACGAAATTGATGCCATTGGTATGTCACGACAAGCAAATGGCGGTGGCGGAGGACTCGGCGCGATGTTTGGTATGGGTGGTGGCTCTGGACTACTCAACGAGCTACTCTTACAGATGGACCCGCCGAACATTGATAACTCTCGCTTTGCTAAGTTTCTTCGCTCCCTCGGACTGCGTCGCAAGAAAGCTGAACGACGCGCCGTATTAACCATTGGGGCAACCAACTTGCCAGACGTCCTTGATCCTGCCTTACTGCGTCCCGGCCGTTTCGATCGAAAACTTTGGGTCGATTCGCCCGACTATGATGGACGTGTCGATGTCTTCCAATATTACCTTAAAAAGGTGAACCGTGACGATTCCCTAACTCCGGAGAAAGCAGCATTAGATACGATTGGCTATAGTCCAGCACAGATTAAACACATCGTTAACGAATCGATCGTGATCGCCCATCAACGCGGCTCTCAAGACGCTAGCTATGAAGACTTCCGTTCCGCCATGGAGACCTATGAGTGGGGTCTTAAGCAGCCTCTTCGCTCAATGAATGAAGATGAGAAACGAAACGTCGCCTACCATGAAGCCGGCCATGCTGTTGCTCAGTACTTATTAAAGCCCCATGAACGGGTCTGGAAGGTGACCATTATTCGTCGAGGCGGTGCTCTAGGTCTAGCTGCGACGAAACCAACGCATGAGAGGTATAATCGAAGTGACAGTGAAATTTTAGCAGAAATCCAAGTTTGTTTAGCTGCACGGGCTTCTGAAGAAACGTTTTTAGGGAAAAAACTAAATGGGGTAACATCCGATTTAAAACAAGCCACAGAACTCGCCGGTGCTTATCTCGGAATGGTCGGAATGGGTGATGAACTTTTCAGTTGGCTATCCATCGGTTCGCGGCCTGATGCCCTCAAGCAACTTCGTCCAAAGATTAATGCGTTACTGAAAGACCAAATGAATCAAGTAAAGAAATTAATTAAAGAACAGGCTAATTTTGTTCACGTAATTGCAGAGGAATTGTTGAAACGAGGAGATCTTACAGGTGAGGAGATTGAAGAAATCTATGTTCAACTACATGGTCACAGTAGACCAGAGGTACCAGAAATAAAAGCAACAGTCGACTTGGAATCAATTGCTCCAATTGATCCGAAGACAACATCTGAAAAAGATAAGAAGGATTAGATTAAATTAAAAGGTTATAAGTGCGTGTTCAAAAAGGTGACAAACTAGAAGAAGCAAGAAGATCAAGGCGGCGCAGTTCCTTAGGACCGGAATGTAGGTTTTTACTACATGAGGACCGGAAAAAAAAGTGGGCGCCGAGATTCGTAGCTTATCATTTGGTGACTTTTTGAACAACCTCTATAAATGAAGTATTTTTAAGGGGAACCGATTTTAAATTGGTTCCCCCTTCTATATGAATCTACTATGGATCAATGCTGACTTACAGTCTCAGACTCTCTTTCTATATTTAAAATGTGATAGAGTTCCTCAAGTTTTTGGATTTGATAGGTTGGTGTTATCTCTGTTTGATTAGGTTTCGTTTTAGGGTTGAACCAACACGTATCAATTCCGGCCAACTCGCCACCTTTTATATCAGAGGTTAAGGAATCACCAATAATTAGAGTTTCTTCCAAAGAAATATCAGGAATTCGCGCAAACACATAATCAAAAAATTCCTTCATTGGCTTTTGAAATCCTGTATCTTCTGAAACAAAAATATCCTTAAACAATGGAAATAACCCAGAGTCACGCAACCGTTTGTCCTGTGTCTCAGCAACACCATTAGTCACGATATATAAATCATATTTATTTTTAAGATCCTCTATCAATTCAATAGCCCCGCTAATCAGCTGATGACCTTCTTTCAAATAACTACGGTATTTCATTCCGAGCGCAAGGCCATCGACACTTTGGCCATACTCCTTAAATAGCAAGGAAAATCGTGTACCTACAATCTCATCACGCTTAATTTTTCCTTCTTCAAAAGACCGCCATAGTCCTTGATTGATTTGTTTATAACGCGCTTCAATATCTAAGGTTAAAGGAATATTTTGTTCCTCAAAAAGTGACCGCAAAGCAAATACTTCTGCCGCCTGAAAATCTAGGAGTGTATCATCTACATCAAATAATAGCGTTCGATAATGTTTCAAATTGCCGTCCCCATTTTTACTTTTTTATCTATTATAACACTTTAGTCACGACGGATTATAGACTCATAGATATCCCCAAATCCATTAATCACCCTATAAACTGTGCTAATTCTTTATTGAATTTATCTCGCTCATCCCAAAATAATCCATGACCACTATATTTAAATGGGACAAGCCTAGAATTTTTTATCCCTTGTTTTTGAGCCTCTGCTAGAGGAAAATGACATACTTTGTCATGAATACCGTGTAGAATGAGTGTTGGAATCTGAATCTTCCCCATATCTTGAAATAGGCTTTCTTCATGTAACCATGTGCCTGCAATCTTTGCCGTAGACCAACTTGCGGCTTGCAGTCCTAATTGAAAAAACCAATTTGAGAAAGGCTGTGTGATATGTTGAAAGAAGAACATGTTACCAAATCCCTGTAACATATTCGGCCGGTCATGATAGGTACTTTGAATGATTTGTTTTACATCTTCTGCTTTTAGTCCATATGGAAAATACGGGCGCTTGATAAGACTAGGTACGGCAGCCGCAAGAAGAGCTAGCTTTGAAACTCCATATCCATGGTGCCTAGCCACATATCGAACGGCTACAGCTCCTCCCGTAGAATGGCCAGCCAATGTAATATTTTGTAACTTGAGTGCTTCTATAACGCCTCGTACATCATCTGCTAAACGATCATAGTCATATCCTTCCCAAGGCTTATCTGACTGACCAAATCCTCTGAGGTCCATGCCGATACAACGATAGCCCTTTTGGGGGAGCTGATTAAATTGGTACTCAAACATCTTGTGATTAGCCGGCCAGCCATGAATAAATAAGATCGTCTTTTTGCTCATCCGATTGATATCTTCTACATAAATATTAACATCTCGCTCTACTCTTACGTAGTACCCCAAGTTGCTACCCCCATTAATAAAAGTCTCATGATAGAAACTATATTCAAGGGGACAACCTGTCTTAACCAAAAATTCTAAAAAATTTTAACCATATCACTGCAACAAAACCCCTGGCGAATCCATACCTTGTCCCAAAAACCCTAATTTTTTATAAAAATTTTGTTTTCCCGCGGCACAAAATCATCCAAGTTTTTCTTCAATACATTTTCCAATTAAAACATACTTAATGAATATTTTTCTGCCAGCATTTCTAACAATTTTACCCCTGCAACACTATTTCCTTTATCATCAAGGGCAGGTCCTGAAATGCCAATGCCGAAGCGGTTTGGAACAGCACCTAATATGCCTCCGGATACACCACTTTTTGCCGGTATGCCAACACGGACCGCAAATTCACCTGAAGCATTATACATACCGCACGTTACCATAAATGTTTTACAAAGGCGGGCAACATACTCTGGCATGACTCTTTCTTTTGTAATTGGATCAATGCCCCCTAATGCAAATACGATGCCAATTCTCGCTAAATCCAAGCAATTCACTTCAATTGCACATTGTTTTGTATATAAATCTAACAGCTCTTCGACATTTTCATCAATGATGCCATGCTGCTTCATGAAATAACATAAAGACCGATTTAAATGCGACGTTTCGAACTCAGATTGTGCCACTTCTTTTGAATAGTGTATATCTTCACTTCCTGTTAGCAATTGAATAAAAGATAAAATATTTGATAATCTTTCTTCAACAGAATGTCCTTCAATCATATGAGTAACTGCCAGCGCCCCTGCATTGATCATCGGATTAAGCGGTTTGGATGGATTACTGATTTCTAATTTCACAATAGAATTAAAAGGGTCACCTGTAGGTTCATAGCCAACTTTGCTGAAAACAAACTCTTCCCCGCGCTGAATTAATGCGAGCGCAAGCGTCAACACTTTTGAAATACTTTGAAGTGTGATTTTTTCTTCTATGTTTCCAGCAAAAACATATTTGCCATCGGGATAATAAATCGCAATGGATAAATCATCGGGGTTGGCCTTGCTTAATGCCGGAATATAATCTGCCACTTTTCCCATCTTGGTGTATTGTTTGGCTTCTTTTAATAAATTTTCTAATTCAATATTTGTTTGACAAGGCATATATGCTCACCAACTTTTTTGAAATTGTCTCGTTTGACTAGGAATATAAATATGATAGATGTTATTAATTTTACCTTAAACACACGATTTCATTTATGAAATCGTGTGTTTAAGGTCTTCACTTGTTTAAACGGTGCCAATTTATAGCTATGATTACTTTGCTGTCCTTGTTTTTATAAAACCTGCCCTTTTCTCCGCTCTTCTATCAATCATCCAATAGACCATACTCACGATAATCATAACCGTCATCAAAACAGAATAATATTCAATGGCGTTAATTAGTCCAATCCAATGCGCAATAAATCCAAGACCTAATACAGGAATACTAACGCCTAAATACGTTAACACATAAAATGAGGCAATAATGTCACCACGTTGTTTATCTGGTGAAATGTTATTCGTCAATGCCAGACTGCCTGCAAAAGTCGGTCCATGTCCAAATCCAATTAAAATGGTGGTTAAAAATAATAAGAAAAGAGATTGTGTTACTAATGTTAAAACCAAAGCCCCTAGTCCTAAGATTAATAGAAGATATCCTATTAATACTAAATTTTGTACAGGTAGCTTTTTAAGAATTATTTGACTCACGGTTGAAATGATAAGGACGAGAGCAACGATAGATCCTGAGATAACCAAATTAGAGCTTCCAACCAATTGATTCGTATAACTCGGAATAACCGAAAGCATTAAACTCATAATTGACCATGCTACAAAAGATGTCATGCCCGATAAATAGAATCGTCCGCGAATGGTTTTTGGGACAGAAGGTTTATGAAGTTGAATCGTTTTCCGAGGTCTAACTTTTTCACTCATATATAAGAGTCCAATAAAACCTGGAACGGCGAGCAAGATATGAATCAGATAAGAAAGTTTAGTAGGAAGCGGAGCATATTCGCCCAAAAATCCGGACAATATGGGGCCAAGTGCATTTCCCACTGTGACAGCCATTGCGCCAACGAAAGCAGCCTTGATTCTGTTTTGCTTTACATCTAATTCCGTTAATGCTGCAACAGCGACACCGTTTAACATACCTACAGACAGACCTTGGAAAACACGAGAGATTAAGAGCATTTCTATGTTATTCGATAATACAAAGAATAAAGATCCGATGATGGTGAAGAACACGCCTGGAATGAGTAGTTTCCTTCTTCCCAATTGATCAGATAATTGACCAGATATAATAATCGTCGGAATGACGACAATAGCATAAATGGCAAATAGGAGTGTAACCATGCTTGGTGATAAATGCCATGTAGTACGGTAGACAGCGAGTAGTGGAGAAGGAATATTCGTTCCAAGAAGGGTGATGAATAGACTATATGCAACGAGCCAAAATGCTATGGTACGATTGGAAAAAATACGATGTAACCGATTGCCAATAACGTTTAGTAGAGGATTTTGATCCATCACATTCACTTGAATCACATCAATTAGGCTTTCTAGCTGCTTCAAGACTTTTTCAAGATTGTTATCTTCAATTGTAAGCGAAATTCTCATTCTTGATGTATGTCGTTCTTTGTACTTTCCAACCGTTAATGAATCAATATTAAGCCCTGATTGACTAAACAAACTGGAAACTTGAGTTAATGTGCCTGGCTGGTTTTTTACAATGACCGAAATTTGGTGCGTTTGCAACGATCAATTCCTCCGTTCAAAAATTCTCGAACAAGGCTTATAGGAAACTTCTCCTTTACCCGTCTATTTTTAACAGATTTCTTTAACTATATTTTTATGATATCATCCTATTGGGTATATGGATAATATCTGTTTTATTTGTTTATCATACCTAAAAGGTATAATCAGTATGGAGGAATCAGAAGCAATGGATATTAGACAGCTCCGCTATTTTTTAGCTATAGCTAAGGAAGGACAAATTACTCGAGCCGCAAAGAAACTGAACATTGAACAACCTCCATTGAGTCGTCAATTAAAAATGATCGAAGAAGAACTCGGTGTCACGTTGTTTGATCGAAGTGGAAGACAAATGAAATTAACCGAAGCCGGAACCATTTTACAAGCTAAAGCAGAAAGTATTATTCAACAACTTAATGAAACGGTGACTGAGATACAGGAAATAGATCAAGGTATCCAAGGCATGCTTTCCATTGGTTCTGTATTCTCATGCGTATCCTTATTACCGCAAAAAATAGCTTTGTTTCGCGAACAATATCCACGCGTCACCTTTAAAATTTTAGAAGGGGATCATTCCGTATTAGGTGAGTATTTAGAGAGCCGGAATATTGAATTAGTCTTAACAAGACTTCCCTTTGAATCAAATTACGATCCAACTAGATATTCAACACTAAGTCTACCCTCCGATCCTTTTGTCATTGTGGTGCCTAAGAACCGGAATTGGCGCCCTTCTCAGTCTTCCTTTTTATTAAAAGACTTAGAAAATATTCCCCTTATCGCTTTAAAAAGTGATCGAACCATTCAACTGAATGAAAAAATTGTCAACGAATGTCGGCGGTTAGGCTTTGAACCGAATATTATATGCGAATGTTCAAGTGTCTCCATCACGATTGCACTTGTTATTGCCGGAATAGGTGTCACGATTCTCCCTAAATCTGTCCTATCTTCTTTTTCCATTTCTGATATAGAGTTATATGACTTACCTGATATCACAGTGCAATCGGAAGTAGGAATTGTGTGGTTGAAGAATCGCTATCTTTCCAAAAGCGCAAGGCGGTTTATCGAGTTGTTTGAATGGGATAACGAGGAATAGTACCTGCCTTTGAACTATCAATATTTTAGAATTTATATGGAATCTATTCATACTAAGATCCAATCTTTCAAACCCGAAAGGAATATCATAGCTGCGTGTGTACATGACGCTGAGAAAATCACGGTAAACTGCCATATAGGAAATCAGACCTAATTATTAGAACTAATTAACCTATTAAAAACAGAACTCGATTAAAACGATCGTAGTAAACTATGGATTATCGTGATTTTATCTTAGATTTAAAAAAAGAAGGTGTACTTAAAAGTATGGTTTTTATGGACTAATAGATGTATTAAACAGATCAGGAAATGGTCTCCTGCTGACACTGGTAGTATGTTCGTTCGTTATTACGGGTTATCTTCAAATATGTAATGAATAGGAAAAGAGAAATATAGAAATCAAGAAAATATTTGCAGCTTACTTACCTCGCTCGAAAAGAAGCAAAAGAAAAAGACAATACCAACTTAGCTGGCACTGTCTTTCATTACTTGTAGGTTATGCTATCTACTCTACTACACCTGTTTCCCTGCGTATTTTCGCAGCAGGATTATTCCAGTTATCCATCCAATTCTTCGCGGCAGTGACAAGGATGACTAGACCTAAAATTAGCATGAATATCGAAAGAATAGCATTAAGGACGCTATATCCAGGAGCCGCAGGATTCAGATAAACATGTTGCACCATCCAAAACCCCGCATAGTTGACGGTTACATAAAGGTATGCTAGCGGAATCAAACACGTCAACATATATCGCCTCTTATCCGCAAATTTAAGAATGATCGTAGCTCCGACAATTAATCCGATCGATGCCATCAGCTGATTGGAAACGCCGAATAACACCCAAACCGAACCGATATCTCCTGAGAAGAGCAAATAACCCCAGAGCAGGCAAGCCAAAGCACTGGCGAAAATATTACCTGGAACCCAGTCCACTCGTTTTAAAGGGCTGTAATAAGTACCTCCAAAATCTTGAATAAGATATCTGGCAACACGCGTTCCGGCATCAATGGCCGTCAAAATGAACAACGCTTCAAACATGATGACAAATTGATAGAAGAATGCCGCAAAATTGCTGAACCACGAAATCCCTGTAAAAATATAGGTCATTCCGACAGCAAGTGTTACCGCACCGCCTGTTCGCCCCTCAAGATCCAAACCAATTTCCTGATTGAGCTGCGCCAGGTTCACCGTTTGCATACCTAACGTCTTAAATACCTCTGGGGCCGAGTTGATTGCGAAATAATCTCCGGGATGTAGGGCTGTGGCCGCTACAAGCGCCATAATACCGACCACGCACTCCACCAGCATGGCTCCAAAGCCGACAAATTTAATATCACTCCAGCGATCGAGCATTTTAGGCGTTGTTCCAGATCCGACGAAAGCATGAAACCCAGAAATAGCACCACACGCAATCGTAATCGAAATGAACGGCCACACAGGACCATTTATGACTGGTCCCCCGCCATGAACGAATTCCGTTAATGCAGGCATTTGCAACGTAGGGTTTACGACAAAAACCCCCAAAATAAGTGCAACAAACACGCCTATTTTCATAAAGCTACTTAAATAGTCACGCGGTGCTAATAGTAACCACACCGGTAAAGCCGCAGCAAAAAATGCATAGAGTGGCAAAATGATCGATAACGTTTTTACATCGAACGTCAGCCATTCTCCGAGCGCCGTGTCCTTGATTAACGGTCCGCAGAACACCGCAACGATAATAAGCAAAAATCCAACTAGACTCGCAACCTTCAGATTTCCGGTTTTTCGATGATATAACCCGACAGCCATGGCAATTGGGATCGTAACCCCGACCGAGAAGGTTCCCCACGGATTACGTTCTAATGCATGGAGCACCACCATCGAAAGACCGGCCATCGTAATAGTAATAATAAATAGCATGGCAAGCCCTGTACAAAAACCTGCTACCGGCCCTAATTCTTTCTTCGCAACTTCAGATAAAGATTCCCCCTTTTGTCGCATCGACGCAAATAATACGACTGTATCGTGTACGGCTCCTCCGATTACCGCACCAATCAAAAGCCAAAGGAGACTCGGAAGATAGCCAAATTGTGCCGCAAGAACAGGACCTACGAGGGGACCAGCTGCAGCAATCGCAGCAAAGTGATGCCCAAAGGTGACCCAGCGATTTGTCGGTACATAATTCTTCCCATCCTCTAACTCGTGAGCGGGAGTCTTTTTGGAATCATCCAATTTAAGAACCTTTACAGCCATAAACGTGCCGTATAATCGATATGCTATCGCAAGGATGCAAATCGAGCCAATCACCAACGTAATCGCATTCATTTTGTTTTGCCTCCTTTTTTCAATGTATTGGCATTATACTCAAAATCACCGCTACCGGAAACGCTTTCATAATAAATGAAGAGAATAAATTGATTTAGCTTCTTGATACCGATTCTTGCTGACTTCTCTAATAGGTTTTTCCTTGCAATAAAGAAAGGATAATTTGAAAATGCGATGACTCCATTGTTTTAATTTATGCTGATGGAAGATGATGCAACACTGTTTCAATAAATAAAAGAACGCTTAAGTCAGTGGACTTATGAAGTGCCGCTGTCCTTGATTTCGGCAAGGCGATGGAAGCATTGACTTGCAATAAACCTGGATATAGTAATTATAGATATTCAATTGCCCAAATTTGACGGATTTCACTAGTGCCGTATGAATCGATCTCATTCCAATGTTTCGATGATCGTCTTTTGATTTTTTTGTACATGGCCGCCCAATCGCTGTTTAAGCTCTGCTGAGCTGACTTCCGCCCAATTGATCCACAAATTTGATAAGGTTTTGAATGAATCGAATACCTTTTTCCCGTGTAGCTTCGTCTGGAGAAGCCAGATCCATGTCAGGCGATAGACCCAAACAATAGGTCAATTCAATATTATGATCATCCGATATCCATTGTACTTTATTCATTTCCGTTGATCTTGCTCGATCATTCCAGGAAACGGTTCTACTTCGAGCGCATCAAAGCCTAGATTCGTAGTCCATAGTATGAGGTGTGGTTATATATCCGTTATTCCACTCTTGCGTAAATATCCAAAATAAATCACCTCTTATTCTGTCTTACTTCACATCCTATAGATCGTGTAAGAATCTTTTAAAATCGAATAAATAATTTCACAAAAGAAAATTCTTAACTTAAGTGATGAGTGGTGAGTAAAGTGATGATGTCAAGTCAGTCTCGTCTCTATGTATTAAAAATACTTCTTATACAATTAAGAAGTCACAATCCTAAGAAATTTACTTTAAATGAGTTATAGTGTATGTTCAAAAAGGTGACAAATTAGAAGCAAGAAGGCTAAGAGCGGCGCTGTTTTGAGGACCGGCATTCCACATGACGTGGTAGCTTCAGGCGCCCGCCACAGGACGTGAGCGATTTTAGTTGAAGGTCCTCCTGTATCCCACTACATGAGGACCGGAAAAACGAGTGGGCGCCGAGATTCGTAGCTTATCATTTGTTGACTTTTTGAACAACCTCTTATACGAATAAATAATAAGAGCATGTTTCTCTTTAAAACATGCTCTCAAAGTGTACGCTTATCTTTTTTAGCTCTGTTAAAACAATTTATCGTTTAACTCAATTTTAAAACTCCTCGTATTTGGCTGGATCCTGATTTTGTAACCGACCATTTGGCTGACTCAACTGACCAATCGTTTGCATTTCTTCATCAGTTAACGAGAAGTCAAATAATGTTAGATTCTCTAGTTGACGCGCTGGAGATGACGCTTTTGGGATTGGCAATGCACCAAGCTGTATGTGCCAACGAAGAATAATTTGCGGAATTGATTTATGATGGCTGTCTGCAATCTGCTGAATCGTGCTATCCTCTAGCAATGTACTCGCTCGCCCAAGCGGACTCCAAGATTCTGTCACAATGCCATGTTCCCTATCCCATGCTCTCTGTTTTTCTTGAGAAAAGTAAGGATGCAGTTCGACCTGATTTACACTTGGGGTAACACCTGTTTCTTGAATCAAGCGTTCCAAATGTTCCGGCAGAAAGTTACAAACGCCAATAGAGCGAATAAGTCCCCATTTCTTAGCATCAATCAAGGCTCTCCAAGCATCGACATATAGATCCTTGCTCGGATTTGGCCAGTGTATGAGATACAAGTCATAATAATCTAATCCCGCTCGTAAAAGAGATTCCTGAATTGTTGTGATAGCCTCGTCGTAGGCGTGATGCCGTCCAGGTAACTTAGATGTAATACGTAGTTGCTCACGCGGGACTGAACTGCGCCTTACCGCCTCACCGAGCGCCCCTTCATTCTCATAATTAAAGGCTGAGTCAAGTAAACGATAACCTACATCGATCGCGCTGACTATCGTGTTTACACCCGCTGCACCATTCAATTTGTACGTACCAAAACCGATTGCTGGAAGTGTTAACCCGTCATTAAGCGTTATTTCTGGAATTGCATTCACCTAGGATCACTCCTTTCTTATTAATTTTTAATTTAACACTATAGAATCTTTAAGTCTAACAAACTGCTATTCATATTCATGTTTTAAAGTGTTCAATAGAGAGGAAAGACTATATCGAAAAACGTTATTATATAATAATGATTCAAGAATTTCATTCGTTTAACAATGTCGTACGGTCCTGTTTTCCCAGGAAGTTATCAGTTAAAGAAAAAAATGATTAACGAGCTCGGTATTTTTATAAAAAATGAAAAGATCTCAGTTTGGAGCAAAGAAAATTCAGTTACGGTTGATTCGAACATTCAAAAGAAGATTGTTCAGACAGTCCATCAATTCAATCAGGAAGTTTCCTTATGGGAAACAACTGAAAATGATCCCGCAAAACTGACATCGGCAACCCCAAATGTCCAAGATTATCAGACATCGTTGCGGAAACCGGAATTTGATGCGGCTAAAAAATATATCACAGAAATCCAATCAGCCTACCTAGGTATGATCGTTGATATGGACAGCATCGATATTTGGTATAGTGGTGATCGTTGAAATGCTTCACGCGATATTTTCGTATCTTATAAATATGGAATAAAACTTAAAAGCCAACAACCATTCAAAGATTTATCCTATAAGCGCAGTCAGAAAATCCGTCTCATTTTCGACAAAGAAGCGAAAAAGTGGTTGATCAATGGGTTAGATGATAATTATGTCACGGAAAGCACGGTTGATACATGGGATCATCAGGAAGATGTGAAAGTTTCAAACCCAAAAGTACAGACTTGGCATTCAGGAGGAGCAACTAACTTCTAAAAGACTGCTTCTAAAGAAAATCCAAATCATTTATTTTACTAAACTTATTTGTGATTTGTTTGACCCTAAAATTTATTTTTAACCCAATTCACAATTCCTTTGTCATGTAAACGCTATTAGGGTCTTCAGTATAATTCGAAAATGGCTGACAATACTGAAATCCAAAACTTGCGTAAAGTCTTCTAGCTGGTTCAAAAGAATCCGTTGGTCCTGTTTCGAGACTTATTCTCAGGTAGCCACGACGTTTGGCCTCTTCAATGATGTGTTGGAGAAGCCCTTTTGCAACACCCTTTCTCAAATGTGCTGAAGATGTTCGCATCGATTTTATTTCTCCATGTTGTGGATCAAGTTCCTTAATGGCCCCGCAGCCTATACATTCCTCTCCTTCCCATGCACTCCAAAATGTGATTTCTGGCTTTCGCAAGGCTTCAAGATTTAATGCATGCATGCTTTCAGGAGGCGACTGCTCAGCCATACTATTAAAATGCTCGGTTACGAGTTTAATAACCTTGGAATCCGTTAAATCATCTATTTTAAATTGCACATTCATGACCCCCTCAAATTAACATTTGTGATTTGTTTAGGAATTTTATTAATAGTGCGTGTTCAAAAAGGCGATGAATTAGAAGCAAGAAGATCAAGGCGGCGCTGTTTTGAGGACCGGAATGTAGGTTTTTACTACATGAGGACCGGAAAAACGAGTGGGCGCCGAGATTCGTAGCTTATCATTTGTTGACTTTTTGAACAACCTCTAATAGTAAGTTCAACATTGGTATTATATCGATGTCCAAAGAATAGCATTGTTTATTTGATAGCAATACTCCCAATTTTCAAAAGTATACTGTCCCCTCACAACAACTTAGTGAACTTCTCCTTAAAACATCTTTATAAACAACAACACCTGCGTTCTTATTTCTAAGTACACAGATGTTGTTAAATCATTTATCAATCATGAATGCATGATATCTTAACTCTTTTTCTGATCGACGGGAGGTTCAAAAGGTCGCTTGCCAATACCAAAAGCGTAATAACTCATGGCAACAAGCCCTAAGAAAATAACTCCGACAATAAGCGATAGACGTGTGTCATCATTGAACCACATACCGATCAATACGATGATTAAAAAAGCCATCGTTAAATAATTTGAAAAAGGCGCAAAGGGCATTTTGAATGGGTGTTTAGTCAATTCTGCTCCCTTTACTTTTCTGAACCGCATTTGACTTATGAGAATGGTAAACCAAGGTATCATACCTGGGAGAACACTTGCACTATAGACATAGACAAAAATCTTTGGTGGTGCAATATAGTTTAAGACAACACCAACGGCTAAACCGATGAGAACGGCAATCGTACCGTACAATGGTACACCATTACGCGTGAGTTTCATAAAGAATTTCGGTGCTTGTCCATTTTCTCCTAATGTATAAAGCATTCGTCCTGCACTAAAAATACCGCTATTACAGCCAGACATGGCGGCTGTAATGACGACAAAGTTAATAATCCCAGCCGCTGCTGTAATCCCGACTTTTGCAAAAGTAGAAACAAACGGGCTTCCAAGTGAACCAAGCTCATTCCAAGGATATACCGTGACAATAACAAAAATGGCTCCAATATAAAAGATTAAAATACGCCAAATAGTACTTTGTATCGCATTGGTTAACGTTTTTTGTGGATCTTTTGCTTCGCCAGCTGTAATTCCAATGAGTTCAACCCCTTGATAAGCAGCAATGACGAGGGATAGCGCAAAGAAAAATCCTGTAAAACCATTTGTAAAGAAGCCTCCATGTGCCCAAAGATTCGATAGACCGATGGCGTCTCCTCCATTACCAAATCCAAAGAAAATAAGACCAATCCCAGCAATAATCATTAATATGATGGTCACAATTTTAATCATCGCAAACCAAAATTCAAATTCTCCAAATGATTTAACGGAAACTAAATTCGCTGTTCCAAGAATCACCATAGCAATAATACCTGGTATCCAAGCAGGTAACTCTGGAAACCAATATTTCATGTACTCCCCAACAACAATAATTTCTGACATTCCAACAATAACCCATTGGAACCAGTTACTCCATGCAGTCATGTAACCTGCTAATGGATGTATGTACTTATGGCCAAATGTTGCAAAAGAACCTGTACTTGGTTCTAAGTACAACATTTCTCCCATGGCACGCATGATAAAAAAGATAAATACACCAGCAATGGCATAAGCAAGTAAGACAGATGGACCTGTCCACCCAATTGTGCTGGTCGATCCTTTAAATAACCCAACGCCAATCGTACCGCCTAGAGCGATCATTTGGATGTGACGCGCACCCAAACCTCTCTTCAGTTCTTTGTTCGCCACTTCATTTCCTCCTCTTAGATGATCAAGTGCCCAAATCACTTCAGGCTTACGATGTTGTTTAGAAATGATGAAGTAGGCATCACTTTTTCAATCTATCAAAAGCTTACCTTCAAACCATTCTCACTTCATATGTCACATTTTAGCAATCGGAAAGGCGATTTTTTCATATCACTAATATCACCCAATACCTTCTTTATAATAGTAAATTCCTCTGAAAAATACAATTGTTTTTTTGGGAGAGACATTTTGTTAAAGTAAAAAAACTTAGAAAAGATACACTTTTAGTATACTTAATAGCATGGATTAGTGGTCTAGCTTCCTGAAATGTCGGCGAGCTTTAAGGGTAAAAAATTAAGACTTCTAAAAGCCTTAATTTCACCTTTTTTACTTCTTTAAAAATCTGATAGATATCTTTGTAAAAAATTTAGAGAGGATTTCCTTATAGTGCGTGTTCAAAAAGGCGATAAATTAGAAGCAAGAAGATCAAGGCGGCGCTGTTTTGAGGACCGGAATGTAGGTTTTTACTACATGAGGACCGGAAAAACGAGCCAACGCCGAGATTCGTAGCTTATCATTTGGTGACTTTTTGAACAACCTCTTATAACAATATATAACTAACGAAAACAAATTTATTTCGCGAAACCTTTTGCGGCTTCGGCTGCTCTATATACTTTCTTTAAATGTAAAAACAGCCTAAATTGAGTGCCACACTCAATTTAGGCTGTTTGTTCTAAACCATGACTCTCACAAAAAATTCTTCATATAAAGCTTGTACGGCTTTTTTCTCAACGGATTCCTTTACGCCAAACATCATACTGACTTCGGATGAACCTTGGTTTATCATTTCAATATTGACTTTTGCTTCGGCTAATGCCTTTGAGGCTCTTGCCGCTGTTCCAATATTTTGACGCATTCCTTCACCTACGAGCATAATAAGCACTAGATTACGTTCAATCTTGACTTCATCTGCATGAAGATCTTCGGTAATTCTTTTAACGATGTGTTTCTCGATGTTCTCATCGATTTGATTTTGTCTTAAAATAACCGTGATATCATCAATACCAGAAGGAATATGTTCATAAGATAACCCAAACTCTTCTAATATTAATAATAATCTCCTGCCAAAACCAATTTCCCTATTCATTAAGTATTTACTAACATAGATACTACAAAACCCTTCATCACTGGCGATTCCAACGACAGGTCCATTTGTATTTTCTCTATCATTTACTATTTTGGTGCCGGGTGCTTCTGGGTTATTCGTATTTTTCACATTGACTGGGATTCCCGCACGAAAAGCCGGAATAAGGGCTTCATCATGAAAAACAGAAAAACCGCCATAAGAAAGTTCTCTCATTTCGCGATAGGTCAGTTCCCGAATTTCTTTAGGATGATTAACAATGTTAGGATTCACAGCATAGACCGCATCGACATCTGTAAAATTCTCATAGATATCTGCTTTCACACCATTTGCCAAAATAGAACCTGTGATGTCCGAACCACTACGAGAGAACGTTACAACCTCGCCAGTTTCGTTATAGCCGAAAAAGCCAGGAAAAACAATAATACCAGATTTTTTTCTTAATTCATATAAACGCTCATAAGATTCAGGTAACACTTGAGCATTTCCAGGATCGTTACTAACTAAAAGTCCTGCTTCTTTTGGTGAAACATAATGTGCATCTAGGCCTTGATGCTTAAAGAACGCGGCGATTAGCTTTGCATTATTATCCTCACCACTTGCTTTCACTGCTTCAATAAAAGATGCTCGATTGCTTTTATCTCCATTAAGTAAAGATAAAAGATCATCTGTTATTTTTTGAATAATATCATTTGAGAGATTAAGTTCTTCTGCTATGCTATGATATCGCTCTATAATCGTTTCACAAATATCACTTGCATCTTCATTTTTAAGATATTTCTCTGCACAACTAATCAATAAGTCTGTTACTTTTATGTCACTAGAATTTCGTTTCCCAGGAGCTGAAACGACGACTATTTTTCGTTCAGGATCCGACGTAACGATTTTAAATACTTTCTTTACTTGTTCACCCGAAGCGAGTGAACTTCCACCAAATTTAACAACTTTCATATTATGACAACCCCTACTGTTGTAACTCACCGAAAATTTATCCCTATTATTACTCTTTTCAGAAAAATAATCAACCCTTTTTCCACGCTATATGAACAAATGTTTACTATAAAGATACATCTGTAACTATTTTGTCCTATTTTATCAATGAATGTTAAAGTGGCAAGACAAACTTAGTTGTGTCACTACTTTATAATAGAATCTATTTATTGATATAAATAGACCATCCATTCGTCATTAATTTAAAAAGACAAAGGATGGTCTATTTTAGAAATTATGTTCTTAACTTAAACGCCAAAACTATTTTTGTTAGAATAATTAGAATTTAAATTGATAGTTATCAATTTCCCAAGCATGGACAGCTGTACGATAATTGTCCCACTCTGCTTTTTTATGGGCTACATATTCATTGAATACGTGCTCCCCAAGCGTTTTAAGACCAATTTCACCAGCTTCTAATTCAGCAATTGCAGTTTCTAATCCACCTGGTAAACTATCAATTCCAAGTTCAGCACGACGGGCATCTGTCATATGGAAGATATCTTCGTCAATTGGAGCCGGTGCTTTTAATCCTTTTTCTATACCATCTAAACCTGCAGTAGCAATGACTGCAAAAGTTAAATATGGGTTAGAAGATGGATCTGGACAACGTAATTCAACACGAGTAGCCATTCCACGTTTTGCAGGAATACGGATTAAAGCTGAACGGTTTGAGGCAGACCAAGCAAGGTAGCAAGGAGCTTCGTAACCTGGTACCAAACGTTTGTAAGAGTTAACTAGAGGATTTGTTACCGCAACAAAACTCTTCATATTTTCTAAAATTCCAGCAATGAATGAGTAGGCTTCTGTTGAAAGCTGTAATTGATCAGACTCATCAAAGAATACATTTTCTCCATCTTTAAATAATGACATGTTAACATGCATACCTGAACCATTGATTCCGAAAACTGGTTTCGGCATGAATGTTGCATGCAATCCATATAGAGATGCAATCTTTTTTACTACCCATTTATAAGTCGTTGCTAAATCCGCTGCACCTAAAGCATCATCATATTTAAAGTTAATTTCATGTTGACCTTCTGCCACTTCATGGTGAAGGGCTTCTATTGTTAATCCCATCGCTTTTAAAGTTTTGAAGATTTCAATACGGACTTTTTCTCCTAAATCATTTGGAGCTGGTTCAAAGTATCCGCCTTTATCACCTAATTCTGTCGTTGGATAGCCCTTTTCATTTGTTTCAAATAAGAAAAATTCTAATTCAGGACCAACAGAAACGGTATATCCTTTTTCAGCAGCACGTGCAACGGTTTTCTTAAGTACGTTACGTGTATCTCCCTCAAACAAAGTTCCATCAGGATTGGTAACAGAGCAAAGGAAACGCGCTTCAGCGTAACCGTCTGTTTCCGTCCAAGGCATGACGACAAACGTATTTAGATCTGGTAATAGGTAAGAATCTGATTTATTGATGGGTGAAAAACCTTTAATAGATGAACCGTCAATCATAATTTTACCTTCTACAGCATCGTCTAATTGTTCTGCCGTAATTGTGATGTTTTTTAAGATCCCTTCAATATCAACAAATTGAAGATGTAATAACTCTACATTTTTTTCTTTAATAATACTCTGAATTTGTTCTAATGTTATCTGTTCCACGTTACTTTACCTCACATTCCTAGTTCCATTGTCTTACTTTAATCCATTATAATTAATATTTAATTTTTATACAATCGTTTTTTTGTATTTTTAAAAATATTTTAACTCAATGGAATATTTTTCATATTATCGCCTCATTTGTATTCTTCGATCATCCTCATGCTATCCAACTTTTTTCACAATACAAAAAAACAGAAATAGGTAAATCACCCCATTTTTTATTGTTAATAAAGGTATGTCATGTTTTCCCTCGAAATTTTTTAATGACAGACAATGATTCGATTTAATCGATATGGAGGGGAAATCTGAGGTGAAGAAAATCGGGAAAATGACTTGTAAGTTATCACTAGCACTTACCATGGTTTTGGGCTTTTTATCGGTCTCAAATAATGCTTCATCGATCGCCGAGGCAAAAGAATCAACTATTCCTATTCAATTGTTAGGGATTAATGATCTACACGGGAACTTAGATACGGTTTCTAAAGATATAAATGGAAATCCTATCGGCGGAATGGATTACATGGCAGCGAATTTTGATAGGGCAGAAAGTGAATTTTTGTCAGAAAATCCGAAGGCAACCACCAATAACTCCATTCGCGTACAGGCCGGTGATATGGTTGGCGCAAGCCCAGCTATATCGGGGCTTCTTCAGGACGAGCCGACTATGAAAGTGCTAAAGTTAATGAAGTTTGAAGTAGGGACTTTAGGAAATCATGAATTTGATGAAGGATTACCTGAGTTCAAACGAATTTTATTGGGGAAAAAACCAGATCCAAGACACCAGTTTCAAACGAATGACGGCACGGATATTGTCAGCACGTATCCACAAGTGAAATCAAGGATGGATATCGTGGCGGCAAATGTTATAGATAAACGAACAGGACAAATTCCTGAAGGGTTTAAACCTTATGTCATTAAAACGGTAAAAAGCGGAGGTCACAAAGTAAAAATTGGATTTATCGGTTTATTGACAACTAAGGCAACCACCGTGATCCTCCATAGCCAGATCGAGAATATCGACTTTCTTGATGAGGCCGACACGATTGTAAAATATGCCAAAGAGTTGAGAGAGAAAGGTGTTCATTCCATTGTTGTTTTGGATCATACGGGTGTGTCTACCCCTGGTTCTCCGGCTGGACCAGAAGCTTCAGGAGGATCCATAAGTGGAGATGCTGTCGATGTGATGAATAAGGTCTACAAAGAAGATCCAAACAACTCGGTTGATCTTGTTCTTGCTGGCCACTCCCATCAATTTGGAAATGGAACGGTAGAGAGCACTCGCATTGTTCAAGCCTTAAGTTTTGGAAAAGCATTTGATGATATCCGAGGAGAAATTAATCCAAAAACGGGGGATTTCGTTCAGGCGCCTGCTGCCATCGTAAGGTATAACGAACGTAATAACGTGACACCTGTAAAAAAAATAACCCATGTTATCACAGACGCTAAAAAACGAGTAGCTCCTATTGTGAATAGTGTTATTGGTTATGCAAAAGAGCCTGTCTATCCAAGATATACAGATGGTGACAAACTAGAGACAGCACTCGGTGATCTAATTGTTGATGGACAACTTTTTGAAGCGAATAAAGAAGGAAAAAACGTTGATTTTGCGATGACCAACAACGGTGGTATTCGTTCAGATTTAATTTCGAATCCGACAACTGATGGAAAAAATGAAATAACATGGGGGAGTGCACAGGCTGTTCAACCATTCGGAAACTTTCTTCAAATCGTCGAAATGAAAGGTTCGGATATTTTAGAGGCACTGAATCAGCAGTATGACAACGAATACTATTACCTTCAAGTGGCTGGTTTGAAATACCAATATGCGCCATCACCTAATGATTCAACCTATCATTACAAAGTGGCTAGCATTACGACAGACAGCGGGCAGCCATTTGACTTAAACAAAACGTATCGCGTGATTATTAATGACTTTCTTTATGGAGGAGGCGATGGTTTCTCCGCCTTTAAAAAAGGGAACATGATCGATACATTGAATGGCCTCGATACAGATGTCTTTGTCCAATATATTAAGGATCAAAATGCGGAAGGAAAAGTGATCGACCCGCAAACCAATAATCGTAGAGAACTGGTTGATTCACAAACCTATTTAGGACAATAGTGATTCTTACATTTTCTTTTTCAGACAATAGTTTAGATGAAAACTGCGAAACTACATTTTAATTGATAAGCATTCAATAAAGCCAGCAGTTCAAATATGAAGAACTGCTGGCTTACTTATATGTTTTTCACCATGCCTGTTGGAATTCAGCAAACGGAGTATCTTCATTTCCAGTGAGGCCTGTATTTAGGCTCTTCTGATCGAGCTGGATGTATTGATCAAGAAATAAATATCTCACAGATCTGTTCCAAAATTTCCTCAGGTGTATATCCCCTAATTTCCCTTTGAAATAAGTAAGAATCGCTTTTTAATACGGTTAGTAACATGTCAGCTTGAAAGACACTGTTCTTTTGAGATTCTTTTTCTGCATTTATCTCATTAAATAGATTAACAATTATTTGATTTAATTCGTCATATAACGGACTTCTAGATTTCTTTCGATTGGTTACCTCAGAGTCTTCGACACCCTTAAGTAATTGCGCTTTATTTTCTCTGAACCGGATAAATAAGCTAAGGATTCCTTTTAATCTCAAACTAGGTGGCTCTGATTGGTTTTGCTCAAAATACATATCAATATCCTCAAACAAAAGAACAACATTATCTTTAATTAAATCGAGACATAATTCTCCTTTGTTTCGGTAACGTCGATAAAGTGTTCCTGGTCCAATTCCAGCTTCTATGGCAATTTGATTCATGCTAACTTGTTCAACACCATGCTGTTCAAATAGCATCAGAGCAGTATCCAAAATACGCTGACGGTTCTTAGCTGCATCACGTCGTTCAGTACGCATGTAGGTTAATTTCCCATCTTCCATTATCATTCACTCCCTAAGATAATATAACAAACATCTTGACAAACGGAGACATCTCCATTTAATATAAGTGATAGAGTTCTCCACTTAATATAACTTAATGAAAAGGAGTTTACAAACCATGCAAAATTATTCTGACAAAGCAGCCCTATTGGTTATGGATATGCAAAATGGCATTGTATCACGGTTTACAGAAAACAAGGAGGCCCTTGTTCCGGTACAAAAAGCCCTAGCCAGTGCACGAGAAAACAATATCCCAGTTATTTTTGTTCGTGTTGGATTTAGTAAAGGTTATCCTGAAATCAACCCACGAAATAAGGGATTCTCAGGAATATCAAAACTTGGAGGTATGACCACTTCAGATGAATCAACACAAATTCACAAAGCGGTTAAACCCGAAGCAGACGAACCTATTGTGACAAAGTATCGCGTCAGCGCATTCGCTGGTAGCACTCTCGAACTTATCCTTCGCTCCCGACAAATCGATACACTTATTCTCAGTGGGATATCGACAAGTGGCGTTGTTCTATCAACATTACGTGAAGCAGCGGATAAAGATTTTTCATTAACAGTACTCAAAGATGCGTGCATCGATGCCGATCTCGAGGTCCATCGCGTCCTCACCGAAAAAGTGTTTCCTCGCCAGGCAGAGGTGATGACTGTCAACGCTTGGATCAAGACATTGAATTAAATCATGAGGGTCTGTTTTAAACATGATAAAACTAGACCCTCATCAATCTTATTATTTTTTATATTTATACCCAGCTTAGTCATACTTGGTAAACCTTAGGTTAATACAGAAGGAAGGAATAGATTTGTTTAAATCTATAAGCAAAAAAACTAGAACTGCTGAAAATAAAAATCATTTTAACCAAAAATTAATTACGCCAATGATATTAGGTTCGATTTTAAATCCGATCAACTCTTCCATTATTTCAGTAGCCTTAATTCCCATTGGTCAAGCGTTTGGTGTCCCTCCTTCCCAAACAGCATGGCTTGTTTCTGCATTATATCTGGCTACGACGATCGGGCAACCCGTCGTCGGAAAACTCATTGATATTTTTGGTCCTAGACTCCTCTTTTTAATTGGTACTTCTTTAGTCGGTATTGCTGGTCTCATCGCAATATGGTCACCTGATTTCTGGTGGCTAGTGGTCGCGCGAGTATTACTTGGTCTCGGTACCTGCGCTGGATATCCAGCCTCAATGTACCTTATTCGCAGTGAAGCCGAACGAACAGGTGAGGAAAGTCCAATGAGTATACTTACAATACTAGCGATTTCCAGTCAAACGGTGGCCGTTATTGGTCCTGTATTAGGTGGTATACTCATTGACATTAGCGGTTGGCAGAGTACTTTCTTAATAAATATTCCATTGTCACTTGCTTGTATATTCTTAGGCTACACCCGATTGCCAAAAATGTCGTCAAACACTGTTCAAAAAAAGCGTAATTTGATTTCCATAGATTTGACTGGAATATTATTCTTTGGGATCACATTAATTTGTACATTACTTTTCTTAATGAGTCCAAGTGTGTATAAAGTGTATTTACTATGCATTGCAGCCATGACTGGTAGTTTGTTTGTGATAACTGAGTTAAGGATAAAAGATCCATTTATCAATATTCGCGTGTTAAAAGGAAACACGCCCTTGTTATTGACTTATTCTCGAAGCTTAATTACGGCTTTCGTAACCTATAGCTTCATTTATGGATTTACTCAATGGTTGGAAGAAGGTAGAGGTTTATCTCCTTCTCACACAGGTTTATTATTATTACCTATGTTTTTGACTGCCATTATCGTTTCAAAGACAACAGGTAAAAATCCTGACATCCGGTTAAAGTTAATCGTTGGTAGTATTGTTCAATTTATTGGAGCTTCATTAATTCTCTTAACAAATCATACGAGTCATATCGTCTTTTTAGTCGTTATTGTTCTTTTATTTGGCATTCCCCAAGGGGTTCTCAATTTAGCGAATCAAAATGCAGTCTATTACCAAGCTGACCCAAAACAAATGGGTGCTTCCGCCGGTTTGTTGAGAACCTTTATCTACATGGGCGCTATCCTTGCATCGTGTATAAATGGTGTTTTTTTAAAACCGGGTGCCATATCAATTGGTATCCACCATGTAGCAATGTTTAGTGTTGGAATAGCCATAGTACTCATCATAATCACCCTATTCGATCGTTCTCTACGTAATAATAATCATGGAAAAAGGACAATCATGGAAGGCGTGCAAAACAGAAAATAAGTGTCGTCTTCCGATTTTCCCTTTTTTAACATCGAGTTTTTTCGTCATTTCCGATAAAGTGCGTGTTCAAAAAGGTGACAAATTAGAAGCAAAAAGGCTAAGAGCGGCGCAGTTCCTTAGACCGGCATACCACATGATGTAGTAGCTTCAGGCGCCAACCACAGGACGCAAGTGATTTTAGCCAGAGATCCTCTTGTATCCGTTACATAAGGACCGGAAAATCAAGAGGGCTCCAGGATATTTCTCTGGTGATAAAACGAATCCAGAGTGTACCTTTTCATAGCTTTGGATGATATTTATGAAATAGCCGAGAACACTCGTGACTTTAGTCATGAGAGGTTCAGAAAGGACAGTAGTGATTGATTATATCCATCAGACGTTCAGATTTTTCAGTTGAGACAATTTCTGATAATCTTGCTGCTGCAATTATAGGTGCCCATTGAAAAATATCATGTTTTGTTAATCCACTTTTCTCACAATATAGCCGCAAATACATATCCGCTAATTCCGTGGAAAATTGCGAATACAAAAGATACGTCCGATAAATATCGGCTCGTATATCTCCAGCACTAGAATCAACCCAATCTATAATAGTCACTTTGTTATCTGACATAATCAAATTGAATAAATGGTAGTCGCCATGACAAAGCTTATTCTCATATGTCATCGAATCTAATTTTTGTATTAATATAGCCTTATGTCTTTTATCGAGACCATGTGCTGATTTAATTTGACGATGTAATTTGTCAGACATTGTTTCAAGTGAATCGGCATTTGTCATATGGATTCTTCGTTGTATATCGATGGATATATCCATATAATACTCCGCTTGCTGTTTGTTTTCAGATACAATATCACCTAGTGTTTTTCCTTCAATGTGCTCCATGATGATGGCTTGTTTCCCATCAATCTTTGTGACATCAAGTATCCTAGGGACAGACAATCCACAGGAATACGCATATTTTTGCTTATTTGCTTCATAAGTTGATGCGGTACCCGGTAAATAATCGTTAAATACTTTGATAATCTTGTTTTCATAAAGATATATTTTCGCTGTATTCCCAACGGCTATTGGATCCCCTAAATACATGTGTAATCTCTCCTTAAAGTCGAATAATATAATGTATTTTATATGAATGTATGTTAAAAGTGGATTCTTTGCTTGAAACAAACAATACCGTTTTAAAAAAAGTTGGTATAGGTTTCTAAAATTAATGATTACAATACTAATAATGAAAGCTTATATAACCCCATTGTGTTGTCTTTTATTACTATGCACTACAATATTCTTAATCCCTTTGCTCTAACTTAATACTCTTACATTAGTGAATTTTGGCATATGAGTTAGATAGACTTTACTACCTGTAATGTAGCTATTGAATTAAATAATGCCAGCAGTTCTAAAGGATTAGAGTTGCTGGCTCATTTAATGCGGATATTTGGATTATATGAAATTTTTATTCTGCACAATTAATATCGATTATCTTGTCATGTATTTCACATGTCTATTTGTTTTCCAATTCTCTTTTTTCTTTTAAAAGTTTTTGAAATTCCTTGTCTAGTGCTTCCGATGGTTCGATACTTAAACGGCTTAAGATTTCTGATATTTTTGTTTCGAGTAAAAGCTGTTGATCTTTCTTGGTATCTCGGACTTTCTGGGGTTTATTCTGTTTATATTGGTGATACGTACCTTCAAATATCTCAATCTCTTGATTGCGAATGGCTAAAATTCGTGTAGCCACATTTTCTATGAGTCGCCGATCATGGGAGACGAAAATGACACTCCCTTCATATTCTTTTAATAGCGATTCCAATGCACCTGCAGCTTCCGTATCAAGATAGTTCGTCGGTTCATCCAAAATTAACGTATTAATATCACTTAAAAAGAGTTTGGTGAGACCAACTTTAACCCGCTCACCACCGCTCAAGACCCTTACAAGTTTGTAAACATCCTCTCTAAAGAAATGCATCCTCGCCAAGACTGTTCGGATAAGCGTTTCATTCTGTTTTGAAGAGGACTGAACATTCTCTATGATAGATTTCCGCGTGTCTAATATATTTAAATTTTGGCTAAAGTAGCCTATTTTCACAGATGGAGAAAGCGAAATACCTGGTTCTTGATTAAGGATCTTTTTGACTAACGTCGTTTTCCCACTTCCATTTGGCCCGATGATCGCTAATTTGTCACCGCCTCGAGCTTGAAAACGTGCTTTGTTCCAAAGCACACGTTCACCAATCACAGCTGATACTTCATCTACCCGGAGAATGATTCGATTTTTAAATGTTTCCGCGTTTGGCAAGTTCATCTTAAGCGGCTCTCGTTCTTTCACCTTTTCTACTTTTTCAAGTTTCTCGATTCTCGTCTCAATGGCTTGCGCTGTTTTTTGAAGTTTCTTTTGTTTTTTGGCAAAGTAAGGCTTCGATCCCGTAATTTTTGCTTCGGATTGACTGACCCTTTTTGGCGCTTTTGTTGCTCTTTCGGCTCTCTTCTCTTTTAATTTTAATGCTTCTTCTAACTGTCTTTTCTTTTTTTCATATTGTTCATAAGCCACTTGTGCTTGGTGATTCTCTATTTCTTGTTGCTTCTCATAATCACTGTAATTGCCTGTATACTCTCTTATCTTTCCCTCATTAATTTCCCATATGGTTGTGCATAAGGAGTCCAAAAATGCACGATCGTGCGAAACAATAATGAATGCTCCCTGCCATTCTCCAAGCTTCTTTTCTAACCATTCAATATGATCAGTATCAAGATTTGTCGTTGGTTCATCAGCAAGTAAAAGTTCCGGATCTTTAATTAAAGTATTTTGAATATATTCCTGTGTCACTTCACCGCCACTTTTTGCCTGATCTGTTCGTTTCAGTTGAGGTAAGAGTTCACATTGCGTATGCCTGATCACTTTTCCTTCCTCCGGCGTGATTTTTCCCGCCAAAATATGAAGCAGCGTGGTTTTCCCGCTTCCGTTTCTTCCAACTAATCCAATTCGATCATTTTTATGAATTTGCAACTGCTCCATATCGAGTAATAAACGGTCTTGTACATAATATTTTATTTGATGAGCTTCTAACACCTGCATACTAACATCTCCCTTTAAACATATTCAGGAGACAAAACAATGCCCCCTATTTCTAATCAGAATAGGAGGCATCATCAAATAGATGGGTATACCAAAAGAGCCTTATCCCCTTTGGACCAACTAAAGAAAACCAATCCTATTCTGAAAACGACAATTGAAGACATCATAAATAAAGCAGATACCTGCTAGATAAAACATCATCTTCAATTGCTGGCTTTCGTAAATAGGATTAGTACTTCATCTAATTGGGTCACCCTTCCGTTCATTTAATTAGCTTTACTTTAAACAATATGCTATGAATTGTCAAATGTGAAATTGTGAAACACTTGGAATATCAAGTTTGGATTGGATAGCTGCCTTACGACGTTAAACCCTGCCATTTTTTATCGATGGAAGAATCTATGCCACAAACGATTCTCTTTTTTGGCGACTAAAGTAGTGTAAGGTCAAACGAAAATTCATCTAGCCCGTTAAGGCGGGCTAAATTAAACCTCTATGATTTTCTCCTCTACGGCTCTATATAGGATTTACTCTTTAATAAAGCTCATATATTTCCTATTCAGGAATCAATTATCATAAAACTTGAACTTAGATTTTTGTCTCGTTTATATTATTTGCATTAGGGGTACATAATAACCAGAAAGGTCAAAATATATCTTTTCTTAAAGTCATTATTATTGACCTTAGTCTTAGCTTTTAAATCATTCATATCTGAAAAATATATGCGAATCAATTTTTGTTGAAGTATGATGATTCGTGTTCTAATAGGAATAACTTAGAAAGGGTGATCCGTCTGGAACGAAAAAAGATTGTAATACTAGGTGCCGGCTACGGCGGTCTTAGGGCATTAAAAGAATTACAAGATGCACATCCGAATGCAGATATTGTCATGATTAACAAAGACCCTTACCATTGGGAGATGACAGCACTGCATGAAGTGGCGGCAGGAACAAATGAACCCGAAAATATATGTTACCCAATTGACAGCGTTGTTGACAGCAAGCAAACCTTATTCATACAAGATACCGTAACAGGTATTGATAGGGAAAATAAAAAGGTTATGCTCAAACAAAAGGACCCTGTTTCGTTTGATTATTTGTTGATCGCCCTTGGATTTGAAACCGAATTATTGGGGATTGAAGGAATGGAAAAGTATGGTTTGACGATTTCCGATATTTCATCCGTTGAGCGTATTCGCACACAAATAGATCAAATACTGGCGGAATGGAAGAAGAGTCACAAAGAGGAACCTCATACGCTTGTTGTAGGCGGAGCTGGATTCACCAGCATAGAGTTTTTGGGTGAATTGACCGAACGTCTGCAATCTGAAATTAAAAACAATCAACTTCCTAAAAATAAAGTCAAAATCATATGTATTGATCCGTCCCCTGATGAGATGCCAGCATTCGACCGCTCGCAGTCCCGTTATGCTGTCAGCAAACTGGAAGAACAAGGCGTTACTTTTTTAACCGGCCGGATCAAAAAAGTTGAGTCAAATGCCGTACATTATGAAAACAACGGTGAAGTTAAGATGATTGAAACGGACACCTTTATCTGGGGCGGGGGTATTCGAGGAAGTTCGGTGATCAAGAACTCTGGCTTTAAAGAAAAGCATAGCAGGGTTCTCGTGCAACCTGATCTGACAGTGGAAGGGGAACCGAATATCCTCATCATTGGCGATTGTTCAGCGGTGCCTGATCCAAACGGTGGAATCTATCCAGCGACAGCTCAAATTGCCTTGCAGCAGGGTGATTGCGCCGCCTACAATTTGAAGGCTTTAGTGGATGGACGTCCACTGAAAAAATTTGTTTATCATTACAGAGGAACCGTCTGTTCTTTAGGACATAAAGATGCCATTGCTACCGTTATGGGCAAAAAACTGAAAGGCTTTCCAGCATCTCTAATGAAAAAAGTCGTCGATTATCGATCCATCTGGAAAATCGGTGGAGTTCGAGCACTGATGAGACTTTGGAAATAATTTACCTGAAACGGTGTATTATCAAAATCTTTACCAATAACAATGAAATATCATCTTTATAAATAGAGCCCGAAAACTATGTCACATCAAGGTTTTCGGGCTTTTTCCAAAAAGTTATTAAGTAAATGAATGTGCAAGTTGAGGTTCATTTGAAGCTAAATACAAATCGTTCTAAAAAGTCTACAGGGCGTCTAAGCAAATCCATATTTTTAACTCGTTATAACTTTATCGAAAATATAATCATACATAGACAATCTACTCTGTTACTAACAATGAATATAGACAGAGATCAATAAAATAGCCTTTTGATTTTTCAACTTTTCTTAGTGTTCCCTCGTAGGTGAAATTTAATTTTTCAAGAACTTTAATTGAGTTAGTGTTTTCAGGTTCGACTTTTGCTTCGATTCGATTAAGTTTTAAATCGTTAAAAGCATATTTTATTAAACAAGTAATAGCCTCTGGAGCATAGCCTCTGCCCCAATAATCTTTATCAAGTTCATAACCAATTTCGGTGTTGGCATTTTCAAAATCTAAACTATTGTAACCACAAGAACCAATAATTTTGTTTGATTTTAATTCAATGATGGAGTAACGAATGGCTTTGTTTTTCTTTGACAGTTTATCAAGTAATTTAATCATTTCTTTCGCTTGAATTTCATCTGTAAATTTGTCGATGTTCATGTATTTAGTTACCGCTGGATCCGACCAAATGTGAAACAAGCTATTCGAGTCTGATGACTTCATTTTTCTTAACAGCAACCTTTTGGTCCTTAGCCCTGTCATCAATATATTTACCTCCATTATGTTTTTATTTTGGGGTCAAAATATTGATATCTGCGCATAGATACAGATTTTCTTCTATATTTTATTATAAAAATTAATCTTTCTTATTAAGGATAACGTTTTTATAGCATTTAACAGACAATAATAGATGTTGTTGAAGTTAGAGGACAGTTAACGTTGTTTCCTGAACCTCTCATGACTAAAGTTACGAGTGTTCTCGGCTATTTCATAAAACTGTTTATCTTGTTGCCAATAAAATTTAGCATCATTATTATTCCTTTTCAGCCGTAATTCTACGTAGTCTCGAGCTTCACTAATATAAATAGTTTTACCATTATAATTCGGCTGACTATAACTTTTTTAAAAGTAAGGTCCCTACGATTTAATTTTAATATTTTCACCATTACATACCCTGAAACAGAAACGTCCATTCACTTATTTTGATTCAAACAAACGGATGTTAATTTTCAAATATTAAACAATTTTATTGTCACTCTATATTTCTATTACCCTGTAAAAAAGTTATTCCCTCACCGGATCCCCCTCAGTCCATTACAGCTTAAAGGCTCCTCCCCTATTTACCTTATTTTTTCACTATTATTAATCCCCAAGCTTGGGTGGTGATAGGCACTAAAAATAAAAATAGATAGATCAATGGAATTGGCCATAGCCTGATACCCTTTATTATTTGGATGAAAATGATCTTCTGCATGACAACCAGGGCGATACTGCTCCGGATGGTTCGGGTCTCTAACCGCTTTAATGGCAATACTAAATATGGAACTTGGTGTTAATCTATTAAAAAAGCTTGGTTATAATTTAACTTTATTAAGGTTAGATCTTGCCTTTTCATATATGGTTTTTCCTATTTGTAAAAGCAAACTTGATACAGGTTGGCTTTTTTACATTCGTGTGTATCAAAAAATAACCATTTTCAGATAAATGCGTATTGAAAAATATAAATTCCAATGAACTGTGTATTAAAAGCATTTTAAAAATAAATGTAAGCGCTTAATACTCCAATATGGCATGTAATTTGCTTAGTTAAATAGTGCAAGACATGACAAGAGAGGAGCAACACATATGATTCAGTTACTAAGCTGCGTCAAGTTATAAATATCAGAAATAACTGGATGAACAGTCAAAATGTAATCTACTGAATGCTGAAAGCAAGTGTCAATTAACACTTTTTATAAACTATTGGAGGTGCTATTGTGGTTTCATTAAGAACATGGCTATCTTATAAAAAATCGTCTTGCAAACATCGTCTACTTAAGACTGCAGTCGGATTATCTCTTTTAACAGGTTTGACGGTTGGTTATCCATTTGAAACACACGCTATTGGAAATTCCACTGGAAAAGGAGATCAGAAAACCTATCAAGAATCTTTTAGGCCACAGTTTCATTATTCGCCAGCTAAAAACTGGATGAATGACCCAAATGGACTTATCTATTATAAAGGTGAATATCACCTATTTTACCAATATAACAAGTATGGGAGTACAGGCGGGAATGCTTCATGGGGACATGCTGTGAGCAAGGATCTCACACATTGGAAGGAATTACCTATTGCCATTCCAGTAGATGATCACGAGGAAGTTTGGTCGGGTAGTGTTGTATTTGATAAAACCAATTCAAGTGGACTGGGAACAGCAAACAATCCTCCGCTGATTGCCGTTTATACAAGCGCACCAAAGGATAGTGGACTTCAGCAGCAATCCTTGGCCTATAGTGCCGATGGCGGTACCACTTGGACAAAGTACGCTGGTAACCCAGTACTAGACATTGGTTCACGTAACTTCCGAGATCCTAAAGTCTTCTGGTACGAACCAACAAAAAGCTGGCGTATGGTAGTTGCCTTGTCAGATCAACATAAGGTAGCAATCTATTCCTCACCGAACCTGAAAGACTGGTCATTACTCAGCGAATTCGGTCCTGCTGGAGTCACAAGTTCAGTCTGGGAGTGTCCAGATCTATTTCCTATGGCTTTGGACGGCAACAAAAAAGACATCAAATGGGTACTGACAGTCAACGTCGCTGGAAAAGCCGAATACTTTGTCGGAAAATTTAACGGTAGTAAATTCACGGATGAAGAACCTGTTTATACTCCACCAACCGGAACAATTCTGAACGATTTTGAGGGTTCGGACTACAGTTCATGGACGACAACGGGTACCGCTTTTGGGACTGGTCCGGTAAAGGACGTGTCTGGTCCAACAGGATATCTCGGACACGGTTTTGTGGATAGTTACCATGGCAACGACAGCGAAGTAGGTACACTCACATCTCCAGCATTTACGATCAATCAATCTTATCTTAATTTTCTTATTGGAGGTGGTAACCATCCTTATGTAGAGGATGCTTCAACCACTCCACCTTCTGGAAAGGTCTTTGAAGACTTCGAAGGATCTGATTTGTCTAACTGGACCGGGACGGGTGATTTCGTCGACATTGGACCAACCAAAGAAAAATTGAGTGGTCAATTGGGAGATAAAGTGTTAGACACATTTCAAACCGGTGATCGAGCAGAAGGTACGGTGACGTCTAAACCGTTCACCATTTCCTCTGATTACATCAATTTCCTTATTGGCGGAGGTAACCACCCTTCCTCGACAGGTCAACCAACCGTTCTGGGCCTCGTCATCGATGGCAACGTTGTTGCTAGTGCTACTGGTAATAATAGTGGAAGTTTAGACTGGACATCCTTCGATGTTTCGAAGTATCGCGGTAAGCAGGCCACATTACAAATTGTTGATCAAAATGACGGAAGTACCGGCTGGGGACACTTCATGGTGGATCACATTGTCTTCTCAGATGTGAAGGCGAAACCATGGGCCATGGAAACGGCTGTGAATCTATTAGTGAACGGTAAAATGGTCCGTACTGCAACTGGAAACAACAGCGGAACGTTAGACTGGACATCTTGGGATTTAGGTGATTTGCAAGGAAAACAAGCTCAGATTCAGATCGTTGACCAAGGTACAGGTGGATGGGGACATATACTCACTGACCAGTTCACTTTAGCTGATGCTCCCGCCACCAATACATTGCAGCGTGCGCATTGGATTGATCATGGACAGGATTTTTATGCGGCGGTCACCTACAATGACGTGCCTAAAGACCGCCGAATCATGATTGGATGGATGAACAATTGGAACTACGCCAATGACATCCCAACTTCTCCTTGGCGGGGAGTGCAGTCTCTTCCACGAGAACTGAAACTACAGACCATTGACGGCAAGCCTCAGATCGTTCAGTCACCTGTTCAACAGACGGCTAATCTGACTCGAGAGACGATATACCAGCTCAAAAATGCCACCCTTGCCGAAGGAAATACCAATCTTGGCTCCAAAGCCTCGAGCAAAGCTTACCGTCTGGATGTCACCTTTAAACCAAACAAAGCTAAAAGCTTTGGGATAAATGTCCGAACCGGTAACAGTGAAAAAACGGTGATTGGGTACGACGTAGCAAGCGAACAACTTTACCTTGATCGCACACAATCGGGAGATGTCCAATTTAACTCATCCTTTCCTAGTGTAGAACGGGTAGCAGTACCTGTTCGTGATGGTAAGGTATCACTAGAAATTTATGTGGACCATTCCTCAGTGGAAATTTTCGCTGATGGGGGCCGAGTAGCTATAACAGACCAGATTTTCCCTAACACAACCAGTGATGGTATTCAGCTATTCTCCACAGGAGGAAAAGCGATAGTTGATAACCTCAAGGTGTCAGAAATAGCCTCCATCTGGTCAAAACAGAAGAATAACTAACAACAAGGTTCCCACAGTAATCCCTCATGTATCTATAAAAGCATGGGGGATTATTACTGTGAAATTTCAGACCTTTTTCTAAATACAAACTTATTTCTCAAGATCTACTAAGTAAAAGTATTTCTTGAATACTTCAGGAGGTGCCTTTCATGAAGAAAGGAATTTGCTTAAAGATGCTAAACATATAGGGAAGTATGCTTGGAGAAATGTTAAAACCAATTGATATGACTGCCTTTCGCTATTGCATGGGCTGGGGGTGAGTCATATTTAGTTGTTAATAACAGATTAGATTAGGAACTTTTCCCAGTAGATAAAGAGATTATTGAAGGTACCGAACTCAAAAATCTAATAGAAAACGATTAAATTTTTATATAGCCATGAATTTAAAGACATTGAATATATAACAGACGAAAATGATTCAAGAACAAGACTATTAGTATTGTAAAACCACTTTCTTTTTAAAAATTCGATTTAAGATACTTTCCTCAAATGAAAATAATATTAGTTTATAGAGGTTGTTCAAAAAGTCACCAAACAATAAGCTACGAATCTCGACGCCCGATTGTTTTTCCGGTCCTCATGTAGTGGATACAAGAGGATCTCTGGCTAAAATCGCTCACGTCCTGTGGCGGGCGCCTGAAGCTACCACATCATGTGGAATGCCGGTCCTTAGGAACTTGCGCCGCTCTTAGCCTCCGACGCCCAGGACGGGCTAGTACTGGCGTTCTGGCAGGATGCCAGCGTACTTAGCCAGTAACCCTTTTCATTTGTCACCTTTTTGAACACTCACTTATAGTAAAAAAAACTCGCCTTATGTTAGACGAATTTTCTTTATTCAGTATAGATCCTTAAAAGCTCACATTAGATGAATAAATGAGTTTAAAACCCGATATGCATTTTGTATGACTTTAACTATAAGCTAACATATCCATTTATGCTTTCCATTCTAAAATTAACACCTAATTATTTTTTGAATTTGCCATGTCTTCTTTACTTTTTGTTAACAAACGAATGGCCTTGACGATAGTTTCTCTTGTCTCGCTCTGCATTTTCTCAGTATCTGGATAAATGTAATCCAAAAGGGTTTGTAGCTGTTCATGCAGTAGCTAAAACCATGATGGTAGTCTTGAGGAAGCCAGGAGTGAATGCGGTTCTTACCAACCCAGCGTTCACGGCTTCCACTGATAACGGTTAAATAATAAAATAGTCCCCTATCGAGTAGAGGGGACTATTAGTATATTGATAGATTTAGGTCTTTGCCATCCTTACATAAAGCAATAACAACTCTAAAATGCTTTTCTTTTATTCATTCTATAATGAATAGCCCCCAGGACCAATAAGTGCCAAGCCAATGGAAACAACAATCAGTACCAAGTTATATTCGAACCCGCCTGTAGTATTAGAAAAACCTTTTGATCCATGTACCTTAATGATCGCTCCGAGCATAATGATCGTTATTATAATCGCTCCGATTGGAAGAAGGAAACCAAATACAAACAATATTCCACTCACTATTTCTCCAAGACCACTAAGTGTTGCGACTAGAATACCTGGTTTAATGCCGATCGATTCAAACCATCCTCCGGTTCCTTTAATCCCATGTCCTCCAAACCATCCGAACAATTTTTGACTTCCATAAAATAAAAATACAATTCCTATAATCATTCGAATCAAAAATAATCCTAAGTCTGTCATAATAAAATACCTCCAAAATTTTTATTTTCTTATTTAATGCTTTGATACATTAATAACTTCTTCTAAACTTAATAATGCAATGGTTAACTTTAATTTAGCTTCTTTTTTCGGAATAAAGGGAGACTTTAAAAATAAAGTTCTCGCCTCTTCTATCCATCCAGATTCCTGACTTTAATTGGCATTAATCTTTGCTCTAATTGATCTCTATATTGTTCATAACGCATGGGCAACATTAATTTTGCTCCCATCGTTTCTTGTGATTCATCATGTGCAAATCCTGGTGGATCAGTGGCTATTTCAAATAGAATTTCCCCATGTTCTCTGAAATAAATCGAATTAAAATAATGTCTATCTTGAACAGGTGTAACCCCATAACCCTCACTGTTTATATATTGCTGCCATGCTAATTGATCTTCGTCATCGTTAGCTCGCCATGCAATATGATGAACCGTACCGACTCCCATTTGTCCGCTGGCTACTGGGGTTAATTTCAAATCGATAATGTTTCCAATATCACTTCTAGAACGAAAACGTGTGATGCCATTTTCTTCTCCTACTATTTCAAAACCTAAGATGTTTTCTAGAAGATGCGCCGTTTCATTCGGTCGAACTGATAACAACGTTGCGCCACCAAACCCTTTAATGGCGACTTCTGGTGTCACTTCTCCAAAATTCCAATGATTGATTTCACCTTCTTCTCTCTCGACCATTTCTAAATGAAGTCCATGTGGATCATCAAATGTTAAATAAGTCTCACCAAATCGTTCTGTTTTAACAAATGAAACATCATATTTAGACAGCCTTTTTTCCCAAAAACTTAATGAGCCTAGAGGAACAACATAAGATGTCACACCTACTTGGCCGCCGCCCACTTTACCTTGATAGGCGCCTACCCATGGGAAAAATGTGATGATGGTACCTGGTTTACCTCCCTCATTTCCAAAATAAAGATGATAAGTCCCTGGATCATCGAAATTCACCGTCTTTTTAACTAGGCGTAAACCCAATACACTAGCATAGAAATCAACATTTTCTTGCGGATTACCAACAATGGCTGTAATGTGGTGTATTCCTGCTGTTCTTTTGTTCATTTGCATCCCCTCCTTGACATGATCTTGTCATTCTGTTGTACAAAAGTATTTTGATGCATTATCTCGAATTCGAGATATTTATTTAAAAAAATATATCTTTAATTCATTTATCTCTAATTCGAGATAATTTTATTACATAATTTCCTATGTGTCAACTGTATAACAAAAAACAATTGAAATTCTTATAAAATTGATTAATATACCATGAAGTTAGAGTGTCTAAAGATTATAAAAAACTGCTATAATACTTCTATAAATATATGTGGGAGTGATCGAATGCCGACTAACATAGATAAATTGATCACTGATTTTCTAATAGAAAAATTGAACCCCTCCTTCATTGTCCTTTTTGGATCTTATGCAAAGAATACAATGCATATTCAAAGCGATATAGATATCGCTTTTTTTAAGAAAGACGTAGAAATAACAAAATACGACACGTTTATGCTTGCCCAGGAACTGGCTGATCTATTAAAAAAAGAAGTGGATTTAATTAATATAACCGAAGCTTCAACAGTCTTCCAAGCACAGATTTATACAACAGGGAAAGTCATATATTGCAACGATGAATTATTGAGAATGAAAGAACAGATGAAGGCATTAAGCATGTATGCAAAACTCAATGAGGAACGAAAAATCATTCTAAAAAAAGTTGACGAAAGCGGGAGTATCTATGAAAAATGATGTGATTCTAAATAAGATCAGTGTGATAGAACGCTGCAAGAAACGTATTTTAGAAGTGTATAATCAGAATCCTCAAAACTTACTTGACTATACAAAACAAGATTCCATTGTTTTAAATATCCAACGCGCTTGTGAAGCCTGCATAGATTTAGCTATGCATGTTGTTTCAGAAAAGCGACTCGGATTGCCTCAAACGAGCCGAGAAGCATTTGATATGTTGGAATCAGCGTCTATTATTACAAAGAAAATGGCCCTTCGAATGAAAGCCATGGTTGGATTTCGTAATATTGCCGTTCATGACTATCAAACCATCAATATCGAGATCTTGCAGCAAATTTTAGAGAAGCACTTAGATGACTTTACGACTTATACGAAGCAAATTCTTCGGTATTAAACAAGAAGGGTATTTTTTCGAGGATTATGTATGATTCCCGCTCTATCGTATCGACTTTCGAGAAAATTATTTTCTAACTTAGGCGTGAAATTTTGTTGAGGTTCAGACGATCGTCCCAAATTATAATAGAGCAATGTTTTAGACTTAAAAATATAAATCAAACTTTCTTATTGCTGCGTTAAAATGTTCTACCGTATTTTTCATTGAAAAAATGACTTTTTCATCTTCAACTAAAAGCCTGCCAAATCGGAAAAGTCCTTCTTGTTCTTCATGAACTATTTTTAGCAAGGTTGTCCTATAGCTTTTATACTCTTATGAATTCAACCCCTTAATAAAACTTAATAACATGCAAAATTTTTAATAGGTTCTCTTATCCCTACCTTTTTAAAAAACAACTTCTTAATATTTTCCAAATTTTAAAAGTATTTGACGTATTACCTTCTCCAATATATAATGAGAATCATTATCAGTGAAAAACATTCTCATTTACATACAACAGGAGGAAAAATGATATGCGTGCCATTTTCAAATTATCAGTAATCGGGTTTATCGTTCTTTTATTCGCCCAACCGGTATGGGCAGCTGGTGGTGAAAAAGCCAATGGAAAAACATTGGCATCTATGGTAGAACAAGGTGTTCATGAGGCCGAAGAAGGAGAAATTTCTAAGGCTACGGCACTCTTAAACAGATTCCATGAAAGATGGGAAACTGTTGAAGGGAAAATTCGTCAAGAAGCTCCCGAATCCTATAAACAAATCGAGACTTCCTATGCAAAAGCAAATGCTCTTGCAACTAGCACTAACCCAGATCCCAAACAGGTCGAAAGGGCATTAGAAGAATTAGGACATGCTGTTGGAGGCTATGCAGACGGTGCGTCGGAAGCTTCTAATGAAAGGGCACCTGGAGCTAGTATGCTACTTGGACTTTCCGGTGAGCTAGATGAAGCAAAGGAATATGCTGGTAGGGGCCAATGGAATAAAGCAAAAGAAGAGTATGGGGCATTTCATGAAGGTTGGAAATCTGTAGAGGATTCCGTTCGATCATCTGACATTGAAGCATATGAGCAAATCGAAACAAAAATGGGCCTCGTTAGCGCGGCGCTAAACGCAAATCCTCCTGAAGCTGATCAAGTAAAAGAAAATATCGATGGGCTTGGTGAAGCAATTGAGCAATATGCAAACGGCAAAGGATCTGAAGACGTTCAATCAAAAGAAAAAAGTGTAAGGACACTTGTTCATGTTTTAAAAGAAACATTAGCCGCTATTGATGCGGGGAATGCGGAAAAAGCTAAAGAAGAAATAACCGAATTTATAACCATTTGGCCAACGATCGAAGGTCAAGTCAAGACACGTTCTGCCGAGGCATATGAGGATACTGAGAATAATATGACGAAGGCGCTTAGTCTGTTATCATCAACACCTCCAAAGATGGAAAAGGCAAAAGATCTGATAACGGGTATGAAGACCCAATTACAACCACTTACTAAAGAAACCAATTATAATTTCTGGGATGCTGCGATCATTTTATTACGTGAAGGGTTAGAAATTATTTTAATCATAGCTGCGCTATTGGGCTTCCTAAAAAAATCCAACAATGCAGATAAACGTCCGTGGATATGGGGTGGAGCAGGTGTTGGTGTCCTAGCTAGCGTTGCCATTGCCTTCTTACTTACATCCATTATGTCTGTAGCATCAGCCGGTGAAGAACGGGAATTTCTTGAAGGAATCACGGGATTAATTGCGGTTGTTGTCATGTTTACTGTCGGTTCTTGGTTACACAATAAATCAAATACTGCATCATGGAATAAATATATTAAGGATAAGGTAGGAACAGTTCTGGCACGTGGAAGTCTATGGTCATTAGCCTTTGTGGCCTTTTTAACTGTCGTACGTGAAGGGGCCGAAACGGTTATCTTTTACCTTGGCATAGCCGGGGATATTTCCGCCGGACAATTAATGCTTGGTATTTTAACTGCGCTTGCCATTTTATTAGCTATAGGATTTGCCATTATCAAGTGTAGCGTTAAATTGCCAATTAGTACTTTGTTCCTTTGCATTACGGTATTAATATATTATGTTGCCTTTAAATTTACTGGGGAAAGCCTTCACGCTTTGCAAGTGGTTGAGAAACTGCCAGCACATCCGATTAGTGGTTTTCCGGCTATCGGATGGTTAGGGGTATATCCAACTTGGGAAACTGTTATCGCTCAAATATTACTACTTGTCTTAATAGCTTTTCAGACAATTTATAGTAAACGCACACTCACAAAACAACGTGAGACGATAGATAAGGCCGAAAAACAAACAAAAGTAACGGTTTAAAATTAATTTTTGTAATCTTTTTCCTCACCCATTATTTCTCGGGTGAGGATTTTTAAATTTCGGGTTAACAATCTTATAATAAATGATACTGGATAAGTGCAGCTATTCAGTTTGATAAAAATTAATCGATAAGTACATATGTAAAAAAAATAGATCAAAAATTGAATTTGAATTTTGAATGAGTTTGTTCTTAATTAGTGGGATAAACGACGTAAAAGATCTATTGCTTTTGGTTATTTAAGGTAACAATGGGTTACATTTTCTCTTTAAATAATTTACTCACGTTTCACTTACTTGAAAATAATTAAAAACACACGTTCGAGTCATCTTGATTCTATATACATTTCCCTAATAAGTGCATAGGATAATTATATAATTTGTGAAGGGATTGAGGAAAATGTACTATGATCCTTATATGTATCCATATCCATATCAATATCCTTATAATGTAAATGCACCCATGCATGACTTTGAAAGACAGTCTGATTACAGACCTTTTCCTAATGAGGTACAACAGCCAAATGGATTTGATTATCATCGTTATTTCAACAATAATAGAAGTTTCTCCTTAAAAGATTATGGGGCCAAACCGTTTGTTATTAATATCAATGAAGCATCGAGGCAAAATAATACGTTTCGCACTGCTTTATGGACTGGAACACACTTACAAGTGACCTTAATGAGTCTTGGAATTGGAGAAGATATCGGTTTGGAAATGCACCCCAACGTTGATCAATTTTTACGTATTGAGCAAGGTCAAGGGATTGTTCAAATGGGAAAGAATAAAAATAATTTAACCTTTAAAAGAAATGTCTATGATGATTTTGCAATAGTCGTACCCGCTGGAACATGGCATAATGTAACCAATACAGGGAATATTCCTTTAAAACTTTACTCTATATATGCTCCCCCTAATCACCCATTCGGAACCGTTCATGTTACCAAAGCAGATGCACTTGCAGCAGAAGAAGGTCGCAATTATGGCAATTTTTAAATCTTGAGGTGACATATTCAGGATATTAAAATAGCCAATGCCATCTTGGACCGTGTCCTCTATCACGCCACTGAGGTAAACATAACCGGGGACTCTTATCACTGAAAGATCATTTCTTTAAAAAAAATAACATACGAAAAGATATTCAAGATGAGTCTTTACGGCAACAGATGTAGACGGAGTTCTTACGTTGATACGATGAGAAGTGTGATGAGAAATTGGTTCAAGAATGGATGAATGATGTAAAAAACACAAAGGATGTAGGAAGTCAATTATATGAGGATGATCTAGCGAAAGGAAGAGCTTTATTGTATAACATTTTGATCCCCACCCGCATAGCAGGCGGTTTATTGTTCGCACGTTTCACGTACTCACTTGACTAAAATCACTAAAAAAACAAGCGTGCTCCAGCTGTCAGCCGTGCACGCTTGACCAAATACGTATAGGAAACCATTAGGGAATCATCCACTGCAGAAGATAAGCCTGAAGCAACGTAATCAACCCTGTTATTGCGAGGAAAAACAGACTGTGCTTGATGGTGAACATGAATAAACTGCCTTCTTTTCCAACCAAGCCAGTCGCCGCCGTTGCCACCGCAATGGATTGAGGCGATATCATTTTTGCTGTGACGCCTCCTGTTGAATTTGCAGCTACGAGAAGCGTTGAATCTACGCCTATCTGATGCCCCGTTATCTTCTGAAGATTGGAGAACAAAGCATTTGATGACGTATCCGATCCAGTCAAGAATACACCCATCCAGCCAATAATCGGAGCGACGAAAGGAAAAGCAACACCCGTGGAAGCCAATCCAAGACCTAACGTTGCACTCATGCCCGAGTAATTTTCAATGTACGCAAACCCAAGCACCGACACAACCATAATCAGCGGAAAAGTCAGCTCCTTTATCGTATCACGGAACGTTTGAATCCATTTTTTCCAACTGAGTTGAAGAAGAAATTTACTAATGAGGCATGCAACAAGAATAGCTGTTCCTGTTGCCGCAAGCAGATCAAACTTATACACCGCTTCATAAGGCACAGATTCATTAACGATGGGTTCAGTTTTATCAATCGCACCATCAAGAAATGGAACGGATATCATCATGGTCAGCGAATTTAACGCCTTTTTGACAATATCCAGGCCGCCCCAAATACAGATGATTCCGACAAGCAAAATAAAGGGCGACCATGCCTGTATAATCTGTTTCAGTGAATGATGCATATCCCTGGACTGTGCGGCTGCTTGTTCTGTTACCTCTGATCCAGAAATCAGACCTTCCTGAGACTCTTCATTCTTAAAACGGAAGATTGTTTTTGGCTTCCAAACCTTTAAGAAAATCGTCAAAGAAACCAGGCTAGCAATGGCTGAAGTAATATCCGGAAGTTCCGGGCCAAGATAGTTGGCTGTTATAAATTGTGTTAGTGAAAAGGAAAGGCCGCAAACCAAAATGGCTGGAAGTACTTCAATTGTCCGTTTCCACCCAGACATAATAAATACCAGCCAGAATGGAACGAAGAGTGACAATAAAGGCACTTGACGGCCAACCATCTGACTGATCGCCATAACATCCATGTCAGCAACTTGTGCGGATGTCAGAATAGGGATACCGACACCTCCGAAAGCAACGGGTGCTGTGTTGGCAATCAGGCACAACCCAGCTGCATAAAAGGGATTAAATCCTAGACCTGCCAACAATCCTCCGGCAATCGCAACAGGTGTCCCATAACCAGCTGTTCCCTCCAAAAAGGCTCCAAAAGAGAAAGCAATTAACAGCGCTTGTAACCTTCTATCTTCTGTGATTGAAGCAATAGAATCTCTAATAATCTTAAAATGACCGGATACAACAGTAAGTTTATACAAAAAGACAGCGGTTACAATGATCCATCCAATCGGCCATAACCCTTGAAATCCGCCGAATACAGTCGCACTGACAGCCAGCGAAACAGGCATCTTATAGACGATGATCGCCACCAATACCGCAACGAAGACAGTTAACAACCCTGCAACATATCCCTTCATCTTTTTCACAGCTAATGCCCAGAAAAAAAAGATGATAGGTATGCAAGCAACAAAGAAGGACACAGCTAAGTTACCGAATGGATTATAATTTTGAACCCAATGCATAATGACATTACCCTCTTCCCATTTAAGCTGTACAATCAATGAAAAAAAGAATAGTATACTCAGTTTATAGTAACCGCTTACATAGCGCAACTGTTTTGTGACGAACTTGTGAACAAAAAGAGATTCTTATGATAAATGACTCAACTTTTGCTCCCCAAATTAGAGGGATAGGACTTGATATAGTTTGGCAAAACTGCCATCCATTGTGCGATTGAATTTTGATTAATTTACTGATTTTTTTCGTTGTTTGCTTTAACACATCATCAAAAATTTCAAACAAACCGGCAAATGCCGTAGCCCAATCGAGTTCACGCACGGAGCCAATTTTTCTCTTTGAAGATCAAGCAAAACACAAGTTGGAATAAATAAGAACAAGTAAAACCAAATGTTTTCTTGATTCCAGCGTTTACTTCTAATTCATCAAAATTGGGCGAACGCTTCCGTCGATTGGGTTGGTTCAAATGCTCCTTTCAGCGAGATATGGGAACTTTCCTTCCGCTATTCTACCTTAACCTTGATTTTATCAATGGCATTATACCCATAACCCTTTTTATTCCAAAAAGGTATAGTTGGCTGGATTCGGCCATATGAGTCTGTTGCTTTTGACACAATCATATATTCACCTTTCTTTGATATAGTCCATTCATAGGACCAAGATTGCCAGCCATAACTAAAATCTTTAGTAGGCTCTAATTTTGCATTTAACCAGGTACTCCCACCGTCTACACTTATTTCTAACTTTGTAATAAAACCATTACCTGTCCAAGCAATCCCTTTAATCAAATGCTTACCAGTATTTAAAATTTCCATATCTAAGGGCTTTTGAATAGTCGAGTTTACATTTATTGTAGTAACGGGGAAGGCATCTTTATTATTTTCTTTATTTGGGTAATACACATAATCGATTGTCTGAAAAGGTCCTGTAAAATTAAAATCAATAACCCTAATCTGCTTAATCCATTTAACGGATGCCATCGCATACCACTGTGGAACAATTAATCTCAGTGGATAACCATGTTTAAACGGAATTGGCTGATTATTGTATTCATATGCAATAATGGTATCAGGGTGGATCGCCTTCTCAATAGGCAAACTTCTAGCGTAGGAGAAAACCTTATTTATATCGGTTCTTTCTCCAAAATCATATCCTTCCACGACAATTTCTTTTGCACCTTCTCTTATTCCAGATAGTTCAAGTAGGGTTCGTAAAGGTACACCCTTCCAATAGCCTTGGCTAATAGCCCCCTTTCCCCATTGCACTCCAAATACTTTAGGCTCGAAAAGGTTACGTTTATCTCCTGAACATTCAAGGACAACTTGTATTGTTTTTGAAGGTAAATGAAGAATGTCCTGCATGGAAAGCAGTATTGGTGTTGATACTATCCCATTAATCGGGAGCCAATAGTTTGAGTAAGAAAGAGGTGGATAAGAAAAGTGGTTCCGCCTATAAAATAATTTATTATCCGTATCGTCAGTCTTGATAAATTGAATGGGTGTCTCCTGATTTTCCGGTAACAAACTATGCGTCGATAAATATGGCTCCACTCTATGGTGGTTTGAACGGTCCATAACTTCCTCCTAATTAGAAAGGTTCATAAAGTATGTTTATGAACAATGCATTCTAATTATTTTAGGTGCCCACCACCCGAGAGTTATCCATGGGGCAAAGTAATTGAAAATATGTTTTGGTTCTTCATGAATCGAACGCCCAACACCGTGTCCAGTAAGATTTTTTATGACTGTTAAGTCATGCTGTTTCGCTACATTGTGTGCAGCTTTTCCGAGCACGTATTTTTTGAACCTGGCTTTGCCTTCTTAAGTCCAGCGTCGATGCTTCTTTAAACAACGTCACGTATTTTCTGTAAAGTTGTCTCTCTTTCCCCTACTACAAAGGGAATTCCGGTATCTGCGAAATACCCGTCTTTTGAACCTGAAACATCAATATTTACTATATCCCCTTCTTGAATGGTCCGTTTCCTCTTCGGAATCCCGTGCGCTACTTCTTTATTTATACTAATGCACGTATATCCAGGAAAATTGTATTCTCCTTTTGGGGCAGATTGAGCTCCTGCTTTTTCAAATATCTCTCTTGTTCTTTTGTGGTAATTCTAGGTTTCGTACAAGGACTAGTTCATCTCGAATCGCCCCACAAATTTCACCAATTACTTTTAATCCATTAAAATCCTCTTTATTCTTTGCAGCCATTGATATCCCCACTTTTTAAAGCATTTTATGATTAGTATTCCATTTAGTTTCTAGCAGAACGGGTTTTTCTTCAACAATCTGGCCCTTTACATGAAGAAGAGCGCAATTCTTATTGCAGAATTGCGCCCTTTTGCTGAAGACAATCTGGGAGCGCGAACATGATTATGAAATGGTTTGTAAAACTTTAGAAACCCCTTTTTCAATAACGGAATCATCCACAGTATCTATATGTTCAGGCTTAAGCAATTGATATTCTTTCATTTTATAAAAATCTATAATCGCTTGTTTCAAGGTAACATCATACTGAATTGAAAATGAGGGTTCCATGAAACGCCGTAACACAGCGTCATCTTGAACCATAAACAATACTGCATTCAATTTGTTGAATATTTCCTTCTTCATTCCGGATTCAAAAAAGGTTTGTAAGTTTTTAATTCGACTTTGTTGTGCAGCTGCAAGATCCTCAAAATGGTGCGGGTAAAATTCTTTGAGATCATTTAAGAACAAATCAGATATAAAAGTTACACATATCAACGATTGCAAAAACGTCATTTGAAAGCGTTCAACATAAGAGACGGAATCATCTTTTACAACGGTATCAGCCCCTTGCAAGTAATTAATATAATACATGACAACCCGTTGAATGATTTCATCTTTGGATGAAAAATGCTTATAAAGTGTCACTTTGCTGATATCCATATATTTTGCGATCTCGTCTATTTTTAATTGGCTGAATTTGTTTCTTCTTATAACAGGTTTTATTTTTTCAATATATTGATCGACGCTCACGGGTTTTCTCACGAATGAAACCTCCTTTGACACTTATATTATACCGACATCGCTTTATTATCACAAACGTATTTTACGTTAATTATTAAATTAACTATTTTAATTAAATTAGTTTACTTTGTTAATTTTGTGTTATATAATTCTTTTTGTAGTTGAACATTCTGATATGAAATATCCAAAGGAGGTAAGAATATGCGTGTTTTTGTTACAGGAGCGACAGGCTTCATCGGAACTGCGGTTGTCCGTGAACTCATCGAGGCAGGGCATCAGGTCGTCGGCCTTGCTCGTTCAGACAAATCTGCCGATACATTAAAGGTTGCAGGGGCCGAGGTGCACCGCGGTTCCCTCGACGATCTTGACAGCCTTCGCAGCGGAGCCTCTGCTGCGGACGGCGTCATTCATCTAGCGTTTAAGCACGACTTCTCAGACTACGACAAGGCGATCTCAGACGACCTACGCGCCGTCAAGACAATGGGGGAAGTGCTTGAGGGTACAGGCAAACCATTCGTGATCACCTCGGGAACATTGATGCTCACATACGTACTTCCGCCAGGGCAAATCGGGACGGAAAAAGATGTGGTCGACAACTCAGTACCCCGAGGCGAATCGGAGAACGTGGTTATCTCGCTAGCTGAGCGCGGGGTACGGTCATCGGTCGTCCGTCTCGCACCTTCCGTTCACGGCCTTGGCGATCACGGCTTCGTATCGAGCTTGATCGGCATTGCTCGCGACAAAGGCGTCTCTGCCTACATCGGCGACGGTTACAACCGCTGGCCGGCCGTGCATCGCCTCGATGCGGCGCGTCTGTTCCGGTTGGCTGTGGAAGCCGCCCCAGGGGGATCATGGCTGCACGGGGTCACTGATGAGGGAGTGCCATTCCGTGACATCGCCGGTGTCATCGGTCGTCACCTGAACCTGCCGGTGGTCAGCATTTCCCGTGAGGAGGCGGACGCCCACTTCGGATGGCTCGGCGCCTTTGTGTCGGCTGACAACCCAACGTCGAGTACGCTGACTCAGGAGCGCTTAGGATGGCAGCCAGTGCATCCTAAGCTCATTCCAGACCTCGAAAAAGGACATTACTTCAGCAACTAAAGGTACAGAGGGTAGAAAAAAATCTGCCCTCTGTTTCAATTTAGGGTCGAGTAGGATGGAACCTCTCTGCCTCCGGCAGATTGTGCTCCACCCCCTCTCAGAACCGTGCGAGCGGTTTTCCCGCACACGGCTCTTCCTATCACCCTTCACAGAATTTACGTAATGTGATTTCTAGATCGTAGATACTTACTTTCACCCTTGGCCTTGGAAGTGGAAACTTCTTTAGAAATAGTACAAACTTCTCCCAGTTAAAGGACTTCTTTTGGCTTCTTCGATTCAACCATTTGTAGAGTAACTTTCTGATACAATCACAAAACAAATCCACCGTTGGTGAATTATCAGTAATGCAATAGTAATTGTAGTACCCTATAAGTGACCTTCGTATTCTATCCATAATCAAGTCGGCACTTTTGGTTCTGTTTTCTTTTAGCCAAATCTTAGTTTGGTGTAGCTTAGCTCTCATTTTCTTGTTATCGGTTTTCCTTTTAACACGAAACTTACCACTTTGGCTCTTACTGCTCATATATCCTCCTATCACACCCTTTAAAATTAGTACAATGGTTACTTATTATGGTTTACTGATACCTAAGCTGCTTCGAACTTCCATTCCTGGTGTTACTGTCAACTTTACTACCAAGTCCGCAACACTCTTTCGGGATACATCGTGACCCTTAAATGACTCTCCTTTATGGGTAAGCTCATAATCAATTTCATCTTTACTCGTAAACCAGCCGGGCCTTATAATCGTGTAGTCAAGTTCTGAGCTTTCAATGATTGCAGCTGAATCTCGGTACGGATTTAAGATAGAGCTATATCGCTCCCCAGGTACCTCATCATAAATCCCCATTGAACTAATCCAAATGAGACGCTTAATACCCGTTGCTTTCATGGCTTCTACCACATTTTTTGCCATTCGTTCTAATTGGCCGGCTAAATTGGCATAAACAACATCTTGTCCAACCATTGCTTCCTTTAATGTTTCAATATCCAGAACGTCCCCTTCGAGAATTCGGACACGGCTGGATTCCAACTTCTTTAGCCTACGTGAATTACGGAGATAAAGGGTTAATTGTGCATCCGTTTCTTTCAGGAATAAATCAATTGCAACACGGGCAATAGAGCCGCTAGCTCCAAGTATCAAAACATTCGTCAATTTTAAAACTTCCTTTCCATTTGAAACTTTTCCTATTAAAAGTGTGTTTCATCAATATCAATTTTGGATAGAGCTTCATTGATGCTGGCAAGTTCTTCTATTGTTAAGTCAATATCAGCTGCCCCTAAGTTTTCTTCCAACCTTTGCAATTTCGTTGTGCCTGGTATTGGAATAATAAATGGTTTTTGTGCTAACTCCCATGCCAATACAATTTGTGCAGATGTTGCTTTTTTACTTTCAGCAATATCAGCAAGTAAATTTAACAATGCCTGGTTTTGGTCCATCACTTCAGGTTTGAATCTTCCCATGAAACTTCTAAAGTCACCTTCGTCATATTTCGTTTCTTTTGTATATTTTCCACTTAGGAAACCATTTCCTAGTGGACTGTAAGCAACAAATGCAATTCCTAACTCTTCACAAATATCGAATAATTCCTTTTCCGGTTCACGCCACATCATCGAGTATTGATTTTCAATGGCCGCAATGGGACAAACAGCATGAGCCCGCCGCATATACTCAATCGGTGCATTCGATAATCCCCATGCTTTTATTTTTCCTTCTGCCATTAGTTCTTTCATTGTTTCTGCAACGTCTTCTGGTACTACATTTGGGTCAATACGGTGTTGATAATATAAATCAATGTAGTCCGTTTTTAATCTCTTTAAGGACCCTTCCAGTTGTTCTCGAATAGATTCTGGTCTGCTATTTAATATATTTTGAGGACGACCATTAACAACTGCTTGTCCAGTAATTCCAAATTTCGTGGCAATCACACTCTTGTGTCTTACTGGTGCTACAGCCTCTCCTAATAATGCTTCATTGGCCTCACCATAAACAACGGCAGTATCAAAGAAATTGCAGCCTAGTTCAACCGCTTTGCGAATTAATGTAATCATTTCATTACGATCAGCCGGTTTTCCATAAGCATGATCCATTCCCATGCAACCTAAACCAATGGCAGACACTTTCAAGCCGCTATTTCCTAATTCTCTCATTTTCATTTTAATCGTCTCCTATAAAAGGTTTCTGCTTGCTTTCTATCTTATAATTCAAAAATGAAGCTACTAGCTCCCCTTTTGATCATCTTTTCAGTTATCTTATCAGCCCAGTTATAAATTCAACGGTTTCCGGATCGTAATGGGAGAAGAACAAACTTTGTCCCTGATCTAATTTCATAATTTTATCCATGTCCTGATTTGTTAATGCAAAATTAAAGGCATCGAAATTTTCAATCATTCGTTCTTTCCTTACCGTAGGGATTCTTCAATGGATGCTTTTGCTTTCTCATAGCCGGCATTGGAAATCCATACTTTTGAAGTAATAAAGAACTCTTCACGGGGTATGCCACTTTTACGGACAGCATTCCCTACAGCCTCTTCATTCTTATAAGCCTAAGCAGTAATCGAACGGTAACCCACTTCAATGGCATCACTCACAACACGTTCACATTCTTCAAGGTCAGGAATTTGATATACTCCAAATCCTAAAATTGGCATCTTAATCCCATTAGATAAAGTGACAGTTTCCATCCTAAATTCCCCCTATATACTACTTTTTTCTTTCATCATTCTGCTGGTTTTAGTGGCCCGTAAAAATAAGAAGCCGTCGCTCCACCATCAATTAGGAAATCAGATCCGGTGATAAAAGCTCCCTGGGGCATCATCAATAGTTCGGCCATATTTGCAACCTCATCAGCTGTTCCCGGACGTCCGGCAGGGCACTTGGCAAACATATTCTTATAAAACTCGCCTCTTGGACCATTGAACTCGTCTATAGCAAGTGGCGTTACGATAATCCCCGGAGAAATGGAATTGATACGAGCAGCTTTTTCTCCCCAGCGAATAGATTCAAACATAACCCGCTTTACATTGCACCGTTTTGCCATTTGATAAGCGTGCAACGTATCCTTAATATTTTCTGGTCGAAGGACTTCCAAACTAAGAAGTTCTTCAGTTGGTGTTATTGCCAGCTGCTCATCTATATCCGTTCCCAATTGAGGCATTCTGTGTCCAGACTGACTTGAAATGGTCACACCAACGCCTCCAGGAGCTATGACCTTCCCTACTTCCTCCAGCAATACTGCCGTTCCGTACAAATCTACCTTCAAAATGGTTTCAATAGATGCCTGACTAGGTGACACGCCAGCTGCATTAATAAGAGCAGTGATTTCACCATACTTCTGACCTTCTGAAATCAAATTTAAAATAGATTCTCTGGAAGAAATGTCCGTTTCGACAGGTACCACATCAAATCCCGCTTCTTTCATAATTTTTGTAATAGCCTTGGCATTATCTAAGTTCTTATCACCAACAATAATTTTCTTACCAAAACCGATTCTTCTAGCTATGGCCATGCCAATCCGTCCAGCACCGGTCCAAAGTATAACTTCTTTCATTGTATATGTCCTCCTTCAGTTAAATTAACGTTCTTGACTTGTAGGACGGATGATCATTTCATTAATCGCTACATCAGCCGGCTGTTCAATAGCAAAAGCAATGGCACGAGCAATAGCATCAGCATCAATCGCACCTTCATAGATTTTTTCAATTCCTGGTTTTAAATCCATGTCTGTAATTGCATTAATTAACTCAGAAGTAACCGCTCCTGGTGAGATAATGGTTGAACGTATATTATTTGCAGCTTCTTCTTTACGAAGGCCTTCCGAAATGGCACGAACAGCAAACTTCGTTCCTGCATAGACAGTACTTCCTGCTCCAACAAAGTGTCCAGCTACTGATGAAAGATTAATGACATGCCCAGACTTCTGTTCCCTCATTGTAGGAAGAACAGCAGCGATTCCATAGAGTACGCCTTTGATGTTAACATCAATCATCTTGTTCCAATCGTCGATTCTTTTCTTATATAGAAAGGAATGTGGCATGACTCCAGCATTGTTAACTAGAACATCTATTTTTCCAAATTCCTGTAGAGCCAACTCAGCCAACTCTTCCATTTGATCATGGGAAGTTACATCTGTTACTTTATAAATAGCTTGCCCACCGTTGTTTTGAATTTCTTCTTGTAGTTTCTTTAAGCGTTCGCCACGACGGGCAGCCAGGACCAATTTAGCACCCTTAGATGCAAGTTCTTTTGCTGCAGCTTCACCAATACCACTTGAAGCACCCGTGATAATGACAACTTTATCTTGAATATTAGACATAGTAGATAACATCCTTTCCTTACTACCAAGTGGTTACCTTTATAATTCCCAAGATAGCCCAATTTGACGCTCGTGAATAAATTAATATTGATACATAATTGAACATCTGTTTATAATTATAGGCAGATATAGGATGATTACAATTGTTAATTCAACGTGATTTGTTTAGTAGTGAACAAATTAATTAAAATTGTTCATTATCTTTTAAGAAAGTTTGGTGGATCAAAAGATGCCTAAAGTAGATAGAAGAATAGCGAAAAGCCAAGAAGCCATAAAAAAGGCCTTAATTGAACTGATGTCGGAAAAAAGTTTTGATGACATCACGATACAGGATATTTCCGACAGAGCAAATGTTAGCCGAGGGACCATCTACCTTCATTACGTGGATAAGTTTGATTTACTGGATAAACTTATTGAGGAACATATTCACCAAATGGGAGAAATCTGTGAATCTACATCTGAAATGGAGTATAAAGATGCAAATCTTCCATGGTTTGAATACCTAGAGAGTAATTATTTATTCTTTTCTACGATGCTAGCAAGTAAAGGAGCCCCCTCTTTTCGCAGGCAGTTTCATGAGTTTCTAATTGAAGAGTTCAAAGATGAAGTAGATACATCAAAAGAAGAAAACCAAGAATTAAGTGAAGATGTTCTTCTTCAATTTATTGTTACTTCATACGTAGGGATTGTGGAATGGTGGATTACGAATGGAATGCCTTATTCACCTCAAGCCATGGCAGAACAAGTTGGAATTTTGTTAGAGAGGAATCTATAATGGGTGGTAAGGTTTAGTTTAAAAACACACTTTTGATGTACAAGAATACCTGTTTGGAATGAATTAAGAAAGTAGTTTCTTTTCATTAAAAACCCCTGATTTCCCGAAAAAGTTCATCAGGGGTTTTACTATTGCTGTCAATTAGAACTTAAAGCACCCACTACCGGGTGTGGAACATAAGGCTCCTCCAAATATGCAACTTCTTCCGTCGTTAATTTAACCGATAGAGCACCCACGGAATCTTCAAGATGAGAAATTTTTGTTGCCCCAACAATTGGAGCTGTTACTGGCTCTTTCTGTAGCAACCAGGCTAATGCTATTTGGGATTTTAGTACACCATGTTTCTTAGCGATTTCCGAAACTCGCTCCACAACAAGACGGTCGTTATTTTCAGTCGCACCGTACTTAGATTTCTGAGTTTGATCTGTTTCAGAACGAAGAGTGTCTTCCAACCAATCACGAGTTAATCTACCTGAAGCAAGCGGACTATATGGGATTACACCGATTTTTTCTTCCTTACATAACGGCAGCATCTCCCGCTCCTCTTCACGATAGATGAGGTTAAGATGATCCTGCATGGACACAAATCTGGTCCACCCATTTTTTTCAGCTACATGTATTGCCTTCAAGAACTGCCAGGAATACATGGCAGAAGCACCGATGTATCTTACCTTACCGGCCTTCACTAGATCATGAAGAGCTTCCATCGTCTCTTCAATTGGTGTGTCGTAATCCCAGCGATGAATTTGATACAGATCTACATAATCCGTTCCAAGGCGTTTCAGACTTTTATCAATTTCGCTCATAATATGCTTTCGGGATAATCCTTTTCTGTTCGGACCTTTGCTGTTTAAATCTTTGCCCAATGGAAAATAAACCTTTGTTGCAATGACAATTTCATCTCGATTTGCAAAATCTTTAAGGGCACTTCCGAGAAATTCTTCACTGGTTCCGTCTGAATATACATTCGCTGTATCAAAAAAATTGATACCTAAGTCAAGGGCCTTTATAATAACTGTACGGCTGCTTTCCTCATCAATTACCCATGGATGCACCCAGCGTTCCTTTACTCCAAAACCCATACAACCAAGACAAAGTCTGGAGACATCCAATCCAGTATTACCTAGTTTTGTATATTCCATTTGAAAAACCCCGCTTTCCAAATCCAAGTGTTTCACTGTTTATTAGTCATGAATTTTCCATCCATTTAACCTCTTAGCCGTATCGGCCGTAAAATGGTTAATGATTTCACTTTTTCCAACATCCAAAGTAGCAATAGACACCAAATCTTCTTCACTTAATGTGAAATCCCAAACATTAAGGTTTTCAATAATACGTTCTTTATGAACAGATTTCGGAATTGCTACAACACCACGTTGAATATGCCAGCGTAAAATAACTTGTGCTACTGACTTTCCATATTTTGCTCCAATACTAGCAAGCAATTCATTTTGGAAAATATTCTTCTGACCTTCTGCAAATGGTCCCCATGATTCAATTTGTACGCCATATTCCTCCATAACCTTCTTTGCCTCTTTCTGCTGGAAGAACGGATGGGTCTCCACTTGGTTTACCGCTGGCACAACTTCACTGTTCAGAATTAAGTCAGCTAGACGATCTGGATAGAAGTTAGATACACCGATCGCACGGATTCTACCTTCTTTATAAAGTTCTTCCATTGCCCGCCAAGAACCATAATAATCATTGAAAGGTTGGTGAATAAGGTACAAATCAAGATAATCAAGCCCTAGTTTCTTCAAGGAAACATCAAAGGCTTTTTTGGCATTTTCATAACCAGCATCCTGAATCCAAAGTTTTGTTGTAATAAAAAGTTCTTCCCTTGGAATCCCGCTTTTTTTAATGGCTGCACCAACCGCTTCCTCATTAAAATAGGCTGCAGCCGTATCAATTAAACGATAACCCGCTTCAAGTGCATCTGACACCGCTTGCTCGCATTGAGCCAGTTCAGGAACTTGAAATACGCCAAAACCTAAAATCGGCATTTCCACACCATTGTTTAAAGTAACTTTTTGCATATGTAAGCCTCCTAATTTTTTTACATGTTCAAGTCACTAACCATACTTCTTCTTTTTAGGGTATACAGTATTAGTAACTTGTACTATGATAAGCCTATAACCTTCGAGTAACACGAAGTCAAGAGTTTAAAAAGACTTTTATATAAATTCCGAGGAGGAACTGCATTGTATACAGTAAAGGAAGTATCCAAGCTACTTGGACTGACTGAGCATACCATTCGCTACTATACAGATAAGGGATTAGTTCCAAGTGTCCAGCGTGACAAAAACAATAACCGACTTTTTGATGAAGAATCACTCAACTGGCTTATAGGCGTAAAACATTTGAAACAATGCGGCATGTCTGTAGAAGACATTAAATCCTATGTTGACTTGTGCTTGGAAGGCCGTTCTACCATTCAAGAACGCTATGGGATTATTATGAAGCAAAAAGCCACCGCTCTAGCTCAGTTGGAGGAAGCAAAACAAAGAGCCAAATATATGGAGGAAAAAGCAAATCACTACCTTGATATTATCAATGAGGTACTACCAGATGATACGAATCCAGGAAAATGGCAAAAAAATATGCCAATCGCTCATTAATTACTACTTTATACAAAGGAAAGCCTCATTTAATATATAGATAACCTGAGTCCTGTAATTCATATAGACTCAGGTTATTTCATTTCTTTTAAAATTGACTATTAGATTATTCAAAATTTCTATCCAACAATGCCCCCGTTTGTTCAGCCATGACACGAGCTGACAAAGGCATTCCATTTTTAAACCACCATTCCACTGCTCCAACAACTGCTGAGCCAAAAAATTGAAGAAACACTTCTTCATTTAATCCTTTGTTTTTTCCTCCTTCTATATCCACTTCAGGTTTAAACTCTTCCACGATTAACTCTAGGAACCGACTGCGAAAATAAGGGGCACCTTTACTTGCTAGCTGGTTGAAAAAAACAAATAATGACTCTCAAAGTATTCGTACCAAACATAATTTCCCTCTTGAAACGTCATATCGGCTGCTGATTGACAAAGGTCTCGGAGATTCTCTATATGTTCTTCAATCATTTTATCGAGGAGGTCGTATTTATCCGTGTAATGAAGATAAATGGTTCCTCGATTAACATTTGCTCTATCTGCAATATCCTGAATGGTAATGTCATCAAAACTTTTTTCAGACATCAGTTCAATAACAGCATTTTTTATTGCTGTTTGGCTTTTGGCTATTCTTCTATCTACTTTAAGCATTTTAAATCACCAAACTTCCCAAAGATAATCAACAATTTTACTTGATTTGTTGAGTAATCAACGAATTGCATTCATTTAACCATTGAAAGTAAAAAGGGTTTTTTTATAATTATAAACAGATGTTGATTATTCAATCAATATTAATTTTTGCAGCATCTAGTTCAGCTACCTTTTGAAATATTAAAAGTGAACTAACTTCTACCAGGAGGCTTATTTATGGATCGTGTTGAAAAGAGCAACGAAAAATACAAACAACTATTTGGTGATGGAGTACCCGCCGCATATGCTACTGATCCTGATTTTCAGGACATCCTTAGCCGTTTCATTTTTGGGGAAGTATTCTATCAAGGAAATTTGGATGACAAACAACGGGAACTTATCACTCTGGTAGTGCTTGCTACCAACCAGACATTGCCTCAGTTCAAGGCACATGTTGGTGCGGCACTAAACATTGGGGTAACACCTGTAGAAATCAAAGAGGCCATTTATCAGTGTGCTCCATACATTGGATTCCCGAAAACATTAAACGCCATCAATGAAGCCAATGAGGTTTTCAAAGCGAAGAATATTGAGTTACCAATTGAAAGCCAAAAACAGGTTGATGAAGATAATCGTTTTGACAAGGGGCTTGCAACTCAAGTAGAGATTTTTGGTGATGTCATTTCCAAAATGCAAGAGAGTGCCCCAGCCAAACAAAAGCATATTCAGGAATACCTTTCTGCTTTTTGCTTTGGAGACTTTTACACCCGTGGCGGACTAGATTTGAAAACACGAGAATTGCTGACACTTTGTATCGTAAGCAGTCTTGGAGGTTGTGAAGGTCAAGTAAAGTCACATGTGCTGGGTAACAAAAATGTGGGAAATAACAAAGAAACTTTGATCACTGCCATCACCCACTGCCTCCCCTATATGGGCTTTCCGAGAACATTGAACGCATTAGCTTGTGTCAATGAAATGATTCTGGAAAATTAGAAAAGTAAAAAAGCAAGGTACAAAAAAATATAACAATGCAAAAGGAGACAAAAAGGCATGTTTAACGAAACTTATAAATTATCAAATGGTGTAGAAATTCCAAAATTAGGCCTTGGTACGTGGTTGCTTGATGACACACAGGCAACTCAGGCAGTGCGAGATGCCATATCTATCGGATATCGTCATATTGATACCGCTCAGGCTTATATGAATGAAGCTGGTGTTGGTGAAGGAATCAAATCATGTGGTGTTGCAAGAGAAGAACTTTTTATCACAACAAAGGTTGCGGCGGAATTAAAGACCTATGATGCCGTTACGCAGTCCATTGATGAGTCTTTATCAAAGATGGGACTGGATTACATTGACCTTCTGATTATCCACAGCCCACAGCCTTGGACGGAGTTCCGGGAGGAGAACCGTTACTTTGAGGAAAACAAAGAAATATGGAAATCTTTGGAGAAGGCTTATAAGACAGGCAAGGTAAAGGCAATTGGTCTTTCTAACTTCCTTCAAGATGATGTAGAGAATATTCTTGCAAACTGCGAGATTAAGCCTATGGTAAATCAGGTATTGGCACATGTGAGCAATACTCCTTTGGAACTAATTGAATTCTGCCAGAAGCATAACATCCTGGTCGAGGCCTATTCACCAATTGCCCACGGTGCAGTTCTCGATCATGCAGAGTTTAAGGTAATCGCTGATAAGTATGGAGTATCTGTTGCTCAGCTTTGCCTGCGTTATTGCTTACAGCTTGGTCTTGTCGTCATTCCTAAGACGGCAAATCCGGATCACATGAGAAACAATTCTGAGCTTGATTTTGCTATAAGCGATGGGGATATGGAGACTTTGAAGAATGCAGAGCACATCCAGGATTATGGTGAGCATAGCTTCTTCCCAGTATTTGGCGGGAAATTATAATAGACAGGTATGTGCAGAAAAGGATTAATTTTTGGAGGTGCATGATGGAATATCGAACAGTAGGAAAAACAGGAATTCAGGTTTCCAATTTATGTTTTGGTACCATGTCTTTTGGCGGAGACGCTGATGAAGAAACATCTAAAAGCATGTATAAGCGTTGTCGGGAAGCTGGTATCAACTTTTTCGACACGGCCGATGTTTATGGGCGTTCTGAGGAAATTCTAGGGGAATGTATCGCTCATGAAAGGGATCAAATCGTTTTAACATCAAAGGTGTTCTGGAACACGAGTGCTGATGTGAATTCGAGAGGCTTGTCTCGAAAACATATGATGCAAGGGATTGAAAACAGCCTGCGTCGCTTAAAGACGGATTATATTGATTTTTATTTCGTCCATGACTTTGATGAACTAACTCCAATCGAGGAAACACTAAGGACACTTGATGACTTACAGCGTCAAGGAAAGATCCTTTATCCGGCAGTAAGCAATTGGGCCGCATGGCAAATTACAAAAGCATTAGGAATTTCTGCAAAAGAGCAACTTGCTCGCTTTGAATTGATTCAGCCTATGTATAACCTTGTTAAACGGCAAGCAGAGGTTGAAATTTTACCAATGGCTGCTTCTGAACAAATTGGTGTCATTACGTACAGCCCACTTGGTGCTGGACTTTTATCAGGAAAATATGGAGTGAATAAGCGTCCAGGGGAGGGCCGACTTGTTCAAAATGCCCGCTATCAAGACCGTTACGGTGCCAATGAAGATTTTGTTACTGCTGAACAGTTTACCAAATATGCCGGGGAACATGATGTAAAACCTGCAACTTTAGCAGTAGCGTGGGTAATGGCTAATCCCTCTGTTACTGCTCCTATCATTGGTGCACGTAATTTAAAGCAATTGGAAGATTCATTAGCAGCAACAGATTTTAAAATGACACCAGATATGTATGCTGAAATTTCACGTTTGTCAAGAACACCTGGTCTTGCAACCGACCGAACAGAGATATTGACTGGTAAATGGTCGTAAATTCAATTATAAATATAGTGAGGAATCCGAGGGGATAGTTATGTAAACTGTACCCTTCTTTTTTTCTCTTTCACTAGGCTCCTTGTTCGTAAAAACAGACACTGAATAATTCCATTAATAGTCTACTATGTCCCCATAAAAAAATTAAATTCCACCGCCCTTCCCCTTCTCACTCCCCTCAACCCCTACTCTCCCAAGGACTCATGCCCTCTTTTACTTCTCTTCTACTCTTTGTTATAAAAAAATTAAATTCCGGACTTTTTCTCGATTTTCACTCGTTTATGTAACGATTTTTCACTGATTTTAATAAAAAAATTATGTTCCAGAGTGGAAAGAACGAAATAGAAAACGGAAGATGCACTGGCTCCTAAACTGTTAGGTAGATCACTGGAAAAGACACTAATGTTGATTTATAATAAAGTTTGATTAAAATTCACTCTAAACTTTTGATTTCACCGCATATAAAAAGCCAACATTTTGAATAAAGTTTGATCAAAATGTTGGCTTTCCTTTAATTTCAAGAACTGTTTTTAATAAAAAAGATTGATTATTTTGATCCTCCCTATTCCACTAAAGCACTCCGTTAACTGAACAAAAGTTACATGAAAATTTATATTAAGGTCCCACATTAGGAGGATTTAAAACATGTTCAGCAAAATCATCTGTTCTATACCGTAATGACTCTTGTTGTTCAAAAAGTTTCTCCTTATATAGTCGGTAAGAACATAATTATATCAAATCGTTTGTTTCACTAAAGTGTCAAAGCTGGATAAATATATACGATCTACTTCAATGACCGATTAAATACCTTTTGCCATTTTGTGTTCTCATAACCAACTTTAATATAAAATTGATGAGCTTTTTCTCTATTCCCACCTGAACGCATACTGATTTCTGAATATCCATGCTTCATTGCCCACTTTTCACATTCTTTTAACAAAATTTGTCCTATGCCTCGTTATCTGTGCTGGGCATCGACTACTATTCCACCAAGTTCTGCATATACGCCTTCCAGTAGATGTTTGCCAAAAATATGCGCCCATCCTGAAACTAATCTATCCTGATTCTCATAAACGAATATTGAGTTGAACTTGTTGATTGGTCATATTGACTCCTCCTATAAATTTTATATTTTGCTGCGATTCCGTTACACCATTCCCCATTAACCTTTTTTTGGGACTATTTGTAATCTCTGCGCAGTGAAATTAAACCTGTGCTAGCCCTCCATCTACGAATAATTCAGCACCCGTCAAGTAACTGCTTTCGTCTGAAGCAAGGAAAGATACGACGCTTGCTACTTCTTCAGGTGTCCCAACTTTTCCAGCTGGAACAGTATTTCTGCTATTTTCCAGTACCTCCTCAAGTGCATCACCAAAAAGCTCATCGTAGGCAGGTGTAAGAATACCTCCTGGACTAACTACATTTACACGGATTTCAGTTCCTTTTAGGTCAAGAATCCAGCTGCGAACTAGTGCTCTTAATGCTGCTTTAGATGCTCCATATACACTAAACGCTGGGTTGCCAATTGAACCAGCAGTAGAGCCTGTTACAATAATAGAACCTACTTTGTTCGGGAATAGTGATAACGCTTTTTGAACAGTAAAGATGGTTCCTTTAACGTTAATATCGAACGTTCTATCAACCTGCTCTTCAGTAATTCCACCTAATGGAAGGAAGTTTCCAATTCCTGCATTAGCAAAAAGAATGTCCAACTTACCTTTTTCCTGTTTTATAATGTCATATAGTTTGTCTAAGTCTTCAATCTTAGAAATATCCCCTTGTACACCGGTTACGTTCTTTCCAATTTGGTTAACAGCTTTATCAAGTTCGTTTTGTCTGCGTCCCGTGATATAAACATATGCACCTTCGTTTACAAACTTTTGTGCTGTAGCAAGACCAATCCCACTTGTTCCACCCGTTACAAGCGCTATTTTACCTTCAAATTTACCCATACTTAACACTCCTTTAGAGTTAATTTTATTTTATGTCTATTACCTTTAAGTACTTGAAGAACAACTTACAAGATATAGTATCCTTCAGTAAGCACATTAACGGAAGTACCCACTTTTTTGTGATATAGTAACTAAAAAGTAATAAATGTGGAATGGAGAGGTTTAGACTTGAAAAAATTTAGTTGTGGTTTTGAAGTGACAAAAGAAGTTATTGGCGGAAAATGGAAAGGTATTGTATTATACTTTTTAATGAAAGGACCAAAGAGAACGAGTGAATTAAAGCGCATTGTCCCAAATATAACTCAGAAAATGCTGATTCAAACACTTAGAGAGCTTGAAGCCAGTGGACTTGTGAGCAGAAAGATGTATAATCAAGTACCACCGAAGGTTGAATATTCATCCACTGAACTTGGAGAATCTCTTAAACCTATCTTGCAGGAGCTCTGTCAATGGGGAAGCCATTATGCGGAGCAAGAGTATGCAGAAGGTGAATTTGAAATCTCACAACCAAAAGAGGCTTCTTTAATGAGGAAACCAACTTATAACACCTTATAATAAATGATAAATAAGAAGAACCTATTTTAAAAAAAAGATTGATCAAAATGGGCTCTTTCTTTGTGAAGTATTGTTCAATTTTTATAAAAAGTTTGATCATTTCCTATCTAAGTTGTTCAACAATCGCGCCCTTTAAACGGCACAACGTTTTTTTAAAGTTTGATCAAACTTTATTCCAAATCAGTTCTTAAGAGATCATGTAAAAGACTTGAGATTGGTGTAGGTGACTCCACCTGTTGTGCTGTCTTTTTCAGAAGACCAACATCCTTCAGTGGTATCTCACTCTGATTTACCTCTTTTTTCTCGGCAATCATATTTCCAATGCTTTGATAAATCGGAGCAGGAAACAACGTTTGTGTCAGCATGTTGACGACGGCTTTTGGATTGACACCGTTTTTCTCAGATATCGTAAGTGCTTCCCTTAGAGAATATGAAGCAGAAGTAAGCAGGAAGTTTCCCAAGAGCTTGACAAGCGTAGCCGCTCCAACCTCCTCCCCAAAATCAAAGATACCCTGTCCTCCCATCGCTTTTAGTAGGGGTTGGACTCGTTTCTTAGCTTGCTGCGACCCTGCATAAGGAATCCAAAGCTTTTTGGCAACGGCTGCTTCAGGTCTTCCAAAAATGGGAGCCTCAACGTAGGCACTGCCGTGTTGTGCGTGCATGGCTGCAAGTTTCTTTGCTGTTTCTGGCATCACTGTACTCATAGAAATATGAATCCCATCTGGTCCCAGTTGTCCTAAAAATCCCGGACTTGACACAATGCTTTCCAGAGCCGCATCATCCCACAAAAGAGTCACAACAATTCCACCGGTTGTCACGGCGTCAGTCGGTCGGTTCACCTGTTGCGCCCCCTCAGCAACCAGTGGTTCCGCTTTGCTTGCAGTCCGGTTATACACCCGGAGAGCATACCCAGCATTTAAAAGATTGGACGCCACAGGGAGACCCAAATTACCAAGTCCAATAAATCCGATCATTTCACTCATTTGCATCAATCCTCCTGAATCAGTTGGTTTAAAAACATTACGTTAACGTTATGTTTTGGGTAAAAAAAACCTATCGAGGTTTTTTTTCTTCTAACCAGCGCTCAAAACGTTCAATATGATCCTCTAACTCAGCACGAAATTGCTGGTACTCTCTGATCTTCTGATCTGCTTCAGCGAGATGTTGGCGCAGAACAACGAGCACTTTCTGTTTAGCCTGTACGCCACTAGGATCAATGAAATAGAGATCGATAACGTCCCGAATTTCATCAAGGCTGAGTCTAAGCTTCTTTAACTGGTTAATTTTCCTTAGGCGTGCGAGTGTCTCCTCTGTGTAATAGTGCTGCCCTTGGCCTTCACGCTCTCCTGGAGGGATCAATCCAATGCTTTCATAATATCGAACGGTGCGCGGAGTCACTCCGGCTCGTTCCGTCAATTCACCTATCCGCATGCGGCCATTCATCGCTCATCCCCCAAACGTTACGTTAACGTTATGTTATGTTTATAGTATCATTTGAGCAAGCATTTGTCAAAACCATGTGCTTGTTGCTATATAGCTGTAAAAAAGTCCGTTCCCGCCACCTGCCTTCCCTATATCCCCTTCAAACCCTTATCCCCCAAGGCTCCACACCCTCTTTCCCCCTTCTTTTGACTGCTAAAAAGTTCTTCCCTCAAAGGCCCGTCTTTTCTCGATTATCCCCTCTTTTCTCCACTCTGGGTTGTGCAGAATATTCCGCCTATGTAAAATAGTTGTTCCCTGAACGGGAACGGAATGAAGAGAAAATCAGGAGAAAAGACTTGAAATGTAGCAATTTTGGGATGGTGTTACAGTTGGGAAACGCCTGAAAAAGAACCGAAACCCTACGGGTTATCCAGTGGGGAAAACAACCGATTAGAAACAGGAAAAACGGAATAAGGATTCCTGAAACCCTTATTGGGCAAGGGATTGAGGGCATATTGAACAAAAAAGAAAGACTGGATCGCTACTGGATACAGCCTGAATTTTATTGATTTGATACTGAAACAACTACTCGATTGACGGTTGAATAATGGTTCCATACATAGTGTTGTGGCTGCCGGTTCTTCCTTGATTCCCGCTTTCGCAACAGTTTTTTCCTTATAGCTGTTTTCTTTACGGCTTTTGTTTCGTGATTAGAAGATGCGGCTGAAGTTTTCTCCGCATGATTAGTAGTTAATCCAAATACTAAAGCTAATGCGATGACTACGACAATCGCAGACACACTCACCCAAATTTTCTTATTCTTATTCATTTCTCTTCTTCCCTTCTTGTTATAAAAGTCTAATTTGACTTGCCTATTTTTTTGAATTCCTGTTATTCTATGCCGTTCCTGTAAAACTATTATCCACAGTCAATAAAGTGATGAACGCCACTTCAAAGAGAAAAGAGCAAAACAAAAAAGCCAACAGAAAGTTCTGTTGGCTCTTTGCATTCCCTGATAGAGAATTAGTATTTGTATAGCTCCTGAGTAGGAGTTTGAATGATAACTGGATTCTTTTTAGGATCCAACCATTTTAGGATTTTGACAACATTGGTTTGAGAAGTAGCCGTACATCCAAGTGTGTAATGGTAGTTACCAGTAGCCACATGGAAGAAGATTGCACTACCTTTGTACGGAGTACGTTTCGTGTTGTAGTTGATAACGAAACCGTAATTGTAGGCTGAAACATACATATTTTCAGCACTTCTCCATTGACCTCTTGTTCTACGTTTTGATTGCCATGTGTTATATAGGCGAGAACGTGAGTCATCTACCCAAACATCATCAGTCGTTGTTTTTCTATAATGCAATTTTGTTCCTGGATTGTTATAACGTCCAAAAGCAGTTCCAATGGTGTATTTACCAATTGGAGAACGTTTGCCGCCTTCACTCATTTTAGATTGAGTCGCAAATCCGTATTTACCAATATAGCCTGTTGTGCTTAGAACAGGAATCCATTGGCCTTTGGAATTCTTCTCATATGTGTGAATTTGGGCATAGCTTGTATTGTAACCATTAGCTGTGACGAGGATTAACTGTTTGTTGCTTCCTACTGTCTTCAACTTCGCAGCATAGTTTGTTGGAGCTTTTGGAGCTGCTGGTTTTCTAGTGGTTAGATACTTTGCAGAAACATAGCCTGTTTTACTTCCAACTTTGATTTTGTCCCAAGAACCTTTTGAAATAACGCTAACTGCTTGGTTTTTCTTAACAGTCGTTACGACACGGTATCTTGTGCTTGGACCAGTACGGACATTCAAAGACCTTGCTGTGACATACATGGTTGTCGTTTTGGTAGCTGCTGATTTCACTGCAGTTTTAACTACCACCGCTTTTTTAGTAGGAACTTTAGTTGGTTTTTTAGGCGGATGTAGATTTCTCGTAGTGAGATATTTGTTTGATGCCCAACCAGTTTTACTTCCAACCGTAATTCTATCCCAAGAACCTTTTGTCTCTGTGACTCTGACAGATTGATTCTTCTTAATCGTTGTCACCACTCTGTAATGCGTACTTGGACCCGTTCTTACATTTAATGCACTAGCCGTTACATATTTTGTTTTGCTAGTAGCAGCATGAGCGGGTTCACTCATTTGAATCCCCATAAATAAAACTAACATTGCAACAAGAGTTACGAATACCTTTTTCAACATCTTCTTTCCTCTCCCTCTCAAGTCTTTAACGACTTACCTTGTTTTTACATTACTCATTATTATAGACGGTTTACCTTATATATTTCCAATAGTCAATGGCGTTTTATCAGAAAGAGAGAATGAAATGAAACGCAACTTATTAGTATAAGAGGTCAATAGAAAACTAGAATAGCGATTCAGCTATATCCAAAAGAGGTGAAGAAAGTTGATAGGTTCTTTAATGAGAGAACTCAAGATGATTCAACCTGTTAACAAGGTACAGCCTGTTCGTCTCCACAAAAAGAAAAAGGAAACTTCCAGCTTTAAAGGGCATTTGAAGAAGAGCTTATCTTCTTATCAAGAAGGACAAGGTTCCAAGAAGAATGCTTGTGTTCCTTATGTTCTTAACCCGTTCATTCATTGGATGGAGAAACGATTGAGGAAAAGCCCGACTATGAAAAGGCGATGGCTCAATATCTCTATACGGAAAAGAAACATTCACATTTTGAGGTAAAAGCATAACCTCACATACCATTATTTATTTCAATAGCAGAAAAAGGAGAGAAGAAAAATGGACGTTAATAAGTGGTTAGAAGAAATCGAAAAGAACCGGGAAAAAGTGGAACAAAAAGATCAGGAAAGTAAAGCACAAGGAATCCTAAAAGGCCGTTATATCCGAGAACCTTATGCGGATAGTTATGCCCTATATGAAGTTATCCGTAAGAACAAAAAGAGTGTTCGTATTCGGGTGATTACAGGCATTGGTGTCCCTGCTGGTCTGATACCGACTATGTAACAGCGGGTACCAACTTTGTAGCGTGGAAACCAAGAAAGTTACAGCTACATAGCTTTTTAGAAACAAAAAACACGAGGAAAACTGGAGAGTTGCTCCGATTTTCACTCGTGCTATTTACCGTTTATGTTTGACCATTTTACAAGTTGTTTGACCGTTTACCGTTTATGTTTGACGGAAACAGCTCGATTGCTGAACAACTCTATTGTTACTCAACAATTCTCTAATACACCTTTTGGTTCAGAAATACTTTTCCTTTCACTATAAGAATACCCCTTTAGATAATCCATATCTAAAGGGGTAATACTTCACAACTTTTTTAAAACATCGTGACTTTATTTCAAATCAACAATCATTTAATCCCTTAATCTTTCCTTCACTCAACCGTAACCGACTTCGCAAGGTTTCTTGGTTTATCTACATCGCAGTCTCTTTGCAATGCGGCATAGTAAGCAAGCAATTGCACAGGTATTGCGGCAACAAGTGGTGTGAGGTATTCGTGTACCTCTGGTAATATGATTTGGTCGTCGTCTTCAGCGGTGCTTTCCATGCTGATGATGCATGTGTTCGCACCTCGGGCAGCTACTTCTTTAAGATTGGAGCGTATGCTTCCATTGACATGGCTTTGGGTAGCTAAAGCAATGACTGGCGTGCCTTCTTCAATCAAAGCAATCGTACCGTGTTTAAGTTCTCCGCCGGCGAAACCCTCTGCTTGAATGTACGAAATTTCTTTAAGTTTGAGAGCCGCTTCCATACATACATAGTAGTCTGTGCTACGTCCGATGTAGAAGGCATTACGCGTTGTTTCAAAGTAGTTATGAGCTAAGTGCTCCATTAATTCTTTTTGATCGACGAGAACTTCCATGGCTTGAGCAACCAAGCTTAATTCGTGAATGACATCAAAGTCATGATGAAGGCCTTTACTTGTTGCGATATCAACAGCGAGTAGCGTAAGAACGGCAATCTGTGCTGTGTAAGCTTTAGTTGAAGCTACAGCAATTTCTGGACCTGCATGTAAGAGAAGCGTATGATCGGCTTCACGAGAAAGCGTCGATCCTTGGACATTGGTTAACGTAATCGTTGGGTAGCCCAATTTTTTCACTTGGACAAGAACCGAACGGCTGTCTGCTGTTTCACCACTTTGAGAAATAAAGATAAAGAGTGGTTTTTCAGACAAGAGCGGCATATTGTATGAGAATTCACTCGCAATATGAACTTCCGTTGGTACCTTTGCGATTCTCTCGAGCAGTTGTTTACCAACTAGACCAGCATGAAAACTTGTGCCGCATGCTATGATGTACAAACGATCTGCATTTTTGACGGCGTCACGAATGTCCTGGTCAAGTTCGATTTTCCCGTTTACGCCTTGATAAGCTGTGATGATATTCCGCATAACAGCTGGCTGTTCATCAATTTCTTTTAACATATAATGTGGATAAGTTCCTTTTTCAATGTCGCTGGCATCGAGTTCCGCTGTGAATGGCTCTCTAACTTGAACGTCACCTTGCAAATTCTTGATCGTTATGGATTCCTTTTTTACAATAACAATTTCTTCATCCATAATTTCAAAGAACTGGTTCGTCACTTGTAGCATTGCCATAGCGTCACTTGCAACAACATTAAAACCGTCGCCTTGACCCACTAATAAAGGACTTTTGTTTTTACCAACATAGATGGTTTCTGCATCTTCACTGTCAATAAGTGCAATGGCATATGAACCGTGTACGAGACTAAGAGTGCGGCGAAGAGCTTCCTCGACCGTCATGCTATCATTGACAAATTGTTCAATCATTTGAACAATTACTTCAGTATCCGTTTCACTTTGAAGTGTCACGTTATTGAGATACTCATCTCGGAGCGCTTCATAGTTATCAATGACACCGTTGTGAACAAGCGAAAAACGGCCAGACGCACTTTGATGTGGATGCGCGTTTTCTCTATTTGGTTTACCATGTGTTGCCCAACGAGTATGCCCAATACCCATCGTAGCAAATGTTTCTTGATCTATCCGATCAGCTAAAGCCGCAATACGTCCTTTTTCTTTATAGATATGGACACCATCTAAGTTGGCAAGCGCAATACCTGCTGAGTCATATCCGCGATATTCAAGCTTACGCAGTCCTTCTAATAGAATTGGCTTAGCCTCTTTGTTTCCAATATAACCGACGATTCCGCACATATGGATTTCCCCCTTGTAGGGTAAGAAAACCACCGGGGGCAATTTTCTTACCCCACTTGTTTTAGTATTTTTAAGGCTTCATTAAAAGTCAACAATTGATCCCTTTGATCGTATTGTTCTCCTTTTTGACTCCTCTTATCAATCTCACGTCTTACTTTTGTACAAAAGGTCGCCCTTCTGGTTTGTATAAGACTATCGGGTGTGAGTATCCCGAGAGGTATCCGCCGAACGCTCGATAAACCTCTTCCTCGTCAACTATTCCCTTCTCCGATCTGTGGAATAGTTCTGGCGCTTTATATGAACTTGTCGACCCTACCTTTCCATTCTAGACTCAAGATAAATTCTATTCGAAAGGGACTATCCTTGTCAATCATTTTCTTATTCCCTAAATGTCCTATTCTAATTCATCATTTATCCGTTTTCGATCCAATTCGTTTTAAAAAGTCATGACTTTCGTATTCATTTCTATTAACCTAAACGCATCTGTTGACTGTTCTTAATATAAAATATATGCGCTCAAGGCATGTTTCGTGACCTGTGCGCATATATTTTAGAAACGAGTTTATATGGATCTATTTAGTTCGTTTTAGTACCTAGTTCTTCTTCAACAACGGCCACAATTTTATCAACATAGCGAGCGCAGTCTTCCTCATTCGGTGCCTCGGCCATGATACGAACTAAAGGTTCCGTTCCAGATGGACGAACAAGGATGCGTCCTTGCCCTGACATTTCTTCTTCTACATCTTTTATTACACGAGCGACTTGATCATTTTCCGTCACATGATATTTATCTTTCACCTGTACATTAACTAATTTTTGTGGGAAAGTTTTCATTGATGCAAGTTCAGATAGTTTCTTACCAGTGGCTTTCATAATGCTGACAATTTGCAAGGCCGTGAGCATTCCGTCACCCGTTGTAATGTGATCTAGAAAGATAATATGTCCAGATTGTTCTCCGCCAAGTGAATATCCGCCTGAACGCATTTCTTCCATCACGTAACGATCACCAACGGCCGTTTGTTTTGATTCAATATTTTCTGCCTCAAGAGCTTTATAGAGACCGATGTTACTCATGACCGTCGTTACGAGAGTATTTTTATTAAGCTGCCCTTGTGACTTTAAATATTTAGCGCAAATAAACATAATTTGATCCCCATCGATGATGTTTCCCTCTTCATCAACGGCAATAAGTCTGTCTCCATCACCATCAAAGGCTAAACCAATATCTGCACCTTTTTCTTTAACAAAGTCACTTAATCCTTCTGGATGCGTAGAGCCGACACCATCGTTAATATTCGTACCATTTGGAGCTGCTCCAATCGTGACAATATCTGCCTCTAAATCAGCAAAGAGATGCGGGGCAAGTGATGATGTTGATCCATTTGCACAATCTAAAGCAATCGTGAGACCATTAAAGTCATCTTCCTGAATCGTTTGTTTCAAGAATTGAAGATATTTTTGACCACCTTCAAAATAATCTGTAACCGTGCCTAAATTTGGCCCTATTGGACGCGGAAGATCATCGACTTCCTTATCTAATAAACCCTCAATTTCATGTTCCTCTTCATCGGTTAATTTATAACCGTCACTACCAAAAAACTTAATCCCATTATCTGCAACAGGATTATGAGAAGCCGATATCATGACCCCGGCATCTGCATCCATCGCTTTTGTTAAATAAGCAACGCCAGGTGTAGAAATGACACCTAGACGCATGACTTCAACTCCGATCGAAAGCAACCCAGACACTAACGCCCCTTCGAGCATATAGCCGGATATTCGTGTATCACGTCCAACTAACACTTTAGGGTGCTCCTTTTCTTTTGTTAAGATATATCCACCATAGCGCCCTAATTTAAAGGCAAGCTCTGGGGAAAGCTCACTATTGGCTATTCCTCTTACCCCATCCGTTCCAAAATACTTTACCATTATCAATCTCTCCTTCATATCATGTTCCTAAATATCTATGTGAAATAATCTATTTATATCACGTTGATGTGTCAGACGAATGATCAGATATCTTGACGGTCGCATATTTTGGTAATGCGCTTCCTTCAAATCCTTTAGGCATTGTTAATTTTATGGGCACTTCGTGAACGCCATTATCTAAATCACTAACATCAATGCTTGCAGTAATATCGGAAGAACTTAATTTCTTTAAATCGTCATTCTTACCTGTGACGGTTACATCTATTTTCTTATTACTAGGTTTTTCAAATGTCAATGTCTTGGTAGAATCGGCTCTACTGAATTGTATGGGCACCGCATTAAATTCTTTTGTAGATAAATCACTATCCATTGTTGATGTGGTCTTATCCGTTGATTCTGTCCCTGATTCCGTTTTACTACCATTATTTTTATTATTATCCGATTTTGAAACTTGAACATCTACACTGATGGTTTGCGGACTTATACTTTCAACACCCTTAGGAATCGGAACATTAACTTTGTCTGTTTTGTCTGATGTTAATCCATCAACAGGTACTTCAATGGGTGGAATGGTGTCTATCTTATCCAATATACTTCTATCTGCAAAAATCGTGACTTTATTAACGTTAGGATCCATTCCATCAATTTGGTAACCATCAGCTGGGCTACCTTGTTCTATCAATTTTATAGGTAAATTCTTAGAAACACTAAATATAGGCACTTGAACGTTGACAGTCGCTGGATCGATCGCAACATTCAATTGATTCCCATTTGCATCATAGGCATTTAGAGTCACACTTTTGTTAACGGTCTGGTTAAGACCTTCTACACTCACAACACCCTTGATAAAAGCAATGGAATTGATCATATCCTCGCCACCAGTGACATCTACTGAATCAGGTGTAATCGCAGGATCACCAATATCATAACCTTTAGCGACATCATTTTTATTAAGAATGTCGACACTTGCAGGCATTGATTTGGTTACTTTTTTTTGTAAAGTGACGGTTATTGAATCAGGTACAGAAACCACTTTCAGACCTGATGGAAACCCATCCGTTTCCACTTTAACATTATAAGTTCCAGCTTTCTTTCCTGTTAGATTAATCGAAGCAGACTTAGAATTAAGTAATTTTGCTTTTAAAATTTTATCACTGGGACCTTTTATTTCAAGCTTTACAGAATCTGGAGCACCGGTAATAACATACCGATTGGAGTCGAATTTTACATCTAGCTTTTCTGTCATCGATGTAGACTGCTGATTATCTCCTAATAGATTAGCCTGACTTCCATTAGATGGCTGCTCCGTTGATGAAACAAAGGCATACAATAGAATGGCAGTAAATAGTGATATGGCTCTTACAAACCACGGACTGCGTAACAATTTATCCATTGTGCTTACCTCTCCAATTCCATAGTGAGGAACTATTGACTCCAGAATTTAATTCTTGTGAGAGCAATTCTCTTAATCGATCTTCTGTAATGTCTCTAAATAGTTCTCCATTTTTTGTAACAGAAATGCCTCCAGTTTCCTCTGAAACCACAACTGTTACACTATCTGTCACTTCACTTACACCCATGGCTGCGCGATGTCTTGTCCCGAGTTCCTTTGAAATAAAAGGGCTTTCTGACAGTGGTAAATAACACGCGGCGGCTATCAATTCATTTTCCCTAATGATAACAGCACCATCATGAAGCGGCGTATTTGGTATAAAAACATTAATTAATAATTGTGATGTCAAATGTGCATTTAAAGGAATGCCCGTCTCGATATAATCATTTAAACCAGTTTTTCGTTCTATAGACATAAGGGCCCCTATACGACGCTTGGCCATATAGGATGAGGCTTTAACAATACCGTCAATTGTATGATTATGCTTTTCTTCTTCTGCAACGACCCCACGTGAAAAGAATCTTCCACGGCCAAGTTGTTCAAGTGCGCGGCGTAATTCTGGTTGGAAAATGATAATGATAGCAAGTAATCCCCATGTAATCGCTTTGTTTGTGATCCACTCTAAAGTTCTAAGACCAAAGAAACTACTCAAGAACCAGACAACAATGATGACAAGTATCCCCTTTGCTAATTGAACAGCTTTGGTTCCACGTATCACCATAATCAGTTTATAGACAACATAAGTCACAACTAAAATATCAATGATGTCAGTTAAATAGTTAAGTATATTAAAATGCGCCCATGAAAACATGGCTGTCGTCCTCCAAATTCATTACTTGTATATCTTTCATAATGCAAGTAGGCTATCTAAAATTCAAAACTGTTATTATCTATTACAAAGTGAAAGTAGCCGAATGAGGAGCAAGAAGATTAGGATGGTGCCAGATATGAACTGGTTTCCACTTATATGGAGACTTCCATGCTCTTCGGATGTGTTCATCAATTAACAATCAAGATAATCGATCAAAACGAACATCCGAGATTCGCTGCTTATTATTTGCACTTTTTCGAACTAATTATGAGTTCTTAAAAGCAGCAAATAGGATAACTGATAACTGGGGGGTTCATATAACTTGTCTATTCATTATATCACAAGACTAAATGAAACTTTATTTATACCATGACCTGATGATTAAACTTTTTTTCGTTTATGTAAAACCACCTATATAGCATTATTCGAAAGACTAATATTATACTATGTCGGTCATGACTTAAAAATGAGTTACTCTTTAAAGAGCAACCCATTTTAGCTTATACTCATATTCCTTTATTTTGCGTATTTAATTCTTCCAATATTCATATTGAACAAATAAATTCTCCGTTATTCAACATCTCTAGACGATGCACTGAATATTTATCTAAAATATAATTTGAAAGAAATGCTTGATATGATACCAAACCCAAGAAACCAGTTTGTTAATCTGCTCGATATCACCCGTTACGTGTCCTGCCGAAGCTTGCAGAGATTGACTATTGATGAGAACGACATCACCTTTAACTTTTCCCTCAATTTTCACTTTTCCATTTTGTACAATAAGATCTCCGTTAATTACTTCATCTTTAGGTACAATGACCGTATTTCCCCGATAGGCGATATGTCCCTTCCCGTCTACAGTCGCTTGAAACGAGTTATCATTCCAAGTTGAAAAAATATACCCTGACATAAGAATCATAAATATGGCAGCTGCCACAATGACAGGATGCCGAGTAAACCATCCGCCTACCAATGGTTTCCGATTTGAAGGGAGACGCATCCTCACCGAATCCGTAAATCCAAGGGATGGGTTCGGATGTGGCAATTGGCCTAATAATGAAGTTGAAGTTTGTAACTCTTCATAGTGTTTGCGGCATCTCTCACATGTCTCAATATGCTTCATCAGTTTATCTTCTTCATCGGTTGTTGCATCTCCATCCAAGACTTTATGCATGAGCTGAATGATTCTTTCTGAACAAGCCAAATGATGTTCACCCCTTATTGACATGACGCAAACGTTTCCGTAGTGCTTCTCGTCCACGATGTATTCTTGTTTTAACTGTTCCCACAGGTATGTTCAATATTTCACTGATTTCTTTTAAATTCATGTCTTGAATATATTTTAGAACGATGGCTGAACGATATTTTAGAGGAAGTTGATTAATCTCTTGTTGAATGAGTGCTTGGGTTTCACTATTAACAATCGATTCCTCTGGCAGTGGCTCACCATCCGCTAGTTGAGATTTTAATGTAAAATCCTCAGTACCAGGCAAATCAGCATCTAGGTAAACGCTTGGTTTCTTTTTTCGTAAATAGTCGATTGAGAGGTTTGTGGCAATGCGATAGAGCCATGTTGAAAATTTGCGTTCAACATCATACTTGTCTATTTTCGTGTAAGCTCGAATAAAGGCTTCTTGGGATAAATCTTCAGCCTCTTGTCTATTCCCAACCATACGCAAACAGATGTTGTATACGCCATTTTTATACATATCCACGACTTCAGCAAATGCCAAATGATCTCCCTTTTTAATTTTCTTTATAAGTCGATTAATATCTTCTTCCATCGGTTCCTCTCTTTTGAAACAATATTGTATACGGATGCCTCTACTAAAAGGTTTCAAAATAATTTTATCAAATTTTTTCATATAAAAGGGGAAAAATGAAACAATTTTAGACTTTTTACCCTTTTCATTCTTAAAGAATCACGAAGTAGCCTTTGAAAAGGTGAAACTTCCATCAGTGGAAAGCTTACTAACCGTTAAGGCGGGATAAATTAAAAAAGATCATCTGTCTTTCGTTTTTTTTCAATCCATTATAACTTAAGAAAGGTAAGAATCTACATTTAATTTAACCAAAATAAAAAAACGCAAACAGCTGGTGTCTACGTTTTGGCTTTCCATATGTATGGTGGAGCCTAGCGGGATCGAACCGCTGACCTCCTGCGTGCAAAGCAGGCGCTCTCCCAGCTGAGCTAAGGCCCCATACTATTTATGTAATTTTGGAGCGGAAGACGGGATTCGAACCCGCGACCCCCACCTTGGCAAGGTGATGTTCTACCACTGAACTACTTCCGCGCCTTTAAAATGGGATACGGTAAAGGGAATTGAATCAAATGCGTCCGTTGACGACGACATCTAGAATTTAGCAGTATCTGTTCCGCAATATCCGTGTACTAAGTAAAAGTGAGCCATGGAGGATTCGAACCTCCGACCCTCTGATTAAAAGTCAGATGCTCTACCAACTGAGCTAATGGCTCATATATTTGTTGAGTGGTGGAGGGAGAAGGATTCGAACCTTCGAACTCGTAGAGAGCGGATTTACAGTCCGCCGCGTTTAGCCACTTCGCTATCCCTCCAAAATTGGTGGTGCCGGCCAGAGGACTTGAACCCCCAACCTACTGATTACAAGTCAGTTGCTCTACCAATTGAGCTAGACCGGCATATGGTGGAGGATGACGGGCTCGAACCGCCGACCCTCTGCTTGTAAGGCAGATGCTCTCCCAGCTGAGCTAATCCTCCATATGTATTGGTGACCCGTACGGGATTCGAACCCGTGTTACCGCCGTGAAAGGGCGGTGTCTTAACCGCTTGACCAACGGGCCGTTTAACTCCCCAATCGACGTTTTTTATTATATCTAGTTTGTCCCAACTTGTAAAGCCATTCTTTAAAAGCTTTTATATTCCGAATCTTTCATTTTATTTGTCAGTAAAAACGGTTATTACATCGTTGATCACTTTTTATTATTTTTAAATTTAAAAGGAAATAAGCTAATGTATTGAACAGTGATGACAGCAGGTAAAATATAACCAATAATCGCTTCTATCGTCGCTACCCCTCTAGATAATCCGAATGGCGTGATATCCCCGTAGCCTACCGAAAGCAAGGTAATCGCACTAAAATAAAGCGTTCGTGAAGCATGATCCGCCCACAATGGCATTTCAGAATAAGCATCATGATGATCAATAATAATTCCTAAATCAAAAACATCAAGAAGAATGTAGACAAACGTAAAAAAAACAATAATATTTACACACATAATAAATAGACCAATGGAATTATATATAATACTTCTACGTTGATCATCATTCATTCTTCATTCCTCCTAAAAGCAGGCCCTAGTACATGCCTATGCTTTTAGAAAGAAATTCATGATTTGACTTAAGGAGCTTCTTTTTATGTCTAAATAAAGCGTATATATTCATAACGGAACCCGAATAGGGTTCCGTTTTTTTAACATATTAGCTATTTGGAAACAATTCTTTTTGATCAATCATTTTATTAATACGGCCTTTAACTGCTTGACCCATTTTGTTGTTCGGTTTCATCATTTGATAAGCAACAGCGCCAATACCGATACTTGCCATAATAGGTAACCAGCCTATTCCTTTATTCAACACAACCACCACCGCAATCTTATTTGGTTCACATCATGTGAACATTAGATATATTACCCTTCATTTTTAGAAGTATTATCGATAATTATTGGTAACGATCATGCTATGCAGATCACGGCCCTGTTATTTTGATACTGGAACAGCATGGTAATATTCTTCAAGGGTCCAACCATGTTTAGCTAGCTCTTTTGAGATAGCTACACCAACATATCGAATATGCCACGCTTCAAATTCATAACCCGTTATTTTTTCTTTACCCTCTGGATAACGAACAATGAAACCATAGTCACTCGCATGCTTAATGAGCCATTTAGCTTCTTTCGTGTGGTTAAAAGCGGTAGTCGCTGCATATTTTCCATCAATTCCCGAGACATCAATGGAAAGCCCAGTCTCGTGTTCACTTGTACCTGGTAAGGCACTGTACATCAATGCTTTTTCTTTCCCATCCTTTTTTGCATAGTTATTAAATAAAACGGTTTGTGTGGCATGTGAACGGTAACCGGAGACTCCCGCCAAATCAATGCCGTCCTTTTTTGCTCCTGCAAACAACTTTTCAAGCGCTTTTGCGGCTGGTTTACGTAATTGTCTTTTCTCTATTTTATTTTGAAATAGAAATGGTACATTCGGATACACTAAATCTTTAGGCGCATAATTATCTGGTAATGCATATTGTTTATTAACAAGCACTGAAACACTATCAGGGTTAGCAACAACAGGTAATCCATCGTTATTTTTTTGTGATGTTACTTTGACACTTGGTTTATCTTCAGTTTCGGATTTTTGTTCTACATGGGTGTCTAATTGTTGTGTTGTTTTAATTGATTTTTCAGGAGGCTCTGAAAAATAACGTGTCCAAATTGAACATCCAGAAAAAACAGCCAAAAGCAAAATGAATAAAATAGCACTTGAAATTAAACGCATAAGCAACTCCCTAACTTTATTTTCAATGTTAATAGTATATCATTCGTTGTCTATTTCCAAAATAGGGGATTTTAGATCCTTTACTTTATAGAGGTTGATCAAAAAGTCACCAAATGATAACGCGAATCTTGGTGCCCATTTGTTAGTACGATCCTCATGTAGAGGATAAAGAGGATTTCCAGCCAAAAACGCTCAACGTGTAGTTGGCGCCTGAAGCTACCACATCATGTGGAATGCTGGTCCTAAGGAACTGCACCGCTCTTAGCCTCCGACGCCCAGGACGGGCTAGTACTGGCGTTTCTTGCAGGATGCCAGCGTACTTAGCCAGTAACCCTTTTTATTTGTCACCTTTTTAAACACGGCACTTATAAATTTAACCAAAAAATAAAACCCTACATAAGCGTACGGTTACAAGTTATTTATATTTTATTGGATTAACATATTTGAGGAAGGGTATCTATTGAAGCCATAAGTGGACGAGAAGCGTAATGGTGATGCCAAGAACCACATTGGTGATAAATAATTTCTTACGGAGTTTAATGTTCATGATTTCCAATTGTTTAGCTTGGGATGATTCCTTTTGTAGCATTACATTCTCAGAAAAAGTACCCCGATCATCAATCATTTCATCTACCTCCTACTTTTTTCTACCTTGAGTATAACTAAATGATGTAAAAGTACTGTTAACTCCATGTTAGAATTCCATTAATTTAACTATTAGAGTTTGTTCAAAAAGCCGCCAAATGATCGTTCGAATCTCGGCGTCCTCTTGTTTTCCGGTCCTCATGTAGTATATATAAGAGGATCTCTAGCTAAAATTGCTCACGTCCTGTGGCTGACGTGAAGATACCACATCTTGTGGAATGCCGGTCCTAAGGAACAGCGCCGCTCTTTGCCTCCGACGCCCAGGACGGGCTAGTACTGGCGTTTCTTGCAGGATGCCAGCGTACTTAAAGCTAATAACCCTTTTTGTTTGTCACCTTTTTGAACACGCACTATAAAGCTAATTTTTTGTATATTCACGATAAATTAATGAAACCGTTTTATAATTTTGATCGTAAATAAACTATCTAAATTAAAGAATGGAGTGATTCTTATCTATTGTCCAGTTTGCGATGATGTTCGGATGAAAGAAGTCAATAAAAACCATGTTCTCGTGGATGTTTGTCCAAATTGTAAGGGAGTATGGCTTGATCGAGGCGAATTAGATAAGCTTCTTAAACAAGTCAGCGATGTAGAAGGTCCCTATATAGATAGACAACGATATGATCGTCCTCCTGAATACAACGAAGATCACCATTATAAAAACTATAATGATGATTACGACGATTATCATCATCAAAAACATTACCATCAAGATTATGATAATAACAAATATCCAAAGAGAAAAAAGAAAAAATCAGTTATGGATATGCTCGGCGATATCTTTGATTAATTCAAAAGGACTCCTCGTTCAATAAAATGTACCCTTTATAAAGGACATTTTACAATACGAGAGGTCCTTTTCTTACACATCTTTAACCATGCGTTTGTACCAAAATCATATAATTTTATTTCATCAGTGAACTTAAAGAAGTTGTTTAAAAAGTCACCAAATGATAAGCTGCGAATCTCGGCGCCCTCTTGTTTTTCCGGTCCTCATGTAGTGGGATACAGGAGGACCTTCAACTAAAATCGCTCACGTCCTGTGGCGGGCGCCTGAAGCTACCACGTCATGTGGAATGCCGGTCCTCAAAACAGCGCCGCTCTTTTCCTTCTTGCCTCTAATTTGCCACCTTTTTGAACACGCACTTAAAGCCCATCCTGTTATATAAATCATATGCTCGTAAATTTTCAACATCGACGTTCGGAGATACTTCACGAATGACTTGTGTTTTTGCATTGTCAAAAACTACTTGTATCAATCCACGACCAATACCTTTCCCGCGGTATTCTTCTGATACAAACAAGGAATTTTATTAAAAATATTGGTTTTTCAGTCGCCTTTTGTTTTTCTTGTAGTGTAGGAGGCTCATACCTTCCGCACGTGTCTTTCAACAATCCGCTCTATATTTCAAAAAAACTACCTAAAATCTAAATCCATGATATGCTTTTACTTAATCGGAATTTGGGTGAATCCTGTACAATGCGGTTCTCTAGGAATGGATAGTGTTCACCCTTGATCTAATAAAAATACGGAAGTGATATTGTTGAAAATAAGAGATGCCGTACTAGATGACCTTCCTGCCATGCTCAGTATTTACAATGACGCGATAGTAAAACTCACTTCAACATTTGATTTAGACAAACAAACCTATGAACAACGTAAAATTTGGTTTGATCATCACGGGGACAGATTTCCGCTAATTGTGGCAGAGATAAACGATGAAGTCGTTGGCTATTGTTCTTTATCCCCCTATCGGCAAAAATTAGCGTATGCCCAAACCGTAGAATTATCGATCTATGTTTCAGAAAGTTATCGACGTCAGGGGATAGGAAAAGCCTTAATGTCTGAAATTTTACAGCGTGCACATGAACTTGGCTATCATACCGTCATTTCAGGTATCGTCGGTGGTAATATGGGAAGCATTCAACTTCATGAAAGGTTTGGTTTTATATACATCGGCTGCTTTAAAGAAGTAGGTTACAAATTTAATGCATATCGCGATGTTCATTTTTACCAATACATGATATGAAAAAGACACCACGGGTAGTAACCCCCGAAAGTTAGATTTTTACTCTAGCTTTTGGGGTGCAGTACCTGAGATGGTGTCTTTTGAATTTTATCAAGATCACATGCTTAGTAATCAACCGCCAATTTTATTTGTGTAGGCGACATCTATGTCAACATTTCCTTGAATGCCCGGGACCTTTCCTTTACTCGTGTATTGCCACATGCTTGCTGTACGTCCGAGTGTATTACCCCAACGCGCGACCCATAATAACATACCTTTATTCAGTTTCTTCTCATCCAATTCGTATTGTAGAATAGATGTACTCGTGTAAATGCCAATTTTTTTATATCCTAATTGATTCAATCGTTGATAAAATGTATTTACGTAGGAGGTTAAATTTTCTCTCGTTGTTTGTTTTAATAAATTTTCATATTCCACATCAACAAAAACGTAACCTGTAATTTTTTGTCCTTTTAACTTACTAGCAAAGTACTCTGCTTCTTTCTTTGCTTTATCTGTCGATGTTGCATTAAACATATGATAAACACTTGTTTTAAGACCCGCAGCATTAGCATCCTTTAAATCTTTTTGAAAATACGGATTCACATCGAGTAGTCCGCCAGTTGTCTTAATGGCAACAAAGCCATAGCCCGCTGCCTTGACTTTTTTAAAATCGATAATTGGATTGTTCCTTAGGTGCTGAGCATTTCCTATATCAATACCTTTCTTCAAATAACGCGAGACATGAGTATAATATGTATGTGCATATTTTCCCTTATAACCAATCGTTAACCAATTCCCTTGCTGTGCATATACAGATACTTTTGAAGCGAGAGATTGGGTCCCAATAACTTTATCACTATATTGATCATGTACAACCAATTGATCAGCTGCATAACCTGTATACCATACCTTGGGAGAACCCTTTTTAACACTTTTCGCATTTACATGTGCATAACCAGTCTTATAAGCAATAGAAAGCTGACTCCCCTGCTGGGCATAAACATTTATCGGTTCATTTTTAGGGAGTGTACCCACCGATTTACTTGTGTTTATATCATAGACCGTTAGCCTCGAACCAGCATAGCCTTTGTACCACAATGGAGGTTTACTCTTTGAAACATGTGTCTTGTATGTATAAGCATATTTATGATTAAACATAATCTTATACCAAGAACCCGTTTGTCCATAAATATAAAAAGGTTCATTCTTCGCTAACTTACCTATATACTTGCCATTGGGGGTACTTCGTACAGTTAAAGTGCTAGTCCCATGGGCAATACTTTTTGACATTGCATTGGCCTGATTTTGTAAAGGAAACATTCCGTATAAAAAAACAGTAACCATTAGACACGAAATAAAGACAATGATTGACTTTTTAAAACGCACCGAAAAGCCTCCCTCCTGCTTAATCTATTTACTACTATTCTATCAGAATTTAGGAAAATATGTAATTAAGATTATAGAATCGTAGTTTTATCTCACATTAATGGGCCGTAAAACCCCCATCTCAAAAGGTTAAAAGTATAATCAAGTGCCTTTGTAGAGGATAACTATTCTAAAAAAAGGCTAGATTGGTCAGACTAACAATCGGCGAGGGAAGCTTCACTTTATTTTTGCATATAAATATTTGGGTGGCTGATTTCCATATATCTTTCTGGATCTACTGGGGTAAAACCATACTTAGAATATAAATCATGGGCATCAAGAGTGGCTAATACAATTTTACGTACATTTTTAATACCTGAATAATTCACAATCTGCTCCACTAGACATTTACTGAGACCTATACCTCTATAGCTTGGTAAAATGAAGACATCTGCAAGGTAAGCAAAAGTAGCCAAATCGGTTATAAGGCGTGCAAATCCCACTTGCTTTGCATTTCCTTCTTGAGGATTTCCATTAAAAACACCAAAACAAATGGAATTCTGAATAGAATCTTCTAAAATAGTCATTGGAATCCCTTTACTCCAATAAGCTTCATTGTGAAGAAAGTTATAGATAACATTAATATCTAAATCATTTTTATTAGTTGAAATCGTGAATCCGTCTTTAATAGGAATAATCATTTAGTTTTCCTCCTTTTACATATATATTTGTTAGATTACATTTCCCAACACTCTAGTATCAACCTGGTATCCATTTGGGTTAATGATGGCTTATTTTTTAAGATACCTAATGTATTTAATGTTGTTTTTCAAAGTCATTCGAACTGTACATTCCATTCTTTGTTTACTTCTTATTTTAGCAAATTCATCAAACCACTTGGGTATCATGTTCTCTAATCCTTCCCGTCGTGGTTTGAACAATTGATACTCAAAAAATAACCTTAATTAATTATAGAGACCTATTGGTTGCTCTTACTTTAAGTGAACACGATCATCCGTCTACAACCTTAATCAATCTGAACTTAGGTGAGGGAAGATCAGATTACTAAAAACATCTTCTCCACCATTAACAATTAGATCAACAGTATTCTATCACCAAGACATCTATTATTATTGCCGCATTCTCGATTCTCGTTCCACTTGAATCCAGAACAATTTTGTTTTTTTATGTACAAAAAAGCAGCCAACCTTAAGTTGACTGCTCTCGCTTTGCCTAGCGACGTCCTACTCTCACAGGAGGACAGCCCCCAATTACCATCGGCGCTGAAGAGCTTAACTTCCGTGTTCGAGATGGGAACGGGTGTGACCTCTTCGCCATTGTCACTAGACAGAGCTTCCAACCGGATTTGAACCGATGACCCCTTCCTTACCATGGAAGTGCTCTACCTACTGAGCTATGGAAGCATTGGCTCCACAGGTAGGATTCGAACCTACGACCGATCGGTTAACAGCCGATTGCTCTACCACTGAGCTACTGTGGAATGATCATTTCATTATATACAAAAAATGCCTAGCGACGTCCTACTCTCACAGGGGGACAGCCCCCAATTACCATCGGCGCTGAAGAGCTTAACTTCCGTGTTCGAGATGGGAACGGGTGTGACCTCTTCGCTATTGCCACTAGACATATGAAGGTAATCCTTCAAAACTGAAAGTGAAAGTGCGTCGTACATCATGCAAGTATCGGTGTTGTCACAGGACGTGACGTCTTTAACCGACGTTCCTTGCTTTTAAACAGAAGTTTCTTGGTTAAGTCCTCGACCGATTAGTATCTGTCAGCTCAAGCGTGTCACCACGCTTCCACCTCAGACCTATCAACCTCATCATCTCTAAGGGGTCTTACTAACTTAAAGTTATGGGAAATCTCATCTTGAGGGG
>NZ_VDCY01000007.1 GCF_006517395.1 Terrilactibacillus laevilacticus
CGCACCCGAAGGATTGTTTTGCTTCCTGCGCTCGACTTGCATGTATTAGGCACGCCGCCAGCGTTCGTCCTGAGCCAGGATCAAACTCTCCGAAGTACAGGATGTACGAGCTTCGACGTTGCAACAGGACGTTGCGTCTTTAGTCGAAGTTCCTTACAATGTCGGCGTTGTCACAGGACGTGACGTTCTTAACCGACAATCCATAACCTGTTATAGTTCATTTATAATGAACAAATCATTAAATCGTTTCATTTGATCCATCGCTCTTTTTTCAAAGAAATCAATCGGTGTTACCCGTTTGATATTACGCTTGGCTTTTGTTTAGTTTTCAAAGAACAATCTCTTGATAATTTTAGATGGTGGGCCTGAGTGGACTCGAACCACCGACCTCACGCTTATCAGGCGTGCGCTCTAACCGGCTGAGCTACAGGCCCATCTAATAATCTATCATTTAATGGAGCGGGTGATGGGAATCGAACCCACGACCAGAGCTTGGAAGGCTCTTGTTTTACCACTAAACTACACCCGCATATTTATTAAGGAAAGCTGGTCGGGAAGACAGGATTCGAACCTGCGACCCCTTGGTCCCAAACCAAGTGCTCTACCAAGCTGAGCTACTTCCCGTTATGGCGCGCCCTGGAGAACTCGAATCCCCAACCTTCTGATCCGTAGTCAGACGCTCTATCCAATTGAGCTAAGGGCGCAATATCATTATTTGGTGCGGTCGAGAGGACTCGAACCTCCACGAAGTCTCCTCCACTAGCCCCTCAAGCTAGCGCGTCTGCCATTCCGCCACGACCGCAAACAATCTAATATATATAAAGTATCATTGTTTTTGAATAGATGGTGCGGGTGAAGGGACTCGAACCCCCACGTCGCGAGACACTAGATCCTAAATCTAGCGCGTCTGCCAATTCCGCCACACCCGCATCTTATTCAGTTGTTGCATAGTGTAAATGGTGAGTCATGGAGGATTCGAACCTCCGACCCTCTGATTAAAAGTCAGATGCTCTACCGACTGAGCTAATGACTCAACTTTGGCTGCCCCAGCTGGATTCGAACCAACGCATGACGGAACCAAAAACCGTTGCCTTACCGCTTGGCTATGGGGCAATATCATTAAAATCAATGGCGGACCCGACCGGATTTGAACCGGCGATCTCCTGCGTGACAGGCAGGCATGTTAACCACTACACCACGGGTCCCCTACTAATAATTAAATTATCAATGGTGACCCGTACGGGATTCGAACCCGTGTTACCGCCGTGAAAGGGCGGTGTCTTAACCGCTTGACCAACGGGCCACAAACAAAAGATGATAAGCTGGCGGAGAAGGAGGGATTTGAACCCTCGCGCCGCTTTCACGACCTACACCCTTAGCAGGGGCGCCTCTTCAGCCACTTGAGTACTTCTCCAAATTTGGCTCCACAGGTAGGATTCGAACCTACGACCGATCGGTTAACAGCCGATTGCTCTACCACTGAGCTACTGTGGAATATTTATTTCATTAACAGCGACAATAAATATTATATAACATTTCGTTTTTCTTGTCAATAACTTTTTTAAAAGTTTTTTTAAAGACGTTTTATGTCATAAAAGGTAGAAACAACAGACCTTCAATACTACTTGTCTAGCGACAACATTCTTAAATCTTATCGAATGTTTCGTTTTCCTTTTGACGACTTTATTAATTTAACATAAGGATTAGACATTAGTCAACACTTTTTTTAAAAAAAGTTAATTAAGCTTAGAATATGACATTTCGACAGTCAATATCGAGATACCATGGTTGGGTGAAATACTTTAAGAGGTTGTTCAAAAAGCCGCCAAATGATAGTGCTAATCTCGGCGCCCACTTGTTTTTTCGGTCCTGATGTAGTGGATACAAGAGGATCTCTAGCTAAGATCGCTCACGTCCTGTAGCTGGGGCTTGACGCCACCACATCATGTGGAATGCTGGTCCAAAGAAAACAGCACCGCTCTTAGCCTGCTTGCTTCTAATTTTCCACCTTTTTGAACACGCACTTTAAGTTATTTTAATACTAACTTACCTCTGCATTTGCCACAAACATATTTCGTCGTATCAATACGTCTCTTCCTCTTATAGCTTGTCCCACACGTTTTGCATTTATAGGTGTATTGTTTTGTAGATATTCTTTTTAACGAAGTTATTTCTTTACAATACCTAGCTCCACCCACTTGATTTAACAAAAGTATAAAATCCTTATCTCGATGTTTATAGCCTTTCCCTTCTAAGTGTAAATGGTAGTGGCACAGTTCATGTTTAATAATCTTAACTAATGCTTCTTTTCCATGAACAGCAAGTTGATGTGGATTACACTCGATATGGTGGCTTTGAAGAAGATAACGTCCCCCTGTTGTTCTTAGCCGAGGATTAAATCTCGCTTGATGAACGAATGGCTTATTAAAACTAGTTAGAGAGATATGTTCAACTAATCTTTGAAGTTCTTCATTAGTCATGACTAAAGAATGCACCTTCTTTTCCTGATTCTCTAAACTATTGTACATCAAAGAAACATGGGATGTCTTCCTTTAAACCAAATGGGTTTGTCATCTCCACTTACCACCACACTTTGAACTTCTCATAACTGAGAGTCGCGAGTGTTCTCAGCTGGTTCACAAAATTTCAATTTGATTAGCTTTAAATAAAGACCATTTTAGATCTTATTTGACTGGACAAGCTCTATTTTCTGATGACCATATTTTCAATCAAATTTACCATAATTTATTTTCTTTTAGGTACATAGTCAAGCTGGAATACATAAGATAGTTATAAATCGATCGTATATGAACTGCGTATTTTTCTGTTAATCATCAAAGAAATATACCGAATAAGCTTAAGATACTATTATACCCAAGCCACGATCATATCTACAGCATCATTTTTGCATGAGAAAGGGTAACTTTATTTGCTAACTTCTTGTTCGTCCGTTTAAGGAACAACTTTATACTCATTTAACCATTAGAGTGCTCAAAAAGGTGACAAATGAAATGGCTACTGGCTAAGTACGCTGGCATCCTGCAAGAAACGCCAGTACTAGCCCGTCCTGGGTGTCGGAGGAGAAGTCGCGTTACAGTTCCTTAGGACCGGCATTCCACATGATGTGCTAACTTTAGGCGCCAGCCACAGGACGTGAGCGATTTTAATTGAAGATCCTCCTGTATCTAATACATGAGGACCGAAAAAACAAGCGGGCGCCGAGATTCGCAGTTTATCATTTGGTGACTTTTTGGCCTACCTCTTAGACGGAAAAAATCACGAAAAAGGAGGGCTCTTAATGCCTATTTGGTTTAAAAATCAACTTCAAGATGCTTATTACAACAAAGATCGTTATCAAATTAAACTCCTTAACCAATGTTGGTTTTTCTATCAAAAAAGAAACTGTTCTTAACAAACTGAACAGTTTCCTTTTTGTCAGATTAACAAATCCTATTAACTTATCTAAACCAAACAAGGATCCATTAAAAAGATATCCAGTAGGGGTGATATAATAGACGCTCCTACAGATAAGTTTACTTATTTATTTAGTGGCAACATCGATAAGGCAATACGTCCGGTTTCGGGATTCACGTCTTCTACCCACACGGTGACAATCTGCCCCACATGAACCACATCTAATGGGTGTTTAACAAATTGATTGGATAACTTAGAAATATGAACTAAACCATCTTGCTTAACCCCAATGTCGACAAAAGCGCCGAAATCGACAACATTACGTATCGTTCCTTCTAATTGCATTCCCTTCGATAAATCTTTCAATTCTAAGACATCTGTTTTTAATAGCGGTTTTTGAATGTCATCACGCGGATCAAGCCCTGGTCGAAGTAATGCCTCAATAATATCCTTAAGAGTAGGTTCCCCTATTTCTAATTTATGAGCTAAATCGGCACTAGATACTTCAGCAAATCTTTGTTTGAGTTGATCCGTTCCGATGTCATCGAGAGAACAACCCATATGCTCAAGTAATTTTAATGTATCACCATAGCTTTCTGGATGAATAGCGGTATTATCTAAAGGTTGATCTCCTTCTGGTACTCGCAAGAATCCCGCACATTGTTCATATGTTTTCTGTCCTAAACGAGGAATCGACTGCAACTGTTCTCGATTTGTAAATTTCCCTTGACTATTTCGAACTTTTACAATGTTATTTGCGACCGTTTTTGATAATCCTGAAACATACTGTAATAGCGACGGAGAGGCAGTATTAACATTGACCCCAACTCGGTTAACGGCCGTTTCAACGGTAAAGGTTAGTGACTCATTCAGATCTTTTTGGGATACATCATGTTGATATTGTCCTACACCAACACTCTTAGGATCTATTTTGACTAACTCGGCTAAAGGATCTTGCAAACGTCTCGCAATCGACACAGCACTACGCTCTTCCACTTTGAGATTTGGAAACTCCTCTCTAGCTAGAGGTGAAGCCGAGTAAACACTTGCTCCAGCTTCATTGACGATGAGATAAAATATGTCTTTTCCTTTCGTATCTCTCAGAACGTCTGCAATAAATTGTTCTGTTTCCCGAGAGGCTGTTCCATTTCCAATCGCTATCATCTTAATATTATATTTTTTAATAAGATGTAAGACATGTTCCTTTGATTTCTCAATTTCTGATCTAGGCGGGGTTGGATAGATCACGGAAATATCCAACACTTTACCAGTGGCATCGATAACAGCTAATTTACAACCCGTTCGATACGCAGGATCGACACCTAAAACAACACACCCTTTGATTGGTGGTTGCAACAATAAAGACTGTAGATTTTCAGAAAAAATATGAATGGCTTGTTGGTCAGCCTTTTCCGTCAAAGCTTGTCTTAAATCGCGTTCAATAGCCGGTGATATGAGTCTTTTGTATGCCTCTTGGGCTGCTGCATTTAATAATCCAGCAGCCGTCGTCTGCTTTTGTTTTATAACTATTTTTTCTAGATAAGCTAAAATTTTATCAACAGGAGCAAGGACATTTACTTTTAAGATTCCTTCTTTTTCCCCACGATTAATCGCTAATACTCGATGGGGAACAATGCGATCTGCTTTTTCTTGATAGTCATAGTACATCTCAAAAACTTTCTTTTCATCTTTCTCTTTTTCCTTACCAACACTAACTTGGATAAACCCTTCTTTAAAAGTGACACTTCTTATCCATGTTCTTATTTGGGCGTCATCTGCGATCATTTCTGAAACAATGTCTTGTCCACCTGAAATGACATCATCTAATGTATCTACACCTTTATCTTTATTAAGGTATTTTTCTGCCTCCTCTTCAATTGGAGAAGTTGGGAAAGTTAAAAGAAAATGGGCGAATGGCTCAAGACCTTTCTCTTTTGCTATCGTTGCTCTTGTTCTTCTTTTTTGTTTGTACGGCCTATAAATATCTTCAATCTCCTGCAGTTTCGATGCCATACTTATTTTATGCATTAATTCATCCGTCAGTTTACCTTGTTCTCCAATAAGTCTCGTGACTTCTTCTTTTCGTTTACTAAGTTGCATAGCATAGCGATATTGATCGTATATCGCATTTATTTGCACCTCATCAAGACCGCCAGTCATTTCTTTACGGTATCTTGCAATAAATGGAATTGTATTATCATCATTTAGTAGCTTGATCACTTGTTTAATTTGTTTTTGCGTGATATGTAATGTTTCTGAAATCGCTTTATAGATATGATCATCTATACTTAATGTTTGAACCAATTCAAATCCTCCCTATTTCATTCATAGTTACTCTATTTTGCTCTTTTCTTATAGTCTAATTATATAGTATGTATTCTCATTTATCATGTCTGGCATTGAATCGTGGTATTAGTTAGGCTTTCTGATATTCAAAAAGTCCGATTAGATACCCGCTGCTTTGGACCAAAAAAAAGCAACCTTTATATGGTTGCTTTGGCTTCTTTTGGCCTTCCAATTAAGAGAGTCATATCATCGTCATAACGTTCTGAAAATGTTTCAAACGACCTTTCTACTTCTTCTTCGATTAGCATCCGATACAAACTTTTGATGTCCGAGACGCGATTAGATCGAAAAACGACACCATCAGAATGCATCACGAATAAGGCTAAGCTTGGATATACGAAGGTTTGAACTTGACAATGAATCGGTCTACCTGTTAAGAATCCTTGTTGTGGGATTGGGATAATAGGTTTTCCTTCAATCGGATGAATCGATAACTTAATATTACCAATACCACAATAGGAGACTTTCTTTTCTTTAAATAAAATTTTAAAAATACTAACGACAGCACCTCGATAATTGACTAAGGCGTCATTTATCCGTTCCATAATTAAATCAATAGGTTGATCATATAGTTTCTTGGCTGTATTTGTTACTCGTTCAGCAGCTTCATTTGCTCCCTGTCCACTGCCTAATCCATCAGCCAAGACGCAAAGAAGAAAGTGATCCGTCTCTTTTATATAATAACTATCCCCGCAGAAAGGATTGTTATGTTTCGATTTCTGCAAGGCTAAAACACCAAAGTTTTCTAATGGAAATCTTTCAATCATTTTAATCGTTCCAGTCCTTCATCAGGTAGAGTTTTTCTTAACTTCTTCAGGGCTCGTCTCTGCAGTCGCGATACATGCATTTGAGATATCCCTAACTTTTCACCCGTTTCTTTCTGACTCAAATTCTCAAAATAAGTATAATTTAATATATCTTTTTCACGATCATCCAATACATGAAAAGCCTCTTTTAAAAGTAATTGACTTTCAATTTGTGTATAACCTTTTTCCTGTTTTCCTACAAGATCGAGAAGAGTGACTGTACTACCTTCCGAATCAGCTTCGATTTTACGATCAACAGATAAAGCATAATAACTGTTACTCATTTCCATTGTTTCTAGAACATCTTCTTCTGAAACGTCCAAGTATTCTGCAATGTCAGCGACTTTTGGAGAACGTTGTAATTCCCTTGTCAAATGTTCTACGGCCTTATTTATCTTTGGACCAAGCTCTTTCACACGCCGTGGTACATGAACTCCCCATGTCTTATCGCGAATATACCTTTTAATCTCACCCAAAATGGTCGGCATAGCAAATGATTCAAAACTTCTATTAAAAGATGGATCGAAACGTTTAAACGCAGCAAGCAAACCAATCATACCCACTTGATACAAATCTTCTTGAATATCTTTACTTTTCGCGAATTTATTTGAAAGGATAATAACAAGTTTTTCATATTTTGCTAGAAGTTTAGATTGGATGGTCTCATCATCTGGATTTTTTTGATAATCCAATATTAGTGACTGTATTTCATTCTGTTGTTGTTGAGACTCTGTTGGCATTCATATCCACCTCGTCTCTGTTCAGTAACTTAGACATTTTTACAATAATGCCCGAGCCACTACTAATGTTTACTTCATCCATTAATGTGTTGATTAAGAAAAGCCCTAGCCCTCCTTCATTAATTTGATTTAAAGACATGGTAACATCAATTGGTTTCAACTCATTTAAAACTTTGTCTACTTCAAAACAATTTCCTTGATCGATGACAGTGATCGTCAACGATGTTTCGGAACAATTGAGATTAATTTCAATTTGTCCTTCATCGACATTTTTATAGGCATGGTTTACAACGTTCGTACACGCTTCTGACACAGCAATTTTGATGTCTTCAATGTCATCATAATTAAACCCCATCCGATTGGCAATTCCTGACACGGTTAACCTTGCAACACCAACAAACTCTGATTTAGCTGGAATCTTTAAGCTGACTGTTTCGTTAGACGTTTCCATCATATATCCCCCTCTGCCGATGCCACACGTTTAGCTTTCAGAAGATCCATAAGACCTGTGATCATAAATAATCTTTCTACACGTGGTGTCATTTCTACAACATCAATATGCGATTGATGTTTTTCTGCTGATTTAAGGGCGGCGATAATTACACCTAGTCCCGTACTATCCATGTAAATGGTTTCTTTAAGATTAAGAATCGTGACGGCCCCTTCTATTTCAGTTAACGGTATTAATGTTTCCTTTAATTTGGGTGCCGTATAAGCATCAATTTCTCCACTAACGCTGACGATATGTTTATTTTGTTCTTTTTCTTGCTTAAGAATATTTAAATTCATGTTGATCCCCCTAATGATATAAATCATTTAGTCTACCATTCCCAATCTTAGATACTAGTAAACTTAAAACTTTAAAACAATTAAGGTAAAATCATCTCGTAAAACAAAGTCTTGTAACATTTCGAGATTATAATATACTTGATCAACAATTCTTTGAGCAGGAGAATGCATTTCAGAACGAATAATATCGGCGATTTCACCTCGTTCAAGAAATCCTTTTTCTGTACGGCATTCTGTTACTCCATCGGATAGTAAAATAATCATGTCCCCTGGTTCTATATCTAACCGATACTCAGTATAATTGGAATGCCTTCTTAAACCAAGAACAGACCCTTTTGCCACTAATTCTTCAAATCGGTCATATTTGTGATTATAGAAGAAACCCGGTTCATGACCCGCTGATGCAAAAGAAAAAATGTTTTCATCGGCATGATAGACGCCATAGAACATGGTTATAAACATGCTAGGATCAATATTTTGTTCAACGACATGATTTAAACTAGATAAAACATCTCCAGGTTGCTTGCGATAGTCAGGCAAACTGTCCATAGCATATTTAATCATAGACATACACATCGCTGCTGGTATACCTTTACCTACTACATCAGCAATGGCTACACTTATTGAATGATCATCTTGTACAAAGTGATAATAATCGCCGCTCATTTTTTTAGCTGGTTTAGAAATAACGCCTATATCTACGCCATGTCCGGATGGAATTTCACCTTCTACCAGTGATTTTTGAATATTTGCGGCAATATCAATTTCTGCATCTAATTGTTCTTGCCTTGTTCTTAAACTTTGATGTTCACGATAAGCAAAACCATAGCCAATCATCACTTCAAGTAAAAATTCTAAAGAATCCATCACTTTTTGATCAACATGAGGGATTATACGTTTAACGACCTCGATGTGCATGCTCACAACATCTTCTGGAGAGACATGTTGTTCAAGCATTTTCCTGCTAAATTTTTGACCTTTATAAAGTGCTCTTTCATCTCTTTGTTCAATATATTGTGCAAGCATTCTTTCATATTGACTCAGTTTAATAGTATAATCCATATTGCATTCGTGTCCCCTCTCTCATTACCGAAGCCACTTAATTGCTACAATATTTGTCCCCTTTTCCAAAGTTGAATCAATTTTAAATATATCCATTAATCTCTTTACGCCAGGAAGGCCTGCTCCAAGTCCACCAGATGTTGTATAACCATCCTGCATAACTAATCGTATATCTTTTATTCCAGGTCCCTTATCTCTAGATGTTATTTTTAACCCTTTTTTCCCTAGATTAACAATGGGTTCTATGGTAATTTCACCATTATTTGCATATAAATAAATATTTCTTGCTAATTCGGATATCGCTGTTGTTATTCTAGCTTGATCAACATGACCAAACCCCATTTCTCTTGAAATTTGGCGCCCAAGTTGTCTTGCTTGTACAATATCCCACTCGTTATTAATGGGTACAGAGGAACGAGTCTCCATGATCATCCCCCCAAATCCTGTTTCAATTTGGCTAATCCTTTTTCCAAATCTAACGCAGTAGAGATATTATTTAATCTGATTCCGAGGTCTGTTAAAATGATAGCGACGGCAGGACGAATTCCTGTAAGAACGACTTTTGCTCCTAAAAGATCTGACATTTTAACAACATCGCCTAAAATTTTAGCAATATAGGAATCAATAATATCAACGGTTGATAAATCAATGACAACCCCCTTTGCCCCTGTCTCATGAATTTTTTCAAGTAAATCTTCTTGAAATTGGATAGCTGTATGATCATCTAGTTCGATTTGAATTGAAATCAAGAGATAATCTCCGAGCTTCAGAATAGGTATTCTCACTGTTTGCCATTCCCTTCCGTGATTGTGATTACCTTTCTTTCAGTTATTTTCAGAGCTTCCTCTATTCCTCTTTGCAAAGAACTCTTTGTAGGAAACTGATCAAGCTCAATACCAAGATTTACGATGGTTTGAGCAATCTCTGGCCGTATTCCCACCAAAATACACTTCGATCCTACGAGCCGGACGGCTTCAGATGCTTGGATGATATGATGAGCGACCATGGTATCCACAACCGGGACACCTGTTATATCGATAAGAACAACTTCAGCATGGTGATCTATAACGCCTTGCAATAAGTTTTCCATAATTAATTTAGCTCGTTCTGTATCTATTGTGCCAACTAGCGGCATCACTGATATACGATCCAAAATGGGTATAAGTGGAGCTGATAACTCGAGTAATTCAGATTTCTGGATTGAAATCGTTCTTTCCCAAGTTTCTGTCGTATCTTTGATTAATTGATTGAAAATCGGTTCAACAACTCTATCTGTGTGTTCATATAACTCTAATAAATTTTCAGGATCTTTTTCACTACGCTTAATAACTTCCATAACAACACGTCTAAATACTTGGAGTCCAATCGATAAATAATTAATTGGTACCTCCAATTTCATAATTTTTTTGATAAAATCACGAACATCATCTGTATTTTCTATATTCAATAAATAGGTATAGATGACGTCTACAAAATTATCATTCGCATTACTCAAGTTTTGATTAGGTGCTCGATAATTTGGAAACTCTGGAAGCTCCTCAGCCATTTTTCTCATCCATGCTTCATTTATCTCTTTCCTCTTATCCTTTATATACTTAATCACAACTTTTGGCATTCAATCTCCCAACCTTCTCGTCAGTTTCGAATTCTTATCATTTATTATTTCATGCCTTTTCTATTTAATCAATGAATATGGTAGTTGTATCGACAAAACGTAATGGACTGTAACATTTTAATTACATTACGAATAAAAAAATATTAATTTTAATAGACTAGAGCGGCAATCTTTAACAAAAGAGCCAAAACAAAAAAACATCTTCTGTAGATGGCTAGCGTTTGCTCGCACGATCAAATAGAAGATGTTTTATATTTTGGAGGTGGTTAATAAAAGTATTCCATACACAAAAAAACTAACTATATCGTTTTTATTTAAAAATCGACCAAACTCAAACTTATCTGTATAGCCTCATTTACACGCATCATCATATCCTCATCAAGGTGAGTAATTTTATCGGTCAGCCTCTGCTTATCGATGGTTCTTATTTGCTCCAATAGAATAACTGAATCACGATCGAAACCGTATTTTTTTGCGTCGATTTCAACATGTGTGGGTAACTTGGCCTTTTGGATTTGTGCGGTTATGGCAGCAATAACTACTGTTGGGCTAAAACGATTGCCAATGTCATTTTGGATGATTAATACCGGCCGAACACCACCTTGTTCCGAACCAACGACCGGAGAAAGATCGGCAAAGTAAACATCGCCGCGTTTTACAATCACCAACTACACCCCACTAACTAGGCGCTCTAAAGTAGTTTCTGCCTCCTCTTCAGCTAAAAAAGATTCAGAAGCAATGTTCAGATTAATTTTTGCCATTTCCATGTAGCCTTGACGCATCGCTTCACGTATTTGCCTTTTATTTCGTTCCCGCAAATACATTCTAATTGCACGATGCAAAAATTCACTCCGATTCACATTATCTTGCTCTGCAACCCCGTCTATTTCAGTTACTAAATGTTTGGGTAAGTTTACTTTAATCTCTTTTGAATTCGACTCTGACATTGGGTACACCTCCAACACTTCATTACGAACTATCTTATTCTAAAAATTATCATATCATGCCAAAACGTCGTTTGCAAAGACAATTTATTTTTAAAAATGTCCTGTTATTCTTTTGACTCCGAATAAAGAACTTTCTTTTGAATGAGTGGATTATATACCTTCGTTTGTTTTCCATGTCTCAAGTATATCCTTGGAACGCGATAACTAATCATACAAACCACTTCATAATTAATCGTCTGAAGAAGATTCGCAATATCATCTACTGAAATAGTTTTATCACCCATCTCACCGATAAGTGTCACGCACTCGCCAATTGGCCATTTTTTCGGTAGCTTACACATCAGCTGATCCATACAAACCCGACCTACAATTTCACAAATCTCACCATCAATAAGTACAGAGCCACGATTAGATAAAGACCTTGACCATCCATCTGCATAACCTATAGGTATTGTCCCTATCCATTCTTTTCCTTTTGTATGATAGGTTTGTCCGTAGCTTATGCCAGTTCCTTGTTCAACTTGTTTCACATTTGTAAGACGACTATACAATCTGAAGGCTGGTTTTAAGGGAAAAGGTAAGTGATCTCTCATATAAGGTGATGGAGCCATTCCATACATCGCAACACCAAACCGAACTAAGTTAAACAATTTGTGTGTTGGATACTTTAATGTTGCGGCACTATTTCCACAGTGAATAATATTAGGGTCCACACCTTGTTTGCGCATTCGACTGACCATGTCGTTAAAACGGTGAAATTGTTGATCAAAATATGATTCATCTTTTTCATCTGCCGTCGCAAAATGAGTAAAGGCGCCTTCAACAACGAGACGCGAATCTCCCTTTACACTGTCCAATAGATCTACAAGTTCCTCATCACTTCGTACACCGATTCTTCCCATTCCTGTGTCACATTTAACATGTAAAAATACAGGGGAGGGATCATGATAATAGGTTAATGCTTCTTCTACCCATTCCTTTTGATAGACCGTGAGCGAGATATGATACTTACTAGCGATGCTAATATCTTTAGGACGGATGGAGCTCAAAATGAGGATAGGTGCTTTAATACCAGCTTCACGTAATTGAATCGCTTCATCCAATAGAGCAACACTCAGCCACTCCGCACCAGAAGCGAGTGCAATTTTGGCAACTTCAACAGCACCATGGCCATAGGCATTAGCTTTAACCACACCCATTAAAGACATATCTTCTGGTAGGTGTTCTTTCATTTTGCTTACATTATGTTCAATGGCATCAAGATCAATGGTCGCCCACGTGTCTCTATAAAAAGATTCTTCCATGATAGTTTTACCTTCTTTATAACATAAATTCATATTTAAAGCTCTATAAGAGGTTTCCTTAGACATTTTAACAGTAAGTCCTACCTAGGACATGCTTTTACTTTCGAACATGATAAATAGCTATAATTAATTAAACCACTTTTAGTTGAAAAGAAAAAGAGGAAATCTTGATAATTCATTCATTTTCTCATTATTTCACATTACTGTGCATGTGTGCACGAAAATGAAACTTTCTTCAGTGAGGGTTTTCTAGCCGTTAAGGCGGGGTAAAAATATAGGATCATATAAAAAGCCCGCACACTGGCGAGCTTAAATTAGATTTCACTTTATCTTATTTTTCGACCTTCCCTGCAACTGACCTTGCGACATCTTGCATTTCTTGATCGGTTAGTTTATCCGAAACAAGATAATAATCTGTTCCCCCGTGTGACCATGTGAGTGAGTTTTCACCGAGTGTCGCTACACCCGAACCCATATTTACAGGTTCCCCTGAAACTTGTACTGGACTACTGGTTGACATAACCTGGCTTTGCGATTCTATCAACGTATACGGCTTTTTACCCGAATAGCGAAGAATAAATTTCTTTGATCCGCCAGTTGTTACGGATTTCATTTCTTTCATTTTTGTCCCTTCTAATTTTATCGTTGGATAGGCCACTTCAAAACTTGTTGAAGAGGTAACCTTACCGGAAGTTGATTGACTTTTTTCCAAACTGGATGTTGTCATGTTTTCCTTTACATTAAAATCAGAAGTTGATAATTTTGGATCTACCTGGAAGTTCTTAAATGTTACATCAACAACAACATTCATATCTTTATCCATGACCTTTACAGATGTTGGTGTTAAATCCTTTTTCAACGTGATTTGTTGATTAGCGAGTTCTTTTGTTTGGTAGCTTGTTTTGGTTTTGAAAATATACTGGTTATTCTTTGATGTAAAGGTTGAATCGGCATCGTTCATAATGTCATTCGCTAATGATTGAAAGAGATAGGCTTGGCTACGATTATTAGGCCAATTGCTATCAAATTTATAAGTTTTATTTAATTGAGGTGTTAATACATAGACGCCTTCTTTGTTACGAAGGATCATTTGGGTATTTTGTTTCTTCATATCTGATAACACAACACGATAATATGACGGTTTTTTAAACCAAATCTCTGCTTGGTAGGTTTGATTTTTCTTACCTTGTTTAAACGTTAGCAAGGCATTTGTTTTATAGCCTTCCATCTTATCTAATTTATTTCCCAGATCAGCTACGACATCCTTTTGTGATTTTGTACCACAACCAGCCAAGACAAACAAGAGCATGATACTAACTAAAAAGATACCTACGATTCTTTTTCTCACTCTTATCCAACCCCTTTGTCTCATATCGGTGACAAAGGAGGGATTCTATGCTAACACATCGTATCAAGATATAAATCATGCAAGACAGTTGGTATTGTCAGACTCAAATCACTTGCCAGCACATCTAATAATGAATGGTTCGTTTTCACAAGTTGATCAGCTGCAGCGCCATGTACATAAACAGCGTTGCTTATCGCATTTAATGGATTTTCATGTTGTAATAAGAAGGCAAAGATGATACCTGTCAAAACATCTCCGGATCCTCCCTTAGCTAAGGCTGGATTACCCGAAACATTAACTACTTGTTCTCCTGAGGGTGAAGTAATAATAGTGTTTCTTCCCTTTAGAACAAGATATACCCCATGTTCTTTTGCAAAGGTCTCTGAAATGCCAAAGCGGTCATTCTCGACTTCTTTTATTGATTTACCGGTTAATGTTGCCATTTCACCTGGATGAGGCGTTAAAACAACTGGTGCTTGATGTGTTTTTAATGTTGATAAATGATTGGTTAAATGATAAAGACCGTCTGCATCTATCACAAGGGGGATATCTTTCTCACCCAAAACTTGAGCTAACAAGGCATCTCCATCTTCACTTCTTCCTAAACCTGGCCCAATTGCCATCCCTTTATACTTTGAGAAATCAGTTGACTCTCTTGATTCAAAAAGGACCTCAGGCAATCTGGAGCATACAGTTTGCTTTGCTTTATCGGCTATGCTTAACCATAATAGACCGATCCCAGAACGAAGAGCTGATGTTGCAGATAGGATAGCCGCGCCTGGCATATCTTGAGAGCCTGCGATCAGGAGTCCCTTACCATGAGTTCCTTTATGTGAAAAAGGATCTCTTACAGGTAATGTATGTTTGACATCTTGCTTTGTCCATACTTGCCTTCTTAAACCTTGATGGGAAATGGCCTTCTTAGGAATTCCAATTTGAATCACATCTGTTTCTCCAAAGAACGTAGCAGCAGGCTGGGTATACATACATAGCTTCGGATATTGGAGTGTATAGGTTTGTTTAGCATATACCGCTTCATGTGAGAACGATTCCCCATTCGCAATAACACCACTAGGCAAATCGATGGACACCACGTGCGCATCTGCTTTATTAATTAAATGGATAGCGTCTAGATAAGCTGGTCGTGGCTGACCTTTGATTCCAGTTCCTAGCATCGCATCAATGATAACCGTGTAGTTTGATAGCTGGTCCTCAAAATGATGAGACTTACGACATATCCCCTTAATTTTCCCGCCTGAATTTAAGAATACATTCATGTGATAGGCTGCATCACCTTTTATTAAGTGTTGATCTTCAACTAACCAAACATCCGTAGCAAAATTATGATTCTGCAGATATCTCGCTACAACAAAACCATCACCACCATTGTTTCCTTTTCCAATAATCACAGCAATTTGATCTTCTGCTTTTAATTTGGATATAAGGTGATGGAATATCCCTTGTCCGGCATTTTCCATCAAGACCTTACCCTCAAGCCCAATGACATCCATAGTATAACGGTCAATTGCTTGCATTTCTTCTTGCGATACGATGTGCACTATAGTCCCTCCTAGCGCAATTTAAATATATGAGACAACTTATCCTATTATGACAAGCTTTCTTTTTGAAGTGCATTAGTTCAACTAGAAAAAGCTGAATAGGCTGTTCATTTTATCTATTAAATTTGCTCAATAACAACGTAAGCAGCAGCATGTTCCTTAGTGTGAGTGATCGATACATGTGCTTTCTCATGATCTGTTTGAGGTTTTGAAAAAAAAGGTTGTCCCTGCTCATTATTAGAAACTTCCATTTGGTGAAAGGATAATTTCTTTCCAATTCCTGTCCCTCTTGCCTTAGAATAAGCCTCTTTTGCAGCAAAACGTCCTGCCAGATACTCTGCCTTGCGGTGAGTACTTAGCGTATAGTATCTTTCTCTTTCTTTACATGTTAAGATTTTTTCTATAAATTGATCATTACGTACTAAACGCTCAATACGAGAGAGTTCGATCATATCAATGCCAATTCCTATAATCATGTTATACCCCTATTTCAAAAATTTAATGGTTGAAGAAGTTGTTCAAAAAGTCACCAAATGATAAGCTACGAATCTCGGCGCCCACTCATATCCTTCTTGCTTCTAAGTTTGTCACCTTTTTGAACACGCACTAAAATTTATCTTATCCTCTTTTTAGATTATACTAGATAGAAGAGCATGTCATGTTTAGTTTATGTTTATCTTTACCCTTACATAATCTCAACCATAATAGGTCCTTGCAAATGCATAAACCATTTTATTTTTTAAGGAGGATAAATCTTTGTTTTTACGTACCGAAAATTTTAAAACCTTTATTCGAAGGTACCCCATTGTCTCACTATTCTTATTCATCATGATACTCGTGTACTTGCTCGTCTTTTTTGATTTTTTTCTTAATCGATATATCGGCTTGAATACGGGATTGGGCGACCTTATTATTCGATTTGGGCTTGGTGTGAACGCATCTATTTCACAAGGAGATTGGTGGCTTCTTATCACACCGATTTTCCTACATACGACATTTGGCCACATCTTGTTTAATGCTTTCTCATTGTATATTTTTGGTCCAGGACTGGAATATATTTTAGGAAAATGGAAGTTTGCTATTGCTTTTATCGGTTCAGGAGTCATCAGCAATATTGTTTCATACTTTATTGAAAGTCAAAATTTCGCTCATCTTGGTGCCAGCAGTGCCCTTTTCGGTTTATTTGGCTTGTATTTGTACTTGATCCTCTTTCGAAAAGAACTATTGTCTAGTCAAGATCGAACAATCATCATGATCATTATGATAATTAGTCTGATTTCGACTTTTATTTATCCAAATATTGATATATTAGGTCACTTATTTGGGTTCCTCGGCGGCTTAATTCTTGCTCCAATTGTATTTATCAAAAAGGCCCGTTAAATTTGATGATCGGAAAATAGAGGTAATAATCGTGTCGGAAGAGAAACAACTTGTACCTATACAACGTTTATGTTTCTCTTCGGCATCTTTTCGAAAAAATAAATCATGATTTTTCTGAAGATTCTAATTAAATATTCGTGTATCGATAACAAAATGGTGATGATCATTCTCATTTTATCAATACTAAAAAGGTTAATTAGTAACAATAAGCTATCATTTTAATCGATCGTATTTTTATACTTATGGGATTTCGGTTTCATCCAACTTCTCTTCATGGTATGATCAATACAAGTAAAACGATAAAATGATATTGGATGTTGATTCCTTATTATATATGTGAGTGAGATTCATGTTTTAACCGATTAGCAAGTATCGGCATTAGAGGTGGTTTGACTATGATCGGAAAGCGTATCCGTTATTATCGTAAACGGGCAGGTTTGACACTTGAAAAACTAGCTGAAGGAATTTGCTCTATCTCATATTTAAGCAAAATTGAAAATGGTGAGAAATCAAGTGAGGAAATCATCAGACTCTTATTTAAACGTCTTGGTATGACATATGAGGAACATATCAATCCTCAAACCCTCTCTGTTGAAATTGAGAAAAAACTTATGGAACTCTATCATTATTTAAATGAACAAAATGCAGATAAAGTCATACCTTTATTAAAATATATACATAAACAGTTAGAAAAAGACTCTTTTCCCGAATACCAAACGAGGTATGAGCTATTGCACGTGAAATGGTTAATTGTTCAAGATTGTTTGGTAGATGCCGAAAGTGAGCTAAAGCGTTTATCTTTATTCTATGACACGATGGATAATTATTCAAAATACTTTTATCACTTGTTTAAAGGCTGTCTTTATTTTCATATGTCTGATTCTAAAAACGCATTAGTCAATTATCAAAGAGCCGAAAAATGGTTTAGTAAACTTGAAATGAAAGAACGAGAGAAAGCTGAATTAAATTATGAAATCGCCTGCACGTATGAGCAATATTACCACATGAATAGTTGTATTAATTATGCGAACAGAGCTTTGGAAATCTATAATAAGGAATATCATCTAAAAAAAATCTCGAATTGTCATCTTCTCTTAGGCATTGCTAATCGAAAAAGCTTAAATTTTAATGCAGCGGAGTATCATTTTAGACAAGCTTTAAAATTTACTGAAGTCTACGATGATCAAGAAACATCCAGCATTATCTATTATAATTTGGGTTTAATGCATAATGTACAAGGACATACTAACGATGGTATTTCGCTGATTAAAAAATCCTTGCATATACCATCTACCCATGAAAATCATGGATATGCCTTATTTGAATTAGCGAGGGTCTATCTTTTTACCAATCATATTCATGAGGCAAAAAAAACCACGTATAAAGGACTTTTGCTTTCGAGAAAATATCACCTAGAGAACCACATTCTATTATTTCAAGCTTTAGAATTAAAAATGCAAGAAGAGGAAGCCTATTACGCATTCGTTCACCACCAAGTCATTCCTTATTTTAAGAAAAAACGAAGGTGGGATATTGTTGCAAGCTTTGCTGAAGATCTAGCGGACATAGCTTATAAGGATCGTAAATATAAAAATGCTAGCCTATATTATCGAACAGCGAATGAAGCAAGAAAAAACATCAAATAGAAAAATAAGATTTAAGAGATCGTATCCAGGAGAATCAAGACGTAACTCGGTATGACAAGAATCCACCATAGGGATGGTCTATAAAAATCAAGTGGAATTAATATCGTGTTTATACTTGTATAAATAAGCTAGACGTCTACTCTTAGAATGATTATATTCTTTTTTTATCAAACGATAGAGTAATCTATGGTAAAAAGCATTGAAATTTAGGTATAAATTCGTCATACTAGACATGATAAATATTATTTCATTCTTCATGTATGTTAACGAAAGGAGATGAACCTAAAATGGCTTTTGTCATTACTTCTGCTTGTGAAGAAGAAAAAGCTGGGGAATGTGTTGAAACTTGCCCAGTTGATTGTATAGCTGAAGGTGAAAAGATGTTTTATATTGATCCTGATATATGTATTGATTGTGGTGCATGCGAAGCAGTGTGTCCAGTAGAAGCTATCTATCCTGAGGATGAAGTTCCTGAAGAAGAACAAAAATACATCCAATTAAATCAAGATTTCTTTAAATAAAATATCCCATATGTTGTATTCATTCACATATGATGATTTTCCCGCATTAACGGATAGTAAGGGTCCCCCACCTCAAGGGAATGACCTAAGATTACACATAAAAAATCGTCCTTTCTTTAAAATGGTTGTTTAGTCACTTTCATTTTACTAGATCGGACGATTTTTTTGTTTTTTTTTAAAGAAAATGATGAAAAAGTGGCCTCCATAAAGTCATCTTACACTGACTTTATGGACATTTTTTCATTTAAGAAATGATTTAAATAGATTGTATATGGCTTTACGATAGAGTTTATCCCGATTTTTTTCTCCACTCTCCCATAATGTAAGTTCTCTGCGAAAACTATAATTAACCTTTACGAATGAAAGGTTACATGTTTTTTGATAACCAAAATTCAATTCATTTTTGTGGTTGCAAACTTTAATCGAATAGCTTAATGCGCCATTTCAATAAGTTCTAATTAAATTTGAAATGTATGTAAGCAGTTCCACCCGTAAATATTATGCCTATATATCTAATAATATGCCCATTCAGAAAGAAGTGGATGTTGATAAAAACGTTTAAATCTCATAGTAAAGATAATAATATATATGATTTTTGATTGGAAGTGGATAGAGATTGTTATTAAAACGAGGTATTATTTCCCTTTTTAGCATTGTTTTCGGAATTTGTTTTTTTGGAGTTTTTTTACTTTGTTTTACTTTCCCTATGTTAATTAAAATATATAACCATATAGATAGAGTTTCAATTGCTCTATTTCTCTTTTCTTTTATTGTTGTCATTTTTTACATTGCTGTGTACCATTTTTTATCCAATAAAAAGGCTTTTTGGTTAAATCACATCACTTTTGGGTTATTTGTGATTGCTGTACTTATTGAAATATGGATAATTACAATGTTTAAAACGATACTACCTCCTAAAGTAGATGGGGGACATACATATGCTGAAGCTTTGTACTTATTAGCCCATGGTCATAGTTCAGGAAATATCTATCTCAAAGTTTATCCAAATAATATTCCAATTACAGTTTTAAGGTATTTACTTTATCGTATTTGTTCAATTGTTCATATTAAAAACTATTTAACCATTGAACGAATAATATGTGCCATCTTATTGAATGTTAGTATCTATTTTTCTTGGAAGATTGTTAAAAACTATTTCGATAAGAAAATGGGTATTATTTTCCTATTAATGAATTTAACTTGTTTTCCACTATTTGTTTACATTCTTTACTTTTATACTGATACAATGGCCATTATTTTTCCTGTGCTTCTTTTATATCTTTGGTTAATATATCAACGTTCTATGAAAATTAGATACATTTTATTATTAGGTTTATTTTTAGGAATTGGTTGTCAAATTCGGCAAAATCTCATTTTATTTCTTCCGGCACTAGCTATATATATGAGTTTTGTATTACGGTGGAAAAAAACAGTTGCAAATCTTTTAATTATAATCGTCGCTTTTTTTTCAATTCATTTTATCGCCCAGACTTATTATATACATCTTGGTTATAATCAAAGTAATAAGTTCAAAATGCCAACCACTCATTGGATAATGATGGGGTTATCAAAAGATGGTGGATATAGCACGAAGGACTATATGATAACTAGATCTCAACCAAGCCAACAAGCTAAAATTCAAGAAAATATAAATCAAATAAAACAAAGAATATATGAAAAAAAGAATGACGGTTTAGCTTATCTTTGGGGAGTAAAAATGGCTAGAACATGGGCTGATGGAACTCGAGGATATTATTGGTATACATATATATCAACTCAGAGACCATTAATCTATGAGTACTTGTTCGACCATCAAAAACAACTCATTCTGTTTGTTATACAAATTTTTCACATTGTGAATATCTTTTTCTTGCTTATCTCTACTCTTCATTTTTTTCGAACAAAAAAAGTGAACCTTAACCTGTTTATTCAAATTTGTTTATTTGGAAACTTTGCTTTTTACGTTTTTTTATGGGAAGCTGAGCCAAGGTATACCTTATTGTTCACACCGTATATGTTATTAGGTGCTGTGTTTGGACTTAATGAAATGATAAAAATATTAGCTCGTATTCGAAATGAACAGCCAAAATTAAAAAAAGGTGGAAAATGGCCACCGCAAATATTTTTTCCAATAAGTTTAATTATTATTGTCATTGTCTGCGCACTATTAAATTACCAAGAATATGCTAAAAATAGAATGGATTATAAGCAATACTCTGTTAATCAATTTTACAATACTGGTGGAGCAAGTGTCCCAGTAAATAAAAATAGTATGATTGAACAGACATTTAATCCTCAATATGCATTTAATCATATATTGCTAGGCGTAAAGAGTATAAATGGGAAAGGAATCTATGAGATTTCAATTTCTAAACTTGGGTCAAACAAAGTATTGTATAAGAAATCCATCAATTCAAGTCAGGTTGAACCTAGACATTATTTAGCTATTGTAACCCGAAAAAATATACCAAGTAGTTATCGACATTATAAAATATCTGTCAAGCAAATATCTGGTACTCACCATTCTTCAATCAACTTATCATTGAATGGAAGAGGCTATGAATGGCGAGATCTCTATAAAGGCGGTGTTATTATACAAAATAATAAAGCGTTATCAAAAGCTGATCTACAATTTAAAGTATATAGATTAGTCAAAAAACCCTATTTAAGTGCAAAATTATATGTTTGTCTATTCTCAGTACCAATCTTCATATTAATTTTCTATATCTATAATGTGTTGAGGTATAGAAGTACAAAAGTAAAGAGAGTTTTGACCTAATGGGTTAAAGAAAAGTATAAAAAGTTTATTGTAGATTGAGGACGAAATTTAAACCTGTAGATTAGCATCTCTTTCATCTAAAAATAAACTCTACGCCCGGTTCCGGCGTAAAAGCGAGTAGAAAACGTGTTTGATCACACCAAAGGCAATCGGTCGTTTCGTAGTTTTTCTTTAATGGGTCTCGGTAAGGTCGTGTCGAGTTGGGATTGTACCATTGGTCCTCAATCTCCAGAACGCGCAGGATCCGCCTAGCCACCTTCCAGATAATAGGGAAATAAAAAACAGATGAAGATAATACGGTTCGTTTTTCTTCAGCTGTTTTTTATGGACTTATCAGACAGCCCCATCTTTATTTATTACCCTACTCGATAACCTTGACTTTTACTGTACGACGTCCCCAGTCTAATGCTTCTGAATTGTCATTAAAAAACAGATCAATTTTCATCCCTTTAATGGCCCCACCCGTATCCGCCGCAATAGCATATCCATACCCTTCAACATACAGTTTAGTTCCTAGCGGAATGACGTTAGGATCAACAGCAACCACTTTCGCTTCAGGGTTGGCTCTAAGATCAATCCCAGAAGCGGTCACACCCGAGCATCCTGAACAATAGGCTGTATAACCCGTACTATTGGCAAAGAATTCTTTTACTGTATGTGTTGCTACTTTTTCTTTTTCTTGCTTATCTTTTTTAATTACCTTACTTTGTTTATGAACGATTGTTTGATTCCTCCCAATGGATTCCGACGATTTAGATGGAGGAGAAGTTTTATGTTTATTTTCACCTTTTGCTAAAAATTGATATGTTTCAGGACCTACAATTCCATCCACTGTAATATTATTTTGCTTTTGTAAATCCACTACAGCTTTTTTCGTTAGTGAACCGAACACTCCATCCATTTTTGCACGATAATAACCCTTATCACTTAAAACATTTTGAAGTTGTTTAACATCTTCTCCTGTACTTCCCATTTTTAATGTCAACTTCTCTGCAATAAATCGGAACAAAGCGTTTTTCGTTTGATCACCAACAATACCATCCACTTTCAGATTTTCTTCGCTTTGAAACGATTTTACGGCTTTTTCAGTTGAATGACCGAAATATCCCGTCGAATTTTTTATTTTATAATGTCCAGTTTCTCGTAATATGTCTTGCAGTGTCTTAACATCGTCATCAGTAGTCCCTTTATACAAGACTTTTGATCCTTGTTGAAAGAAATGTGCATCGGCTAGCGAGGGCCCAGCCAAAATAGATGAGGTAACGGTTGCTGCAATAGCCGTGTGTTTGATTAACCACTTATTCATACTCATTAAATATCCTCCTTATGCCTTTTGATTTATGTTCCTTCTAAACAAACATAAACACCAATACTAAAGACAAATATGCAGTGTCTTTCATAGATGGATTTTCCACTGCACTAAACATCCTTGGTTTTATCCCACTTCCAAGCTAGTAACTTCTCCCTCTACTACTGATATGACCTTAAAACATATAAATGATTTACATTTACATTACAACATGACATACAATCGAAATAATTTACATTTTTTATTAAGTTAAAAGGGTTCGTCTTGGAACTAAGCTACACGATTTAAGGCATCGCCTGTTTTTAGATTTCCACGCGTAAAAAAAGCCAAAAACATCATTTGCTCTGAATTGGCATATATTTCTAAATTAAATTAGTCAACTCTCGTTTATTTAAATGGTTAAATAACCAATTATAGTCAAATTAGTCAGTGGTCTATTCGGTATGAATGCCTCCGCATATGATGAACTATCACGTGAATAGGGGGGGAAGGAAAATGACTGATCATCCAAATGAAAAACCAGAGGTAAAAAGTTCTATGGATAGTAAGCCGTTATCTGACACCAACGAACAAATACAGGCCATTAATCAACGGCTTACCAATACACTTGTCTCAGGTATCTTAAAAAAACACGGAGTAGATCGTTCGAAGCTTAAACCGTTATCAGAAGAAAAAAAGCAAGAACTTCGTGACTTAGTAAATGACTTAAAAAGCAAACTTGAAGCCTTATCGTCAAATACAGTTAAAGAGTCAGCCGAAGAGGCAGCTCCTACTAAAAAAAGGCGGATAAAAAGAAAAAGTCTAATGGAATAGTTTAATCATAATTAGTCAATTGTTCATTAAATACAATATCTTGATAATCATAAGGAGGAAAATAAATGGGATTATTTGATGAAGAAACTAAAAGTCGTAATAAAGGGTGGTGCGCACTTGAAGATTGTGACCACCCACTTAGTACAAATTCAGATCTTAGTCAGAACCTTGACCAAGTAAACACGACATTCCAAGGTACTGATGAAGTTATTGTTATTAAAGATTCTTGTGATGTTGAAGTAAGGACAACATCAACTGAGGCAGCGGTAACCATTCAACTCGCTATTCAAGTCGCTGTTTTTGTTATTGTTCAGATTGCTGTTCTCAATGATATTGAAGAAGCAGAAATTACTCAAGACTTACTCCAACTTACGAAAACTAAACAAATTAACAAACAAAAAACAATTATTGAAAACTCTCGTGGTGTTAAAGTTAGAACTGAAGATACAAATATTGCTGTATCTGTTCAAATTGCTGTTCAAATTCTTGTCGCTATTCTCGTTACACTTGAAATTCTTTAATAAGATTAGCTCTTCCCCTGTATTTTCTATACAGTTGAAGAGCTTTTTCTCTATGATGTTAATTTTATTCAATACGCCTATAGGCTCTTACGCTTGTTATTTATGAGTCTCCCATTCTCTTCGTAGGATACTCATCATGATACGATCGTACCGCTGACCATCTCGATAGACAGCTTCTCGCATGCGGCCTTCTTCTTGGAATCCTACAGCTGTATAAGATCGAATGGCTGGTGTATTATTACCTATTACATCAAGACCCACTCGATGAAGATTAAGCTCATAAAAAGCATACAAAAGAATCAATTTTAAAGCTTCTTTTCCATAACCTTTGCCCCTGTCACTTCGATCTCCTATTCCAATAGCTAAACTAGCTATACCATTGTTCCACTCAATTCCGTGTAGGGCTACAAATCCAACTAATCGATCATCTTGGCAGGTTCTAATACGAAATTGAATATGATTAGAACTTTCTTCATCTTGGGATTGAAGTTCTTTAAGCTACAAAGGGATCGCCATATCACTATCCATCCGTCTTAAATAATCTGCATCTTCTTGCCATTTTGCCATGACTTCAGCATCATCTGGGCGAATTGATGTCAGTTTAACCAGTTTACCGCTAAAGATGTTGTGATTATTTTCCATCTTTTCTCCTTCCTCATCATATGTCTATATTAAGTGAATGTTCTTTGAGTATTATCTAATTTTGATTAACCTTTTCGTTTGTCACCTTTTGAACACTCACTTAAAATTCTTATTTTTGCGATAGTCCGTCCAAACAAACAAGGAAATACCTGTAAAAGCGATGAGTGCTAAAAAAGGAATCGTGATAAACCCAAATAATTCAAAGTACTTTTGACTGCATGACACACCCGCCCCGCAAAACGTTTGTCCTTGCAAGGCTTGGATATGCTGCTCCGCATAATGATAAGCTGAAATTAAGCCTCCAACCATAGATAAAGGTAAAATGTATAGGGCAATTTGACGATCATTCCTAAAACAAGCAATGCCGAGTAGGATGGTTAAAGGGTACATGAAGATCCGCTGAAACCAACATAACTTGCATGGTGTCCAGCCAAGTATTTCACTTAAATACAAACTGCCAAACGTGGCTAATATGGCCATTAACCAAGCTAAGTATAACCTATAATTAAAACCGTCTTGATTTTCATTATTTTTCATCTCATTAGTCGCCTTGTTTTAAAGAATGATTTATCGCTTCCTTAACGACATCATAATCAAGAGGATTATTCACAAGTTTTCCGTCAATAAACAAACTTGGCACGACCTCAACCTTCATCGACTTAGCAAGGTTATAATCTTGAATCACATTGTTTTGATAACTTAAGTCATCGAGTGTTTGTTTGTAATTCTTTTCGTCTAATGATGGAACAGTTTTCTTTGCTATAGACGTTAAAAGATCCTTTGTGACCCATTCTTTCTTTTCATCACCTTGAGCGGCATATAAGGCTTTATGAAAATTCCAAAATGAATCAGGATATTGATGGTATATCATTTCAGCTGCATTTGCAGCTAACTGAGATCCTTTACCTAAAATCGTATAATTGATAAATGTAAAACTTACTTTTCCATTATCTATAAAATCTTTTTTTATTTTGGGAACAATTCTTTGTTCGAATTCTTTACAATATGGACATCTATAATCACCGAATTCGACTAATTTAACAGGGGCATTCGCAGTCCCCATGATCGGTTGTTCTTTATAATTGATGGAAGGTGTCTCTTGTGACGACGGGTTGTTCTGATTTTCATTTGGTTGACTCGATTGTTGTGTCTTTAATACAATACCAATAATAGCAACTAATAAAATTATAACGAGAGCCGTACTTATTACGACAATTTGTCGTTGTTTTCTTCGAGTGACTTTTTCTTGCTCATAGTGATTTTTTGGCTTTTTTTTATTGGACATTTTTACACCTCTTCTTTCAATTCATGATCCTAACATGTCCTTACATCCTGTTTCGATGCTCGTCCTCATAAAGAGTATGTATTGATACAAATTCATATTTTCCATGGTTTTCTTCAAGATACTCTGTAACGGCCGAAATCGTATTTTCAGGTGCTCGTTCATCTGCTCCTGGATTTTCTCCATTGTCATGAAGAACAATAACGGCTCCATCCTTAATATGTTCTTGAAGTCTTTTTTTTAATCTATCCTTACCTAGGGATAATTTCCAATCTCCGAGTATAGCTGACCAGAGAACAAGACGGAAAGGCTTTGCTCCCCAATGGATGAATAGATTTAGATGTCCCCACGGTGGACGGTAATAAATCGGACGCTCACCAATAATGGACTCAATTAGATCTGCTGTCATTTTACACTGCTTTCTAATTTGCCAAGGCATGAGAAACCAATTGCTTACATGCTTATAATGATGTATGCCTATCGTATGACCTTCCTTATGCATGCGTTTAATTATGTCAGGATTCTTTTTCGCATGCTCCCCTACAACAAAAAAGGTAGCTTTTACATTGTGTTTTTTGAAAAGATCCAATAACATAGGAGTATATGATTGATCGGGTCCATCATCAAAAGTTAAAGATGCTTGACCTTTGGTATGAGATCTTTGAAAGATACCGATAGATAAAGAACGAATCGCAATCGTTGGGATGATACTGTATACTATAAATAAAGAAATTATCGTCAATACTATAAATAGAATATGTAACAAAAATCTCTCCCTCTTTCATGACTTTATTAAATTAGTTATAAAAAAGCAAATGACAACTATCACAAGACATAAAATAATCATGTATAGTGGGTTAAAAAGTACGAGGATCTTTTAAATGGAACTTATTCAAAATTATTTCTATACATATGGGTATCTTGCCATCTTTATTTTTATATTCTTTGGAATCGTGGGTATCCCATCACCAGAAGAATCGTTTTTGATCTTTGTTGGTATTGCACTTTCTCAAGGATCATTAAACATAGCGTTATGTATCTTAATAGCTTTCTTGGGGTCTCTAACAGGTATGATTACATCATACCTTATAGGTTATTATATCGGAAAACCGTTTATTATTAAATATGGAAAGTATATTGGTTTAACTCCAGAAAGATGGCGTAAAGCAGAAGAAAAATTTCAAAAGCGTGCCTTTATTATGATTACGATTGGTTATTTCATACCTGGTATACGACAAATTAATCCCTATATGGCAGGGTTAAGTCGTTACAAATTTATCTTTTATCTTATAGCTTCAACTATTGGTGCACTTGTTTGGTGTAATCTTTTCATTTTGTTAGGATTTTTTGTTGGAAATAAAGTACATGAGTATTTAACTTTTACTCCAGTTCACATTGCCATTGTCGGTAGCATCCTAGCTTTTGTCTTTATTATTGTTACCATTGTTCATTTTATTCGAATTAAACGATCCTCAGGCAAATAAATAAACTAAGATAGATAACATAAAAAACGGATCCTCATTGAATCCGTTTTTTATGTTATGATGGCTAATTTTGTGCCTTTATCCAACCTCTTATACATTATTACTTATGGGTAATTTCTTCACGTATTTCTTTAATTTTGCCATGACTCCAGAATAAACTGGAATATCACTTCGATACTCATTGATGGATTCACCATCCATGACATTAGCCCTTAAAATGGCATAAACCATGTCGAGAGTTGGTATTTCCTGATCTTTGAAGAAACGTTGAATGGCTTTTTTCCATTTAATTTGCTCAACTTCGTTATTTAATAAACAGGATAACTGCTTGTCTAAGCTTTCTTTCATGTTAATTTTATATACTAAATTTTGCTTAGTTAAAAACTCTAAGTTAATTAGTTCTTGACCAGGTAAAGCTGAGTGTATAAAGATAGGGATGTGTTTACATAACGCCTCACTTATTGTAACACCACCTGGTTTAGTCACGATTGCATCCGCCTTATTATATAACTGATTCATCTCTTCTCGTGATTGAACGTATGGAAGGGCGGTCACATGCGGTAAATTCAACTTGTTCAACGACTCAAATAATCGTTGATTTTTACCACATAAAATAATATAACGAAAAGCCGCATTTGGATTTGTCTTCTTAATTAATCCAACAATATCTCCTAATCCGCTACTTCCACCAGCAATCAAGATAGTCTTTATAGGATCTTTTTTATACGACTTTTTTCCATTTTTAAGAAACGTTTCATGAACAGGAATACCTGTGACAAGAATATATTTTTCATCCATATGATATTTCTCTACCATATGTTTTTTCACTTGTTGGTTGGGCACTAAATGAAAATCAATACCTTGTCTACCCCAAATGTCATTCATAAAAAAATCTGTATATGCATTTATAACAGGAATATTAACTATGCCTTGTTCTTTTAGTCGACTCATTAATAGTGAAGGGAAACCATGTGTACATACAACTAAATCTGGCTTCTCTTCATTTAATAGTTTTTTTAAGTGATGTAAGAAATATTTCTCAAACCCTATAAATGTACAATGTTTATGCGTTCGTGTATAGGCAAAATGTTTATATGACCAATCATATGTTTTAGGGATAAAGTGAATCCACTTCAAATATAGTTTTGAAATCATTTTTTCAAAGCTTTTATTACTATAACTGAGAAGATCTACTTTTTCACATTGTATGTCATTGCAACGATTTGACATCATATCTATCAAAGCATCTGCTACTCTGTGATGACCAGAAGGCATTTTAAACAATGGCAAGAACAAAATTTTCATTAGGATAACTCCTTCTTATACATGCTTGGCTATATCTTTTCTTTTACTTTTATCAATTTTAAGAAATAGGATCAATACCTTTACTTATACATTTAAGTAAGATTGCTATAAGAGGTTGTTCAAAAAGTCACCAAATGATAAGCTACTCTCGGCGCCCGCTTGTTTTTCCGTTCCTCATGTAGCAAAAACCTACATTCCGGTCCTCAGGAACTGACGCCGCTCTTAGCCTTCTTGCTTCTAATTTGTCACCTTTTTGAACACGCACTATAAGTATACCTTAAACTAGAACCTGAAATTTTTTCAAAAAATTAATGTCTTATTATACCGTTTTAAATCCTTATTAAAGTATAGCATAACAAAGCTTTTTATTCGCCCGTTTTTCTTTATGATTGTTGACATTATAACAAATATTCAAAGTATCATTATACATCTTAAATCATACCCCTATATCTGAAAGAATAGCCTTTGTGAAGTGAAGTACTTAAATACCATTCTAAACTTTTTCTGACTGTATACTAACATTGTGTAAAAGTATCCATTTTTCTTTTTTATTGGACATCGAATCATCTCCATTTTTTATTTGCCATATATGCGCGTGTTCAAAAATTTGGTGATTTTTTGAACAACCTCTATTCATCCGAAACTTATCTGCTTATCTATGTCCATCCTATGCCAAGAGATCCTAATACATGTCCAAATTTCACCTATTTTTTTATAACTCTTAAGACTCCCTACCCGTTATAGAACATATACACAAGCATCAGGAAAAAATAAAATGAGGAGATTAGCGCGTAGCGCTAATCTCCTCTAAAATTTAGTGAGTAGGTTCAAAGGTTTTACAATCTGTTTCCTCAGTTTCTTTGGCTTGTTCTCCATTATGACTAACAATATAAATCGCCTCTGCAGCACACTTATTCCCTTCTGCCCAATAGGTACAATTATTAACTTCACACAAAACATCTTTTGCCATGTGTTTTTCCTCCTTTTTGAAAAGTAAACACAGAAGTAGTTTTTGTTGTTCTTTAAATTTTATACTTTCATCTTAAGAGGTTGTTCAAAAAGTCACCAAATGATAAGCTGCGCATCTCGGCGCCCTCTTGTTTTTCCGGTCCTCAAAACAGCGCCGCCTTGATCTTCTTGCTTCTAATTTGCCGCCTTTTTGAACTCGCACTTTAGGGCTAACTCTAGGAAAAATAGGGACATTCTTTTAGGGGAAGGAAATGGTGAAGAGAAGAAAAAATATTAAGCGCTTTCAGTGGTTTTATAAAAAAAGAGAAAGGATTCTCTTTTTAATCTGTCATCATTCTATGCCATATGCATATATATTTAATAATCTTTCTAAAGCTAAAGTATACTTAATGACTCATTATTCGTTTATTACCTGACATTGAAAGACATACCTTTGATATAGATTAATTAAAACATCTAATTCTTTACTTTGCTTGACGGTCTTTTGATTTTTAATCCCACAAGTTTCAGCGACTTCAATTAATTCTTGTCTTTTTTTGGAGATTGAAGTCAATAATTCATCTTCATATCCAATTCCAAAGTCGATCATTTTTCCCCATTACCCCTATTCACTTTTATTTTAGATAAACTTGTACATGCTTATTACGTCCATTATGCAAAGAAAATCATACATTTTCAACCTTTTTGACAAAACTTCTTATAATGTGACAAAAAGATATCCTTATATAAAACTTACTCTAATTTTTCCCTAGATGTGTAAGAATTAAATTTCTTATTCAACCAACTTTAACACTTAAATTTAATACTTGTTTTGTCTTAAGGATTCGTTCGTAATGATGATTAAACGCCAAGTTTCTAAACATATAATGACAAAACTTAGCCAAATCCCAGCAAGGATATAATCGGTAATCAAATCACTCGGTAATTGAAATTCATAATAAACATGTGAGACGCCAACGATGAACAATAGAATTAAACCAATCACATTGATGAAAATTTTTAAAAGATACATTTTTACATGTCTTGAGACTAAAAACATAAAATATCCATATAAAATAAAAACCATAATCACTTGCTTATTCGGAGCAGTGGCATAATCTAAGTTAAGAAGTCCACCTTTGGTTAACCATTTTTCAATAACGAGGGGTAAGTAAGTGACAAAGACCATGCCGCCAATCAACATGATAAAAAATAATTTAATTTCAATTTCTTTTTGTTTGCCTTTAAAACCAATCCAAAGCAGTGTTAATAGACACACCACGATAAACGCAGGAAATTTTGATAAAACAAGGGCTTGCTCCATAATAGGATGCCAAACATCTGTTGGCATGGCCCCAAAAAGAGTCAATATATTATGATTAAAACGTATATAGTCTTGATCAACATAAGCATCAATGATCAAAAACATTAATGAAGTTAAAAGACTAAATACGATGACTGAGCATGCGATTAATAACTTAAGTTGAAATCGTGATTGAAAACGCATGTAAAGGGATTTCAAAGATCGTAAAATAATGAACTTGATCATTGGTAAATTAAATTTAACCACGTAATAAACAACAACAAGGATTCCAATGATAATAATAAAAATAACTAAATACTCTTTTACTGTGGATTCGATGAGTTTATATTTTGGGCCGAGAATCCTACCAAAGCCAATGAATGTTGAAACCCAAATAACAGCTCCTATATAAGAAAAAAAAGCATAGGACCGATAGGGTATGCGCGTAATCCCTGCAAAATATCCAGTAATGTGGCGTACCCCAGGAATAAAGCAGGAAAAAAGGAGCAAACGTTTTCCATAAAGATTAAAAGCTCGTGATAATTTATCTAATCGCTCCGGTCCTAAATGAAAGCGATGCCCATATTTAAGGAAGAACGGGGCTCCGAGTTTTTTCCCAATCCAATAGGAACATGTCATTCCACTGCAGCTCCCTAATATTCCTGAAATAAGCGCCAAAATAAGATTGATATCACCTTGATAAACAAGATATCCAACGTAACTCATTAATATTTCCGTAGGGATTGGTAGAGCTATTAGTTCTAACATTAACATTGAAAACAAAATAATATAGGTATAGTGATTTAACAAATGTATAAGCGTTTCCATCTTGGTCTCCCCACCTCCTCGTCTAAGTTCACTTGGAGATAAGCATTAATTGATATAAGTATGATTTTCCGTAAACTAAATACCCTTCAAAACTCAATCTATTTTTATGAATTTCTTTATTTTACTATTTTAAATGTTATTATCAACCATATTCATCTGATCTAAATGGTATAACCCGGCATTTTTAGGCAATGTTCTGATGGTAACATGGTAACATCGATCTCGCCATATATAAGAAAACTTGCCGATTGCGAGGCCTATAAGGCGCAGACAGCAGCCTAGTTAAAGTGTAAAAAAGCCACATTCATACTTAAAAGATGAAGTGGCTTATAACTTGAACTTATTGAAAGAAAGAGGCAATGGCATGGAAGAGCTGACTTAAGAATTCAGCTATTTTGGCAAAAAAAGCACTAATAGCTGCAAAAAAGCCTTTTCCTTCGTCCGAATTGGCAAAATGATGGAATTTATCTTTCAAGGATTTTAATTGATGACCAACTTGATCCCAGTTAAGGTTCAAATCTTTCATTTTATTAAATAGTTCCTTCAATTGATTCATTTCATCATTTGTTAGTTTTACATTCGTTTGGTCCGCAGCGTCTTGAATAATGTTTTGCATGTCTTGATCAGATTTAGGCGGATTTTTGGCTATTTTATCTTTAATAGCCGTAATGAGTTCTGCTGCTTTTTCCTTCCCAACCCCATCTTTCTTCGCCAGATTAGCTGTTGTTACCATCTCTTCATTTGCAACTTGCTTATTTTTTTCAGGGATTTTGTCACCTGTTTGTACTTCATAGGCCTTAATCAAACCTGTTAAACCAGCGGTACCAGATACGGTAAACGGGGCTGTTACATAGACCTCAGCATCTTTCACGCCAGCCGTCGCTAATGCATTCATATACATATCGTTCGAAACGTAATTAATGTTATGTGTGCTAACAGATAATCCAGAGTCTTTTTGGCCTAACGTAATTTTAGCTGAGCTAATAGCACGTGTACCAATTTGTGCTTTGGGTAAATAATTATCAAGGTATTGATGCTCTTCTTGGTTGGTAACTTCAACGATCTGAACATTATTTTTATCCACATTCATTTCTTTTAACAGCGAATCTTTTTGTGATGGCGTCAAGTTTGCTCCGAGTGTCACGATGACATCTCCCGGCGAGGCATCTGCATAAGCAAAAGGAGCGATGCAACTTAAACTTAACAAGGCCGCTATGAATAACAAGAAACTTTTTCGAATCATAATGGTTTCTCCTCTTGTCACATACTTTTTACTAACTTTCTTATTATTTTTCGTTTTCTGCTATAGGTTTATGTCTTATTAAAAGCAAATCATTTTTCAACAGCTTTAGTTGAAATAAGCCATCATAATCCAAAGGAATATGATAGCTATCCATTTACTCAATATCTGAACCTCATGACTAAAGTCACGAGTGCTCTCGGCTATTTCATAAACACGACACTGATTTGTTCTGACCGTGTTCTTTTTTATTTTTCTTCGCTAATTTCAAAATCAACTGCAAGTGTATCAACCATGCCGATGCTTTTTAAATAGGAAACAACCGCTTGGTGTTCATCTGATGGTCCATAGTTTTCTAGAGAAGCTTTGTCAGTAAATCTTACAGTTAACCCCATCTCATATCCTTTACTGCGATCTGAAAAATTATGATTAGATTGAATATCCACAATGCCTGGCAACTCAAGTTTTAGATGACGAAGTCTTTTCATACCTTCTTCTTTTTGTTCATTTGTTGTTTCGTCTTTAAATTTAAATAAAACAATATGTTCGATCATTTTTATCCCTGCTTTCTATAAATTAGCGGACTATGAGTGTTAAGCTTCAAAATAATCATAACATCCTTAAAGTAAAAAACAAGTGATTAAGGACGGCTTCATAAAGACATTCTCTGCTTAGATTAGCTCCACCCGATTTGATCTATTTCCTTGGATCATATAGTATTTATATTACCTATGAAAGGGTACATTTAATAATATGGTTGTTGTCCTCAAATTCTTATAATCTATCAATATCCATTTATAATTTGTTAATTCCATATTTATGATAAACATCTTAGAAAAGGAGGGACTAACCCTGGAAACTGTTGTTTTATTTAAACTTTGTTGTTCAGCTATTGTTGGCATCATACTCGGTTTTGAACGAGAAATGAAACAAAAGCCTTTAGGCATAAAAACTTGTCTTGTCATTTCTATAACGAGCTGTCTATTAACGATCGTTTCAATTGAAGCTGCGATCCAAACGAATAAAGGGACCCTAAGACCGTTTGCAGACCCTATGCGTTTACCTGCACAAATCGTCAGTGGAATCGGCTTTCTCGGAGCTGGTGTTATTTTAAGACGCGGCAATGAAATTGTATCCGGTTTGACGACTGCTTCTATTGTATGGGCTGCAGCCGGTTTGGGATTATGTATAGGTGCAGGATATTACATTCCTTCTCTTTTTGGAATCGTCTTAATTATCATGAGTATTGATATCATTCCCTATGTAAGAAAGAAATTCGGTATAAAAAGAAAACGCCTGAAATCACTGACCATCACAACCACGGTCTTGGGTGTCTCTGATATTGGTAAAATTATTGACAATATATCCAAACAAGACATTGATATTTCAAACATTGGTATTAAGCAAGTATCAGAGGGACACGAAGTCAAAATGTTATGTAAGGCCCACCAAGGGATCGAAATTGAATCCATTTATGCTGAAATTCAATCAGATAATCATGTTGAGAAAGTAAAAATAGAATAATGCCTGTCACCACCCAAGTTTTGTCGAAATTTGACGCACAATAAAAGAGAGCCAATCATTAAGGGAAAAAGATTGGCTCTCTGTTTATATGCTCTAGCCTATTTTTAGACTGGAGTTTTTTTGTGTTTCTCGATTTTTCATTTTTTTGAGGGTTCACTGTACATTAAAATAACGAGCTTCGGGATGCGTCACGACTACTGCTGTGACCGATGCCTCAGGGTCCATCATCCATCCATCGGTTAATTGAATCCCGATATCTTCTGGGCGAATTAATTTGAAAAGTTTTTCTTGATCTTCAAGGTTAGGACAAGCAGGATATCCAAATGAATAGCGTTGTCCTTGATATTTTGCAGTAAATCTTTCTTGCATCGTGAAGTCCGTTGGATCAGGAAATCCCCATCTATCTCGCATTAATTGGTGAACTCGTTCTGCTAAACCTTCTGCCGTTTCGAGGGCCAAAGCTTGCAAGGCATGACTTTCTAGGTATTGACCTTCTTCTTTTAATTTTATAGATCTTTCTCTTATACCTTTTCCACTCGTCACAGCAAAAAAACCAATTGAGTCGATCTGACCACTATCTACTGAACATATATAATCTGCCAAGCATAGATAAGGTGCTTTTTCTTGTCGTGGAAAATGGAAGCGTTCAATCACTTGATTTTTATTCTTAGGATCATAGATGATAATGTCATTTCCATCTGATTGCGCCGGAAAAAATTGATACATGGCTGAAGGTTTCAGTATGCCTTCATGCTTTGCTTGATGTAATAAAGAATCTACCATGTCTTTTAACTGAAGCGTTCTTTCATCTCGTTCTTCTAATAAACGAGAAACTTTACCTTTAAGCCCTAAGTGATGCCCAATGAGCATCTGCATATTAATATAAGGCTCAATTTGAGCGATATTGATATCTCTTAGAATATGCCTTTCGAAATCTGGCGGGGTATAACGCTTAACATCGGTTGATACGGTCGATTTTGGCTTTTCAATAACGGCAACACTCTGCGAAGCCGGCGCTTTTATTACAGATTGACTTAGCTTTTCAAGTTGTTCAAGTTGCCCTTTCATTAATAATTCTTTTTTATCCTGATCCATGAGCTGATTAGAAAGAGATAATCCCTCCATCGCATCTTTTGCGTATAGAACAAGACCCTCGTATTCAGGCTTAATTTTATTCAACGTAAATTTACGAGTGAGTGCTGCTCCTCCAACTAAAATAGGTATCGAAATATTAGCTTGGTGTAGATCTTGAGCCGTTAGCACCATTTGCTGAGCTGATTTAACAAGCAAACCAGAAAGACCAATAATTTGAGGCTTCTCTTTTTTAATGGATTCAATCAGTGTAGTTGGTGTAACTTTGATGCCTAAGTCAACCACTTTAAATCCATTATTGGATAAAATAATTTCCACCAAATTTTTCCCTATATCATGAACGTCACCTTTAACCGTAGCCAGAACCACTTTGCCTTTAGAATGATCTGTTTCATTCTTATCCATATGTGGTTCTAAAAATGAAACCGAAGCTTTCATCACTTCTGCACTTTGGAGAACCTCAGCTACAATTAATTGATTATCATTGAATAGGCGACCTACTTCGGCCATCCCATCCATCAATGGTCCATTTATAATATCTAAGGGAGTTGGATATTTCTCTAACGCCTCTGATAAATCTTTAAGTAACCCTTCTTTTGTTCCTTCAACCACATATTGCGCTAATCGTTCTTCTAAACTTAACGATTCAAGCGGTTGTTTATTTTCTTTCTTTTTTCCTCGATAAAAAGCTGTAAAATCAGCTAAAGTTTTATCCGAGGTACGAAACAGAAGGTCATCAGCAAGCTTTACTTCTTCCTCACTTATCGAAGCAAACCGTTCTAATTTCTCTGTATTTACAATGGCATAATCAAGTCCAGCTTTCGTACAATGATAAAGAAAAACGGCATTCAAAATTTCTCTTCCAAGTGGTGGTAGTCCAAATGATACATTACTTATACCAAGAATCAGTTGACTCATTGGAAAGGCTTCTTTGATTTTATTTATTCCCGTAATGGTTGCCTCTGCCGCACCAATATATTGCTCGTCTCCTGTTCCGACTGGGAATACGAGTGGATCGAATATAATATCTTGAGGATTAATTTCGTATTTATTCACGAGTAAATTCCAAGATCGTTTCGCAATCTCTAGCTTTCTCTCAGCTGTAACGCCCATTCCGTCTTCGTCAATGGTTCCTACCACGATCGCAGCGCCATATTGTTTGACTAAAGGAATGATTTCCTCAAAACGCTTTTCTCCATCTTCTAAGTTGATGGAATTGATAATCGCTTTTCCTTGGCAATATTTTAATGCCGCCTCTGTGACTTCACGATCTGTTGAATCGATGACAAATGGTGCTTTCACTTTCTTTGTCACAAAAGAAAGAAACTTTTCCATATCTTCTTTTTCATCACGATCGGGATTGGCAAGACAGACATCGATAACCTGCGCTCCACCTTTGACTTGGGCTCTTGCTATTTCAGATGCCTCTTCATATTTACCTTCTACAATGAGCCGTTTAAATTTTCGAGATCCGATAACATTTGTACGTTCACCGACAAGAATCGGACGCATGGAAGGATCATCATAAATAATCGCATCAATGCCGGATACAGCATGGGCATGTGTTCGTGAAGGTTGTCTAGGAGGATACTTTTCAATGACTTCCCTTAGGGCACGAATATGGTTTGGGGTCGTCCCGCAACAACCACCAACAATATTAACCCAGCCTTTTTCAGCAAAACCTTCAACTTTCTTTGCTAGAGATTCCGGTGATTCATGGTAATGCCCTTCTTCATCAGGAAGCCCTGCATTTGGATAGCAGCTGACAAATGTTGTTGAAAGTGAAGCTAGGGTCCTTATATGATCAGTCATAAATTCTGGACCTGTTGCACAGTTAAGTCCCACTGCTATTGGATTTAAATGTTCGACAGAAATATAGAAAGATTCAATGGCTTGACCAGCAAGTGTTGTTCCCATCGGCTCTATGGTTCCCGAAACAATAATGGGGAGTTTTGTTTTTAATATCTCAAACGCATTTGAAATACCTTGATAGGCCGCTTTAATGTTTAACATGTCTTGGCAAGTTTCCAGCAGGAGTACATCTACTCCGCCTTTGATTAAAGCCTGAGCTTGTTCTTTGTATGCCGCTTGCATGGCGTCAAAAGAGATTCCGCCTGTGACTGACAATGTTTTTGTGGTAGGTCCCATCGCTCCTGCGACAAACCTAGGATGATCAGGAGTCGAAAAATCTTCAGCCGCCTTTTTTGCAATAGCCACTGCGGCCATATTAATTTCTTCAACTTTTGAACCAAGATCATAGTCGTCTAATACAACGCTCGCTCCACCGAAAGTATTGGTTTCAATGATATCTGCTCCCGCTTCAAGATACCTGCGGTGAATCTGGTCAATAACCTCCGGTGCCGTAATATTTAAATACTCATTGCATCCCTCATATTGCTCACCGCCAAAATCGGACGCTGATAGATTAGCGGATTGAATCATGGTTCCCATCGCACCATCTAAGATGAGGATTCTTTTTTCTAGTTGTTCTTTAAGCGAATGTGTTGGCACGTGAAACTCCTCCTTGAAGCTTTTCCTTGGCGCGTACATATTTAGTTAAGTCAACGGTCATGTCATAACGCATCATAGGCGTAATTAAGTAGATTCCATTAAAATGTTCCATTGCAACATCAACGAGTTCTTTTGCAATATTAATACCTTCTATGGCAGATTGTTCTTTATTTCCAGATACCTTTGCCATTGTTTGTCTCGCTTGATCTGTTAATTGAATCCCTGGCACCTCATTATGCAGGAACTCTGCATTTCTAGAAGAAGTGAGCGGCATAATTCCTACAAATATAGGAGCTTTTATGTGTTTGGTCGCCTCACTTAGCTCAACAATCCGTTTGGGATCAAATATGGGTTGAGTAATGAAGTAATCCGCTCCACTCGCTATCTTTCTTTCCATTCGTGCCACAGCACGGTCAAGGTTTCGAACATTTGGATTAAAAGCAGCGGCCACTCGGAAAGACGTCCGTTCTTTCAGACTTTTTCCAGAAAAGGATACTCCTTCATTAAATTGTTTAATTAATTCAATAAGCTGAATCGATGAGACATCGTATACAGATGTTGCACCAGGAAAGTCACCAATTTTTGTTGGATCCCCTGTCACAGCCAGAATATCATGCAGACCAAGAAGATGAAGTCCCATTAGATGTGATTGCAGTCCAATGAGATTGCGATCACGACATGTTAAATGAACAAGAGTAGGAACATTGTAATCATTTTGAAGTTTCGTCGCAACGGCTGCATTACTGATTCTTGGCGAAGCAAGTGAGTTATCGGCTAAAGTGACAGCATCTGCTCCCGCTTCTTTTAATGCCCTAGAACCTTCAAAGAAAGTTTTCGTGTCTAAGTGTCTTGGTGCATCAAACTCAACAATAAGAGACCGACCATTTTTTATTTTCGTGAAAAGAGCCGTATCCGAAGTAGACTTCCCAAGCTCAATCGTTTCTACTTTGACTTTAACTTTCTTCTCTTTTATGGGTTCTAATGTCTGAACCCCTTCTTTAAAAGCTCTAATTTGTTCCGGTGTCGTTCCGCAACAACCGCCGAGCAATCTGATCCCTTCGTTACGAAAATCAACAGCATACTTCTTAAAATAGTCCGGTTCAGTTTGATAGATGAGTTTCCCATCCTCATAATCTGGTAGACTAGCATTAGGATAGGCCGAAAGATAAGCATTTTTTGGCAAAGCTACATTTTCTAATGCTTGGATCATATGATAAGGCCCGAGTCTACAATTCGTTCCGACAACATTTGCCCCATGGTCAGCAAGGTTATGAAGGGCCTCGTTTAGAGACATTCCATTTTGCAATGTACCCGGCTCATGCATGGTGACATGTGCAATAACAGGGAGATCCGTCTCTTTTCGAGCGATGTCGAGAACGGTCTTCAGTTCATCAAAATCATAATACGTTTCAAGAAGCAGACCATCTACCCCTTCTAATAAAAGACAATATAATTGTTCTCTAAAACTTCTTTTAATATCTTCCATGGTTAAGGTTTGTTTTTTGAATCCTCTTACCCCGCCAATCGTTCCGACGACAAAAGCTTTATCCTTCGCTGCATCTTTTGCAATTTTCACGGCTTGCGTATTGATTTTTCTTACATCGTCCTCTAAACCATATCTTGAGAGCTTGATATAATTAGCCCCATATGTGTTGGTTTGAATCATATCCGCTCCAGATTGTATATAGGCTTCGTGAACATGTCTGACATCCTCGCTATGCGAAAGATTCAATTCTTCAAAACAACGATCTATTCCAAAAGAATAGAGGAACGTCCCCATTGCACCGTCACCAATTAGAATTCGTTCTTTTAGTGCTCCTAATAAATTTGACATTTTTTCTTCTCCTATCCTCAGGCTTCACAAGATATCTTTTCTCTATGTTAATCATGAACAAAAACGTCTTTTTTTATGGTTTTAAAAGCTTGCTCAAGATCATTGACCAAATCATCCTCATGTTCGATGCCAACAGATAACCGTAATAAACAATTGGATAAACCATATTTCACGCGGAGTTCTTGTGGAATGTCCGCATGTGTCTGGGTTGCAGGATACGTAATAAGACTTTCAACGCCTCCTAGACTCTCAGCAAAGGTAATTAATTTCAAAGCTTGCAGAAATGGGATTACGTAAGACTCATTCTCAAGTTCAAAACTAAGCATGCCGCCTCTTCCTGGATAAAAAACTTTTTTTACTTGTGGATGCTCTGAAAGGTATCGAAAAACACATTTAGCATTTGATTCATGTTGTCTCATCCTAAGAGGAAGTGTCTTCATTCCTCGGATAAGAAGCCAAGAGTCAAATGGTGATAAAACGACGCCACTTGCATTATGATATAAATCTAATTTCTCTGATATAGCTTCACCTTTGGATACCACAAGTCCAGCCAAAAGGTCATTATGCCCACCTAAATATTTAGTAGCACTATGAATGACAATGTCTGCTCCTTGATCAATTGGTTTTTGAAGAAATGGCGTATAGAACGTATTATCAACAATAACAAGTAAATCATGTTTTTTGGCTAAAGCCGAAACTTTTTCAATATCCGTTTCCTTCATGAGAGGATTTGTTGGTGTTTCTATAAAAATGGCTTTTGTTGACGAACAAATGAGCGATTCAAGTTCTGTGAAATCCTCGCCGTCCCAATAATCAAACGAAACAGAATATTTGTCGGATAGAAATTCAAAAATGCGGTATGTACCACCGTAGAGATCTCTTGAGGATATAATATGTTCACCTGAAGAAAAAAGGGATAAAACTAATTGAATGGCACTCATTCCGGATGAACAGGCAAACCCCTTATCCCCATGTTCTATATCTGCAATGGCTTTCTCAAGAATGGAGCGAGTAGGATTTCCTGTACGTATATAGTCGTAACCTGAGCCTTTTCCGTGACCAAGCTCAGTGTGACGATAAGCGGTAGAGAAATATATCGGAGTATTGACAGCTCCTAATACATCAAAACGGTTTCCAATTTGCGCAAATTTAGTTTCTGACTTAAATGACGACATGTTATCATTCCTTTTGTGATAGTTTATCAACGTAGGTTGATCCTAATATGACTGTTTTCAAAGCCATATAAAAAAGCCTTCTCCATAAGAAGAAGGCCTTTAAAGTTTAAGGATTTCTTCTTATCCCCCAAGTCGTTTTTCAACTTGCTGGAGTTAGCACCTTACCAATCATCATGGCGGTTGCTGAGGTGTCATAGGGCCAGTCCCTCAACCTCTCTCGATAAGAAATTCGATTGTGTTGTTTATTAACAGTACAATAATTCTAACTATTTTTCAAGAGGTAAAGATAAAATATTTACAATATATTGATAGATTAATCCGTATTTCGTTCATTTTATATATTTGTTATAATACACTTATTGAATAAGAGGGTTCGAAATTCCCACCCCTCTAAAAACAAAACTAGGGAGCGTCTAACATTTAAATGATTGTGTCGCCATGTGCGAGCTTTCTTTTTCTTGGACTCTCCTATTCTTTTGGAGAGTTTTTTGCGCTCTAATTTAGGAGGCTTATCCTTGTCATCAAGTATGAACAACGAAACATCACTCAGATACCATCAAAAGCGTGTCGCTGTGACAAAAACTTTTACCTTCGATGCCGCTCATAAACTTGAAAGATATGAAGGAAAATGTAAAAACCTTCATGGACACACGTATCAACTACATATCACCATCAGTGGTTTTCTAAACGATATTGGCATGGCTGTCGATTTTGGTGAAATCAAAGATATTTTTCAATCCGTTATCAAATCTCGTCTTGACCACCAATATTTAAATGATGTTCTACCATCCATGAATACCACGGCTGAAAATATGATCGTTTGGATTTGGAAGCAAATAGAAGAAGAAATGATAAAAAGAGATCTTACAGAAGAAGGACATCGATTGGAAACTTTAACGTTATATGAAACCCCAACAAGTTCAGCTACATTACATCGAGAATGGATGATAGAAGAATGAGGACCATTCAAACCTATAACTTACCTGACCGAGAAGTCTATGGAAAGTGGAAAATCCCAATGGTGGAAATCTTTGAAACTATCGAGGGAGAAGGGATGGGACAAGGGTTCCCCACTGTTTTTGTTCGTAGTTTTCATTGTAACTTACGCTGCAAGTGGTGTGATACAACCTATAGTTTTGCTCCAGCCAAACCCGTCTTTGAAGCCACAATTGATGAAATCATCGAAAAAATTTCCACCTTCTCTAGCAAGCGAATCTGTTTTACAGGTGGTGAACCGCTAATTCATCGAGAAAAGTCAGCAGCTTTAATCAAATCCATGGCAGAGCTCGATCACATTGTGGATATCCATATTGAAACAAACGGGGCGATTGACCTTGCTCCATTTTCTCGCTTAAGAGAAAATGAACCTCATTTAATGAAAAAAGTGCGTTTTATCATGGATTACAAATTAGCCGCCTCAGGCGAAACACACAAAATGATTGCAAAAAATTTTGATCTATTAAAGCCACAAGATGAAATAAAATTTGTCATCGGGACAGATGAAGATTTTGATCAAACAAAACAAGTTCTTAAACATCATCATAAAGAAGGCCAGGTACTCCTCAGTCCAGTCTGGGAAACGATGAAACCAAGACATCTTGTTGAATTGGTTTTAAAAGAGCCATTACCAAACGCCAAAATAAGTATGCAACTACACAAAGTGATTTGGGATCCAAATCAGAGAGGAGTCTAATAATGACAAAAAAAGCCGTGATTGTCTTAAGTGGAGGATTAGATAGTACGACATGTATGGGCATTGCTCAAAATGAAGAATATGAACTTTATCCTATCACTTTTAGCTACGGTCAACGACATGACCGAGAAGTCGAACAGGCAAAAAAAATCGCCAATTATTTTCATGTTAAGCATCACAAAATTGTTGATATTAACTTTTTTAAACAAATTGGCGGCAGTGCCTTAACAGATACCAACATTGACGTGCCGAATGATGGCGTTGAAGAGGGCATCCCAGCCACTTATGTCCCCGCGCGTAACATGATTTTTCTTTCTCTTGCTTCAGCTTATGCGGAAGTGATCGGTGCAGACGCTATTTTTATAGGCGTTTCATCGGTTGACTATAGTGGCTACCCTGACTGTCGGCCTGAATTTATTGATAGCATGAACAAGACCATTAATTTAGCCACTAAAACAGGGGTTACTGAACAAGCTCTAACGATAAAAGCTCCCCTCATGCACCTTACAAAAAGTGAAACAGTTGAACTTGGAACAAAACTTGGGGTTCCATACCACCTAACGACCTCTTGTTACAACGGAGAGGAAGAAGCTTGTGGGACCTGTGATAGTTGTCGACTTCGTATAAAAGGGTTCAAAGAAGCAGGACTCGTTGATCCTATTCCTTATCAAACCGAAATTGACTGGAAAGCTTAAAACTAAAACGGGCAGAAGTCTAATTGTTTAGACTCCTGCCCTCTATTTATTTTGTCGTTATTCTACAATAACCAGTTTGCCTATCATTTGATTTGATTCAACTTTTTCATGGGCCGTGCGCAGCGTCGATGCATTTATACCACGTAGCTGTTCATTGATCGTTGTCTTAATGATCCCTTGATCAACTAATTTGGCTACCTCATCAAGCAATCGGTGTTGCTCAATTCGATCTTCTGTCTGAAATAGGGCCCGGGTAAACATAAACTCCCATGCAAATGAAGCACTTTTACTTTTTAGTAAATCAAGATCAAGTGGTTCCTCTGTTTCTACAATAGAGGCAATGTGTCCTTGCGGGGCAATGATCTTTGCCATTTGATCCCAATGCATGTCAGTAGAATGTAAACATAAAATGTAGTTAACTGCAGAAAATCCTTCTTTTTCAAGTTGCGATAAAAAATCTTCGTGGTGATTAATGACGAGGTGTGCCCCATGTTTTTTACTCCATTCAACTGTTTCTGGTCTAGACGCCGTTCCAATGACAGTTAAACCAAAGTAACTAGCTAACTGGGTCGCAATCGAACCTACACCACCTGCTGCATTGATAATGAGTATGGACTTTCCTTTATTTATGTCTTTGGATTTAGAGACCCCTAAACGGTCAAATAGGGCTTCCCATGCCGTAATGGTTGTTAATGGTAATGCAGCCGCTTCAGCAAAGCTGAGAGTAGTTGGTTTTTTCGCTGCAATATTTTCTTCTACAAGATGATGTTCGCTATAGCATCCAGGTTTGTCTATTGATCCAGCATAATATACTTCGTCACCTGGCTGGAATAAAGTCACCTCTTCACCAACTTCTTCTACAACACCTGCAACATCCCATCCCAATATTTTTGGATCTTGCTCTTCTTTATCTTTCGGAGCTCTAACTTTCACATCCACAGGGTTAATGGAAATAGCTTTTACTTTAACTAAGATATCATGGCCCGTTGCATGTGGTTTTGCAATCGTTATATCAACAAGACTTTCAGGGTCACTAATCGGAAGATATTTCGTTAATCCTACGGCTTTCATGTCTACCAATTGAATCTCTCCTTTTTATTCCGATGTTTATTAATGAACGAACTACAGTTATAATATAAAATATAATTACAATTTACGTAAGTACGCACATTAATGTATTATAGTATCATTTTTTATACTAAGAAGGGGAAGATGTCATGCGGGATCGAAAAAGTGGTTATGGACAATGTACCTCAGGACTTGAACACGCATGTCCAGTTGAGGTCACATTGGATGTGATAGGTGGTAAGTGGAAAGGTGTTATTCTTTATCATTTACTTGATGGAACAAAAAGGTTTAATGAATTTCGACGACTAATTCCAGGTATCACGCAACGAATGCTAACTTTACAATTACGTGAACTAGAAAACGATGGTATTGTCCACAGAGAAGTGTATCAGGTCGTTCCACCTAAGGTTGAATATTCGTTAACTGAATTTGGTCAAACATTGGAAAATATTATTATTCAAATGAGGGCATGGGGTCAAACTTATGCTGAACAAGTAAAAATTCAGAAGCAAGCAAGAACGTCGGATAGATAAACGATATACAAGAACTCCGGAATTTTCCTCGGAGTTCTTTTCTTTGATATATCTTAAAAAGAGGGCTAAATAACGTCCTCTATTATTTTACTTTCACACTATGTTCTCTAATAAATTGTGCTCTTCCTGACTCTTCAAAGTCTTTAGCATGATGTTCAGGGTTCTTTTTATAAAAATCTTGGTGATATTCTTCTGCAGGATAAAAGGGTTTAGCCGCTAAAATTTTCGTTGCTATCGGTTTTTTCCAAACACCGCTGTCTTCAATTGCTTTCTTTGAAACTTCAGCTAGTCGCTTTTGTTCTTCATTGTGATAGAATATGGCCGTTAGATAATTCGAACCACGATCATCAAATTGTCCTCCATCATCCGTTGGATCGATCATTGGCCAATAGTAATCAAGTAACGTTTTGTATGACATGACGGATGGATCATACGTGATTTGAACGACTTCCATATGACCGGTCGTCCCGCTTTTCACTTGCTCATACGTAGGGTTAACTGTTGACCCACCTGAATAACCGGAGATGACACTTTTAACGCCAGGTAATGTATCAAATGGCTTCACCATACACCAGAAACAACCTCCAGCGAATGTGGCTAATTGATATTTCGTTTCAGACATATTATTCCCTCCCAAATGCTCTTCTTTTGAACCAACCGAGAACATTCATAACTTCAGTCATGAGATGAATAGGTTTCGGTTCATAAAGGATTTTGTTTCTTCATTTTACATTTAAATCATCAAGTTGTCTCCATTTATTCCCCATGACAGGCGGCTCATAATTTTCCATTTTTGCAATCAGCTCTTTTGGATTATTCGATGAGATGACTAATTGACGATTCGATTGATTAGAAAATTCATGCTTGATACTATGATCTACCAATTGAATAAGCGGATCATAGAATCCTTCTAAATTACAAAGTCCAATTGGTTTATTATGAATACCGATCTGTGCCCAACAAAGTTGTTCAAATACTTCTTCGAACGTGCCTATCCCTCCAGGTAAAGCGATAAAGCCATCTGCAAGTTCGCTCATCTTTGCTTTTCTTTCGTGCATACTATGAACTTCGATTAAGTTTGTTAAATTTTGATGAACGACTTCACCTCTAAATAATCCTTTTGGCATAACTCCAATGGCTTCTCCTCCAAGAGACAACACCGTATTGGCTACTTCTCCCATTAGTCCTAAGCGGGATCCTCCATAAACTAAGCGGCATCCATGCTTAACGATCGCTTCACCTAATCTGTTGGCCCCTTGTTTATATTCCTTATTAATACCTAAGTTTGATCCAGCAAAAACGCAAATCGTTTTCATGAGTATCTCTCCTCTTTATCCGTAGTATCTTAAATAAACCGTTATTTGTATGTAAATAGTTAAATTAACTATCATTTTTTATTGTTCTTTCATGTTACTATAGATAAGAACCCTTTTGTGTGTCTCGCCATTATTTGTTACATATTTTCTCTTTTTTATACTTAACTTTGACATGACGTTAATAGGAGTGATTATTTTGGAGATAACGGATGTCCAAAAATGGATTGAAGATTTTTATCAAAAACGAGGATGGTTAGAATATAGTCCCTTTATTCGTTTAGGATTCCTTATGGAAGAAGTTGGTGAAGTCGCAAGAGCTGTCCGAGCATATGAGATAGGTCGCGATCATCCTAATGATGAGTTGCAAAACAAAGAAGAATGGCGACAAGAACTTATTGAAGAACTAGGTGACGTCATAGGGAATCTCACACTTTTAGCTAGTTTGTATGGCATTACGCTAGAAGATATTGTAGAAAGCCATAAGAAAAAGTTAACAGATCGATTTGCTGTAAAATAACAGTGTGAGTACAGAACCTACCCAAGTCTAAAAGACAAAGCATCCAAAATTAATTGAGTGTGGATGTTTTGTCTTCATTATCCCTTTAATAATGGAAACATTATGGTGAAAGTGGTACCTTCATCTAATTTACTCTTAACGGACAACTTACCTTTATGCTTATCTACAATCCACTTCGCTATAGACAAACCAAGTCCAGTCCCTTCTTTATCTGAACGAGAAGCATCCGATTGGAAGAAACGATCAAAGATTTTGGTCACATTCTCTTGACTAATTCCAATACCATTGTCTTTAACTTCGATAATGGCTGATGTTCCTTCTGACTTACATAATACATTAATCTGCCCATTTTCCTTCGTAAATTTCATCGCATTATCTAATAAGATTACCAATAATTGATGGATTTTTTCTCGATCACCCTTTATTTTTATTGGGTCTTGGCCAATACTTAACATTAAGGATTTATCCTCAAATTCAGCCAGTTCTTGAAAGGGTTCAACAACCTGTTTGATGACCTCATTTAAAACAAGTTGTTCCTCTTTTATTTCAAGCCTATTGGCATCTGAACGTGCTAAAGTAAGAAGTTGACCTACCATTTTCGATAGTCGCCGAGTTTCCTTTAACGTTGCTGCTATGGTGTCACTCATTTCATAAATTTTATTATGTGGTTTTTGTAACAAGCGCTCCGTTTTAACTTGAATAATTGTTAGTGGTGTTCTCAATTCATGGGAAGCATCAGCCACAAACTCATTTTGTTTATCCCAAGCGACTTGGATTGGACGAAGTGATCTACGAGCTAGAAAATAACCTGCAATAACAGATATTAAGGCTCCAGTAACGAGCCCGTAAACCATGATCATGAGTAGAACTTTAAGTATAGCTTGCTCACTAGTGACATCGACAACCTTTTCTATAATGAATGACGTCTGATTTTCACCACTTAATTTTATGGAATAGGTCTGAAAATAACGGTCATTAAGTTCCTTTTCAACAATTGTATTTAGTGTATCTGGTTTCAACTTTTTCATATCTTCTTCTGGAAAAAGTCGCTCGTCTCCCGTTGTTTCAATAAACGTTTTATTCGATTCCCATATGACATTGGTGCTAAAGCTTCCTGGCTGCGGTAGTAAGTCTCTTGGCTTAAGTCCTCTTCTATATGCCTTATGCTTTAACATTATCATAGAATCATGTAATTCATGATCAACAGCACGATAAACAACATTTTTTGTATAGATATAGACCGACACACTAAAAAGACTAATAATAATAATAAAAATGATGGCATGAAGCAAAGTTAACTTTAATAAGGTTTTACGAAACATAAACTAAGCACCTACTTATCCGTAAGCATATACCCAATGCCTCGAACGGTTTGAATATCTTTTCCATAACCTGATTTTTGTAGTTTTTTTCTCAATTGGTGAATATACACTTCTACAATTCCAATCGTTGTTTCAGAATCAAAGCCCCAAATACGGTCGTAGATTTGCTCTCGTGTCAAAATTTGGTCTTTATTCTGAATGATATATTCAAGAAGCTCATATTGTTTTATCGTGAAAGGAATCACTTCATTATCTACTGTGACTTGTTTTTTACTATTATCAATGACAATCCCTTTATAACAAAGTGTTTGATCCAGTGTTAGCGATGAACTTCTTCTCAGAATTGCCACAATTCTAGCTTTTAGTTCCTGACTTTGAAAGGGCTTGACAATATAGTCATCTCCCCCTAAAGACAGTCCTCTTACTCTGTCTTCAACAGAATCTCGTGCGGTTAAAAATAGAACCGGTGTATTGACCTTATGTTCTCTTAGGTACTTTATTATTTCAAATCCGTTTATTTCTGGAAGCATCACATCAAGAATAATCGCGTCATAAATATCTTGTTCTGCTAAATATAACGCTTCATCTCCCTTTGTAGTAGAATCCACATCATAATCATCCTGTAAAAGCTGTATAATAGATTCCAATAACATATCGTTATCTTCAACTACTAATATTCTCAACTTATTCACCTTCTTTTCTCTATCATATCGTATTTTAGTATAGATCAATAACTGTTTTTTCTACATTTTTTCTGTAACATAATAATGAAAAAATGCCACAACAACGTGTGACATTTCCATATTTGACTACTCAAATCGGAGAGCTTCAATTGGACGCAGTTTCGATGCTTTATTAGCTGGAAATACACCGAATATGATTCCTACTATGGCTGAGAACAAGAAAGAATACAAAATAATAGATAATGAATAAACGACTGTTCCACCTGAGAAAATAGCATACAATTTTGTAATGCCAAGACCAAGTCCTATCCCTATTAAGCCGCCAATAATACTCAATACGATCGCCTCAATGAGAAATTGGGTGAGTATATCCTTCCTTTTTGCCCCAATAGCTTTTCGTATACCAATTTCCCTTGTCCGCTCAGTCACAGAAACAAACATTATATTCATGATGCCAATACCACCAACTATTAACGATATACTAGCAATTCCACCGAGAAGCATCGTCAACGTATCACTTACGGATGACATCGTATTCATCACATCTTGTTGATTGACAACGCTAAAGCTATCAGAATCTCCATATACCTGTATCATGTATCGACTGAGCTGATTCATTGCAAAATTAACCATATTACTATTTGTCGCTTGCACGTAGAATTGGGTTATGTGGGTCGTTTGCATTAATCGTTGGGCTGTTGTAAATGGAATAATGGCGGTATCATCATTACTTTGACCATTAGATCCACCTTTATAAGTCAGTGTCCCGATCACTTTGTATCGATCCCCATTGACCAAAACATATTGATTAATCGGATTTTTATTTCCGAATAAAGTTTGAGCTGTTGTACTTCCTAATACAATGACCTTTTGCCTATAATCCAAATCGATATCAGAAATAAATCGACCATTTGAAATTGATAATTTTCTTACACTCTTATAGGATGCATTAGAACCCGTAACATTAATGGTACTTGTCGTACTTCCATTCTTTAAACTAAGACGACTTGATAAAACAGGTGAAACATTTTTAACAGTATTCATTTTCTTAATCTCATCAATATTGTCCTGAGTAAATGGAGTGTCTGTATCCGAAATAGACACAGTGAGTAAATTCGTACCTAAACTATTTATACTGCTCGTGACCGATTGACTTGATCCCTGTCCAATGGCGACGAGCACAATAACAGAAGAAACGCCGATAATAATACCGAGCATGGTGAGGAAAGCTCGTATTTTATTTCCACGAATCGTCCGAAACGCCATTTTAATGGATGTTAACAAATTCATGATTAACATCCCCACCTTCATATAATTTTCCATCACTAATTCGAATGGTTCGTTTACCTTGTTTAGCTACATTTAAATCATGTGTTATGAGAATGATTGTGTGACCTTTTTTATTTAAATTATGCAATACTTCCATTATTTCTTGACTTGTACGACTGTCTAAAGCTCCCGTTGGTTCATCTGCGAGAAGTATGGGGGGATTTCCAGCAAGTGCCCTGGCAATAGCAACCCGTTGCTGCTGGCCACCCGATAATTGATTAGGCAGATGCGAAGCGCGATCTCCTATTCCTACCTGGTTAAGACATGATAGAGCCATTTCTTTACGTTCATTAGCTTTTACTCCTCTATAAATTAAGGGTAATTCTACATTTTCAATGGCGGATAATTTACCTAATAGATTAAAATTTTGAAAGATGAATCCAATTTTTTTATTACGTATGGTCGCTAAATAACGATCTTTCAGTTTATTAATCTCGTCTCCCTCAAGAATATACTCACCTGTATCAGATTGATCTAAACAACCAATGATATTCATGAGAGTAGATTTCCCAGAACCAGAGGGACCAACAATAGTTAGAAAATCCCCGCGCGAAACGGTCAAAGAAATGTGGTCTAAAGCTTGGACGGTCGATTCACCCATTTTATATGACTTACTGATGTTATTCATGGACATGACTGTTTCTATCATTGTTTATTGCCTCCTCCTTGCTGCATACCACCTTGTCTTTGACCGCCGCCGAAGTTTCCTCCAAAATTACCACCATTAATCATTCCTCTACCAAACTGGCTTTGGCTTGCACTTGAGGAACTAGAACTAGAACTCGAACTTCTTGTAATGCTTGGTAGTTGTACTGTTTCACCTTCTTGTAAGCCGGACTTAATCTCTATAAAGCTATCATTATTAATTCCTGTTGTTACAGCCACTTGGTTCTTAGATTCATTATTTGTGTTATCTTGACTGTTTGCTTGAGTCGTAATGACATACGATTGATTTCCAGATTTATGAATAGCATCAACCGGAACGTAAAGGATATTATTTTTTTTGCTAGTAATAATATCAGCTGTGGCACTCATCCCAATTTTTAAGCTGTCTGTTGCTTTCGAATGAGTAACATGTACAGTTACATCAAAGGTAGAAACACCATTACTTACATCGCCTTCTTTAGCAATACTTGTGACTTTCCCTGTGAATTTTTCGTCATCATAAGCATTTACTGTAATGTTAACATTTTGACCTACTTTTACTTTTGGAATATCCAATTCATCAACCTGAAGAACGGTATTAAACGATTTATAATTGATGATATGGAATGCAGCTTGTCCCTCTTTTGTCATCCCATCTTCCGTTACGTTAATTTTTGTTATGGTTCCATCATATGGTGCAGTCAAAATTGTTCCATCTGTGTAAGTTAAGAGGGTATCTCCTTTTTCAACTGTATCATCTTCGCTCACGTTTATTTCACTAATGGTCTTTGATTCTGTTGCCTCTATATCTTTATCAATAGCAGACTCTAACGTACCTGAATCACTTATTTTTGATTCAATGGTTCCTTTCTGAACGGTTGCTGTTTGAGTTATACTTCTTGCCACCGCTGGTTGAGATTGTTGCTTGACATACCATGTTGTTCCTCCACCAATAATAATAACGACAATAATAGCACTTATAATCCACTTCTTCATATCCATGCTCCTTTAGTATCTTAATTTGAATTTGATTTTTCTTGATGTTCACCATATTAAAGGAGCATTCTTAAAATTTTCTTAATGTAAAAAACAGAAACGATTCTTCATGAAAATAATAAAATGGATTCTAAAAGTTATCATCGTGCTTATATACACGTCTATTTGATTATAGATATTCCAAATTTGTAACTACTGAATAACTTAAAAAACGTTCTGAGTTTTTTCTCAGAACGTTTTTAAACAATCCATTGTTTAATTCGCATGAATGCTCGTTTCCTTCTTTATGCTCGAACTACCAATGAGATTGATTAATGGGGGCATGATAATGAATATAACCATCATTCGAAGGATTTGAACACCAACGACAAAGGCAGAGTCAGAATGAAGAACAACCGCTGTCGTTGCCATTTCTGCAACGCCTCCGGGCGCAAATGCCAGAATTGATGTCAAGAAGGAAATATGAGATAGGATAGAAACTAACCAAGCACATATTAACATTGCAATAATAAGGCCAATTGATCCTATAAGTCCGAAAACAAACACACGTGCAAGCCCTTGAAACATACGCCGATTGATCTTGGAACCTATACTAGAGCCAATGAGAATTTGTGCTACTATAATAAGCCAATGTGGCCAAATAACCGTAAGATCCTGATGTACGATCGAACTACCGGTAATTTGCATGAACGCTGCACCAAGCATACTTCCAAGTATGCTTGGTGCAGGCATATGACAGACTCGCCCGATTTTAACACATAAACATGAAAACAAAACAAGAATTAGTGTCCATAATAAAGTTCCTCTGCCAATAAACGTCATCTGTGTTGTTTGTACTCCCATATTTTCACCTGATCCACCAGGTATAAAAGAAACGAGTAGTGGGACGGTACTAACAACTAAGATGACACGCATGATTTGAATCATACTCACTACAGCTGGATTGGCGCCAACTTCGCTTGCGATACTGGACATAGCAGATAAGCCGCCCGGTGTTGTACCAAATAGACTTGTTAGTAAATCTGTTTTTGTAAATTTCCATAAAATATATCCAGAAAGTAAAGAGAGGAGAATGGAAATAATAAGTACCAAGAGGACCATGAACCAATTTTGTTTAAATATTTGTAGGACAGTTAAATTAAGTTGATGTCCCAATTGTATACCTAAAATACATTGACCGATCTGCAGCCAAAAACTGCTGAGAGAGTTATCTTTTTTGTTGGAGAACTCCTTTAACCAAGGAGGAGCCCAAAAGGACAAGATGGCCGACAATAAAAGTGTTCCTACCATCCAACCAATGGATAGACCTGTTAATGATAAAATTAATCCACCTATACTACAAAGCAACATAAAAGTTACATTATGAAAAAGATGATTTATTCTGTTCATGTTACCCTTCTTCCATTGTTTTTCTTCTACTTATTAGTTTAAAACATTTTTAGACATAGGTAAAATATTATATTTTCATCATTATTTATAAAAAAAATGAATATCTACTGTTTAAATGATAAAAATAAACAATTGATGTAGAACCTTTATGTATAACCTATTCCCATGTATCTGTTATATTAAAATAACGATTCATTTTTAATAAATATCCTGTAGAATTAATTTGATTATAGTCTATGTGGTATAAATAAAGAACGAACTTATAGTATACTGTTATAGAACAACTATACATAATCACGTAGTTATTCAATTTTAGGAGGTACATGTATGGATGATCGAGATTGGTTGATTCTTCAACTCCTGTATAAAAAGAAAAATATTACAAAAACGGCACAAAGCTTATATATTTCTCAACCTTCATTGACCCATCGCTTGCAACAAATAGAAAAGGAACTTGGCGTTACTCTTGTCAATAGAGGGCGTAGGGGCGTTCAATTCACACCTCAAGGTGAGTATGTTGCCAAACACGCTAACCAAATTTTGTTAGACATTCAGAAGATAAAAGAAAATGTATCTAATATGGAGAAAGATGTCGTAGGTACCTTGAGGCTTGGGGTTTCTGATTCCTTTACACATTATAAATTGCCTCAGTTATTGAAAGCATTTAAAGAGGATTATCCCAAAGTTGAGTTTAAAGTAACGACGGATTGGAGTAAAGAAATCGTTCAACTTGCCTATAATCAAGATATTCATATTGGTATAGTTCGTGGAGACTATTCTTGGCAAGGAGAGAAGCATCTATTATTTTCAGAGACGTTATGCATTGTTTCAAAAGAAAAAATAAATATTAAGGATCTTCCAAACTTACCGCGTATAGATTATCGTACAGATTACCTGCTAAGAGCGATGATTGACAATTGGTGGACTGATAATTTTGCAGTAGCTCCTCGAGTTAATATTGAAGTCGACCGAGCAGATACATGTAAAGGCATGGTTCTCAATGGACTTGGTTACGCCATTGTGCCAAGTATGATCGTAGAAAATGTGGACAATATTCATAAGATTGACTTGATAGATAAAAAAGGAAATCCTATTCTTCGTCCTACATGGATGATTTATTACAAAGACACTTTGGATATGTCTATCGTTCATGCCTTTGCAGACTTTGTCCTTGATACTCATCATGTAGAAAAATAGAAAGATCTAGAATGGTGAAAAAGACTAAATTGTTCTTTTCACCTTTTATTTTGTGGGTTTCTTTTAAGTCCTTCATTTTTTCTATATTTTCCACATAAAAAAATAAGCAGTAAATCTTTAAATTAAGATCTACTGCTTATTAACACCTTTACCGTTTAAATTTATATGGTACGGTTGCTAAAACTATATTTGCATGACGTACAAGTGCTGCTCTGATCAACACACCAGATTGGTTATGAAGCAGTCTCTGCCACCATTTTTTTGTATAGAATTGCGGGATGACAACTGTCACGGTAGCGCCATTTTGATCCGCCTTCCATTTCACAGTATCAATAAATTTACTTAATGGTGTTACAATACTGCGGTATAAAGAATGCAGGGTCACGAGCCGAACTCCTGGATCCCATTCTTTCCACTCTCGCTCCATCTTTTCAATCTGTTCAGGGCTTTGTCCGACATACACCGCAATGACATTGTCTGAAAGTGATTTGGCGTAAACTAGAGATTGTTCAACCACTTTTGTAATACCCGCGATAGGAACAACAATGACATTATCTGTTGCCTTAATATCTCGAATTGGCTGAGCAAAATCAATCCGAAGTTGATCGGCCACTGCAAGATAATGTTGATGAATCTTATGAAAAATAAAGACAACGATTGGAATAAAAACTAAGGTAATCCAAACATTTTGGAACTTCGTAATGTAAAAAATAATTAATATAAGATAACAAATAAATGCTCCGATTAAGTTCGTAATTAATTTATTAACCCAACCTTTTGGTTTCTCCCTTAGCCATTTCACAATCATCCCTGTTTGAGAAAGTGAGAAAGGAATAAACACACCGACAGCATAAATCGGAATCAAGCTATCTGTTTGCCCTCTAAAAATGATGATTAATATAATTGAACAAATGCCTAATGTGATAATACCATTAGAGTAACCCAATCGGTCTCCTCGAACAGTAAACGGACGAGGCATATATTTATCTTTTGCCAAGTTAAATGCCAATTGTGGAAAAGCTGAATAACCCGTGTTTGCGGCTAAGATGAGAATAAGCGCTGTGACGGCTTGAATAATGTAATAAAAGACATTCCGACCAAAGACACTTTCTGCAAGTTGGGATAAGATTGTTTGATCTGCCATAGGTGCTAACCCATACCAATAAACGAGTAGAACACTTCCAATAAACAAGCAACCTAAAATACATCCCATCATAATTAATGTTCGTGCGGCATTTCTTGGTGCTGGATTTTTAAAATTAGGAATAGCATTTGAAATAGCTTCAACACCTGTTAAAGCCGAACAACCAGATGAAAAAGCTTTTAATAGTAAAAACAGACCTACGCCAGCAATTGGTTGCCCAAAGGTATGGTGAACTTCTGGAGTTACTTGACCTGTTGCCACTTTAAACATACCAATTAAAATTAAGCCGACGATCGCAATGATAAATAAATAGACGGGATAAGCTAAGAATGTGGCCGATTCAGTTAATCCTCTCAAGTTAAGTAAAGTAATAATTACGACAAAAATAACGGCAATCCACACAGACCAAGGATGAAGTGTTGGAAAGGCTGAAGTAACGGCATCTGTTCCTGCAGATACACTAACCGCGACGGTTAATATGTAATCGATCAGCAAAGAACCTCCAGCAATCAGTCCAAAATTCATTCCAAGGTTCTCTTTCGCTACCATATAAGCTCCGCCGCCATGTGGATAAGAATAGATAATTTGGCGATATGACAAGATTAAAGCAATTAATAAAATAAGAACGCCTAAAGCGATTGGTAGAGAATACCAAAGTGCGGCCGCCCCAATAGTCATTAAAACGACTAATATTTGTTCAGGACCATAGGCAATAGATGATAAAGCATCAGATGAAAGAATGGCTAACGCTTTCAATTTGTTCAATTTCTGGCCTTGAATTTCGTTGGATTTAAGTGGTCTTCCGATAAGAAGACGTTTTAATTTTTTAACCATTTAAATTCAAACACACCTTCATAAAATCAATTTAAGTATAAATTCCTGCGTATGTTATTTATACACCATTTTAGTATAACCGACAATAGTTTAATACATGTATTAATACGTGAAACTTCCATTAGCGGGGGGTTTTTCGATGCACAGGATGTGCTAGTGCAGGCGTTGCGACAGGACGCCTGGTTTTAAGCCTGCGTCATCCCCCACTAATGGAAAGCCTGAACCAATCGGACCTTTACGGGCAGTTCCCCCACCTATCTTCTTTGAATACTCAGAATCTTGAAGCAGGTCTTTTCTAGCCGTTAAAGAGGCATAAAGTCTAAATACCCCGGTAAACAAGATTAAAACACGTTTGATGATCTATTGATGGGCACAACACATAAAATCATACACTTGTTATGATAATTTGTGGGTTGAATATGAAAAATTGTTTGTCTAAATAATGAAAAGTAAGTTTAATACACTATGAAATATGAACTTATAGAGTCAGTGGAAAGAGACCTGAACCTCTCATGACTAAAGTCACGAGTGTTCTCGGCTATTTCATAAATTGTTTTATTGCAGCGCCTTCTTAATCAAACGTTTGTTTAAATAGCAAAATGCCCATTATAACTAAATTGGAACACTTAGAAAATGTAAAAAAGCAGCCTTTGGCCATCTTTTTTATTATCTTACAAAGGTTGTTCAAAAAGTAACCAAATGGTAAGTTACGAATCTCGGTGCCCGCTTGTTTTTCCGATCCTCATGCTCATGTAGTGGATACAAGGAGCCCTTTTCAACTAAAATCGCTCACGTTGGTGACTGAAACGACCATATCATGTGGAATGTCGGTCCTAAGGAACTGTGCCGTCTTATCCTTCCGACACCCAGGACGAGCTAGTTACTCTCGTTCTGGCAGGATGCCAGCGTACCTAGCCAACCCCTTTCATTTGTCACCTTTTTGAACACGCACTTACATTTAATTTACTTAGCGTTTATTAATAAAGATCGTTTTTTTTCTTCTTTCTTCGTAAATACAATCGTGATCTGGATAGCCACAAGAATGATCCCTACAATAATTAAGGCATATAGTGCCGAATGTGTACTTTTTGTCACATCTAATATAGAACCGATTATAAAAGGACCAAATGATGCAATGATATACCCACCAGATTGTGTCATCGCAGCCCAACTATTCGCCTCATCAGGATCATCAACTTCATCAATCGGTAAAAATAAAGCTAACGAAAATAAACCACCTACACCAAGACCCATAAGGATGGCAGCAATAACAGGACTAATGGATGTAAAGGCAAGGATGAGCAATCCCGTAATTTCCATGAATGATCCAAGTAGTAACCAGAATAAGCGATTTAATAAATTTTTTATCAACATGGGCATAAATAATGAAGCTGGAATTTGCACTAAATTAAATAAAGTTAGAATCGAAGCGGCATAGTTTTTGCTATAACCCATATCAACTAAAATGGGGGCAATCCATGCCATTAAAGTATAAAAAACAGTCGATGCGACTCCGAAAAACAAAGTGAAAATCCATGCTCTTTTACTTTTTAATGGGAGTCCTCTTGATGATTTATTCATATGTTGTTCTTCTCTTAAAGGCTTAGATTCATGTCTTACTATAACAAACCACCAAACGGGTAACACAATAAGAGCAAGTATTGTCCATGATGCTAGTGCCATTCGCCATGAACCATGAGCTGCTGCTTGTATCAAAGGCGTAAATCCTGAACTTATGGCCGCTCCCATCGCCATCATAACACTGTAAAGTCCGATCATAACTGATGTATGTTTTGGGAAATGTTGTTTAACAAAACCTGACAATAAGGGGCCGGATAAACCAATTCCTACACCTACAAGTAATGCTGTTAACAACAAAAAGTCCGATGACATGGTTACGAGTCTTAATAAGGTAGAAAACCCAATAAGGAATAAGGATAGCCATATGGCTCTTGCATTTCCAAAGATTTGTCTCGCTTTCACTGCAAATGGTGAGAAGGCCCCCATACAAAATACAGGAATAGAGGTTAATAAACTAGATATGCTACTACTCATTTGCAGTGAATGATTAATTGATTTTAATATTGGACCTACTGAGGCTATTGAAGGTCGTAAGTTGATACATGCCATGATAAATGTCATGACAATGAAAGATGATTTTGTCCTAGATGACACGTCTGCACTCCCTTTAATCATAGTTACGGTTTGATATACGTATATATTTTTTCATATTCCATAAAAAAATGCGACCATCATGGTTTTGACCGCCGAATCTTTTTGTTTAGGTTATAAGTTAAAACGGTGCTTTATTCTCCTCTGTAGAGGTTGTTCAAAAAGTCACCAAATGATAAGCTGCGAATCTCGGTGCCCGCTTGTTTTTCCGGTCCTCATGTAGTAAAAACATGAGGATCACTGGATAAAACCGCTCTCGTCCTATGGCTGGCGTGAAGCTACCACAACGCGAGGAATGCTGGTCCTCAAAACGGCCGCCTTATCCTCCGACGCCCAGAACGGGCTAGTTACTCTCGTTCTGGCAGGATGCCAGCGTACTTAGCCAGTAACCCTTTTCATTTGTCATCTTTTTGAACACGCACTTGCATTAATTTAATCTTGATACAGAACTTTATATTTTTATCATATCTTTATTATATCCATACGATTTTTAGATTTGTTCCATTTATAAACTAAAATCATGTCATCATCATAATTTTTGATAAAGAAAGGAAAATCTGTTTAAGCTTTGTTCGAAAAAAGAACGCTTGAACTTTCTAACAATTCCTTGTAAGATAGGAATACTAGTAGAGATTAGTTGAGATGAGTTAGATAGAAGAGCTGAGAATTTTATGTATAGCATAATATAATGGCATAAGTATATTAATTTCGTCATTTCTCCTATACCATTCTTGCTCTTTCTGTAAGTTTAAAAATTGCAGAGAGGATGTTACGCATGAAGTTATTATTTGATACGAATGAGGATACTCCGATTTCGTTCACAACCCCGAATGGACTTCAAATTACTCAAGCCAAACAAACATTAGAATTTGATTATCCAGTAACTTATTTATTAGAAAAACTTGATACGTATAAAGGCGCATTATTTTCGAGTACTTATGAGTATCCCGGGCGTTATTCAAGATGGGATATCGGTTTTGTTAACCCTCCACTCGAAATCATCGTCAAACAAAATACGTTTACAATACATGCCTTAAATGATCGTGGAATTGTTTTGATTAACTATATGATTAATACAATCGACCACCCTGCGATCGTATTTAGTGATGTCACATCTGAAACGATTGAAGGTACAATCAAATCAGAGAATTTCGTTGTAACAAAAGAAGAAGAACGGACAAAACAGCCATCCATCTTTGAATTATTAAGACAGATTCAAGCGCAATTCTACTCTAATGATGAATTTCTTGGGTTGTATGGTGCATTTGGATACGATCTTATCTTACAATTCGAGAAATTAAACCTTAAGAAAAATCGTACCAAAGATCAGTCTGATTTGCATTTATATTTACCAGATGAATTTTATATTGCGGATCATGAAATTAAGCAAGCATACAAACTAAGTTATGACTTTAACTACCGGGAACTTTCAACGCAAGATTTACCACGTACAGGTGTGGAAAAGCCTTATAAAATAAGTCCTAATAGAGAAGAGGAGCCTTATAATAAAGGGTACTATGCAAGCTTAGTAAACAAAGCAAAAAAATCTTTCGCTGTAGGCGATTTATTTGAAGTTGTTCCGACGCAAGTTTTATCAAAAAAATGTGATATCACGCCAACAGAAGTCTTCCGTAACTTGAGAAGAATCAATCCAAGTCCTTATGGATTTCTTATTCATTTAGATGATGAATACTTAGTTGGCTGTTCACCAGAGATGTTCGTTCGCGTTGAAGATCGTATTGTTGAAACTTGCCCAATTTCTGGAACGATTGCTCGTGGGGCTTCTAGCATTGAAGATGCCGAACAAATTAAAACTTTGTTAAATTCAACGAAAGAAGAATCCGAATTAACCATGTGCACCGACGTTGATCGAAATGACAAATCTCGTGTTTGTGTTCCAGGTACAGTTGAAGTCATCGGGCGACGACAAATTGAAACGTATTCCCATCTCTTTCATACTGTTGACCATATTAAAGGTCAGTTAAAAGAAGGATTCGATGCTTTCGATGCCTTCATGACACATATGTGGGCTGTTACGGTAACTGGAGCACCAAAGCTTGAAGCAATGTCATGGATTGAAGAACATGAGGCAACTCCGCGTGGATGGTATGGAGGCGCTATCGGTTACTTCTGTTTCAATGGAAATCTAAATACTGGTCTCACATTAAGAACAGTGAAACTTAATAGCGGTCTCGCTCAAATTCGTGTCGGAGCCACATTGCTATATGATTCTATTCCAGAAAGTGAAGAACAAGAAACATTAACGAAGGCCCAAGCTTTAATGGAGGCTTTACGTCCTGCACAAGTAAAAAATGATCTTATGGACCATCATCCTTTGAAGAAAGACATTAAACATCGACGTGTCTTACTTATTGACCATGAAGACTCATTTGTTCACACGTTATCCAGCTATATACAAAGTTTAGGTGCTGAAGTTACCGTCATGAGAAGTGTTCATGCACGTGATCGATTAACTCGTATGGATGAACCTGTTGATCTCGTCATACTATCACCTGGACCTGGTGATCCAGACCGTTTTAACATGAAAGAAACCATTCAAATTTGCCTTGAAAAAGGTTTGCCAATCTTTGGAATATGTCTTGGTTTGCAAGGGGTAGTAGAGTATTTTGGCGGAGAACTTGACTTCTTATCTTATCCATCCCATGGTAAAAAGTCACTTGTAAAGCAAGCAGGAGATTCAAAAGTATTTGAGGAAATCCCTAAATTCTTTTATGCTGGGCGATACCATTCCATCTATGCTAAAAATCTTCCAGACGACTTAACGATAACAGCTTGCACTGAAGACGATTATGTCATGGCGATAGAACACAAAACATTACCTATCGCAGCCGTCCAATTCCATCCTGAATCCATCATGACGATGAACGGGAATGCAGGACTGCAAATGCTTAAGAATGTTTTGACGAAGTTATAAGGCTTATATTATTTACAAAATTAATGATAAGAATAACAAAACAAACACGTTTCAAGGAAGTTTTATTCCATCCTTGAAACGTGTTGTTTTATTCCGCCTTAACGGGCTAGTCAAGACCCCCACCTCAAGATTCTCTGAGTATTCAAAGAAGATAGGTGGGGATCAACTGCCCGTAAAGGTCCAATTGGTTCAGCAGTATAGATTGGCCGTCATTGTATAAGTTGACGGAGACATTATGTGTTTCAATTTCAGCCTTAATCATACGTTTACAACAATTAAATCTGTTGTACATAAAAGACAAAATCATCTGTTCGTCTGAAGAAAGGTATTCCTGTATTTTCTGAAAACTCCCCAATGGAAAACTTGTTATTCTTATTCATCAAAATTCCTCCCATCAAAAGTATAAGTTCATTATAAAACCTCTCAAGGGATAAATTTGAAGAATTTGAAAAATGATATATTGTTCCACTATCCCCATTAATTCAACAATACTTATTCCATTTAATGGCCCGTTTGCGAAAAAAGTTTATATTCTAAAAAACCTAATCATTAAGGTGATTAAGTTTCATTTCAAGTTGATCTTTCTATTAAAGAGTGTAGTTCTTCATCATGCTCTCAAAGACCGCATTAGTAGTAATTTCCGAATAAGTTTGTAATTCATACTTCATGTATTTTCCCGTAATAATATCAAACAATCTATCTTCTTCAGGTGAAAATAAAAGAGGATATAAAACAAAATCTTTAACATTGCCTGTAACAAGTATGCAATCCTATTGCCATGCTGTGTATAAAATTCTAATATCTGATACACCGCCGTACTGTACCTTAGCAATATCAAGTTCTGTCTTGATATCCTCTCGAAATTCCTCGCTTATAAAAGCTGAATCGTTAGGTATCTGAATCCGTTGGTATCTAATAAATAAAATTTTAACTCTGACTCCCCCATCGTTCCTCCCTGTTATTCCACATCTTCATCAAGATATTGCATAATCTTATTCGCAACATTGACAGATTGTTTGTTGATCTTATTTCTCTTTTGAATATATTTATTCCAGTTGTGATGTGCGGTAAATTGATCTGTCGGGATCAGCCATTTTCCACTGCCTTCCATTCTTTGTCTGGCATCAATTTTTCCTTCCGCACAGTATCTTCTAACCATTTGCGGTGTCACTTCAAGAATTTCTGCAACATCTCGAACGGGTAGATACTCTGGAAAATCTACTGTTTTTCTAAGGAGATCACTTGCTTCTTGTTTCTCATTCTCATTAAGTTCTAGATAGAGCTGTTCTTTTTGTTTTTCTAGTTCCATTTGCATTCTTTGAATCGTGACATAGTGTTTCACTCGCTCACTCATTTCAGTTTCATTCGGAACATTCATTTTTCTGATAGTATCATAAAGATTACCTACGATTTCAGTAGCCATCTCTTCATTCACCTCTCTTCACCTCCTATTATACATCCTTAAAATTAGAAACAAAAGAAAAAAAGGAAACAAAAGAAACTTTAATATAGTATATACTACAATTTTAAAAAAGATACACAGCAGTCGTAAAATTATCATCTTGTATAACGGTATACTACTAAACAGCATTTTAAATATATTTATAAACCAAAATACATATGATTATAATTTTATTTTACATATGAGTTTACATAGTTTGAAAAACGTTATAATAGCCAGAAACAGAAACGACTTTTTTCTCTTTATGCTTTGCGACAGCCCCTATCGTTAAATTCATCGGATTGTAGACAAAACTATCAGGCTGAATAATATTATCTTCAACTTTTTTAATTAGAAACGAACGTTCATATCTTTCCGATTTAGGAGTAACACCGTTCAACAAGGTCACGTCGTAACGATTCTTATATTTCCCTTCTACAGTTGTCTGGTGAGTGTGGGGGATGACGCAGGCTAAAAACCAGGCGTCCTGGCTGGCGCCTGCTACTTGCCATCCTGGGCGTCGAAAAAACCCCATTGATAGAAGTTTCACTTTATTCTAATAAGATAAGTTCGTATTATCTCGAGTGATTATTCCATTTAATAATCTTAAACCCCTTTTACCAATGATTCCCTATTTTCTTTTTTAACAAAAATAGATATAATTTATCTTTCACCTTTCCTCACACTATTTTAAAAGGAGGAATTCATATTATGGCAAAAAAATCATTACTCATTAAGCACCATAAAGAACAAAAATTTAACGTAAGAGAATATACACGCTGCGAACGCTGTGGACGTCCACATTCCGTTATTCGCAAATTTAAACTTTGCCGTATTTGTTTCAGAGAATTAGCCTACAAGGGGCAGATTCCTGGAGTTAAAAAGGCAAGTTGGTAAAAATCCCTCAAATGTTTTGGGATTTTTTTGTGTTATTGAAATGAGAATAATAATAAAGAACACTCAAGTCTCCATAAAGAAAATTGAGTGTTCTTTTTACTTCTGTTCATTATAGTTTACTTTCAGCCAACTGAATCTGTACCTTAATCTGATCAGGACCTGTTCCGCCTTGACTATGTCTTGCACGCATGACATTTTCAGGTGCTAAAATGTCAAAGATATCTTCTTCAAAGAGTGAGCTAAACTCTCTAAATTCAGCTAATGTTAAATCTAATAAATACTTGCCCTGTTCAATAGCATATAAAACCACTTTCCCAGTTACTTCATGGGCTTGTCTGAAAGGCAATCCTTTTGTAGCAAGATAATCAGCCATATCAGTCGCATTAGAATAATCTTGTGTTACGGCTTTACGCATGTTGTCTTTTTTGACGGTTAATGTTTCAAGAATTGGTGCCAGAAGATCAAGAGCCCCTTCTAATGTCTCAACCGTATCAAAAATACCTTCTTTATCTTCTTGCATATCTTTGTTGTATGCGAGAGGAAGACCTTTTAAGACGGTTAACATGCCGACTAGATGACCAAATACACGACCCGTTTTCCCTCTTAATAGTTCAGGTACATCAGGGTTTTTTTTCTGCGGCATAATGCTTGAACCGGTGCAAAAAGCATCATCAAGTTCAACAAATTGAAATTCTTGGCTACTCCATGTGACTAACTCTTCGGATAATCGTGACATGTGAACCATAATCAATGAACAAATGGATAAGGCTTCGACTACAAAATCACGATCACTTACAGCATCCATGCTGTTTGGATAAACAAAGTCAAAATCCAAGAGCTCTGCTACACGTTCACGGTTAATTGGGAACGTGGTACCCGCAAGTGCACCAGCTCCAAGAGGGAGCCAATTGATTCGTTTTAAGCTGTCTCTTAGACGATCTTTATCTCGTTCAAACATCCAAAAGTAAGCCATTAAATGATGGGCAAAAGAAATCGGTTGAGCACGCTGAAGGTGCGTATATCCTGGTAGAATCGTTTCAATGTTTTCTTTTGCTTGACTAAGTAAGGCATATTGAACATGTTCAACCAATTCGATTAGTCGTTTTGTTTTTTTACGCATATATAAATGCATATCGGTTGCAACCTGGTCGTTTCGGCTACGGCCTGTATGTAGTTTCCCACCTACAGCCCCGATCTCATCAATTAACATTTTCTCAATGTTCATATGGATGTCTTCATGTTCGGTTAAAAATTCAACGTTACCAGATTCAATTTTCGATAAGATTGTTTTCAATCCATTTTGAATCGTTTCAGCTTCGTCAGTCGATACAATCCCGCATTCACCAAGCATTTGAACGTGAGCGAGACTTCCTTCAATATCTTCTTTGGCTAGTTGTCTGTCAAAACCAATGGATGCCGTAAACGCATCCACCTGTTTATTTGTTTCCTTCGTAAACCGGCCGCCCCATAGTTTTGCCATTGCCATCCTCCTGTTGATTCCCTTTATGAACTTCTGCATAGACTTTTGTTGGAAGGCCCCAAAGTTTGATGAACCCTACTGCTGCATTATGGTCAAAGGCATCACCTTTTGTATACGTCGCAAGTTCTTCATTATAAAGACTTGTATCTGCTTTACGTCCCACAACAACATGTGTGCTTTTGTGTAATTTCACACGCACTGTTCCTGTAACATGTTTTTGAGTGTCATCGATGAAGGCTTGCAATGCTGTGCGGATTGGTGAATACCAAAGACCGTCATAGATGATTTGTGCCATTTGTTGTTCAACAATTGGTTTGAAGTGAGCCACTTCACGAGTCAAAGTTAAGGCTTCAAGTTCTTTGTGTGCGTTGATCAAAATGAGAGCCGCTGGATTTTCATAAACTTCACGCGATTTAATCCCAACAAGACGATTTTCTATATGATCAATACGTCCTATACCATGTAAACCACCTTTGTCGTTGAGTGCTTCGATGATTTCAACAAAGCTTAAAGTCTCACCGTTCAATGACACGGGTTTGCCTTTTTCAAAACCGATTTCAATATATTCTGCCTCGTCAGGTGTATTTTGGATTGGATTCGTCCAATCATAAGCTTCTTCTGGCGCCTCATTCCAAGGATTTTCGAGGACACCAGCTTCACATGCACGTCCCCAAATATTTGCATCAATGGAGAAAGGATTATCTAAATCAATGGGAATTGGAATACCATTTTCCTCAGCGTATTTTATTTCTTCATCACGTGTCATTCCCCATTCGCGTACCGGTGCAACAACTTTTAAATTTGGGTTAAGCGCTTGGATCGATACTTCAAAACGAACTTGGTCATTTCCTTTACCGGTACATCCATGAGCGACAGCTGTTGCCCCTTCTTTTTCAGCGACATCAACGAGAAGTTTAGAAATAAGTGGACGAGAAAGTGCTGAAGATAATGGGTATTTGCCTTCATATAATGTATTCGCTTGAAGAGCTGGCAAGAGATATTCTTCAGCTAACAAATCTTTAGCATCCACAACATAAGAACTTACAGCCCCTACGTCCAATGCTTTTTGTTTTACCATTTGAAGATCTTTACCTTCACCTACGTTAATACTGAGTGCAACAACGTCATAATTATATTTATCCTGCAACCATTTAATACAAACAGATGTATCCAATCCTCCTGAATAAGCGAGAACAATTTTTTCTTTTGCCATTACAAATTCCTCCTTTTTAGTACCCTATTCGATTCTTTTAGTTTACCTTATTAGTGTAAAAAAGTCTTTGGTAATTTAATAAAAAAATTTTAAATTATTTGCTTTCCATCAATACTTTAAGGATCGCTTTTTGAGCATGTACACGATTTTCTGCTTCATCAAAAACAACCGAATGAGGCCCGTCAATGATATTTGCCGTCACTTCTTCCTCCCGATGAGCAGGTAGGCAATGCAGAAAAATAAAATCATCTTTTGCAAATGAACATAATTCTTCATTTACTTGGTAAGCCTTGAATTTATTTAACCGTTCTTCTGCTTCAGCTTCTTGGCCCATACTTGTCCAAACATCCGTAACAATCACATCTGCATCTTTTGCTGCTTCAATCGGATCATTCCCGATAGAGATAACACTTCCTGTTTTCTCAGCGATTTGTTTTGCTCCCTGAACGATACGGCTTAATGGCTCAAATCCCTCCGGAGAGGCCGTTGAAATATGCATGCCGCAACTTGCCGCTCCTTCAAGAAGGGAATGACACATATTATTATTACCGTCTCCAACATAGCACATTTTGAGTCCCTTTAATTTACCTTTGTGCTCATAAATGGTCAGAAGATCCGCCAAAACTTGAGCTGGATGATGCGTATCCGTTAATCCATTGATAATCGGGATATCGGCATTTTCTGCAAACTCTTCGACAATATTGTGTCCGAATGTCCTAATCATCAGGCCATCAACATACCTAGAGAGTACTTTTGCCGTATCAGCAATCGTTTCTCCTCGGCCTAGCTGAATATCCTTATTACTTAAGAAAATGGCTTGACCACCAAGTTGAATCATCCCTACTTCAAAAGAAACACGTGTCCGGGTGGATGATTTTTCAAAAATCATCCCCAGGACCTTTCCGCTTAAATAAGGATGTGGAATCCCTTTTTTCTGTAATGCTTTCATTTGAACGGCTTCATTTAACAAATGTTGAATTTCTTCCGGGGAATATTCGGCTATTGTAAGAAAGTCTTTCTTTTTCGTTTCTTTTATCTCATTCACTTTTAGCATCTGTTTCACTCTCCGTGATTTATCATCAATTTTTCTTTCTTATATTCTTCCAGTGACAGGACGCGCGTGGCTTCATTCGTATTAGTTAAAGATAAAACTTGATTGAGCGTATCTATTGCCGTATACAATGGAACTTGGTATCTTATTGCCATCTCCCGCAGTTTAAATCCAAAGGTTGAAAGGTTTCTTCCTTGTACAGGGAGATTACAAACAGTCGTAATTTCTCCTTCTGCGAAGCTTTGATTCAATTCATCAAGATCTTTTGAAATACGTTTAACTTCTATATCATGCGCCTCTAAATACTTAGCCGTACCCATTGTTGATGCAATTTTAAAACCTTTGTTCACGAGTATTTGAATGTATGGCAGGCACTCCGCTTTATCACGATCATTTATTGAAAAAATCACCGTTTTTCCTTCATTTTGACCGTCCAATAAAGGATGGTTTTTTCCTAACAATAAGGCTTTAGTCAGAGCTTCATTCGGGGATTTTCCGAGCCCGAGTAATTCACCTGTTGATTTCATTTCAGGCCCTAGAACAGGATCAACACCTTTTAGTTTTGAGAATGAAAAGACCGGAGCTTTAACAGCATAAAGGTCAGGTGGTTCTAATAATCCTAATTCATTGTGTTGTCCTTTCAATGTTTCACCCAATTGAACGCCAACAGCTAATTCAACCATTGGAATACCTGTCACTTTACTCATGATAGGAACCGTCCTTGATGCTCGAGGGTTCACTTCTAGAACATATACAACGTCACCCGAGATAACAAATTGAATATTAATTAGACCATTTATTTGTGCTTTTTGACAAATACGCGTCGTATACTCAACAAGTGTTTCCTTTTGCTTATTTGATAAGGTTAAGGATGGAAAAATGGCGACGCTATCGCCTGAGTGAACGCCCGCTCTTTCAATATGTTCAAAGATACCAGGAATTAAACAATCGTGACCATCGCTTATGGCATCAACTTCACATTCAAGTCCTGGTTCATAACGATCAACAAGAAGCGGAAAAGAAGTAGCGCTGATTCCTTCCTTATTCTCCTGAATATACCGTTTTAGCTCCATTTCATTATAAAAGATAACCATGGATTGGCCACCAATGACATAGGATGGTCGAACAAGAACCGGATAGCCGAGTTTTTTAGCTGCTGGAATCAAGCCTTGAAGTTCATGAACGGTATCTCCTTTAATATGAGGAATATCAAGTGAGCTTAGAAGCTCATAAAATTGCTCCCGATCTTCCACTTGATCAATACCAGATAATGATGTTCCTAAGATTTTGACCCCTGCTTCTTCTAATCCTTTGGCTATATTAATGGCTGTTTGGCCGCCAAATTGAACAAGAACACCGTCTACTTTTTCTTTTTCGACTACATTAAGAATATCTTCGAGAGCCAACGGTTCAAAATATAATCGATCCGCAATTGAATAATCCGTACTTACTGTTTCCGGGTTATTATTCATGACTATCGCTTGATAACCCTTTTCTTTAACTGCTAAGGCAGCTTGAACGGAACAATAATCGAATTCAATTCCTTGCCCTATTCGTATTGGACCTGAACCGATGACTAGTATTTTCGGCACTTGGCTTACGTCCGCCTCATCTTCACCAAGCCAAGTCGAATAATAATACGGTGTTTGAGCTTCGAATTCCGCTGCGCAAGTATCAACGAGTTTATAGCTTGGCGTAATACCTAATTCGATTCTTTTTTTACGGATCTCCATTTCACTTACTTTAAAAATCCGAGCAAGTGTGGCATCACTTACATTATATTGCTTGGCTATTTGCCAATGCTCTTTTGTTAATTCATCTATTGATTTATTTGAAAGAGTCCCTTCAAAATCAACCATATCTTTGATTTTATTTAAAAACCAAAAGTCTATTTTCGTTTCTTTATGAATCGTTTCGGTCTTATATCCTTTTTTCATTAATGCAGCAATAGCAAAGATTCTTAAATCCGTTGCTTCTTTTAAATGATAGATAAGTTCATCTTCTGATGCTTTTTCGAAAGGAAAATAAGTCAAATTCTTGATGCCGGACTCAAGGGATCGGAGACCTTTATTTAGAGCCCCCTGGAATGTTCGATCGATAGCCATGACTTCTCCCGTAGCCTTCATTTGTGTACCTAAGCTTCTTTCTGCTTCAGTAAATTTATCAAATGGGAAACGTGGAAGCTTCACAACGATATAATCAATCGCAGGTTCAAAGGAAGCATAAGTTGTTCCTGTAATAGGATTAATGATTTCATCCAAATGATAACCAATCGCACATTTTGTAGCGATACGGGCGATCGGATAACCTGTCGCTTTCGAGGCAAGAGCTGATGAACGACTAACTCTTGGATTAACTTCGATAATCACATATTCATTTGACTCAGGGTTTAAAGCAAATTGAATGTTACAACCACCGACAATTTTTAATGATCGAATGATTTTTAATGAAGCGTGACGTAACATTTGATATTGAACGTCTGTTAATGTTTGAGATGGAGCGACCACGATTGAATCCCCCGTATGGACACCCACTGGGTCTAAATTCTCCATATTACAAACAATGATACAAGTATCATTTGCATCCCGCATCACTTCATATTCAATTTCTTTCCAACCTTTGATGCTTTTTTCGATTAATACTTGATGAATGGGACTAAGCTTAAGTCCTCTTTTTAAGACAAGTTCAAGCTCCTTGTCATTATTGGCAAACCCGCCTCCAGATCCACCAAGTGTATAGGCTGGACGAATAATCACGGGATAGCCAATTTCTTGGACGAACTCATAACCCTCTTCATAAGTATGAATGATCTTTGATTCTGGTATCGGTTCTTGAATATCGATCATCAATTGTCTGAATAACTCTCGGTCTTCACCGTGCTGGATCGAATCAACGGATGTGCCTAAAAGTTCAACCTCATATTTTTCAAGAATATGATGTTGATATAATTCAACAGCTAAATTCAATCCTGTTTGCCCACCTAATGTTCCAATCACGCCATCTGGTCTTTCTTTTTTTATAATGGCTTCGATTGCTTCAATTGTAAGTGGTTCAATATATATTTTGTCAGCGATTTTTTCATCCGTCATAATGGTCGCTGGATTATTATTTATCAGGATAACTTCGATACCCTCTTCTTTAAGAGCTAGACAAGCCTGCGTTCCCGCGTAGTCAAACTCGGCTGCTTGCCCAATGACGATTGGACCCGAGCCAATAACAAGTATTTTTTTTATGTCAGTACGTAATGGCATTGGTCCGGTCTCCCTTGCATGCTTTCATTGATTCAATAAATCGATTAAAAATATGTTGTGTATCATCTGGTCCTGGATGGGCTTCAGGATGAAATTGAACTGTTTCAATCGGTAAATGGTTATGCTTTAACCCTTCAATGGATTTGTCATTCACATTGCGATACGTCACAGTAAAAATTTCTTCATTAATACTATCCTCGGTAACCACGTAACTGTGATTTTGAGAAGTCATCCATACCTTACCAGTTAGTACTTCCTTAACGGGATGATTAGCCCCGCGATGTCCAAAAAGGAGTTTATCTGTTTTGGATCCATAGCTTAATGCAATCATTTGGTGTCCTAAGCAAATACCCAAAGACGGATAATGTTTAGTGATAGCCTTGACTTCTTTAAACAAATGAGCAAGCTTCACAGGATCGTCTGGTCCGTTACTAAACATCACACCATCAGGATTTAGTGATTTAATCTTATTAAAAGTTGTATCATAAGGAACCACAGTCACCTTACATCCTGCATCGGTTAAAGCCGTTAGCATGGACTTTTTAAAACCATAATCGACTAGTACAACATGTAGACCGTCATTTTCAATCGTATAAGATTGTTTAGTAGATACTGTTTGTACTAATGAAGTGGCATCATCTACAGATGTATCGAATTGTACATCTGGTGTTTTCGATATAATCGCCTTCATCGTTCCTTGCTTACGAATTTTCTTCACTATCGCTCGTGTATCTATGCCACAAAGGCCGGGAATGCCTTCGCTATCAAGATGATCAGAGAACCCTTTAATTGATAAATAATGACTTGGCATGGTGCACAAATCACTAATGATGACTGCTTCTGGATGCAAAGCTGCACTTTCATTATCCAATGAATTAACTCCATAATTACCAATCAAAGGATAACAAAATGTCATAATTTGTCCGGCATAGGATGGATCTGTTAATATCTCTTGGTAGCCTGTCATACTTGTGTTAAAGACCAATTCTCCAGAAGCTTTAGCCTGAGAACCAATCCAAGTTCCCTCATAAATGTCTCCTGTTTCCAATACCAGATAACCTTTATCCATCAGGATTCACCTCTTTTCATAGTTGACTTAAAGCTAGATCCATCGTTTGAATGAATGCATCGATTTCCTCTTTATTTGTTGTCAAAGGCGGTAAAATACGAACAACCTTCTCACCTGCTGTTAAAATGAGCACATGATTTTCTCTCATTTTAGTTACTACGTCAGCGGCTGGTATGGCTGTTTCTAACCCGAGTAAAAGACCTTTGCCTCTTACACTCACGATAAGCTTTTTATATTTATCTTTTAACCCACTCAATTGTTCACTTAGATATTTTCCATTTTCGTTACTTTTGGATAAGATGTCTTCTTTATCAAATGTCTCAAGTGTTGCTACTCCTGCAGTAGTTGCCAGTGGGTTGCCCCCAAAAGTACTGCCATGGCTTCCAGGTTCGAAACCTTTAGCAGCAGCTGACTTAGCAAGCATCGCTCCAATCGGAAATCCTGAACCTAATCCTTTGGCTGAAGTTAAGACGTCAGGCTCGATTCCGTACTGTTCATATGCATAGAGTGTTCCTGTTCTTCCAACACCCGATTGAACTTCATCAACCATAAAGAGAATGTCATTTTCTTTACAAATCCGATGCAACTCATTCACCCAATCTTGATCTGCTGGAATGACGCCTCCTTCACCTTGAACTAGTTCTAGTAACACTCCAGCACAGTGACTGTTGTGTGCAAGATATGAAAGAGCATCTAAATCGTTATAAGGCAAGTACGTAAATCCTGGCATTAAAGGCGAGAAACCATCTTGTATTTTCTTTTGGGCTGTCGCAGTCAAAGTTCCAAGTGTTCTCCCATGAAAAGAATGAGTAAACGTCACGATGGTGGGATCTTTGATTCCTTTAATTTTATTCGCATAGCGTCTTGCTAATTTAATAGCTGCTTCATTCGCTTCTGCCCCACTATTACAGAAAAACACTTGATCAAAACATGTTTTCCCCGTTAAGAGTTGAGCTAGCTTTTCTTGGCTCGGAATATAATATAAGTTGGAACAATGCCATAAGTTTTCAAGTTGTTCAGAAACGGCTTCCTTTACCGAATCTGGAACATGACCAAGATTACATGTTGCAATCCCTGAAGTGAAATCTAAATACTTTGTGCCATCTGCGTCCCACACATAACTTCCTTTTCCTTTTTTCATTTCAATTGGAAACCGTTTGTACGTCGGCATAACCGATGATAAAAGTGATGTTTGACTATCCAACATATGTTACTCCCTCCTCAAGGAAAACTTTTGTTCCAACATTTCCACCGCTGGTTAAGATTTTAATACTTTCTTCATCATGACCACTAATAATAGAAACTTCTTTCACATCATTTTGTAAACTTTCAATAGCTGAAATGACCTTTGGCACCATACCTCCGCTAATGATCTTCTTCTTTATAAGCTCTTTTATCTCAAGATCCGATACCTCTGAAAGAATGGTACGTTCACCATCTTTGTCAATCCAAATACCAGGAACGTTACTAACAAAGCAGAGCTTTGCGCCTAAAGCTCCTGCAATGGCTGCAGCAGCCATATCACCATTTATGTTATAATGCTGACCATCATTATCACTTGCAATCGGTGAGATAACGGGGATGAATCCTTGTTCCGCTACCTGCGCGAGGATTGAAGCATGGACTTCCTTCACCTCTCCGACAAAGCCGAGTTTCCCGCCTTTAAGCGGTTCTGCCACTAAGAGATGACCATCCAAACCACTGAGACCAATAGCTTTACCGCCTTCATTGTGGATTTTTGTTACAATTTCTTTATTAATCGATCCATTTAGAACCATTTCTGCTACTTCCAGTACTTCTTGTGATGTTACACGCAATCCATTATAAAAAGTTGACTCTATATTTAATTGCTCACATAGTTTCGATATTTTGGGTCCGCCGCCATGTACGATGATCGGGGTCCATTCACTATCTGTGGCTACTTGAATAATGCTTTTATAAAAAGATGTTGGTAATGTTTCATATACACTTCCACCGCATTTGATGACCAAATACTTCATGTTTTTTCCCCTCTCATGTACGATATGAGGCATTGATTTTGACATAGTCATAGGTTAAATCACAGCCCCACGCGGTCGCTATTCCTGTTCCATCTGCAAGATCGACTTTGATGACCACGTTTTCTTGTTCTAAATAAGTTGTTGCTTCAGCCTCACTATAAGAAAGTGGCGCTCCTTTCTCGAAAATGGAGATATCACCAAGTGCAACACTCACTTTACTCGGATCTAGAGGCTCTCCGCTGTATCCAATTGCGCAGACGATCCGTCCCCAGTTTGGATCTGTTCCGTAAATGGCTGTTTTCACTAAACTAGAACCAACGATTGTTTTACTAATGGCTCTCGCTGAGGCATCATCTTTTGCTCCTGTAACTTGAACTTCAACTAATTTTGTTGCTCCTTCACCATCACGTGCGATCATTTTAGCTAATTGTTCAGACACATAGGTTAATCCATCTATAAAAGTAGACCATTCAGGATGTTCTTTTGATAACACTTTATTTTGAGCCGCGCCATTAGCCATAAGAACGACCGTATCATTCGTACTTGTATCGCCATCTACGGTAATCATATTAAACGTTTGATTGGTGATTTCTTTTAACGCGGAGTCTAATGAAGTAGCGTCAATATTTGCATCGGTGGTTATAAAACCAAGCATGGTTGCCATGTTTGGATGAATCATCCCTGATCCTTTAGCAGCACCACCAATGGTGACCGTCCTGCCGTCAATCTCCATTTGAACCGCTAGATGCTTTGGCATTGTATCGGTCGTAATGATGGCTTTTTCGAAAGAGCCTGTAAAACTATCTTCAAGATTAATCGATTCAATGCCTTTCTCAATTTTATCCATTGGTAGCTGAACGCCGATGACACCAGTAGATAATACACCGACGTGTTTTTCAGAAAGATGAACATGATCTGCAAATAGTTTACGCATCGCATATGCGTCTGACAGGCCTTTTTCACCAGTACATGCATTGGCATTTCCTGAATTGACAATAACCCCCTGTAACATGTGACCATTTTGTATGCTATCTTTTGTTACTAAAAGAGGTGCTGCTTGGAATACATTCGTTGTATAAACAGCCGCAGCAGCCGCTGGATATTCAGAATAAATCCAACCCAGATCTAGATTTTTATATTTTAATCCGCAGTGTAAACCTCCTGATTGAAAACCTTTTGGCGTGTCGACGCTTCCCTCATTTATATACTTAAGCGTTTCTGTTTTCTCTGGAATCATGTTCAATCCTCCTAATCTATTATCTATTTCGTATCATCAAGCCAAAACTAGTCATAAAACTTTTCGTGCAATCTCATTTATGGATACATAGGAACTTGTTTAAGTCCTGTCTGCTGTTCTAAATTATTCATCAAATTGAAGTTTTGAATTGCTTGACCAGCTGCGCCTTTAACTAAATTATCAATAACCGATACAATGATAACTTGGCCCGTTCGTTCATCCACATTAAAACCAATGTCGCAATAATTTGAACCAGATACATCTTTTGTTGTTGGCCATTGACCCACTTCTCGAATACGAACGAACGGTGAATTTCTATAAAATGTTTTATATTCTTTAATGAAGTCTTCAGTTGTTAGGCCACCCAATACCTTTCCATAAATCGTACACATAATTCCTCGTGTCATAGGAACAAGATGTGTTGAAAAGGTAACCTTAGCTTCTAATTGTGTTACTTTTTTAAGTGTTTGCTCTATTTCAGGTATATGTTGATGACTGCCCAAATTATATGCTTTCAGATTGTCATTAGTTTCCGCGAAATGGGTCATCAATGAGGTCCTTCTTCCAGCTCCAGACAAACCAGATTTTGCATCAATAATAATAGAATCTTTGTCAATAAATCCTTGTTTTAGTGCTGGCAAGATACCAAGTAAGGTTGCGGTTGGATAACAACCAGGATTCGCTATCAATTGAGCTTCTTTTATTTCTTCTTGGAAAAACTCTGGTAATCCATAGACAGCTTGATTAAGAGCTTTTTTGGGTGCCGGTTCCTTGTGATACCATGCTTGGTAGGTTGCAGGGTCTAATAATCGATGATCCCCTGATAAGTCTATACAAGGTATGCCTTTATCGATAAGTGATGCAATAAAATGTGAACTTACACCGGATGGCGTTGCAAAAAATAAAAGCTCAACGCGCCCTGCTATCTCATCTATCGTAAGATCTTCTAATTTCATCTCACAAATATCCTTTAAATGAGGATAAATTGTTTTAATAGATTGGCCACTCGTTGAATGAGAGATTAGCATCTCAATTTCAGCAACTGGATGGTTTGTCAGTAACCGAATAAGCTCCAATCCACTGTAACCATTAGCCCCTACAATTCCTACTTTCACGCTTATTCCTCCACTCTTTCTGTACGTCAATTGCCTCTAAAGTCTCTAAAGTCTTCTTTTCTCTTTTATGGGTAAAAAAATACCCGTCCCTATGAAGAGACGAGTATTCACCCGCGGTACCACTCTTGTTGTTCCAAATCGGAACCAACTTGCGAGCTTTAACGGTAGCAACCCGGCTAAACTCTACTTAAATATGTTCTTTCAAGTTAGCATCTCCAAAGTGCGGTTCACCTCAATACACGTACTGGCTTACACCAACCCAGCTCGCTGAAAACGAAATATTGCGATTACTCTCTTTGTCATCGATTTTAATCAATCTATTTTATTGATTTGTTTATTTATTATTTATTCCTTTTAAAATTAAAAAACGCCCGTCTCTATATAAAACAGAGACGAGCGTTATTGACATAACCCGCGGTACCACTCTAATTATCCCAAATATTCGGGATCAACTTTAAGCTATTAACGGGTGCGACCCGATTATCCCTATAAAAGCATTGTTTTCTTTAGGATAATATCTCCAAAGTGCGGTTCATTACAATCTTCGTACCGGCTTACACCATCCCGGCTCGCTAATTACAAAAGAGTGTAATTACTCTCTTTATCATTGATTTTATACTCTTATATGTGTTGAATAATACTGCTTTGTGTAGCTAATTATACAGAATATTATGCTTAAGTCAACAGGTTCTGTTGATTTTTTTTGCGAATTAATTATATCCATAACATTCTGTCTTTTTAAAACATTAAATTACGATTAACGTATAACTATTAATCTAACTATATGATATAATGAATGTGTTTTTTGAAAGAAGTTTTCACTATCAGAGAAAACATGATTTCTTATGATAAATAGTTTAATTAACTAGGATATTAAAAGTTTATTTAGTCATAGTCATGACTTATAAAGGTTGTTCAAAAAGTCACCAAATGATAACTTGCGAAATCTCGGCGCCCGCTCGTTTTTCCGGTCCTCATGTAGTGTATCAAGAGGATCTCTAGCTAAAAGCGCTCACGTCCTGTGGCTAGCGCCAGAAGCTACCACAACGCGAGGAATGCCAGTCCAACGGCGCAGCTCTTAGCCTCCGACGCCCAGGACGGGCTAGTATTGGCGTTTCTTGCAGGATGCCAGTGTACTTAGCCAGTAACCCTTTTCATTTGTCACCTTTTTGAACACGCACTTATAGAAGGTCATGGTTACATTTAAAAAAAGGTTGGTGAATAATTTGCACGACATCCTTATTGCTATTATTCTTGGTGCTGTTGAAGGTTTAACAGAATTCGCACCCGTGTCTTCTACTGGACACCTCATTTTAGTAGGCAGCTTACTTCATTTTACTGGAGATAAAGCCAAGACATTTGAAATTGTCATTCAGCTCGGCTCAATACTAGCCGTCGTCGTTATCTATTGGAAACGTCTGTGGAGTTTATTTGGTCTTTATCGTGACCATCGTGAAAAATACACAAGTAATTTGAACTTAATACATATTATTGTGGCTATGATACCAGCTGTTGTCCTCGGATTGCTTCTTCACGATTTTATCAAAAGTCATTTATTTTCACCAACAACGGTTGTTATTGCCTTAGTCGCTGGTGGTATTTTAATGATTTATGCTGAAAAAAAATCAAAACATGTCGAAAGCAAAACATTGGATCAGATGACCTATCGACAAGCTTTTGTTGTTGGACTTTTCCAATGTCTGTCCTTGTGGTCTGGTTTCTCACGTTCAGGCTCCACAATCTCAGGTGGTATTATCTCTGGACTCAACCATAAAACAGCAGCCGAATTTTCATTTCTTGTTGCGGTACCTATGATGATCGCCGCAAGTGGACTCGATCTTTTCAAAAGTATCGACTCATTATCGATGTCCGACTTACCTCTTTTTATAGTTGGATTTGTGACGGCTTTTATCGTGGCTCTATTAGCGATCGTTTTCTTCTTAAAACTATTGCAACGAGTAAAATTAATTCCTTTTGCTATCTATCGATTTATTTTGGCAGCCGTCTTTGCTATCTATCTATTATTCTAATCATAAGAAACTCCTCTGATAAGCTTATCAAGAGGAGTTTCTTATGGTTATATGTTGTTTTTTATGGGTTGGGTTAATCTTAGATACAACCGTTCATCTTGTTTATCTAAATGCACAGGTCTCTCATAGAATGCAGATAACGACTCTGCATTCATTAATTCTTCTGTTCTTCCAGAATCAAAAACTGTGCCATTCTTTAGCAAAAGGGTGTGACTAAAACAAGGCAATATTTCTTCTACATGGTGAGTAACATAGATTAAAGTTGGAGCGTCTTGTTTCTTCGCTAGTCCTTCAATGATGGAAAGCAAGGTTTCTCTTGCTAAAATATCAAGCCCTGTACACGGTTCATCTAAGATGAGCAGTTTCGGATTTGCCATGAGTGCCCGTGCAATTATGACCCTTTGTTTCTCTCCTTGTGACAGAGTATCGTAGCTTCGTTTAGCCAAGTGATGACAATGTAGTTCACCCATCAATTCATAAGCTTTTTCCCTATCTCTATCTTCAATATCATCATATAATCCGATCGTGGCAAACTTACCACTTAAAACAATATTTTCTACAACTTCATCATTATGAAGTTGCTGCTGCAAGGAAGAGCTCACCCATCCAATTGATTGTCGTAAATTTCGTAAGTCAACTTGTCCAAATGTTTGGTTTAGTACAGTCATAGAACCTTCAGTTGGCCAAATATAACCATTCACCATATTTAATAAAGTTGATTTTCCCGCTCCATTCAAACCAACAAGGCACCAATGCTCTCCTTCTTTTACTTGCCATGAGATATTTTTTAAGACGTCCTTATTTACACGCTTATAGGATACATTTTCTGCTTGAATCATCAACTTTTCTTCACCCCTCTATTTTCTGAATAATTATACACTCAAAAGAAGAAATTCTCATGTTTGACGTTTTATTAAAAGATATTGAAAAAAGTTCGGATAGATAAATTGATCTGAACTACTTTTTAATTAAGTCGTCCATCTTAGACTGGTATCTGTTCATTGCTTTTTCATCAAGCTTCTGCCTAGAGTTAAAGGAGATAGCTTGACTTCCCATTTGCCTCCATCCTTTTATAAAAGCCGATTTTCTCATTTTTTTATCTTTTGTATTTGTAAGCGGATCATTGAAATAAACATAATCCTGATCATACCCAGTTAATAGCACAGAGTGCTCTTTAAATGTAATCTTTATATTACCTTGCTTTGTATGCCATGTGACAAATTGACTTTCAGAGAGCTCATTAAAGTTTGTATTGTTAATAACCCAAATTGAAGAGCCACTTGCTAGTTGCTCCTCTATTTGACCCCACCCCTTTCCTGTTAGATCGACAGCACGATCTCCTAAATAACGCTCTGCTAATTGGAAAACAGGACCATGGTATACGGCATACCCCGGCCCTCCATGATATAAATTGCCGACAAACCCTTCATTTGGATTTCCGTTATAGTTGCCCTCTTTAAACGGAACTTTTTTTATTTGACGGGCTAGTGTCATTTTATTAATCTTTAATCCAGCTTGATTTAAAAGCATCGTCAAACTTGTTACTTCGCATCCATTGGGGAGTTCAGGTAATTGACGGATGAGTGGTGCATCAATCCTCGCCTCACTTTTTGTTTCATCTACCTCAGACTTTATTTGTGAATAATCCGTCTCATTTTCTATTTGGGTTGATGACGTTTTTTGCTTAGCTGACGTTTTAGATCGCTTCTTTTCATCAATTGCTGCATTCTTTTGAGGTGTTACTTTATTCGTATCTGTGATTTTCTCATCTAAATGCAATGCAGTCATAACTATGATTATTAGGGCAATGATGATATAAAGCATATATTTCATTCTAAGCATCTTTTCATTCCCCATCCTTTATGTCATAAACATTATAGAGTACTATACATTTTAATATAGCTGAAAAACGGTCGATTCTCCAATTATTCTGCAGGATTATGGTAAAAGATAAAGTTATCATGAACGAAACTAGTCCCCTTACCTATCTTCTTTGATACTCAGAATCTTGAGATGGAGGTCTTTTCTAGCCGTTAAGGCGGGATATAACAATGCTCAAATAAAAAGGACATCCTCTCAAGAGATAGATGTCCATCCAAAATTAACTTGATCACCTTATTTAGATTTAACAAAATTGCTTCATGCATATTTGACATATTTCGTACGGGATACATAATAGTGCACCTAACCTTGGATTGTATCAGACACAACATCCACTATCCCGAAGACATCTTTTATCAGATTGGAACTGATCACTCTTGACCTTCCTCGCTTTTAGCCATCACATGCTAGGCATAGCGCGAAGCATGATTCAAATCATGAACAACCATTACAATGGTACATTTAAATGTTATATTAGTTCTTATTTGCCTCATTTTCTGCAAATCTTAGTAGATGATAGATGGTTTCAATTGTCGCAACTGGTATATCTTTCTCATGAGCGAGTTTTATAACATAACCCATGATAGCATCTAACTCCATTTTCTTTCCAGATTCAAAGTCTTGCAGCATCGATGTTTTATGATTTCCAGCATCTTCATTTTCTTCAAAGATCCAATTCGCTTGTTCAGGATCAAAATGAATATTATAGGCTTTAGCAACAGCTAAGTATTCAGATTGAATCCGTTTCATAATGGGAAAGATGTCCTGATTATTTAGCGCAACGCCAACTTTGGTTTGAGTTAAAGCCGTAATTGGATTAAAACAAATGTTCCACAATAATTTTTCCCATTTTGCTTGTTGGATGTTATCAGAGACCTCGATCTCAACACCTAAATTTCTGAAGACCTCTGCAAGTTGATTAACCACTTTTGATCTTTCCTTCGTCCAATCACCCATGACAATTTTACCTTCTGCGACATGTTGAATAAGACCTGGTTTTTCAAAAATGGTAGATACAAATGCAGACCCCCCGATCACCCGGTCAGCCCCAAACTCTTCTGCTAAAATTTCTTCATTACCTATACCGTTCAGCAGGCATAAAATCTTCGTTTTTTCTGAGATAAGTTCTTTTATTTGAGGCATGACATCCTTAAGTGCTGTCGATTTAACCGCAAGTATAACAACATCACAAGGGTCCAAACTCGGAATATCATCAGCTGCAACTGCTTTTACAGAAACAGAAAAATCCCCCCAAATACTCTCAATATGTAAATCATGATTTTGCAAATGTTCAAGGTTCTTTCCTCTCGCTATAAAAGTGACATTTTCACCTTGTCTTGTAAGCAATGCTCCATAAAAGCCTCCTATGGCCCCAGCACCCAATACAACAATATTCATGATATCCCTCTTTTCATTCTCTTGATGTGGATTAAAAATGTTTTTTAAAATTATCATCATTTTGTGACTTTTTAATCTTCTTTTCTATTCTATCATAAAATATCCGCTTTCCGACAATAACAATCACTTTTTGAATGTATAGAGTATCTAAATAGATCGCCCTCTCTTAGCAAGAAGGGGCGATCTATTAAAGTTCATCAATTGGCACGAAATACTTTAACTTTATTTGGTTTAACGTAAATATATTCTTCCGGTTTAATATTTAACTGCTGAAATTCGTCTTTCCTTAGATTTACTTCAATTAATTGATGGTTATCTTCTCTTTCCAATTCGATGCGAGTGATGGGGCCAGTAGCATTAATATGTTCTATTTTGGCTTTTATCGATCGATTCCCTGTTGATTCTTTTTCAATCAAAAAATTGTGTGGTCTAACAAATCCCAATGCAGGAGTCTCATTTTCATGACCATACTCTGGTACATCAAATTCTATATAACCATCGGTGAAAGTACCCTTATGAATGTTTCCCTTGATTAAATTAACGTTTCCAATAAAATCATAAACAAAGGGACTGGCCGGATTTTCGTATATTTGTTCTGGAGTATCAATTTGTTCAATTTTACCATTATTAATAATGACGACTCGATCTGCCACTTCAAAGGCTTCCTCTTGATCGTGAGTGACAAATACACTTGTGATATTAAATTTTTGATGTAAATGTCTTAACCAATTCCGAAGTTCTTTTCTCACTTTTGCATCAAGGGCTCCGAATGGTGTCAACTCGGTTTAATATGGATTATTTTTATTCAACTAAAAACCACTCTTCAAAAACACGATATGTTTGTAAAGAGTGGTTTTCTTGTTTTTTATACTATGCATATGCCTAGGAAATGTGTCACACTTAACTCAAATAAGGAACAACGTAGCCAAATTCAATTGATTTTTTCACATCTATGATACGCTGATTCGAGGACCCACGAAATTTAAGTTTTAAATCTCTTTTATCCAGTTCAAACTTACCATCAATAAGAACATGAAGGTGCTTTAGCATCTCACTTTTTTCTGAATCCAATAATATTTCCTCGAAAGTGAATCCAGACCAGCACCAAACATTTTTATTTTCACATTCTTTTTCAATACGTTTTAAAAGACGAGTTAAGATGATTGGATGTTCAAAAGGTTCCCCTCCAAGTAAGGATAATCCTGAAATTTGTTTCATTTTTAAATCATCTATTATTCTATCTTCAGTTTCCTTAGTGTAAGGAGAACCAAATCCAAAGTTCCAAGCCACAGCATTCCAACATCCCTTACAATAATGACGACATCCGCTGACAAACAAGGAATGTCGTATCCCTAATCCATTCAGCATATCAAAACGTTTGTAATCTGCATAATTCATAACTTTTAACCACCTAAACATGCTTTGTTCGACTATTAATCTCTTTTAGACGTCCTTTAATAGGCTTTCGTTGTATCACGGAACCGAGATATCCGCATAACCGCCTGATACATGAAGTGGTTTCTGGGTTGTGATTATGACAATTTGGGCACTGAAAACCATGAGCCGTTGACTCAAACTCTCCTTCAAAGTCGCATTCATAACATTTATCGATGGGCGTATTTGTACCAAAGTAACCAATACGATCATAAGCATAATCCCAAACTACTTCTAATCCTTCAAGATTATGAATTAAAGATGGAAATTCACAATAGTGAATGAAACCACCTGTCGTGTATGGCTCATAATCTTTCTCAAAATCTATTTTCTCAAATGGATTCACTTTTTTTCGAGTGTCATAATGAAAACTATTCGTATAATAGCCTTTATCTGTGATGTCTTCAATTTCGCCAAAATCTTGGGTATCCAACCGGCAAAAACGATCTGTAAGTGATTCTGAAGGCGTTGCATATACACTGAATCCATAGCCTGTTTCCTTTTTCCAGCTATCAGCTGCATCTTTTAATGCTTTCATGATATCCAAAGTAAATGTTTTTGCGTCTTCACTCTTTTCCCATTCTGATCCATAAAAAACTGTCGCTACTTCATATAAACCAATATATCCAATCGATATCGTAGCCCGACCGCCTTGAAACATATCCATGACATGTTCATCTGCTTGGAGTCTAATTCCCGTTGCCCCATATTGATAAAGGATGGGGGCATTTTTTGCTAATGTCCGATGTAAATTTTCAATTCTGAACATGAGAGCTTCATAGACGATGTCTAATCTCTCATAAAACAGTGACCAAAATATAGCCTTATCTCCATTCGATTCGATGGCTATTCGAGGTAAATTCAAGGTACAAACACCGAGATTATTTCTACCGTCTGTGATGTACTTGCCATTTTCCTGATAAGAAGATAGAAATGAACGACACCCCATGGGGCTTTTAAAGTCTCCCGTGATTTCCACTATTTTATCGTAACTTAAAATATCCGGATACATTCGTTTTGCCGAACACTCCAGGGCAAGTTTTTTAATGTCATAATTAGGATCATTGCAATCTAAATTAATGCCACGTTTCAGCGTGAAAATTAACTTGGGAAAAACAGCCGTTTTCTTATCCCTTCCAAGACCCTCTATCCGAACCTTTAAGATCGCTTTTTGAATTTGTCTTGCAAACCAAGACGTGCCAAGACCAAAATTAAAACTAAAAAAAGGGGTTTGTCCATTAGAACTAAATAGCGTATTAATTTCGTATTCAAGAGATTGCATCGCATCATAGATTTCTTTTTCGGTCATCTTATAAGCATACTCTTCCTGTTCCTTTTCCCCAGGAATCCACCTCTTGCCGTTTCTTAAATGTTTTTTAAAACTTCGAATCGCATATGGCTCTAATACTTCATCTGCACGATTAAACGTTGTTCCACCATAAATATTGGAGGAGACATTGGCTACGATTTGTGCGACGAGGGCAGCTGCTGTTTTTATTGATTTAGGTTCTTCAATATCCGCATGACCAATCGAAAAACCATTTTCGAACATGCCTTTAAAATCAATTAACATACAATTAAACATCGGAAAAAAAGGGGAATAATCAAGATCATGAAAATGAATTTCGCCTCTTTCATGCGATTCTGCCACTCTCTTAGGTAGTAAATAACGCAAGGCATAATCTTTAGCCGCAATTCCTGCCAAGAGATCTCTCTGTGTATTAAATACATTTCCGTCTTTATTTGCATTTTCATTTGCTATTGTTTCATCAAGTATGATTAACTCACGGATTTTTTCATCCAATGCTTTATTAACGAAAGTTTCAACCATCTCTTCACCTCAACATATAATTTTAAAAAAACTTTACCACAATATATAGTATTAAGAAGTGATAGAAAGCACATATATTGTATGCTGATTAGATAATTGAATGGTTGAGCTATAATTGTTCACTCTTAAAATATCCTTTTAGAATACTTGTTAATTTCTCTAATATCATATATTCATCAGTGGCATATTTTTTTACCATTGCAGCTAAACTGTCCCGATATTTATGCGCTCTCTCAAATTTTGTTTTAAAACTGTAAAAATTAATGTCAACATCAAGGGAATAGCCATTACGAAAGACCACTCGAGTGGTACCTCCATCAACGTTATGATAATGATCAATTTGGGTTAATGATAACCATATACACTTTCGAATTTGTTTTGGTGAGTGAAGGGGAAATAAATAGACATCCAATTCTTTGCAAATACATACAGGTACCATTTTTATCTTACCCATCACTCGATTCACATGTTCTTTGTTACTTTTATAACTAGAGCCAAAGTTATGGCATGATTTATCGACAATTTTTAAAGCATGTGATTGGATTCTGTATTGTTTTTTTTCTTCTAAAACCAATGTCCATGGATATCCATATGGACCGTCTGTTGGTAATAAAGCCATTGTACTAGGATGAATGATATATTCTTCTAACGTCATAGTAGGTTTGCTATTATTCAGTGTGATCTCCTCCCTAATATTCACCTTTTTATTTTACCGTCTTGTTCTTATTCAGTCCTTTTTTTAAAAATATCATCTCCTGACTCTTTTAATACTTTTTCTTTAGAGAATTCAAGTTAGATCATCATAAACAAAGAAGTGGTTAACTAAGGTGCGAAATCAAGAAGGAATACCGAAGTATGTAGAAAAATATGAATGTTATAGAGGACTTTATAGTTGGTGTCAATATGGCGAACCAATGAATCAAGATGAATGAGAGTAGAACCTGCCCTCAGACAAAAAACTTCGGAATATCGGATCATTGTTCAACAAAAAGGTAAAAAGGTACTTTTGACTTAATTCTTTTTACCTTTTTGTTAATCATATTATATCAGACAAATAATAGAATATTGTGACTCTTTGTGATATTTTTTTGACAAAATTCAAAACTTTTAAATATTGAAAATAGAATATCACAAGAAAATAGATGATTAGAATGGGTGACTTATCCACATGCCATATAAATTAATAGACAACCCATAAGGAAAAGAGGAAGTAACTGGGGAATTTTATTTCGGCAAGGGGAATGGGGGTTAACATGATTATCTAAATACCGGTATCGTCTTGAATTCAGATGTATATATCCTTTTTTGTAGCTATCCGAATATATAAAAGATAACAATACATAGATTAACGAACAAATCGAGTTAAGTTCAAGAAACTTTAATGGATTTATTTAAGACATAATGAATAAACAAATGGACAAGCTCTTTATCATAATAAACATCCACATATTTAGCTAACTCTCTTAATGCTTCTTCTTGAGTATATTCATTCTTTAAATTTCTTGGATGTACCATCAAATCATAATCGTTAATAATTCTTAACATCCGACAGTAATAGGGTATTTTATCCTTTTTGTAATAAAGCGGATAACCAGATCCGTTAATATTCTCATGATGCAATAAAATAACACTCATATCGATAGATGCATCATTTAAATACGTGTTAATAATTTCTTCACCATATAAAACATGATTCGATAGTTCCTCTTCCTCTTTAGGAGTTAATGGCTCTGTTTTTGCAAGCAAATAAGCATCCACGTACAAATATCCAATATCATGGAGTAAAAATGCATCAACAATAGACAACCTAGTTTCCATAGATATATTTAAATATCGACAAAAGTCTGTACATAGGTTAGCTACATTTATAGAGTGATTAAATGTATAAAAATCATGTTCTCTTAGTTGGTATAACAATAGGTCAAATCGCTCATCACGGGATAAGAGTTCCATTTTGTTCAACATAAGGTTTTCCATCGCATCATCCCCATTTCTAATTGATTTAATCTTACGAGGGAAACAGAAAATTGGTAAAATATACTGTTGATCGTAGTTGTTTTACATGGTTAGTAGGCCACTATTCCTATTAAAGTAATTATCGGTTTAACATTATGCTTTTTAAAGTAGGAAAATAGAATTAATTTTGACAAATTTACGAATTATCCTCTTAAGTTGTGATTGTATATAGTAAAAAGAACACTACCATTTTCGGTAGTGTTCTTTTTACTTTATTAACTTTTATTTTCTTCATTCATTCACTGCCATTTTTGAATCATGTTTATAGTTTTTAGATACATTTTTATCCATTGATTTTCCTATACTATTTTTATAATAGCTAATGACTACTGAAGTGACGATGACAGATAAAATGGAGAAGATACCACTCCATATTCCTATAGTAAAGAAACTAATCAATACAACACAAAAATCGAAAAGAAAATTTATCACTCCTGGATTATAACCAAACCTTTTTTGTAAAAATAGGGCTAAAATATTTGCTCCTCCGAGAGAAGAACCATGACTAAATAATACAACTAATCCTAAACCGACTATACAACCTCCTAAAATAGAACCTACCCAAACAGGAAGTGAAAATGGTATAATATAATAATCTAAACTGGACATTAGTGATAAGATCGTTATAGAAATAACTGTATTTAGGGTAAATTTAAACCCCATCCGAATAAGTGAGAAAACATAAAATGGCAGATTTATAACGAAAAATACGATTGAAAAAGGTAAGTCAGTTAGAAAAGACAAGCTTAGTGATAATCCTGCTGTCCCACCTGTTACAACATGACTATGCCTCAATATAATAAGCCCGATGGTTGTCATTAAGCATCCAAGCAAAATGGCTAATCCTTTTTTCATCGGTAAATCACTCCAATTCATTTTGAATAAATGTTTAAACTCTCTAATATTCATGATAAAATACATTTACGAAACTTTACATAGACTAATGAAGTTGTTTCCTATCATAATCATGTAATATGTATGAATTTATAGTATAGTTACTTCATTTTGAAAGGAAGTTATTTATGGACAAATTGGACATACGTTTACTTGAGCTTTTGCAAAAAGATGGTCGTATGACAATTAGTGAATTATCGAAGCAATTAGCCCTTAGCAGACCTAGCATCTCAGAACGTATACATCGACTAATTGAAAAAGGGATTATCGAAGGCTTTACAGCAAGAATATCACCCAGTGCCGTGGGACGTGACATCTTGTTATTCATACAAATTAGTGGTTTAAAAGTTTCTGCAGATGAATTTGAAGAATTAGTAAAAAAAGAATCTGACATTCTAGAATGCCATCGAATTACAGGAGATGCGAGCTATTTATTGGGAGCCGCAGTGGCAGGCATGAAAGGGATGAGAGCTCTTATTGATCGCTTAATGCCGTATGCCATCGTCAATACATCGACCGTTTTAACTTCGCCAGTTCCCTATCGCTCGGTTTTACCACCCAAAGGTTCTAGTTAATCATTCATTCTTGGACAACCTATTATAGGATAAAGAAAACTTGCCGATAGCGGGACCTATAAGAGGTTGTTCAAAAAGTCAACAAATGATAAGCGGCGAATCTCGGCGCCCGCTCGTTTATTCCGGTCCTCATGTAGCAAAAACCTACATTCCGGTCCTCAAAACGGCGCCGCCTTGATCTTCTTGCTTCTAATTTGCTCCCTTTTTGAACACGCACTATAAGGCGCAGACAGAAGCCTAGAATGTATCACTACATCTTCGCCTTCTTGGCAACCCGATGCTTATTCGAAGAAGATTATGCTAGTTGCTCTAATACTTTATATTTTAAATTTTTATACTTTCTTAAAGCACAAAAAAAGGTAAGAGACTTCTACCTAAACGGTAGGTAGTCTCTCACCTTTTTTCAATTCATCAAGCTTGATCAAGAACTCATATAGCTTCCGCCATCAACGTGAATCGTTTGGCCCGTCATATAAGAACCGTCATTTGATGCAAGAAGCACATATGGACCAACTAATTCAACAGGTTGTCCCGGACGTTTCATCGGTGTAGATTTACCAAAATTTTTGACTTGCTCAGGAGAAAAAGTTGTTGGAATAAGTGGTGTCCAAATAGGTCCTGGAGCAACCGCATTGACCCTTATACCTTTTGAAGCTAATTCTTTCGCAATACTTCTTGTGTAAGCAACTATTGCTCCTTTTGTACTTGTATAATCCACTAACATGGGATTACCTACAAATGCATTGATTGATGCCGTATTGACAATGGCGCTTCCAGGTTTCATATATTCAAGCGCTTTTTTGGAAAAGTAATAGAATGAAAAGAAATTGGTTTTAAATGTTCTTTCCATTTGATCGGAAGGAACTTCAGTAACACTTTGTTTTGGTGCTTGTTCCCCAGCGTTATTGACAAGAACATCAAGACCGCCTAGTTCAGCAACCGTTTCTTCAACAGCTTGACTAGCAAATGCTTCATCACCTGCATCCCCTTTGAGTAAAAGACAGCGTTGACCTTGTGCTTCAACTCTCTCTTTCGTCAACAAAGCATCTTCATCATTAATATTATAGATAATCGCCACATCGGCGCCTTCTTTTGCATATGCAATGGCAACAGCTCGTCCAATTCCGCTGCTTCCCCCTGTTACTAATGCCACTTTACCATTAAGTTTTCCCGTACCAATATAATTATCATCTTCATATATTGGATTAGGCGTCATTGCCTCTTCTACACCTTGATCTCTGACCAAAGTTTGAGCAGGTTGTCCATTGACTTGTTTGTTTTGTAAATCCATGCTGACATCCTTTCTTTAGAGTATTAATGGTTATAGTATTTTCTACCTCATATTTGGTTCTCTTAAACGCGAAATATCTATTTTCTACGATCAATCAGAACTTGAACTTTAATTCATGATTTTAAGAACGTGGATCATTTGTATTTAACATAATCGAAAAAATAACCAAACATGAAAGTCTGGTCATTTTTTCATCATCTGAACCTCTCATGACAGTCACGAGTGTTCTCGGCTATTTCATAAATTTTTCTTTATACCAAGATTTTGCTTCCATGACTTCATCTCGTGTTAATTGATGTCCTTGATCACCCCAGAATAAGCTGACATCCGCTTTTGCTCCTGAAATCATTTGATTAAGTTCTTCTGTTTCATCTAAAGAACAAAGGGGGTCATTTTTCCCTGCTCCTATAAAAATGGATGTCTCCTGCAAGTCCGGTAGTGTTTTCCCTCTTAAAGGTACCATTGGATGAAATAGAATAGCTCCACGAAGAGCATTTTGATAATGGAATAATAAACTTGCCGCAATATTGGCTCCATTAGAATAACCTACTGCAATAACATTTTGACGATTAAACCCATATTTTTCTGCACTTTCATCCAAGAATTGATTTAATTCTTTTGTACGAAAAATAAGATCTTCTTCATCCAGTACCCCTTCAGCTAAACGCTTAAAAAATCTTGGCATCCCATGTTCAATAATATTGCCTCTCAACCCAAGTAAATGAGCATCTTCTGAAATCATTCTCCCAATGCCAAGTAAATCCTTTTCGTTTCCACCCGTACCGTGAAGAAGTAAAAATGTTGGGCTATTTTTACTCTTTCCCCGTTCAAATATATGCTTCAAGATGATCACCTCTTTGTGTTAAGTGGTTTTAATCGCGCTTCGATTTGTTCCCTTTGCGGTTCAAAGAATGGCGGTAAAGCTAGAGATTCTCCTAGATGCTCCTCGGCTTCATCTGTGGCAAAACCTGGACCATCTGTTGCGAGCTCAAAAAGAATACCGTTAGGCTCTCTAAAATAAAGAGATTTAAAATAAAATCGATCAACGAATCCTGAATTAGGAAAACCAAGTTTCGTTATTTTTTCAATCCATTCTCTTAATTCTTCCTCATTATCAACACGAAAAGCAACATGATGAACCCCGCCTTTTCCTTGACGTTCAGCAGGAAGATCCTTTCTTTCTTCTATATGAACTTCAGCACCTGAGCCGCCTTTACCTATTTCGAATACTAGAATATCCGGTTGGCCAGCTTCATCAGATGCATAACTTCCTTTTTCTCTGAAGCCGAGAACATCTGTTAATACTTTAATTGTAGCTTCTGGATATCGAACGGTTAATTTGACTGGTCCGAGTCCCGTGACACCATTCTCAGCAGGAACTGGACTCTTAGGCCAAGGGAAGCCAGCAGCTACCCCTTGATTATTTTCATCAGATACAAGATAGAATCTTTGTCCTTCGAAATCTTTAAAAGCTAACGTCAAACGCCCGCCTCTATCTTGAATTTCTTCATGCTCCACATTAAATCTTTCAAGGCGATCTTTCCAATACATTAAAGCCTTATCATTAGATACGCGAAGCGATATACCAGAAATACTGCTGACACCCTCCCTATTTGGTGCTATACGAGGTATCTCGAAAAAGGTTAACTCTGTACCTGGATGACCAACTTCATCTCCATAAAAGAGGTGGTAGACGGATGTATCGTCTTGGTTCACCGTTTTCTTAATCAAACGCATACCGAGTATCTCTGTATAAAATTTAAAATTATCTTGTGCATTGGCTGTAAGTGCTGAAACATGGTGTATTCCCTTTAATTCCATGATTATTCCTCCTGACCTTTTTGAAGTTTCCTAAGCAACTCAAGTAGTTGTTTTTGCTCTTGTTTATTTAATGCATGAAATTGTGACGCTTGGTAATTTTCTTGTTTCGGCACAATATTTTGAAAAAGTTTTTCACCTTTATTCGTTAAAGTGAGATACTTTACCTTCCATTCCTGCCTTCGCTCAACTAGTTCTAGTTTCTCCATTTTCCGAATTAGTTGAGTAACATTCCCTTTTGTTACAAATAATTTATTAGCTAAATCCTTTTGAGTGATAGGTTGATGAGACCCTACCTGCGCTAAGACATCAAATTGTGCTGTCGTTAGATCCCACTCTTTTAAATGATGATTCGACTTCCGAATGCTTTGATTATAGAACCGAGATAACCTAAACCAAAGCAAGAGTTCCAAACGAGTTTTACGTTTTAACATTAACAACACTCTTTTCTTATCAGCCATATCCCTTTTCCTATTTCACATCATCAGTTTATAACTAAACTGATGATGTTTCAACTTTTGTGCTTGGATATATATTCAAAACGAATGAATCCCTTTCACATATTAGAGAGAAATTGATGGAAAAAAGTTCTTACTGCTTTAAACTACCTGTTCGAAAGTAAGTCAAAAAAAACACTACCGTTCTGTTATGAGTCTTTGTTATTTTAACAATAAACCTAACAAAAAAAGAGTAGACCGCCAAAAATATACGGTCTACTCTTTTAACAATGAAATAGATTAATTTTTTCTAAGTTTACGAGCAAGTAAATTGCCGAGTGTTTGAATGGCTTGAACCATAATGATGAGAATAATAATGGTTGTATACATGACATCTGGTTGGAATCTTAGATGTCCAAATTGATACGCAATATCTCCAAGGCCACCTGCACCAACTAGACCTGCCATAGCTGTTGCACCAATGAGACCGATTGTAGCAATGGTTAAGCCCAAGACAATCGATGCTCTTGATTCACGAACGATAACGAACCAAATGATCTTATTTGTCGATATTCCCATAGATTGATAGGCTTCAACAACCCCACGGTCAACCTCAAGTAATGCAGATTCAATAAGCCTCGCAATGTATGGGGCTGTATAAACGACCAATGGAACAATAACCCCTTGAACTCCAATTGTCGTTTGTGCAACAAGTCTTGTAAAAGGAAGAATAAAGAATAGCAAGATGATAAAAGGGATAGAGCGAATAATATTAATCACCGTATTCAATATCGCATATACGATTCGATTTTCAGCTTCTCCGCCCTTTCTCGTTAACACCAGTAAAATGGCAAGCGGTAATCCAATAATAATGGAAATAATTAAAGAGATGGATGTCATTTTTAATGTATCAATAAAGCCTTGCCAAATAGTATCTCCCCATTCATTAATAAAGGAACTCATCAGTTACTCACCTCTTCTACAAGAACTTCCCCAGCTTGAAGATAGGAAATGGCTTTTTTAATTTCTGGTTCTTCGCCTTTTAAATGAACCAATAAATTACCAACAGATTGATCCTTTAATTGATCAATTCCTCCAGCAATAATACTTGGCAAGATATCGAACTTTTTGGCAATTGTCGCTAAGAATGGATCTTTTGATGATTCACCAAGGAAAGTAAGAGCAACCAGTTTACCCGATTTCTCAAGTTGTTTTTTTATCGCTTCAGGGACATGAAAGACGTCTTTGTTTCTTACAAAACTTTTCGTCCTAGGATGTTTAGGCTTTGTAAAGACATCTACAACTTTTCCTTGTTCCACGATCTGGCCTTGTTCCATGACAGCCACACGGTCACAGATTCGTTGGATAACATCCAGTTCGTGTGTAATAAGAAAAATCGTAATTCCGAGTTCTCTATTAATTTTTAAAAGTAGCTCTAAAATTTGTTCAGTGGTTGTGGGATCAAGTGCACTCGTTGCTTCATCACTAAGCAAAACCTCTGGTTCATGAGCCAAGGCACGCGCAATAGCGACACGCTGCCTTTGCCCACCAGAAAGTTCACCAGGATAGGATTTTGCTTTATCGGCGAGTCCAACAATCCCTAAATATTTCTTCACTCGTTCTTTAATCTCAGCTGCAGGTACCCCCTCCAATCGAAGCGGTATAGCTATATTTTGATAGACCGTTGCCGTCTTCAATAAGTTGTAACCTTGGAAAATCATACCGATATTCCGGCGTACTTTCTGAAGATCTTTCTTTTTTAAAGTTAAAATATCGGTACCATCAATGATCACTTTTCCACTTGTTGGTCTTTCAAGTAAATTAACGCAACGAATTAATGTACTTTTCCCTGCACCACTAAAACCAATGATACCGAAAATTTCGCCTTTATCAATCTCAACTGAAACATCTTTTAATGCTTCAACTTTCTTCTTACCGACTTCAAAAGTTTTTGATACATTTTGCAGACTGATCATAATTTACAAGTCCTCCTTACCAAGCAGGTACAACCGAACCACCAAATTGTTTTGCGATATAAGCTTTAACTTCGTCTGAGTGATAATATTTTTCAATTGTTTTTACAACTTTATCTTTTTTATTTTCTGTACGAACTACAAAATAGTTCGGATACGGGTTGTTTTTAATGGGTTCATGGTAAATCGCATCTTTGTTAATCGTTAATCCGGCACCCATCGCAAAGTTTGTATTAATGGCTGCAGCAGTTACTTCATTAAGTTGTGCTGGAAGAGATTCAGCATTGAGTTCTTTAATTTGTAAGTTCAATTTATTTTCAACAACATCTTTTTTCGTTGCTTTTTGTGAAACACCGTCTTTTAATTTGATAACACCAGCTGCTTCAAACAATTGCAAGGCACGTAATTCATTTGCCGGGTCGTTCGGTACCGCAATTGAATCGCCTTTTTTAAGATCTTTCAAGCTTTTGATTTTTTTAGAATATACGCCCATTGGAAAAGCAACGGTTTTGAAAACATCGGTAATTTTGTAGCCTTTGTCTTTTATTTGTCCTTTTAAGAATGGAAGTGTTTGATAGCTATTTGTATCTAAGCTGCCTTCGCTTAAAGCCGTATTTGGTGTATTGTAATCGTTAAATACTTTCAAATTGATTTTCAAACCGTCTTTTTTAGCTAGTTTCGCAACTTGTTCCATTATTTGTTGGTGAGGACCACCCGTTACTCCTACTGTAACTTCTTTTGTGCTTAATTCTTTTGAACCGTTTTGACCGCATGCTGACAAAGCAAACAATAAAATAATAGCTAAACCAATTGATAAAATTTTTACTGATTTCTTCATTTCTTTTCCCCCTGTTCTTAGTGTTTTACTATGAATTGTGTCTGAAAATTAAAATATCTTCTATCTAGTTTTTATTCCCAAAAAACCGCTCCTCGATAGAGAAGCGGTTTGAATGACTCTACTTCTCTTATCTTTCAAAACCATATAGGTTTTGTAGGAATTAGCACCTGAACCCTTAAAAAAGGCTTGGTTGCCGGGTTTCATCGGGCCTTTCCCTCCACCGCTCTAGATAAGATGATATTCAATTCTTTTCAGTATGTTTACTATACATGGTTTCGTCGAATATTGTCAACAAATTTTTATTTTTCTTTATATAGGTTGTTCAAAAAGTCACCAAATGATAAGCTACGAATCTCGGTGCCCACTCGTTTTTCCGGTCCTCATGTAGCGGATACAAGAGGATCTCTGGCCAAAACCGCTCACGTCCTGTGGCTGGCGCCTGAAGCTACCACAACGCGAGGAATGCCGATCCTCAAAACAGCGCCGCCTTGATCTTCCGACGCCCAGGACGGCTAGTACTGGCGTTTCTTTCAGGATGCCAGCGTACTTACCCAGCACCCTTTTCGTTTGTCACCTTTTTGAACACACACTTATAGAGAAAAAATGACCAGATTTAGTTTATATGAATTAAGATCATCTATTAAAGTTTAACGGAGGCGATATTGTCTTTTATAACGCTAGCTGAATTTTTAAATAATGCTTGCTCTTTTTCATCAAGATCCAGTTCAATGACTTGTTTTAAGCCTTCTCGGCAAAGAATCCCTGGTACACCAATGGCAAGATCATTTTGGCCATACTCGCCTACCAATACAGCAGAGACCGGAGATACTGTATATGCATCGTTAAGAATGGACTTCGCTATAAAGGCAAGGGCATTGCCTATTCCATATTCTGTTTTTCCTTTACGATTAAAAACATTCCAGCCTTCACGTTTCGCATGTTCCGAAAGTTCATCAAAGTTGAAAGCCTCAATGTTCTCTTTATGATCCTCGATATATTCACGAATTGGTTTCCCGCCAACAGAAACGTGTGACCAAGCACCAAATTGTGATTCACCATGTTCTCCTAACATATAAGCGGTAATGCTGCGTGAATCGACATGCAAATGTTCAGATAAAAGTTTTCTAAAACGACTGCTATCTAGGGCCGTTCCCGTACCAATAACTTGATTACGTGGTAAACCTGATAGTTTCCAAGTTAAATAGGTAATCACATCACATGGATTCGTCGCCACAACATATATACCGTTAAATCCAGCTTCTTTTAAAGGCGGGATAATGTCCTTAATTATAGCAGATGTGCCCTTTAACAAATCTAATCGAGTTTCTCCTGGTTTTAACGGTTCACCCGCCACACTAATTAAAATAACATCGCAATCTTTTAAGTCCAATAGTTCACCAGATTTCACTTTTGTTCTAGAAGATAAAAAACCAATACTATCTGCAAAATCTATAGCTTCTCCAATCGCTTTTTCCTTTTTGATGTCCACTAGTGTTAATTCCTCACAAATCCCTTGATGAATAACGGAGAAAGCCGCCGCACTCCCCACGTTTCCTACTCCTATAATACCCATTCGTCTTATAGATCCTGTCATCTATGTATCCCCCTTGCTGGTTTTTTACACATACCTTTTTATACTATTATCATAGCGTTTCTACTGAATTTAAACAATGTTTAGTCTTTTGGATTATCTAAAGAAATTTTATTAGTTAAACCGTTTTGTTTCAGATAAATTAAAAAAGGGCTCTTCTTAATGCTAAAAAGCAGAAGAAGAGCTAAAAGTGTATGTTCAAAAAGGTGACAAATTAGAAGCAAGAAGATCAAGGCGGCGCTGTTTTGCGGACCGGCATTCCACACGATGTGGTAGCTTCAACGTTGCTCACAGGACGTGAGCGATTTTAGCCAGAGATCCTCTTGTATCCGCTACATGAGGACCGGAAAAAACAAGCGGGCGCCGAGATTCGCAAGTTATCATTTGGTGACTTTTTGAACAACCTCTATTAGTTTAACCGTTTTTTTCAGATAAATTTAAAAAAAGCTCTTCTTAATGCTGAAAAGCAAAAGAAGAGCTAAAAGGTGGGGTGTGTACTACCTATTCATTCAATCTTATCTACCAAGTCTTTCGTTGACTTGCTGGGAAAACTAAAGTATTTATTAAAAATACTCTCTAAAGTCATTATGACTGATATCCCATGACAAGAACAATTAGGTTAGTATACCAATCAATTTAGTTGGTATTAATGCAGTACTTACTATACAGACAATTTCTTATCTCGTCAACTATTTTTTTGTTGGTAATGAGGAACCCCGGCGCCGAATTGAGCCACTTTCGGATTTATTGAGGAACTCCAGCGCCGAATTGAGCCACTTTCGGATTTATTGAGGAACTTCGACGCCGAATTGAGCCACTTCTAGATTTATTGAGGAACTCCAGCGCCGAATTGAGCCACTTTCGGATTTATTGAGGAACTCCAGCGCCGAATTGAGCCACTTTCGGATTTATTGAGGAACTTCGGCACCGAATTATGCTACTTCTGGATTCGTATATAAACTCTACATAAAATGACACTATACATTTAAAAACTTAACACAAACAGGATCATGCACTTCTGGTTCTCCATCTACCAACGTCAGCTTTCCGGTTTCTTCATCTCGAATAAATAAGACAAGATTGTTCGAGTTTTGGTTGGCTGCGATAAGGAATTTTTCGGTTGGATCTAAAGAAAAATCTCTTGGGCCTTTTCCCTCTGTAGAAGTAATTTCAACTAACGTCAATTTTCCCGTTTTATCGTCTACTTCAAATACACCAATACTGTCGTGTCCGCGCGTTGCTGTATAGACAAAGCGTCCATCACGAGTGATGTGAATAGCACTGCCGCTGCTAGTTTCTTTATAACCTTCTGGTAAGGTCGATTGGTATTCAATGATAGAAAAACGACCATCTTCAGCATTAAATTTTAGTGAAACCACTTCAGAAGTTAATTCTGTCATGACGTAAGCATAGGGTTTTGTAGGATGAAAAACAAGGTGACGCACACCACTAGCTGGACTAAAGTCAAGTGTATGGACTGTTTTTAATGTATTTTTCTCGATTTTGTATGTAACCAGTTGGTCTGTTCCAAGATCGACGACAACGACGAACTTTTGATCTGGGGTAAAAGCGGAATAATGGATATGCGGGGCTTCCTGTCTTTCTTCATAATGCCCTGACCCTTCATGTCTAACAATCGAAACAGCTGGACTAATAGAGCCATCGTCTTTTACTAAATAAAGGCCAACCGTACCTTTATGGTAATTTGATGATAGGAGATGACTATTTTCTTTATTTATACCGACGTAACAAGGAGCTGCCCCCTCGAGAAGTTCGTGATTAATTGGTTTTAAATCATTCGTCTCCGCATCAATCAAAAAGGACGCTACCCCTCCTGATGTCCCCTCTTTTATGACTGAATAAAGATACTTATTATCTTCACTAATGGCTAAATATGTAGGATTATCTATTGTACCAGCAAGCTCAACATCTGTAATTTTAGGCTTGTCCGTATCTAAAGTAAAACGATAAATACCTTGGCTTTCACCATTGGTATACGTTCCAATGTAGCCAATGAACTGTTTTGAGTTAGCCATTCAAAACCCTCCTTCAATTTTATAAGACATTATAGCACATCTGATTTCAAGACTTCTTTAAATAACTCTGTTAGTTTCAGATTATCAAACGCTTTCAAAATGACTCTTTTGCTATTAAATACACCATAAAAAGCAGAACAGATCAAGTGATTTGTTCTGCTTTTAAAATGACTTACTCTTTTAGTTAAATTCCTACGCTTGCTCCATTGCCTCTCGGATCAACACCGCCTTTTAAAAATCCTTGGTCATCAATGAGAATGGCTTGAGCTTGGCCCATGACTTTATCAAATGAATTCACAATATTCACTTGATGCTTCGCTTGCTTTAACTCTGTCACGGATTTCTCATCAACTCGGTCTTCTATTTTGAGTTCTTGGGTCTCTTCGCCCCATGTTTTTCCCCAGACGAATCTAGGTTCATTTAGAGCTTGCTGTGGCTCCATACCATAGTCAATCATTCGGGTAATAATGGCTGTTTGGGTTTGAGGCTGCCCCTCCCCCCCTTGCGTTCCATATAGAATCCTTGGCTTGCCATCTTTACAAGCCATAGCAGGCATAAGCGTGTGGAACGTCCGTTTATTGGGTTCTAACGTATTAACATGCTCTGGGTCTAAAGAAAAGAAAGATCCCCGATTCTGCATGATAATGCCTGTATTTCCTGCTACGACACCTGAACCATATTCAAAATAAAGACTTTGAATAAACGAGACGGCGTTTCCCTCTTTATCAACAACCGCTGCATAAGCCGTGTCACTTCCCATTGATGGCGATTGAACCTCATTCGAATTTACATCTATGGAAGAGGCAAGTTCTTTTGCGAATGTTTTACTTAACAACCGGTCTAATGGTATATCAAAAAACTCTGGATCCGTAAGAACTTGATTTCGTTCATGAATCCCCTTTTTTATAGCTTCAACTAACAGATGATAATACTCAAAAGAGCCATGCTTAATTTTTCCAAAATCGTAATTTTCTAAAATATTGAGGACTAATAGACCAATAAATCCTTGTGAGTTTGGTGGGACTTGATACATAGTATAATCACGATAAGTCGCTGAAATAGGTGTGACCCATTCTCCATGATGTGACGCAAAATCCTCTTCTGTCAACAAGCCCCCTTGACCTTGCAAATAGGAAACGATAGCCTGTGCAACTTCACCTTTATAAAATATATCTCTACCAAACTCTGATATCGCTGATAATGTTCTTGCCAAGTCTTTTTGTATAAAGCGTTCACCTATTTCAGGTATTTTCCCATTTGGCATGTATATATCCGAAGTAATCGGAGTTTCCGAAAGTAATTTGGTATTTATTTTGGTATTAAAATGCTGATCTTCAGAGAAAGGGAAGCCATGTTCAGCGTAATCAATCGCAGGCTCAAGAACTTCCGCTAAAGTCATACTTCCATACTCATTCAAAATGGCGTCCCAACTGTCTACCATACCAGGGACTGTAATGATGCTCTCTATCCCACGAAAAGGAATACTGCTTTTACCAGCAAAGGCCCCTCTTGTCACTTTACCTCCTGATCGGCCACTTCCATTATAAGCCCGAATAGTCTTATCTTTGTTGCGATAAGTCAGCCAAAATGAATCTCCGCCTAATCCAGTCATATGAGGATAGACAACGGCAAGGCAACCACTCACAGCCACCGCTGCATCAAAGGCATTTCCTCCTTTTTGCAAGATTTGATTTCCTGCCATTGAAGCCAGATAATGCGGACTAACAACCATCTGTCTAGTCCCAATAATGGATTGATTCACCAAAAAGACCCCTTTCTAACGCACTATCAGTATTTATAATTATTCGAATTATTTTAAGAAAGAAAACCTTAAAATTCATGTTAGATGATCCTTTGAACTTAGTCAAGACCGTTCAACCTATTCGTTGTTAGTTTTTCAATAAATGGAGTTATTTGTAACTTTCCGTAAGAAATAAGTATCATAACGTATATATAATGAATATAATTATTTCGAAACGTAATTTATCATAAACCAATATATCCTACCTTCTTTTCCTTTTTAAAAGATTTAAGCTAAGAACATATTTAATAAAACATCATTTACTTCTATTCGTTTATCGTTTATTCTAATAATTGATATAACGTAAGAATATACTGTGTAATACTAACGAATAGAAATGTTTTGATTTAGTTAAAGTACGATATGTTAGGCTGAATTTAGATAAGAGAGGATGAAAAAGACATGAATCCTGCAGCATTTGAACTTCCTGAATCGAAACTAGATGAAATCGATAAAAAAATACTTACGATTTTCCATGAAGATGGAAGAATCTCCTTTACGGATCTTGGAAAACGAGTTGGATTATCCCGAGTAGCTGTTGCTACCCGTGTAACGAACTTAATGGAAAAAGGCATTATTGAAAAATTTACTGCCGTCATTAATCCTTCTCAAATTGGGATGGATGTTTCAGCCTTTTACAATGTCGAAGTTGAACCTCAACATCTTCAATCGGTTGCTGAACAATTATCACTTGATCCTGCTGTGACAAGCCTTTATCACATGACTGGACCAAGTAAACTACACATGCATGGGATCTTCTCGAGCAATAAAGAGATGGAAAACTTCCTTGTTGAAAAATTGTATCCAATGGAAGGCGTTATTAGTGTCGATTGCCAAGTTCTCATTAAACGTTATAAAAGCCGTATGGGTATGAAACTATAATAAATGAAGAGGTGAATCATTATGAGTCATACATATAAAGATCTAGTAATTGCTATGGTTCGTACCGGCATTCTTGGTTATGGTGGCGGACCATCCGTCATGCCGTTATTTAGACATGAAGCCGTTAACCGTTATCATTGGTTAGAAGATGAAGAATTTGGTGAAGTCCTAGCATTAGCGAATGCCCTGCCTGGACCCATTGCAACCAAAATTGCAGGCTATCTTGGTTATCGAACGAAAGGCTCTCTAGGCGCTGCTGTTGCGATTATTGCACATATTCTCCCAACTTGTTTAGCGATGATTGCCCTTGCTTCCTTAATCAGTGTTCTAAAAAGCTCTCCATTTATTGAAGGCATGATTGCAGCCGTTTTACCTGTTATTGCCGTCATGCTTGGCCAAATGGCTTATAAGTTTGGGAGTAAAGCTGTGAAAGGGTTAGGTTGGGTATTAGGGTTTGCTACCTTTATCATCGCTTTCGTTATGCTTCAAATTATTCCGGTCCATCCCGCCATCGTCATCATTCTTTTTCTAGCCTATGGGACGGTTCATTATAAACTTAAAAACAAAATCAACAAACACCATGATAGAGACCGGGAGGCCATATAATGATGAGTTTAATTTCCGTTTTTCTAGGTTTTTTTGTCGCTAATATTCTGGGTTATGGTGGTGGTCCATCGTCCATTCCTCTTATGTATCAAGAAGTGGTTACCCACTATCAGTGGCTAACAAATATCGACTTTTCTAACATGCTAGCCCTAGGCAACGCCTTACCTGGCCCGATATCCACCAAAATTGCTGCCTATGTCGGCTATAACGTTTCGGGGGTTTTTGGTGTTATCGTGGCTGTCGTTGCTACAATTGCACCTTCATCCATTGCCCTTATTCTTTTACTAAAGTTGCTTCAAAAACACCGTCAATCTTCAGTCGTTAAAGGAATGACATTACTTGTACAGCCTGTTATTGCCATTATGATGATTGTATTAACATGGCAAATGGGAAGAGATTCCATCCATTCACTGGGACCTATTCAAGCCATCATTATTGCTGCCATATCGTTTCTAGCCATGACAAAATTAAAAGTTCATCCAGCTATCGTTATTATTATTGCTTTTATTTATGGTGGACTTGTTGTTCCTCATCTTCATATTTAATTAATACTAAAAGAACAGGTCAGACGGCCTGTTCTTTTAGAGGTTGTTCAAAAAGTCACCAAATGATAAGCTACGAATCTCGGCGCCTTCTCGTTTTTTCCGGTCCTCATGTAGCGGATACAAGAGGATCTCTGGCTAAAATCGCTCACGTCCTGTGGCTGGCGCCTGAAGCTACCACAACGCGAGGAATGCCGGTCCTCGGGAACTTGCCGCCGCTCTTAGCCTTCCGACGCCCAGGACGGGCAAGTAACTGGCGTTTCTTTCAGGACGCCAGCGTACTTAGCCAGTAACCCTTTTCAATTGTCACCTTTTTGAACATGCACTTTTAGTATTCATTCATCTCCTTGAAGTAAGCTTTTTCTTATTTTGAGCTTCTCTTCATTTGAAATCTTGGTTTTACCATTGTAAAGAGCTTTTTCCCAATGTCCGTACATAGGGTTTGGAAACACTATAAATTTATTTCCAAAGGCACGCTTCATTTTATCCACTTTATTTCTTCTATCTTTTATCGTTGGGTACTCAAATCCCTCAAAATCTGATAAGTTGTCGCCAAAATAAAGTAAAATGCGATGCGTCTTTGCAACGAGTTTACGTCGTCGATTCTTATTTTTCTCGTGATCCCTTTTTAAAAGGACGTGATTCTCTGTAACCTGAGGTGCATCGATATTTTTAAGATTAAGCATCGTTCGTTTTAAGGTTTTATCTGAGCGATCTGAAATATAATAGATATCAACCCCTCTTCGATCGGCTTCTTTTAAAAAGTCTAAGGCCCCTGGTAACGGCTCTGCCTTTGCTTTGGCAATCCATTTGCGCCATTCCTTTTCATTCAAAGAGCCTTGACCAACTTTTGAAAATTTAGCGTCTAGCGGACTATTGTTGACAATCGTTTCATCTACATCCAATACAACCCCTGGCTTCTTACTGTATTTCTTTTTTAAAGCTTGTTTCAACTTTTCAGTTCCAATATTATAACCTTGATAATAGAGTGCTTGAGCTTCTCCAGATGTTTGAAACCATAAATCTGCCATTATGCTCTGTTCGTTAGTTTGCTCTTTATGATTCATTCCATCTTTTGCATATGAACTTTGAGTATCAAAGATGAATGTCACACATAAAAGAGCCATGATTAAACAATTTAGTTTTCTTCTCATTATAAGTCATTCCTTTCACACAATTTCCGTTTGATTACAATGAATAGTTTGACTTAATTCAATGTTTTTATGTGAAGGAATCTTAAACTACCAGTAAAAAAAGGAACTTCAATCATTGGGGATTTGCCAATATCAAAGTTCCGTTATTCGTAACTTACTATTGATCTTTTCATCGATCTTGCCATGATATAATTGACACAAATTACACCGAAAATCCTATACCGCTTAATCTTGTCGCACCAGAAAAGAGAGAAAAAGAGATCCAAGCACAGTTACTGAGACCATCTTTCAATCACATCAATACATCATCTATATCCTATATTTTATTTAAAGACTTGCGTAATGACTGTGATGCGATATGTAAATTTGGACAAGATTGTTTCCGTTCTTCAAAAAATATGTAAAATGGTCTGAATTTTCAACTATGCAAACAAAAGCATTCGATTTATTCCCATTATTTAGTCAAAAATTGCGGTGACAAGTAAGTCACCGCATAGCATCTATATTACTTCTATCTTGCCTCATCCATCCCGCGATTAGCAAGTTCATCCGCACGTTCATTCAATTCAACACCATTATGTCCCTTTACTTTATTAAAACGAATGGTATCCTGCATTTTTGAAAGTTCATATAATCTCATCCATAACTCTTTATTTTTAACCGGTTTATTGCCAGCTGTTTTCCAACCTTTTTTAATCCAGCCTTGAACCCAGCTTGTCATACCATTCACAACATAGGCACTATCGGCATGAATATCGACTGGAATGTGAGTTGTTTTAATGGCTTCAAGTGCCTTTATTGCGGCAGTCAGCTCCATCACGTTATTTGTTGTATTTAAGGCGCCTCCATAAAGTTCTTTCGTATTACCTTTGTATTGAAGAACCACTCCCCATCCGCCAACGTTATGATCACTTTGGTTGCCTCTGCAGCCACCATCACAATAAATTACGATGTTTTCCATTTTATCACCTCTTGCGTTTTAGTCACTGTCCTTACTATACACTAATGTCTCGATTTTTTCTTTCATCTAATCAAAGATTACTTCCTACCATCTTAATTACAGAATCACTAGCAGGCACCTGCTTGCTCTCTAGTTTACTAAAGCTCTTTACGGGTATATTTTGATTACATGTCAGACCGTGAAATTGCTTAACTTATAAAGTTAGTTGTGAAAACGCCTTTTTAAGCTCTATTTAATGGAGTAAAAGATTGCATTAATAAGGTGGAGGTGGCATTAACCCGAAGTCCGAGATGTAATAATTCAAACCTTAGGAAAAAATTTTGAGACGTGATCTGTTTTTTTGAATATTTGACTAGTCCATAAATTCGACTGGAGATGGTTTTCTTTTGAGAACTCATAATAAAGTGAAAAAACATCAATCAAAAATAACATTAAAAGAAAATTTGGGTTATGGTATAGGAGATTTCGCAAGTAACCTTATTTATGCTTCGATCAGTGCTTTCATAACCTATTTCTATACAGACATTGTTGGAGGGATTTCGGCTGGAATCATCGGTACGATTATGTTTGCTTCTCGTATACTTGATGGGTTTACAGATATCGGGATGGGAATCATTACCGATAAAACAAAATCAAAACATGGGAAAGCTCGTACTTGGATCTTTTGGTTAACCATTCCATTCGCCCTTTCCACTATCTTGGTCTTTACTGTCCCTGATCTTAATTTAATAGGTAAAATAATCTATATCGTTGTGACCTATAATTTGTTTAATCTTATTTATACAGGTATTAATGTTCCGTATGGTGTATTAAACTCATTAATTACTCGTCATCAATTTAGTCGGAGTATGTTAAATATTTATCGAATGGCTTGTGCGGTGATAGGTACGGTACTCGTAACAGGATTGACAATCCCTATTACAAATCTCTTTGGAGGTAGTCAAAGAGGTTGGATCATCACTTATGTTTTTTATTCTGTAATAAGTATGCTCGCTTTTTTTATCACCTTTAAGACGACAAAAGAAAGAGTTAGACAACCGAAACGAAAAAAGGATGTCCCCCTACATCAAGGATTTAAGGCTCTCTTTAGGAATAAATATTGGATTATTTTGGTCATGTTCCTTATTGTTTCATTTACATTGATCGGTTTAGCTAGTGCTATTAATGTATATTACGCTCATATTATTCTAAAAGATTCATCACTCGTTGGAGTCCTTGGAGTAGCCTTAAATATTCCTCAACTGTTAGGATTATTCCTTATGCCGAAATTAATCGCCCATGTGGGAAAAAGAAACACCATGATCATTGGGATCATTATTAGTTTATTAGGATCCATCCCGATGATCATTGATCCAACGAGTATTACATTCATCGTAATAGGGCTATTTGTTCGTGGTTTAGGATTTGCTAGTGTTGTTGGCTCACAGTTTGCGATGATAGCGGATACCATCGAATATGGTGAATGGAAAACAGGAATTCGTACGGAGGGGTTAACCTATAGTGCAGGTAGCTTTGGAACAAAAGCAGGAAATGGCCTAGCTATTGCGTTAGTTGGCTGGATTTTATCCCTAACGCACTATAGCGGGGGTTCTTCACACCAACCTGATACCGCTGCGGCAGGTATTTGTTTCATGTTTATCTATTTACCTATTATCTTATCTATCATTCAAATTATTTTATTATTATTCTATAAAGTTGACAAAATCTATCCACGTATTATCAATGATTTATTAAAACGACGTGAAAAATGGAAGGTAAAAAATCCATCATAATTGAAGGCAACAAGGACACATTGCGTTTTAGGTCTTTTTCTCAAAAAGGGAAAAACCGCTTAACCGTGGTTTTTTCTTTTTTCAAATGCTGACAATCTCTGTCTAAAGATAGTTAGAATTGAACATACTAGATTGAAAGAATATGTCGTTTAATAGAATGAATCAAGGAGATAAACCTAGATGCAAAACATCTATTTACATATCCTAATCCAAAGTTTAATAGAATTAATCAATCTTGTTGGTGTTGTCATCATTATTGGTTACCTGCTTGGACAAATCGAGCGTTGGTCCAACTTCTTCATGATGCGTGCGTTTGGAATGAAAGGCATTTTATTTACAGCCTGGCTAGGTACACCTATTCATGAAATAGGGCATGCCCTGATGTGCTTTATTTTTCATCACCAAGTCGTGAAAATCAAACTTCTTCAAACAAAAAGCGAGGATGGAACATTAGGTTATGTTATTCATCGATTCAATCGAGGGAGTCTTTATCAAATGATAGGTCATTTCTTCATTGGGATTGCACCTGTCTTTAGCGGAATAGGGTCCCTTCTCCTTCTCCTGTATTTATTTGTGCCTGATTGTTATCACCTATTCAAAGAATATGTTCAAAATCAAACATCGAATCAACCATCTCTGTCAGTTTTTATCTCAGCGAATACATTTCTATTGAAACATCTTTTTTCTTTAGAAAATCTCATTAACCCATTGTTTTATTTGTACCTTTTCTTAAGTATATGTATTGCTTCTCATATTGCATTAAGCCCTCAAGATATAAAAGGAGCAATAAGTGGTTTAATAACTTTATATATCGTTATTTTAATTGGAAATGGTATAGCCCAAATGAGTCATTTTAACAGTCGTTCACCTATTTCTTTTGTAACTCAATACAACGTTTACCTTCTAGTATTCTCTAGTATTGCCATCCTTTTCTCCTTATTTAGTCTGTTAATGAGTTACACATTTTATTTAATAAGAAGCAGTTAACGAAAACTCTCTATCCACTCAAAAAATATACATAGTTTATTTATTAAGACGCATACTAAGAAAAACTAAAACAAAGGAGAATTTTAATTGAAACATTTTTTACAAAAAGTTGTATATGTTATACCATTGACACTCATTCTATTAGGAACAACATCGGTACATGCTCAATCCCCACAAACGCCACAACAATACCAACAACCTAGCCCAGGGATCAAACAAGTGAAACTTTCAGATCCACAAAAGGCCGAACTTGCCAAATTACATAAACAAATGATAAAAGATAAAACAAAAATAATTGAAAAATACGTGTCTTACGGCATACTCAGTAAAGCACAAGGACAAATGATTATCGCTCATATGGAACGTCGGTATGAAAAACTCGAACAAAACGGTTTCCTCCCTACTGGACCACATCATGGCCAAATGCATCACTCTTGGAACGAACAAGCACGTTAATGAAAGCTCATTGCTAGTTCTTTTTGGTGGTTCACCTAGAATAAGTCGAATACTCTTTGATTGAGTTTGGAAGAACTTTGGGGCCTATTTTACTCATAAAGGACCGGGGAAAAAACAGATAGAGATCACTAAAATCGAAACAACACTTAATATTGATCTTAAGAAATGAAGTTAAATATAAATTACTTTCTTAAAGTTATTCACTATCATGGAAATATTAAAATTTACTTTTGCTTTTCCAACTGATGGTAACAAAAAAAGTCGATTTTTTACATACAGAAAATCGGCTTTTTCTGTCTCAAAATTTGCATATTCGTTGTAGGAATCCTATTAAAGTGCGTGTTCAAAAAGGTGACAAATTAGAAGCAAGAAGATCAAGGCGGCGCTGTTTTGAGGGCCGGAATGTAGGTTTTTGCTACATGAGGACCGGAAAAACTAGCCAACGCCGAGATTCGTAGCTTATCATTTGGTGACTTTTTGAACAACCTCTTAAAGAATATTTTCAACCTCCATTTACTCCTTAATGTGAATATGACAACAACGCTGTCACGACTCCAAAATAAACCAAGTACCCATTAATGGGCATTTGGAATTTTAAGTCGTATCAATGATATTTTTTGATTACTTAGTCAGTGAATTGATAGTGTTAGAACAGGAGGGTTCACTTTAATTTGTGCTTCTTTTTGTATTGATTAATTCACCATCATGAATTATGTTTATTTAACACATCTTTACCGCCTGTAACCGAAATGATAGACCCTGTTATGAAATCAGAATCTTCATTGCAAAGGAACGAAATGACACGTGCAATGTCTTCTCCGGTGCCAGTTCTTCCAACTGGATTAGTTAGGTCACTCTTACCTCGAACATCTTCAATATTCATTTCTTTAAACTTATTACGAATATCTCCTGGACAAACCATATTAACTGTGATTCCATTTTCAGCTTCTTCGATAGCGAGCGTTTTAGTCAAAGAGGCAGTCCCGCATTTTGCTGCAGCATAAGCGGAACGAAATTTCCATGCCGGAGCTGTTTCTACTCTATCAAATCCAATGGTAATCATTCTTCCCCACTTATTTACACGCATCAAGGGAAATACTTCTTTTGATAGATAAAAAACGCTGGTTAAATTACCATTAATTATTGAATTCCATTCCTCGGTCGTGTATTCACTCATCTTTTTCATTTCCTTAATAAAAGGACCAGCATTATGAACGAGAATATCAATTCTACCCATCACAGAATGAGTATGATTTACGAGTTTATGAACATCTTCCAAAAGACTAATATCCGATTGAATAGCCATAGACCGTACGCCATAGGTTTCAGAAATAAAACGAGAAGTTTCCTTTGCAGACTCTGAACTGTGAACATAGTTCAACACAATATCTATTCCATTTTTGGCTAATTCTATCGCAGTACGTTTTCCTAAACCAGTTGCACTCCCGGTTATTAAAGCAACCTTATTGCTCAAAATACTCACCCTTAATTTTAAGATTTCTAAAGATCCCACTAATTTTAATTAACAATATAATAAAATAAATACTCTTAGATCGTGGGCTTATTTATTAAGTAAGGATAAAAACTCCGCTCTTGCATCTGGTTTATCTGCAAAAATACCCCGAACAGAAGAAGTGGTCGTGGATGCACTTGATTTTTTAATTCCTCTTCCGCACATGCACATATGCTTGGCTTCAATAACAACCATCGTCCCTTTTGGTTCAAGAACTTCTTCAATAGCTTCAGATATTTGGGTTGTCATACGCTCTTGAACCTGAAATCTTTTCGCATATCCCTCAACCATCCGAGCAATTTTAGAAAGTCCAGTAACCTTCCGATTGGGAATATACCCAACATGAGCTACCCCAAAAAAGGGTGCAAAGTGATGTTCACACATCGAATAAAACTCAATATCTTTCACTAGAACTAATTCCTTGTGATCAACGTCAAATGTTTTTTCCAGATGGAGTTTGGGCTCTTCACGATAGCCTTCGGTGTATTCAAGAAATGCCTTAAGTACCCGATAAGGTGTTTCTTTAAGACCATCTCTATTAGGATTATCCCCACATAAATCAATTAGATCCTTAAAAGCTTCCATAATATGACGAGCCTGATCAACTTTTTTATTAAATTTCAAAGGACTACTAAAAGTCTCGGGGAAATTTTTAGTAATGAGCGTATGCTCTTTTTCCAACATTAAGTTAGCTTCTTTCGTTGTATTCAATGTCTCTCACACTCCAGTAATTAGGGTAATAGAAGTAACACATTTATTACTTTAAGTCTCTATTTTTCAAGAGTAAAATGGTATGAATCTACATCCACAGGTTGATCAAGCGATATACGAAAAACACATCGTCCGTCGCCATTTTGAAATCGTTTGGTTCTTTCTACTTTGTACCCTAGCAATTGAGTAAGGGTAGAGATTGTGACACTACATAGTGCGGGTCTTTTCGTTGCAACATTTAAAAAAGGACAGTTATGTTCAATTAAGCTAATCGCATTCTCCGACTCTTCAATTTCCATAAACACATCATCTTGGAGATATAGCCCTTTTAACGCCTCAACACGTTCGTTAATATCCAATTCTTGTAATTGAGGTTCCCATTTTTTGACACGTGTTTTTGTCATTGTTTCTAAAATCTTTAATAAAGCATCTTGGCCAAGGTTATCTGCCACTGTATCAATAATTTCCATTGTTAATTGATCATAATTTTTAGGGAAAAGGTGTTCCCCTTCAAGTGTTAAATAGTACTGTTTGGCCGGTCTTCCACCTGCTGGGTCTTTACTCTTTTTGCTTTTCCTCTCCACAAAACCCTCTTGCCTTAATTGAAGGAGGTGCTGCCTTAGAGCCTCACCCGTCATGTCTAATTTTGACTGAAGCATGGCGATAGAGGCAGAACCGGATTCCTTTAATATTTTTAATATTTCGCGTTTCGTTTCTGGAAAACTATTGACATTCATCTGTCCTCCTCCTTGTACATATTCTATTTTTATTCTTACTTTTTCCCCAAGCCCAAACGACAAACAAAATAGGTGATGTGACCAGCATCAAATTTCCTTCCTAAAATATTGGGTTTATGTGTAATTTCATTATATATCTATTATTTTAGTTTTCAAAGTTATATGTTGTAAAACTTGGTTAACCTACAATTAGAAAATCTGATCCTGGAGAAATTTTGTTTACGACTTTTTCTACCGTCTACCCCTTTTTTGATGGTTCATCTAGAATATGTCTAATTTACCAGGTTTAAAGGAACTTTGGAGCCTATGTATTTTACTCATGAAAGACTAGGGAGAAAAACATAAAGATAGCTAAGGGACCTTTTGGACTTTTTTCCCATAAAAGAAACTCCCTCATTTTTAAGGGAGCAGCTCAGGTATATATTTTTTTAATTAATGGCGGATGCCTTATCTAATAGTTGTTCACTAGAATGATTCAATCCTCTGATTTTTACATCAATATGGTTTTCCTTGTATTTCTCTACAATTTTGTCTACACCAGCTACTCCTGATTCATCCCAGATATGGGCACGTGTGAAATCAATAACAATGCCTTTTATTCCTTCAGGATTAAAATCAAAAGAAGCAACAAAATCGGTGACAGAAGCAAAGAATAGCTGACCTTCAACTTTATAAAAAAGAGTGCGTTTTTCTTCATCTATGGTTTTTGAAATTTTGATTTTTGAAATTTTTGCCGCAAAGAAAATGGCACTTAAAATAATTCCTGTAATGACACCAAAGGCGAGATTGTGAGTGATCACAACAACGATGACAGTCACTACCATCACAACGACATCCGTTTTTGGAAATTTATGAAGCCGTTTCAATGATGTCCAATCAAACGTACTTAAGGCCACAACGAACATGACAGCGACTAACGCAGCAAGGGGGACTTGAACAACAATGTCACGTAACACCATCATGAGAAGAAAAAGAAAGGCCCCTGCAACAAATGTCGAAAGTCTGCCTCTTCCACCGGACTTCAGATTGATGACGGATTGTCCTATCATGGCACACCCTGCAATTCCGCCGAATAATCCGTTAAACATATTCCCTATTCCTTGCCCAACGCATTCTCTGTTTTTTTGACTTTCCGTATTCGTTTCTTCATCAATCAATTGGGCTGTTAATAAAGTCTCTACTAACCCAACAATGGCCAGTGATATGGAATAGGGTAAAATAATCAAAAGCGTTTCAAAATTAAATGGGATATCAGGGATTAAAAAATGTGGCAACATACTTGATACCTTTCCCATGTCACCAATTGTTTTAACAGGACTTCCCAACCAAATCGAAACAATCGTAATCACAATGATAGCAACTAAGGCGGAGGGAACGGATTTCGTTATTTTAGGAAAAAGATAAATAATCATGAGTCCGCCTGCAACCATCGCATACATTATCCAAGACTCACCTGAAAAAGAGGCAAATTGTGAGGTGAAAATTAAAATAGCTAAGGCATTAACAAAGCCGATCATGACCGCATGAGGGATAAATTTTACTAACCTGCCTACTTTCAATAACCCTAAAATAAATTGAATAATCCCTGTTAAAAAGGTAGCCGCTAACATATACTGAATCCCATGATCTTTGACTAGACCAACAAGTACCAAAGCCATCGCTCCAGCCGCAGCGGAAATCATGCCTGGTCTTCCACCTACAAATGCAATAATCATAGCCGTACAAAAAGAAGCATACAAACCTACCATCGGACTGACGCCTGCAATAATTGAAAAACCGGTTACCTCAGGTATAAGGGCTAAAGAAACAACGATTCCGGCTAATATATCTCCTCGAATGTTTGAAAACCATTCCTTTTTTATGTGATTTATCATCTTGCACCACTTTTCATTTTTTAAAATAATCCTATGGTTTTTATTATAGGAGACATAATTTATTCAGACAACTAGATGAGAACAACATTTCATATGTTTCAAGTTAAAGAGGTCAAATCCTTTGTGAAAAAATGGACAATCCGTTAAACAAGGACCTAGACTATTAGAAGAATTTTTAAAAGACATGGTTCCTTGTTGTTACACCAGTTGTCATGACGAATCTTCAAAATGGAAAAAAATCGTTACAAAAGAGGATCATGTTGAATTTGGATAACCCACCTATTTTAAAAGAGAATGGACACTTGGTTCATTCTCTTAGCTTTTGTTCATCTTAAAATAAGGATCAAATAGGTAGGGAAATAATGACCTTTTTACATAGATCAAAAATCAACATAGATTTCTAAATGACTTTAACTGCACCGCCATCAATGAGGAATGTTTGTCCTGTCATATATGTATTGCCACTAGAAACCATAAAAGCCACCATGCGACCAAATTCTTCTGGAGTTCCATATCGATTAAGTGGGATCTCTTCTTTAGACTGCCTTGCGACTTCATCTGCAGGAAGACCTGTTTCATCAGCCTTTTTTTGATCCAGTGATTTTACTCGATCTGTATCAATTCGTCCAGGAGCAACCGTATTAACCAAAATATTGTATGGAGCAAGTTCTTCTGCTAAAGTTTTCATTAAACCTATAACGCCAGTACGAATGGTATTTGACAAGATAAGACCCGGAATTGGTTGTTTAACTGATGAAGAAACAACAGACATAATATGACCACCAGATTGTTTTAGATCCGGAAGAACAGCTCTCGTTAAACGAATATAACTTAAGAGGTTTAATTCGAATGCTTTCTGCCAATCCTGGTCCGAAAAATCATCAAATGTTCCAGCGGGTGGTCCACCGCCATTATTAATTAATATATCGATTTTTCCAAATGCCTGATGCGTTTTTTCGATAAGGTTTGTAATATCGGACATTTTTGTAATATCCGCTTTGCAATACACTACTTGTCCAGATTCATAGGCAAGTAATTGCTTATGAACATGTGCAAGTTTTGTCTCATCCCGACTGGTCAGCATGACATTAGCCCCTTCTTTTACTAACTCAGTAGCTATCGCTTTTCCAAGACCTTGACTTGAGGCAATGACAAGTGCAACTTTTCCTTGTAAATTTAGGTTCATAAATACCTATACCTTCCTTTAAACATCGTATTTCGATCATCTTATTTCTATCATAACTTAAAAGTAGCTATTTTTAAAAACAATCCACACATCCTTTATATAAAAAAACCAGACACTCTATTTATTTAGAATGTCTGGTTTTTAACTATTTGTCTTTCATATTATTGATCATTAGTCTTTTATGGCTAAATCTCCTTTAGGTCCAAAAAATTCATAGTTAATTTGAGATTCAGGAACGTTCCAGCCAATCAATATATTATATATTTGACTCATAAAGGTCGTTGGCCCACAGAAATAAAAGTCTGCATCCTTGGACTCAATCAATTTTTCTAACCACTCACTATCAATTCTGCCATATCTTTTTATATCTTCATATTTATTTGTGTCTTGTGATAAGGCAATATGAATTTTAAGTTGTGGTGCTTTTTCTTTTAGTTTTGTTAATTCTTCTTTAAACGCAAGTTTGTCTGCATCTTTTGCAGAATGAATCCATGTTATATGACGTTTAGGATTTTCTTTAATAACCTTTTTAGTCATAGACATTAAAGGGGTTTGACCAATACCTGCGCTAATAAAAACAATGGGTCTTTCGGAAGATTGTAATGTAAACTCTCCTGCAGGGGCACTTACTTCAAGCGTATCACCCGGTTTTATTTGATCATGCAAGTAATTGGAAACCAAACCTTCAGGATATTGATCTCCGCCTTCTTCCCGTTTGACACTTATTCTCAAATAATCCTCATTTGGCACGTCTGAGAGACTATACTGACGGATTTGAAAATACTCAGAACCCGGAATACGAACTCTTACACTAATATATTGACCGGGTTGATGAAGAGGAAGCGGCTGGCCAGATTCAGGTTTTAAATAAAATGACTTTATAATTGAACTTTCTTGTTTAATATCGGATACCTTAAACGGTGCGAAATCTTCCCAACCGCCCTTTTCCATCACTTCGTCTCTTAAACCATTTTCAATCGATATAAATACATCCGCTATTTGTCCGTATGCTTCTGCCCATGCTTGTATAATTTCATCTGTTGCAGCATCTTTTAAAACATGTTTGATCGCCCATAAAAGGTTCTCACCAACAATCGGATATTGTTCTGGTTTAATGCCTAGACTTCGATGCTTTTCTGCGACTAATTTAACCGATGGTAAAAGGGCTTCAAGATGGTCGATATGTTTCGCCGCTTGTAATACCATTTGTGCCAGAGCACGCGGTTGAGTTAATCTTTTTTGATTTGTTTGATTAAACACATTTTTAAGTTCTGGATTTGTCCCTAACATGTGCTTATAAAAAGCTATGGTGATCTCTTCTCCCTTACTTTCTAATACAGGAACGGTTGATTTAATAATTTCAATTGTTTTTGTATCCACGAAGAATACCTTCTTTCTAAAAAATTATCGTCTGTGACTATTATCACATATAACATGTATTTAATATACATCTTTTCTTGTGACAATTTTATGAACATTTTTTTATGTATACAGCGTGTATTAAAAAAAAGTATACTATGTAATATGAGGTGAAATTATGAAATTAACGCAATTCAGTGACTATTCATTACGTGTTCTTATTGCACTTGGAGCACTACCTAAAGAAAAGAAAATTAGCATCGAAGAATTATCTATGGCCTTTCATATATCTAAAAACCACTTGATGAAGGTTGTTCATCAGTTAGGAAAACTAGAGTTAATTACAACTGTACGAGGCAGAAACGGAGGAATTTACTTATCTAAAGCGCCTAAGGATATTAATATAGGCTGGGTCATCAGACATACTGAAGACCATTTTCATTTAGTTGAATGCTTTAATAGAGAAAATAACCAATGCTTTATCACCCCTGTTTGCGGCTATCAAGCCATTCTAAATGAAGCGGTGAATCAATTTCTAGCTACTCTAGATAAATATACATTGGAAGACGTTTTAGGGGATCGTCAAGTATTACAAAATATGATTGTAAGTTCACTTTATGGTTAAAATGATCGATATGCATTTATTTGTCTGAAACTTTTTGGCCGTAAATCTTGTTTGGGTATTCTAAAAAAATAAACCCACATAATGTCCATTTCTAGACAGTATGGGGGTTTATTTTATATATGATTGATATCTTCTTCTACCCGCTTGATCCATTCTTCAACTAAAGATTCAAATAAAATACTCTGCTCAATCTGGAGGTTATGCCCTGCTCGATCAAGAACAACTGTCGTTGCTCTTGTATATCTTTCTTCTATGCCTAAAGCATCTTTATAACCCACCGTTGCATCTTGTCTACCTAATAAAAATAGCGTAGGTTTATCAAATGAGCCAACAGCTTCATCAACTTGGAATGAGAAGGCATATTGACTTTTTAATCTTTTTAATACGGCTTTATCTGCAAGTGAACACCCATCTAATATTTCAGCCTTTAATCGATTCCAATTATATTCATCGAGTACGACGGATGACGTTCTAAATATGTCTTGTTGACGTTGTTTTAAGGATTGTAAAAAGGCACGATCTTCGTAAATAATCGTATGTGAAGGCAAATCTCTCTCATCCATACTAGGAATAATCATTGGACAAATAAAAACAGCACCTAGTATACGATCTTTCATTTTAGAAATAATGCCACGGGTCAAATAACCACCATAAGATTCTCCCGCAATTAAAAATGGTCCCTCAGGTATGACAGTGTGAATAAATTCAAGTAATACATCCAGTACGTCATTTGAACTATTTACATTCTCGCAATCTCTCGTCTTCCCCATTCCAGGAAGATCTATGTATATACGTCTATAACCCGATTTTTTCTTAAAAATAGGCTCCATACAGCCTTTCATTAAGTGATGGTCAGGATTAAAGCCATGGATCATTAATATAGGCAGACCTTCACCAATTGTTTCATAATATACCTTTGCTTTAGTCGTTTGGCATTCCACTGGCCTATCATCCTTTCAAGAGAAAAGTGTACGAAAATCTCGCTTATCGGGTAATTACTCCTTAGAAAACGGCCACTACTGAAATTTCACTTAATTAAGGTGTGATCATTTCTTGTATATCTATATTTACTCATGGTAAATTATAGCTATTCAATAGAGAAATAGGCGACAAACATTTATACTGTCTTAATATATAAATCTAGATATCTAGAATATATTCTATAAGAGGTTGTTCAAAAAGTACACCAAATGATAAGCTGCGAATCTCGGCACCCAGGACGGGCTAGTACTGGTGTTCAGGCAGAATGCCAGCGTACTTAGCCGCAACCTTTTTCATTTGTCACCTTTTTGAACACGCACTATAAACAAATCGTTTAATTAACAAACTATATGATCAATCGGGGGTATGCATGTGTCAAAATCAAATAATATCACTCGATGGGTGCTCACCATCGGTTGTGCCATTATCATCGCTCTTCTTCTTCGGAATGTGATTTTCACTAAATATATTGTTGAAGGTAAATCTATGATGCCGACTTTACAAGATGGCAATCGACTGATTGTAAATAAAATGGATTATAATTTAAGTAAGCCAGAGCGATTTGACATTATCATTTTCCATGCCACAAAACATAAAGATTTTGTTAAACGCATTATTGGACTTCCGGGTGATCGAATTGATTACCAAAACGATGTCTTGCATGTTAATGGACGCGCCGTCAAAGAACCCTTTTTAAATGAAAATAAGAAGAAAATTCTTTCTGGTTTATTAACAAATGATTTCCCTGATGAAGGTACCATCGAAGTACCGAAGGATAAATTATTTGTTATGGGGGATAATCGCTTGTATAGTTTTGACAGCCGTCAGATTGGCTTTATTGATATGAAGAATGTTGTTGGAAAAGTGAATCTTTGCTATTGGCCTTATTCAAAATTCAAAATTGTCCATTAGTGAATCATTCCCATTAATGAATACGTCATGTAATGCTAAATATTATTGTGCGACTGGATCGTTTAAACACTGATCTAAAATCCATTCCCAAGGACCGAATCCAGATTCGATATTAATATGCCCTTTGTTTTCTAGAATCGTAGATATCGCGCCACAATCTAAATATATTTTCGCATCCTCAATCGGGCAATATGGATCATTCGTTGAGACAATAAGCTGAGTTTTATTGGCAACTAAGCAAACATCACTTAAATTGTCTGGTACGGGATAAAAAGACTGGATTTCCTCAACTTTGCTATATGGTGACGGCGGAGCGACTAAAATAACTCGGCTTACTTTCCGATTTGTTAAGACGGCATAGTGAAACCATAATATGCAGCCCAAACTATGGGTAACGACGATAATTTCTTCGTCTTTTGGAATTTCATCCATTAGGGCTTTCAATATCTGAAGCCACTTTTCTTTATTCGGATGATGTTTTTCAGGAAATGAAGGATAATAGACTGTTTCTCCTTTATCCACCAATTGCTTATATAGCCACGTCTGCCAATGAGCAGCTCCACTCCCACCTAACCCATGTAAAATGACAAAACTTCTACTCATAATAAAAAACCTCCGTACTTAACCTAACATGTATGTTCATTTTATTATCATTATATACTGAAAGAATCGAGAAAAGTAATATAAAAATATTATAACACCTATTTGTTTACTGGGAGTAATTTGTTTTTTCAGACGAGGAAATTATTGTAGGCATTCAACTTCTTACACATGTGTGATTCCCATAACTTTTGGATATATTGTCTAATAGTGCGTGTTCAAAAAGGTGACAAATGAAAAGGGTTACTGGCTAAGTACTCTGGCATCCTGAAAGAAACGCCAGTACTAGCCCGTCCTGGGCGTCGGAAGGCTAAGAGCGGCGGCAAGTTCCCGAGGACCGGCATTCCTCGCGTTGGGGTAGCTTCAGGCGTCAGCACAGGACGTGAGCGATTTTAGCAAGCGATCCTCTTGTATCCACTACATGAGGAACGGAAAAACAAGTGGGTGCCGAGATTCGTAGCTTATTATTTGGTGACTTTTTCGAGCAACCTCTAATAAGGATATTAATTATTGGTTAGGTGGTGTTCTCTTTGTATCGATCCATTCTTATAGGTGTCGGCTTGGTGATTATCTCGGTTTTTTATGCGATCTATAAAAGAAGCTTTGATTCGTTATTAAGTGCTTCTGGTGCTTTCTCCATATTTCTTCTCATTTTAGTGATCTTATCATTATGCGTATCTACAGTCATCCACTCTATAAAAACAAACTCTCCAGATGAGCATCCCGATCTCACTTGGACTATGCAACTTTTTATGGCTGCTTTCCCCTGTATGTTAACAGGAGTTGGCTTGTATGTTTTAATGTGTTTTTATAAGTTAATTTATATGTAGATTTCCATATCACAGTAAAAAGCTCCACTTCCAAAAAATAAGAGAGGAGGCTCCTATTATTAAGTGGAGCTATGTGCACTTATAAAAAATTATTTAACTTCCGCTCTATAGATGGTCACTTTCATTGGTTCTGATAAAAACTCTCCAGACTTTTCTCCAAATGCCCTAAAGTGGGGTTCTTGATTATGAATATGAACAGCCTCTTCATCTTTCCATTCTTCAACCATAATAAACGTATTTGGGTCTGAGACATCTTCAAAAAGATTATAACTAATATTTCCTACTTCCGCCTTAGATCCTGCAATTAACGGTTTCGTTTCAACAAGAAAACCTTCACGTTGCGCTGGACTGACTTTGAATAATGCATGAATAATAATCAACTTTTATTCCTCCAGAAAGTCATATTTAATGATCTCTACATTTCTTATTTTAGAGGTTGTTCAAAAAGTCATCAAATGATAAGCTGCGAATCTCGGCGCCCACTTGTTTTTCCGGTCCTCATATAGCAAAAACCTACATTCCGGTCCTCAAAACAGCGCCGCCTTGATCTTCTTGCTTCTAATTTGCCACCTTTTTGAACACGCACTTTTAGCTTAAATTACCATACAAAACGATTCATGTGCCCTATATAAATGGGGAAAAGTATGTCATATAACATAAGAAAGGACGTAGCCCTCATGTATCATAAATCAAACCAAAGAAGATTTGTCTTGTATATAGCATCTTTAATTCTTTTCTTGTTTACGATATTTTGTCCCTTTAATCAATCAAAGGCAGCTAGATCTAACGCTGTTGTGATAAAAATCAAAGAGTTAGCTAAGGACATTCAATATCCTGTTATCACAGCAGGAATAAAAAATAAGGAAGTTTTAAATAAAATCAACCAATCTTTTCTCAACCACGCAAAACGCATTAAAAAGGAAGATGAGAAGGTAAAAAAACAGTATGAACACGACAAATTAATCGGTATCCCTGGTCCGTACTATGCGATAACAAAACCTATTATAAGATTTAATCAGGAACACCGATTAAGTGTCTCCTTTTTAGATTCCACATTTACAGGAGGAGCTCATGGTAATACGTATGAAGAAGTGTATAACTACAATATCAATAACGGAAATAGATATCATCTTGATGATATTGTCCGAACACCGAAACAAGTCGATAAAGTGAATCGTTATATCAAAAAACAACTGATTAAGCTGAAAGAGTCTGGACGATACGATATATTTTTAGATGAATTTACAGGGATTGATACAAAAAAAGATCAATTTTATTTTTATCATGATGGCTTTGTAATGGTTTTTCAACTCTACCAAATTGCCCCTTATTCAAATGGGATTATTCACCTGAAAGTACCGTATTCTGTGTTTAAGTAATAAAAAAACTTTCATATGAAGTTTTTTGTTTGCAAAAGGATTAGAAGGCCAAATTTAAGCCAATAGGAATTCCAATGGCATCACTGCCATGGCCAAGTCGTTCCGTTTTTGCGATAGGTAAATGATATTTTTCAGTGATGTGAAGAATAAGATCTTCTATGCTTGGCTTTTGCTTTGTGTCTTGCATCTCTGAAAAAGTACCTAGCAAAATGCCCTTACATGCGGAAAAAGCCCCTATTTGTTCTAATTGAGATAACATAGATGCCATCCGAGCAGACTTCCCTCCTAGCGCTTCTAAGAAAAGAACTTTTTGATTTAAGTCAGGAAAATAGCGTGTCCCAGACAATTTTAAGAAGCATCGCAAATTCCCACCAACAACGACTCCTTCCATACTCTCTCCTCGTAGCCATTGATAGGCAAAGTCAGTTTGTTTTAAGACGTCTTTTTCTTGCATAAAGGCGTTTATAAACCATTCTATTTGTCTCTCGGCATGCCGACCAATTAATGTCGAAATGGCAAAATGGACTGTAGGTAAACCCGTACATGTAAGTAGGGCATTATTAATAACAGATAAATCACTCATTCCCACAAACCATTTTGGATGCTTTCTAATCAGATCAAAATCTAAATAAGGTAAGATTTGATTTGCTGCATCTCCTCCAGAGATATCAAAAATAGCTTTGACATGGTCTGAAGTAAACAACCGCATCAGTTCATCCGCTCTTTCTTTTGGCGTCCCACTAAACGGCGTATCATTTTGTTGATAAATGGTGCTTGCCCATTCTAGGTCGAGCCCCATATCTGAAAGAACTTTTTCTAATTCCTTCAATCTGTCTTTATATTTTAAAGGGCGACCGTCTGAACAAGCTATTAATCCGATTGTGTCTCCTCTTTTTATGATCGACATTTCTTTCATTCCTTTCTAAGTGAACTAAATCTCCTAATAGAGGTTGCTTGAAAAAGTCACCAAATGATAAGCTGCGAATTCTCGACGCCCGCTCGTTTTTCCGGTCCTCATGTAGCAAAAACCTACATTCTGGTCCTCAAAACAGCTCCGCCTTAACCTCCGACGCCCAGGACGGGCTAGTACTGGCGTTCTGGCAGGATGCCAGCGTACTTAGCCAGTAACCCTTTTTATTTGTCACCTATTTGAACACGCACTTAAAGTCAGCAACTTTCTAGACTAAAAATTATGATCTAACCTATCTCTAAATAAGGATCTATCCGCCAGTATATACCTTCCTTTTATTCTAGACAGAGAATTTAATTAAGTAAAATGAGCGAAAAATTTGTTGAAAACTTTTGACTTTCCACAATTTGGTCTTTAGTCTGCATTAATAAAATAATTATCCACAAAACATACGTTTTTACCCTGTTAATATTGTTAATAATGTGCATAACTACTTTTTAACTGTGTACAATGTGGATAAATTAAAGGATTTCTGTTAATAATTCGTTTTTTTATTGTGAATAATTTGTGATCAAATTGTTTATAACCTGTTGATAACGTATCATTTCAAAAGAGAAATTTGTCGAAAAATAGAATTCAGTGAAAAAAACAAGCCAAAGGTTCGGGTTATTTTTTCACAGATTAGTCAAAATGATTAATGGCTATTTTTGGATTATGATCCAAGATTATATATTCTAAACTAAATAAAGGTATCTTTTTAAATCACACTAACAGCCCATATTGAATAGAGTATTTTTAACAAGAAAATGGGAGGTTTAATCGTGTATCCAGAGTACCCCTATTACTCATCCACTGAAAAATGTGAAGAAGTTCCTTTAGCTTTTCCACCTCAACATCAGAATTACCAACCAGGCATGGAATATTCAATGAATCCTAAACCAGTTTTTGAAAACCCACATGTAAAAGGTTCCCAAAAGCTGTTAAATAAAGTTGCGGTCATTTCTGGTGGAGACAGCGGCATTGGACGCGCAGCTGCTATAGCCTTTGCAAAAGAAGGCGCAGATGTCGCTATTATTTACTTAAATGAGCACAAAGATGCTGCCTTTACAAAACAACGCATAGAGCAACTAGGAAGAAGATGTTTGGCAATACCTTCTGATCTTCAATACGAAGCTAACTCCGTTCAATCCATTCAGCATGTTATATCCTATTTCGGGCGGATTGATATATTAGTCAATAACTGCGCTGTACAATATATACAAAACAGTATTTTAAACATCTCTGAAGCTCAATTAGACCATACATTTAGAACGAATATCTATTCATATTTCTTTTTAACAAAAGCAGCCCTCCCTTACATGGGGCCAGGAAGTTCCATTATTAACACAACTTCAGTTAATGCCTATAGAGGACATAAAACGCTCATCGACTATACATCAACCAAAGGCGCCATCGTTGGCTTTACGCGCGCTCTTGCTTTGAACCTTGTTGAAAAAGATATTCGAGTCAATCAAATTGCACCAGGTCCGATATGGACGCCTTTAATTGTTTCTTCTTTCTCAGCTGAAGAAGTATCAAGATTTGGAACTGATGCTCCTATGAGACGAGCAGGTCAGCCATTCGAACTTGCCGATGCTTATGTCTATTTAGCCTCAGATTCATCGAGATATGTCACGGGTGAAAGCATTCATATCAATGGCGGTGGATTTGTTGGAGGATAATAAAGGAAGTTTTTTGGATAGGGGGGAGATTTGAAAAATTTCCCCTTATTTATTTTTTTGAACGGCACATAATCTAATGATACACAAATTCAGTGAATTAAAGCGGTTTGTATTTTCATAAAAAGAGGAGTGACTAACCATAGGAAAGATTGACAGACGAACATGAGAGATAAATTTAGCATCGTTATGATAAGTCACTCTTGTTAAAGTTACCTGGTTAATTTAAAGAAAATATAGTATCCCAGCTATGAGAAATGAAACGACCCCTATGCCTCCTGTCCAAAAAGCCATTTTTGTACGAAAATTCCGGTGCTCTTTTGTTTCAGAAAAAAATTAGCCCGAAACGCATCACCGTCTAGCCCAGAACCTAAAAAAGCGCCCGATAATAAAATGGCCACGCCTCCGAGTATGATGAAAAAAAACATCGATCTTCCCCTCCTTGATTTAATATACTTATATACAGGGCAAAAAGTTTACAAATTATATATGAATTGGGTTGAGTAGTAGTTCTAAAAAAACGCCCTGATTCAATATAAATGTCAGGCATTACATGTTTTCGATTATTTTTGAGTAAGTGATGTTGTGAAAATTCCCGTTTTCTTTATTCGATTGGCTGCCTCTCTTAAACGATCATCGTCATTTAATAGGCTAAGACGTACATATTGACTGCCATTTTTTCCAAATCCTTCACCTGGAGCAACAACGACTTGGACTTCATCTAATAAAAATTCAGTGAAGGTTCTAGATGTAAAACCTTCGGGAACTTTAAACCAGGCAAAGAAAGACCCTTTCGGTGCAGAAACATCCCAACCAATCTCTCTCATACTCTGAACTAATACATTCCGCCTGTGTTCATATAACTTAGCCAATTCGTTCACTGAATCTTGATTCGATAACAAAGCAACAGCTGCTGCATCTTGAACAGCACCAAACACGTTGCTAAATGCATGGTCATGAAAACGATCCAATGCATCAATAATAGAGGCATTACCTACGGCAAAACCTAAGCGCCAGCCAGCCATGTTATATGTTTTCGAAGCTGTATATGTTTCAACACCATACTCTTTACCACCTGGCATTTGTAGTAAGCTTAGGGGCTTATGACCATCAAATCCAAAAGCCCCATAGGCAAAGTCATGCATAATGGGCAGTTGGTTTTCTTTGGCAAAGTCGATTGTTTTTTCAAAGAAATCAGGCGTGGCAATGGCTCCTGTCGGGTTATTTGGATAATTAATCATCAAGAGCTTGGCTTTTTCTGCAATGTCTGTTGGAACCAGATTGTAATCAGGCAAGAAATCATCTTTCTCATATACAGGGATATTAAATATTTCTGCTCTTGCAAGTTTCGCAGCTGAATAATAGATGGGATAAGTCGGATCCGTTGTAATCAGATAATCCCCTGGTTCAAGCAAAGCTTGCGGAATTCCTACAATCCCAATGGTCGAACCATTGAAAATCGTCACTTCCGTTTCCGGATCGATATCAACGTTATATTCCCGTTTGTAAAATGTACTGATCGCCTCACGAATATTTTTCTTTGCACGAAATGGTGGATAACCACGATTATCATCACGATCGATCGCATCTTTTAGTGCTTGAACGATATGCGGTGGCGTCGGTTGATCTGGGCTGCCACTGGCGAGATTGATGACATCGATTCCTTTTTCTTTATAGGCTGTCACTTTATTTTCAATTTTACTAAAATAATTTGGGGGAAGCTGATCAACAATAGAAGACGCTTTAAAGTTCACCATTTATAAATACTCCTTTTAATTCCTTTCATCATACATCCATACGAAGGCATTAACTTTCTAATACTTAATTCAACTGGATAACTACGGATGTCAATATACGCCACCATGTTTCAAGGAAAGTTTTTATTTAAATTCTCATTATTATGCCCTTCATTTTATCATATTTTATTCATTCATACATTTCTGTTTTTAACGAAGAATCTGTTTTATCGTCTGTGAATAATACCATTTTTACTTTTTTATGGTACAATTTAAAAGCTCTTTTTTATTTGATACGACATAGAAAGAAGGGATTCATCTCTTGCGATTCAGAGACTTTCATAAAAATATCAAAATAAGAATCATTGAAACTTTTACTAGTCGCTTTGTTGGCGGTATGATTTTCCCTTTTATGACAATTTATTTAGCGCACCACTTCGGGACAAAAACGACTGGCCTCTTATTGCTTATGACCGTTTTTATTGGCATTGCAAATTCTTTTGTTGGAGGCTATTTATCGGATCAGTTTGGCCGTAAAAAAATGATGTTGATAGCTGAATTAATGCGATTTGGTGCTTTTATCATTATGATGGTATCAAATTCACCGTTTTTTGAATCAGCCATTATGACATACCTCATGATGGTCATCAATAGTATTAGCTGGGGACTTGCAGGTCCAGCTAACGAAGCCATGTTGATTGATGTCAGTACCCCTGAGCAAAGAAAATTGATGTATTCGGTGACTTATTGGGCTAATAATCTATCGATAGCGATTGGCGGAATATTAGGAGCTATGCTCTTTCAACATTATCTATTTGAATTATTTATGGCGCTTTGTCTTGTTCAAGGTGTCTTGGTTATTCTTGTTGCTTACTTCATTGAAGAAAGTCATTCGCCAAAGAACGACTCGATTAAACCTACCCAGCACATCATGAAGTTATTCACTAATTATAAACTTGTTTTTAAAGACAAGCTCTTTATCATTTTTGTTATAGCTGGCATACTTGTTTTCTCAATGGAACTGCAACTCACCAACTATATTGGCATCAGACTCAGCAAATATATGCCGACCCAATCCTTTCTTTTCTGGAACATGGATGGAATCACCATGATGGGTTTCTTACGGAGCGAAAATACCTTTTTGGTCGCCATTCTTGTCCTATTCGTATCTAAAGTGAGTCACCTTTTAAATGATAAAGCAACTTTGATCGTGAGTTGTACTTTATTCTCGATTGGTTATGGCTGTTTATCATTTTTTACGAATGTCTGGTTGCTCATTCTATTCATGTTGATTCTAACTGTAGGTGAAGTTTTTCGTGTCCCTGTGGAACAATCGTATACTGCAGCCATTCCACCAGATGACGCGAGAAGTACTTACATGGCCATTAATGGACTAAAATACAATATCGCTATGCTCATAACTTCTTTAACTATTACATTAAGTACTTACTTATCTGCTTTAACCATGGCTATTATTATTACGGGTATTGGTTTAATAGGTACTCTTCTTTACTTTGTTATCATTCCAAAACTGGAAGAACGGATAGCGATAAGATCTCAATCGTCTGCTATTTTATAAAATTAGGGACTGCATGATGCAGTCCCTTTTATTAATGACTTTAGTCAGTTGAGAACCTAAAATGCGCGAAAACAATAAACCACCTGCTATGCGGGTGGGGACCAAAATGTAATAAAAAAAGCTCTTCCTTTCGCTAGAATATTGTTGTTCAGGCTATATTGCTAAAATGAAACGAAGAACTGTTATTGCCCACACAAATGGATGTGTAAGTACCTTATTGTATTCATCACTTATTAATAAACTATTCAGATTTAAATCATCTAAAATCTAACAAAACAGGATCATCTTTGTGAAGGGTTATTTTATTTTACTTCTTTAGAACTTCAATATCACTGAATTCCTCCCTAATCTTCATGGCTCTTTCAGGATAGTCCGTCATAATCCCGTCAACGTCTAGTGCGAATAAACGTCTCATATCATCCGCATCATTAATGGTCCAAGCTCTGACAGCTAAGCCTTCATCCTGAATAACTGAAGTTGAAGGCGATAATGCTGCAGGTTTATATAGATGAAGGCTAGAAGCTCCAATGTGTCTTGCATAAAGCCAAGGATCATATAATTTTTCGAACAAGAGGATTCCAAAGTCTGCTTCTGGTTCAATCGCTTTTAGTCTAGCGAGTGATTCATGATTAAAAGATGAATAGAGTGTCGGGTGATTTGGGCGCCATTCATGGACTGCATCTATCACTTTCTGCTCAATGAATGGATAGTCAATACGATCGGTTTTTAGTTCAATATTCAACGTTCCTTCATAATCTTTGAGAAGTGTTAAGACTTCTTTTAAGGTTGGGATTCGTTCACCTTTATATTCATCTGAAAACCATGCCCCTGCATCAAATTGTTTGAGTTCTTGCAAGGTGTAATCTTTCACATATCCTTTTCCGTTTGTTGTACGATCTATTTTCTCATCATGAATAATCACAAGTTCCTGATCTTTCGTTAAGTGAACATCAAGCTCAATTCCATCACTATTAATTCGCATTGCTTCCTTAAATGCAGCGATGGTATTTTCCGGACGATTACCTTTACTCCCTCGGTGGGCAAAAATAGCCGTTTTCACATTTAGCCCCTCCTTCTTATTTTTATTAGCTTGTTCTAATGACTAGTGTATCACTTTTTATTTGCAAGATTCATTTGTGCAATAGCTTCATTAACATGGTCAGCTGCTGTGTCTAATGATTGTTGTAAATTCTTCCCTTGATATAAATCATCAATCGCACGTGACATAATGACTCGCGATTGAGGCATTAACGTCATCATAGGACCACGAGTGGCATACGTTGATTTTGTATCGTGAAATTGATTGACTGCTACTTTAAATTGAGGTGTTTTCTTATAATTTTTTATAATAATGGGCTCTTTATAAGCACCCGGATTAATCGGAAAATAGCCTGTATGAATATGCCAATCTGCTTGTGACTTTGGCGAAGCCATATATTTCATGAAAGCAAAGGCGGCTTTTTCTTCTTTAGCACTCTTTCCCTTAGATAACCAAAGTGAAGCGCCTCCAATCACGACTCCTTGCCTTTCAATATTGTCAGGCCTTGGTATGTAAGCTACCCCTACCTTAAATGGTGCATTCTTAAACATTTCCGCCATACTGGCTGAAGATGACATGAACATCCCGACTTTTTGAGTTAGAAATCCAGATGACTCGTTGTCGCCACTCGTGCCATAGTTAGCCAGTGTCCCATCTTTCTGCATTTCTCTTAACCACTTAAAAATATTTAATCCCTTTTGTGAGTTGAACGTCGCCTTTGTTGCAAGACCTGTTCTTCCATTGTTTTGGTTAATATATTCTCCGCCTTGGACAGCGAGTAATTCCTCAAAAAACCAAGGATAATTAAGAAAAGAAAAACCCTTCATTCCTTTGTTTGCTTGCGTTAGTTTTTTTGCAGCCTCGCGAAATTGTGAATACGTTTCTGGCGGCTTATTTGGATCAAGTCCGGCTTTTTTAAAGGCATCTGCGTTGTACAGAACAACAGGTGTTGAAGAGTTAAATGGCATCGAATATAACTTTCCATTCACGGTATAATAGTTTCTTATATTTCTTTCCAATTGATTCATATTATAGTGTTCTTCGTCCATTAATTGTTGAACAGGGACGATATCACCGCTTTCGATCATATACTTCGAACCAATGTCTTGAGCCTGATAAATGTTAGGAGCATTGTCTGTTCCTCCTACACGTCTAAATTTTGCCAATGACTCCTCATAGGAGCCTTGATATTCTGGTTTAACGTAAATTTCATCTTGTGACTGATTAAAATCATTAACGATTTTATTTAACGCCTCCAGTGGTGGGCCAGCCATGGAATGCCAAAAAACGATTTGAATCCGATTATCATCTGCATGAGATAGACCCGAACAAGCTGATAGTAGAACTGAACTCATTAATAAGAAAACAGCAACAATCATTTTCCTCTTCATTCTTTAATTCCTCTCCTGAATAAGTTTTATAACAAATGAGAATCACTATTCGTTATTTAACTGCCCCATCCATTAGACCTTTTTGTAAGTGCTTTTGACCTAAGAACAAGACAAGTAACGTCGGAATGGCCACAATAACCACACCAGCCATAACGACACCCCACTGGGTTACATTTTCCTGTGCATGAAGTTGTCGCAGTCCGATTTGTGCGGTTCTCGAACGTTCATCCGTTGTTACAAGAAGCGGCCAGAGATAAGAATTCCACGTTGTCAAAAAACAGTAGATCCCTAACGTAACGAGGCTCGTTTTCGATACTGGCATGACCACTTTTAGAAAAAAGGACAAATGACCAAGACCAGCCATTCGAGAAGCTTCATGTAATTCCTTCGGGATCGTTTTAAAATGCTGCCTCAATAGAAACGTACCAAACGCAGTTGCAAAGAATGGAATCGTCAATGCTGCATAGTGATTGATCCAACCTAGTTTTTGGACTGTAACAAAATTAGGAATAATCGACGCTTCCCATGGTATCATCATGGTTGAAACAAAGAGAAAAAATAAAAATTGACGTCCCCTAAATTCAATAAATACAAAAGCATAGGCAGCTAGACTACAAACAATGATTTGACCAATTGTGGTGATGATTGAAACCAGCATACTGTTAATCAATGAATGAAGGAGCGGTAATGCTTGAAAGGCATCGATATAATTTGTCAACGAAAACGATTTTGGTATCAAATGACCCATTAAAACCTCTTTTGTTGACATGAAACTGACGAGAAAAGCGTATATGATCGGAAAAAAGAGTAATAGTGCGATAAGGATTAAGACCACATAAAGACTTCCTCTTTTGATAGCCATCATTGGTAGTGCACCTTCTTCTCAACAAATTTAAATTGCAATAGTGTAACAATAAGAATCAGTAGAAAGAGTATAACGACTTCAGCGCTTGCTTTGCCAAAATTGAAATTAACAAAAGCGTCTTTATAGATCGCGTAGACCATTAGATTGGTGGTTTGACCAGGACCCCCGCCTGTAAGTAAGTCAATTTGACCAAAGGTTTGGAACGCATTTATGAGAGAGACGGTCATGATAAAAAACAGTGTTGGCGATAGCATAGGGATCGTAATTCGTCTAAGCTGATAGAAGTAACCTGCTCCATCAATGCTGGAACTTTCATATAGACTTTGATCAATATTTTGCAAGCCTCCAAAAATGATTAAAAAAGAAAAGCCAAGATTCAGCCAAATGGTCGTCATCGATACAGCCAATAAAGCCCAGTGTGGATCAGCCAACCAATTTATTTCTTGTATTCCAAATAATGATATAATCCGATTTAATACACCCATTGTCGGATTAAAGATAAATAACCAAGTGACAGAAGCTGCTGCGACAGACACACCTAAGCTTGAAGCAAATATGGTTCGAAAAAAATGGATTCCCTTAAGTTTTTCATTGGCTAATAGAGCAAGAAAAAGTGAAATGACGACACTTGCTGGAACGGTATACAAAATAAAAAGAAAAGTGGCCTTAACACTTTGCAGAAAGTCAGCCGATTGGAACAGTTGAATAAAGTTATCAAACCCAACAAAAACGGTTGGAAGACCTTTTTGATTCGTTAAAAAAAAGCTAAGATAGATCGTACGAAATAGAGGATAGAAGACAAATACAGAAAATAAGATCAGTGATGGAAGAAGAAATAATAAAGCCACTTGAAAACGACGTGTCTTCTCCCAAAACGTTCGGTATGGCATATTAAGAGAAGGCACCTGTCCCGTCGTCGTAGGATTTTCCATAGCCATTAAGCTAACACCCCTTTTTGTAATTCATCATGATCTTGCCTGGTTGAACTATGAACGAGCTGACGCGTGTCCTTGTCGAATACGCATAGTTCATCTGCATCTAGCGCAATAGAAATTTTATCTCCTGGCTCAAATAACCACTGTCCATTCCATTTGGCGATCCATTGTTGATCGTTTATTTGAAAGGAAAAGAGAGTGTCATTTCCGAGCAGTTCTACATGATTTATTTCTACTTGAACAATCGTTTGATTCGGATTATTTGGTTGAGGAATATGAATGTACTCTGGCCGTAAACCGATGATATAGGTTGACGTTTTTAATTTAGGAAGAGTCATGGTTAATTTCAAGTCTTTGTTGATTCTGATTTCTTGAGAGTTTCCATCATAATACGCTTCACACATATTCATTTGCGGTGAACCTATAAATGACGCTACGAAGGTATTTGCAGGATGATTGTAAATATCGATCGGCCGACCTATTTGTTGAATTTTACCTTGGTTTAGAATCATCATACGGTCACCCATTGTCATCGCTTCAACTTGATCATGCGTAACGTAAATCATCGTTGTTCCAAATTGACGTTGTATTTTCCTAATTTCACCACGCATATGAGCCCGTAACTTTGCATCTAAATTAGACAAAGGTTCATCCATTAAACAAATAGGAGATTGACTAACGATGGCACGAGCCAAAGCTACTCTTTGTCTTTGTCCGCCTGATAATTCACGAGGTTTTCTGTTAAGATAGGCTGTGAGGTTTAGCATTTCACAAGCTTCAAGTAATCGTTTTTCCCTTTCTTCGGGTGAGATTTTTTTCACCCGCAAGCCAAAAACGATATTTTCGCGAACATTAAGATGAGGATAAAGAGCATAATTTTGGAAGACCATGGAGATGTCACGCTGGCTAGGAGACCAATGATTGGCCATTTCTCCTCCGATACGCAAAACACCTTCAGAAATATTTTCTAGACCTGCAATCATTCGTAGAAGTGTACTTTTTCCACATCCTGATGGCCCAACAATGACAAAAAACTCACCAGATTCAATATTCACGTCAAGATTCTTGATAATGTAAGGTTGCTTATTGCCATAGAGTTTAGAGACGTTTAACAATTCCACTTCACTCATACTTAACACATCCTTTTATCGTTTTAGTTCCTACAATTTATCACAGATGGCGAGGTTTAACGATAGAATATTGGCAGTTTTTACATAATTTACATATCGTTTAGAAAAGCCTTACATTTTTACAAAAATAAAAGAATGTTTATTCATGTTATCAGAGAGAACCCATCACTCACTTAACTAGTAAATTGACGTGCATTGCTGTGCGAATATTTTATTCCTTTTTTATGTAAACGTTTAACTATCAATATTTTTTATTTCTCAAAATCTAGTTTATCTGTTATTATAAATATATGATTTTAAAAGATATATAGAAATGTAAACGTTTAACTTATCTTCTATACAAATGAAAACGCTTTTGTAACCGTTTATATAGCTTTTAATTTACTTTTTGGATGAAAGTGAGTTGGGTATTATGGATTTTCTTTTAGGGATTCTTCCTTCTCTATCTTGGGGAAGTATGATTTTAGTAAGTATGAAAATGGGCGGTGGACCATTCAATCAAACGATGGGGACGACACTAGGAGCTTTAATTATGTCTGTAGCCCAGTTTATTATAGTTAGGCCTGAATTAACACCTACCATTATTATCGTAGGTATCATATCTGGACTTTTTTGGTCGGTTGGACAAAGCAATCAATTTAAAAGCGTTCCATATCTCGGCGTATCTAAAACAATGCCTATATCTACTGGCATGCAACTTGTTTCTACTGCTCTTTTCGGTGTAATCGTATTCAAAGAGTGGTCAACGCTTCAAACAATCATACTTGGTTCTTTGGCCATTATCTTTATCATTATCGGCGTCGTCTTAACATCTATTGATGGCAGAAAACAAGAAGTTAATAATCCTGGAGATTTCAAAAAAGGGATTGTCACATTAACGATTTCATCACTAGGTTTTCTAGGTTATGTTGTCTTTGCTAGAATCTTTCACGTTGACGGTTGGGTAGCCTTATTCCCACAAGCCATTGGGATGCTAATTGGAAGTCTATTTATTACACTTAAACATAAACCATTTAATCTATATACTGTTAAAAATATCTTGCCAGGATTAATTTGGGCAGCAGGAAACCTGTTCCTCTTCATGTCTCAATCAAGACTTGGTGTAGCTACTAGTTTTTCACTCTCTCAAATGGGTATTATTATATCCATTTTTGGCGGAATTGTTTTTCTTGGTGAAAAGAAAACAAAACGTCAACTTGTCTATATTGGAATTGCCAGCATTCTAATTATCTTCGGTGGGGTTTTCCTTGGTATTGCTAAAGCCTAACGCCACTGATGGAAGTTTCACTTTATATAAAACAAGCCCTCAGCTTTGTTTCAAAACAAAACTGAGGGCTTGTTTGCTTTAATAAATTTGTCCTTATTTGGTTTATGTCTAAATGGTTAACTCTTATTATTCGCCTATCATTTATTCAAATGATGTCCCATCAGCTTATCTTTATCTTCGTATGCACACTTTTTTTCGATCGCTATCGTTAGTTGTTTCATCTGGTCTTGAATTCTATCCATTAAAGTCGAGTCTTGAATAGCTGGCGTTTTAATTTTATCAATTTGCGTGTCGAGTATATATACCCCTTGCAGGAGTTCAGCTTTTAACGTTGCAAGTAACGGTTTAAGGGCAAATTCAATAGCCAATAAATGTTTGCTGCTGCCACCTACCATAATCGGTAAAACGGGTGTATCCTTTAATACATCTTCTGGCAGTAAATCGATCAGTGCCTTAAATATTCCCGTGTAAGACGCCTTATATACGGGAGACCCAATGATAACACCGTCTGCTGCACGCAAAGCATTGCCAATCGCTACCACTTCTGGATCGTTGAAACGTGTATAGAAAAGAGCTTCTGGCGACACATCTCTAACGGAAAAAAATTGAACAGTATAACCTTGATCCATCGCGATCTCTCTAAATTGATCCAAGGCGCGATCGGATCTCGAACGTTCCGCTGGACTCCCCGATAAAATAACAATTTGACGCATACTAACCCTTCCCCTCTATTTAGATCATATCATTTTCGAAACCTTCTTAAATGATAATGGACAATGTCATAGTTAAGTTCTTTAAAGTTTAGTTTAATTCTTACTTTTCCAAGCTGTCAACTTGAATTTGAATGGAAACTTCTATTCTAATGTGACTTTACCCTATTGTAACCGATTATCATCTAGGAGACAAAAGTCACAGTATACGATCATATAAACTTTATTTGATGATAAGGAGGCCGGCGATAATTCTTTATCTATTTAATGCAACCCTGCGTTAAAAATGACTAAATAACGTTATATACATAGAGTATTACTTTTTCTAAAATTATGTGATGCACCTCCATTTTAATCAAATACTATAAAGACTCGAATCTTTTTTATATTATCGTTTCATGTTATAGTTTTTTTAGCCAACATATATCTGACAACAAAGGTCATAAAGGATGAGTTAAATATGGGAAAAACAATAGGTTTTATTGGTTCGGGAAACATGGGCAGCGCCATAATTAGAGGACTAATACAAGCCGGCGTCGTTAATAAAGAGGATATTATTGTAAGCAGTGGAAAAAGTGGCCGCAAGGAAAAATTGCAACAAGAGATAGGATTTCAACTTAAAGAAAACAACGTGATTGTAGCCCAAGAATCGGATATCTTATTTCTTGCTGTAAAACCGCATATTATTCCCACTGTTTTAACAGAACTTAAACAAACCATGACAAACGAGACCCTCATCGTTACAGTTGCGGTGGGTTTAACAATACAATCATATAAAGATGCTCTTGGGCAGGAGGCCAAGGTGATTCGTGCACTTCCAAACACACCATCTGCTGTTGGTGAAGGTATGACATCCATTTCATTTGAATCTCCTGTCACAGAAGAAGACTGGCATGCCGTCAATAAACTATTTTCTGCTATAGGAAAAACGGAAGTTATCGATGAGAAGTTGATGAATGCCGCAGCGGCAATTGCAGGTAGCAGCCCTGCATTCGTTGACATGTTTATTGAATCTCTTGCAGATGGAGGCGTCTTAAATGGTCTTCCTCGCGCATCGGCCTACAAACTTGCCGCTCAAGCTGTACTAGGTTCCGCAAAACTTGTATTAGAATCTGGGGAACATCCTGGATTATTAAAAGACCAAGTCTGCTCTCCAAGTGGTACAACCATCGAAGCCGTTCGTACACTAGAAAAACATGGATTTAGACACGCCGTCATTGATGCAGTTGATGCATGCGTGAAAAAGGCCAATCATGTAGGCTAAAAAAAGACCAGCCCAGTCGTTATTACATATGACGTCTGGGCTATTTTTATAAAAAATGTCAACCAAGTTCAAAGCATTAGATCAATAAGTTGCAATTTTCGTTAACCACTTCAAACAAAATAGCGATGCCAACACCTCCGCCGCTTCCTATTGCCGCTACGACATAGTTCAGATCCTCTCTCCTTTGAGCTTCGTAAAACAAACGCGTCACCAAAATGGCACCTGAAGCCCCATAAGGATGCCCCATTGTAAGCGCCCCACCTCTTATATTTAGTTTCTCTATTGGAATTTCAAGTTCACGGGAACAAGCGACGATTTTTACCGCAAACGCCTCATTCATTTCAAACAAATCAATATCAGAAATCGCCAAATCATTTCTTTTTAATAAGGTTTTTATTGCAGGAACCGGCGCTATAGCAGGGTAAAAAGGATGTACACCTGATACGCACGAGTCAACAAAACGTAGAACAGGTGTGAACCCTAGTTCGATTGCCATTTGTTCTTCCATGATGGTCGTCACACAAGCTCCATCGTTAATTCCACAGCTATTGGCTGCCGTGATGGTTCCATTTTCTTTAAATACAGGTTTAGCCCGTCGAATGAGCCGGTCCATAGGTCTTTTTTTGATAAAACATTCATCTACCAGGAGCTCGGGTCTCTTTAAAATTTCACAGTCAAAATAGCGTTGTTCAAATGATTCTTGACTTCTTTGATAACTAAGCAAAGCATACTCATCTTGAGCCTTTCGAGTTATGTTATAATGCTCAGCGACATATTCAGCCGCCACACCCATATCAGGGTCACCCATTTCGAGAGGTGAGAACTGTGCACGCTCTTTAAAGGGTGATAAGCTTGTACTTTCTGTGCCACCTGCTAAATAACACTGACCCGCCCCACCTTGAATAAAATAGCTGGCGGTCCTAATTGCCTCTAATCCTGCACTGCATTGACGATCAATCGTCATACCAGGGATTGAATCAGGTAATCTAGCCGTTAGAGCTGCTAATCTTGCCAGATTCCCTCCAGGTCCAACAATATTACCTAGCACAACATCATCTATTCTATTTTCTAAATCCTGACTACATATTTTTAGAAGAGGGGCAACTAAATCTTGTGGCTTTACCTTTTTCAAAGCACCATCTTTTCTCCCAATGGGAGACCGTTTTGCGTGTACAATTACCGCTTTATTCACGCTATCACCTCTTTAAATCTCTTAATCAAACGTTTGTTTAACTATTTTTCTACAAAAAAACTTAAAAAGAGACTTACTGGTAAACTTAATCATATAACTAGTTTACATTTTTTAAAAGCTGTTTTACACTTTTAGTAGTATTTCATTATGTTTAGAACAGGCGGTTATTATGAGAATTGAGCAACGCATTTTTGACCAATGTAAAAAAACACCTCACCACTGGGCACTGTCAAACGATCAAACCCGGATGTCCTTTTCCACATTAGAAACTAACATTCGTCATCGTGTAAAGCAGTTGCTTAACGCAGGCGCCAAACCTGGCGATATCTTTGCGATCTGTCTTCCTAACGATATAACCTATGTGATTGATGTTTTAGCTGTTCTCGAATGCAAAGGAATTATCATGCCGCTTCACCATGAATTATCAGATTCCGAAATGGAACGAACATTTTCTATCCAAATACCTCATTGGTTTATTTCAAATAAAGGGATTAAAAAGATGCCAGTTAAAGATCATGATTTACCAACTTTGGAATATACTCAATCAGATCCCTTGTTATTTGGTTTTACATCAGGATCAACGGGTTACCCAAAAGGTTTTATTAAAAGTCATGATTCATGGTCTTCGGTTTTTGATGAATGGTCGGAAAATTTTCATCTTCATGCAGGTGATCGGATTTTGATCCCTTTACATCTTTCATATTCTGCGCAGTTATTTGCCGCGCTCCAAGCATTATGTGTTGGTATAGAAGTACATATGGTAAACAGTTTTTCACCAGAATCATTTTTCAATAGTAAATCGACCTGTGTTACCATCACACCTGCTCTCATTCAGCCTTTAATAAAGTATCATCATGTGCATCCACTTGAAACAAATAAGATGCCGCGTGCCGTTATTTCTGTCGGCAATACCTTATCACCAACATTAAGAAAATCATTTGAACAAGCTTTTCCGAGTAGCCAGTTATACGAATACTATGGTTCTTCTGAAATGGGGTGTGTAAGTATATTAACTCCTGAACAAGCGAAAAAAGTACCAGATACAGTTGGATTCCCTATTGAAAGTGTCGATGTAACGATACGTAATGATATCGGTGAAATATTGCCGTCTGGTGAAATTGGCAAAGTTTTCGTTAAAACCTCTCAAGCGTTTAGTGGCTTTGTCAACAATTCGGTTGAAACAGATCGTTCCTTTTATGAAGGGTATGTGACATCCCATGACCTTGGATTGATGAATGAGGACGGAAGTTTGAAAATTATCGGCCGTGATCGTGACATTATTAAAAGTGGTGGCAGCATGATTTTTACTGAGGAAATTGAATGGCTTCTGATGTCTATTCGAGGCGTTGAAGAAGCAGCAGTATTTGGACAACTGGATGAAAGTCGAAGTGAAATCGTCGTTGCTGCGGTTGTTTTGAACGATATTTCCTTACGTGAAACAAAAAAGGCACTAAATTCTAAGCTCGCATCCTATAAAAAACCAAGAAAATGGATTGTACTTAAAGAACTACCAAAGCTACGAAGCGGAAAAGTGGATAAACTTAGTCTTAAAAAAAAGATTAATTGAAATGAAGTGTATGACTAATTGGTCACCAGACCCTTTCGACTCAGTGGAATTAAGGCGATTTGATTTTAAATTGAGCCACTTCTAAATTAATTGAGGTACTTCAACACTGAATTGAGCCACTTCTAAATTAATTGAGGTACTTCAACACTGAATTGAGCCACTTCTGGATTTATTGAGGTTCTTCGACACTGAATTGAGCTACTTCTGAATTAATTGAGGTACTTCAACACTGAATTGAGCCACTTCTGAATTAATTGAGGTACTTCAACACTGAATTGAGCCACTTCTGAATTAATTGAGGTACTTCAACACTGAATTGAGCCACTTCTAAATTAATTGAGGTACTTCAACACTGAATTGAGCCACTTCTGGATTTATTGAGGTACTTCGACACTGAATTGAGCCACTTCTAAATTAATTGAGGTACTTCAACACTGAATTGAGCCACTTCTGGATTAATTGAGGTACTTCAACACTGAATTGAGCCACTTCTGGATTAATTGAGGTACTTCAACACTGAATTGAGCCACTTCTGGATTTATTGGTACTTCGACACTGAATTGAGCTACTTCTGAATTAATTGAGGTTCTTCGACACTGAATTGAGCCACTTCTGGATTAATTGAGGTACTTCAACACTGAATTGAGCCACTTCTGGATTAATTGAGGTACTTCAACACTGAATTGAGCCACTTCTGGATTTATTGGTACTTCGACACTGAATTGAGCTACTTCTGAATTAATTGAGGTTCTTCGACACTGAATTGAGCCACTTCTGGATTAATTGAGGTACTTCAACACTGAATTGAGCCACTTCTGGATTAATTGAGGTACTTCAACACTGAATTGAGCCACTTCTGGATTTATTGAGGTACTTCGACACTGAATTGAGCCACTTCTGAATTAATTGAGGTAATTCGACACTGAATTGAGCCACTTCTGAATTAATTGAGGTACTTCAACATTGAATTGAGTGACTTCTGTAAGGTTATCTTTTTTCTAAGGCCTATATGTAAGAAAATCAGGTCCTCGCATTAGTGGGACCTGAATATAATTTAAAATAATTCTGAAATCACCATAGGAGCCGATCCTTCTTTAATTTCAAATCCAAGTTTCTTATAAAATGGAATAGATTCCGGATAAGATACAAGTATTTTCGTTGGGAAATCGCGATACACTTCAAGCATCATATTTATTAATTTTTTTCCGATCCCTTGATGCTGATAGCTTGGGTGAATCAAGACATAATGAAAATAGACATTTAAGATACCATCTGACAGAGCATTAACAAGTCCTATGAGTTTATCACCATCCCAAGCTGTCACAACACGATGCGATTGTTGAATGGCTTTCTCAAGCTTTTCCGGATAATTTCCCGATTTCCATTCTAAGGATTTAAATAACTGCGTTAACTGATGTTTTGTCGCTTTAGAAACATCAAAACTATAATCAATCCCCATATAGACCCACCTTTTTATCAGGCATTGTTTACTATATCTTATGGTGAATTTATTAATAGGCGACAACTATTCATTTGCAATTGTGAAAATTGTTAGATATCCCGTTAATTTAATCGATACTTCAGTCAGAATTAGAACCTTGCTAAGTCGATATACACTTTATCTGCCCGCTTTTCCGAAGATATAAGTTTTTAAAACACAGATTTTCATAATCATTAACTCAGGGTAAGTTGATTCAACCACTGAATGAGATCTTCAATCATCTCGTCCGATATCGTATGATTTATATCTGAGTATTCATTGAAAAAAACATTGGTTTTCCTTAATTGTTCGGTTAAATATGTATAGTAGTTTTTCTGTCCTTCTATGGAAACTTGTGTATCTTGCGTGCCATGAAGCATGAGAATGGGAGCTTTCAACCGTCCTTTTTTTATAGGATCGTAGTTTTCAAGTAGTTGCTTCTCTTTATCAGTCATCTCTGGTTGATCGTCCATCACTCTAAATAACTGCTCTGATAAGACGAACGAGCCCGAACCATTTATGTTAACTAATCCAGCAAATTGATCATGTGCAGCAATGGTCCCATTGACAATAAATCCTCCCATGGAAATTCCCATAAGGACTAAGTTTTCAGTTGGTATATTTAATAACTTATAAAACGCACTCGCTTCATCGATACTCACCATAACGGTTTTCCAAAAATATGCATATTTAATCTCTTTACTAAGATAGTTTCCTAGAGGCTGTCTATCATCATGATAAATAATTTCTGGTACAATGACCGAATACCCGTGTTTAGTCAAACGGGTAGCAAGTTCTTTCTGCGATTCTACAGTTGATCCCCAACCGTGAAACAAAACAATGGAAATATCTTTTTTAACATCCTTTGGTTCATAAAAATCGTATGAAAAACCGTTTGTTTCTTTTCTGAGCAACTTCAACCTCTCCAATCTTTCCTTTACATACATTAAGAATAATATAAAATCACGAAATAGTTCAGCTCTCGCTTTGAATGGTTTTTATAAATATGTTCAGTATCCGCTTTAAAATGTAAGGATTCTCCTTTATTCAATTGGTGTTCATCGCCTTGGATTTCAAGGATGAGTTCACCCTCACTAACCAGAACATACTCCTCTACACCTTCAGAATGTTTATCGGAATGGTGTTCATATCCAGGTTTCAAACAGATCGTGTAGATTTCAAATTTTTTATCTGGTTGAAATGGAAAAAGGGAATAAACAAGATAATGGCCCTCATCATCGAAGATAGGCTCTAAGTCTATTGGACTAACTGTTGTGATAATTGGTTTATCCTCTTGCATGAGTTCTGAAAATGACACTTTTAAACCACTTGCTATTTTCCATAGAGTCGAGACTGTCGGATTTGAACGACCCTTTTCGATTTGGCCTAACATGGCTTTGCTGACTCCGGTCAAATCAGAGACTTTATCTAGACTTAATCCTCTTGCTTTTCGCATACTGGCTAAATTATGGCCAATCACTTCCTGTAATTTATCCATATATAGCTCCTCTTTAATTTTATATTGATCATTATAACATACATATGTATAATATATTAAACAAAGAGAACGAACAGGAGTGTATGTGTGTATGCAGCAAGCAGAAACATTAAAACAAATTGCACAACCCTCTTTTTCTGATGGAATAAAAGATTGTATACCAACCTTACTTGGCTACTTAAGTATTGGTTTTGCCATGGGAATTGTTGCGGTAACTTCCCATTTAAGCATTTTGGAGATTGGATTACTAGCTGCCCTCGTTTATGCAGGGGCTTCTCAATTTATTATTTGCGCCATGGTTGCTGTACATAGTCCTATCTCTGCCATTATTTTAACGACCTTTATCGTTAATTTGCGTCACCTCTTGCTAAGTGCAACTATTGCTCCTCACTTTAAAAATAGTTCACTTTTCAAAAACATCGGAATGGGTCTTCTTTTAACTGACGAATCCTTTGGCGTTACCGTTAATAAATTAGCAAAAAGAGAACCTATTACAGAGCAATGGCTAAATGGATTAAATTTAACTGCTTATATAAGTTGGGTAATATCTTGTCTATGTGGCGGGGTATTCGGACAATGGGTGAAAAATCCAGAGATCTTCGGTTTAGACTTCTCATTAACAGCCATGTTTGTTGCTCTATTAATTCTTCAGCTTCATAGTATGAATCCGTCAAAATTAAACCACTATATTTTATTAATTATCTATATGATCATCATGATGTATGGTTTATCTTTTTTCGTTTCATTAGACTTAGCCGTCATTATTGCAACAGTCATTGTCAGTACGATTGGAGTGATAACAGATCGATGAGCCTACAACCATCTATTTTATGGATTATTCTTGGCGGAATGCTCGTCACCAGTATACCAAGAATATTACCTTTTATGATCATTCGGAAACTCAACTTACCTGAACCAGTTCTTAAATGGTTGGGTTACGTTCCTATATGTATCTTAACGGCCTTAATCGTTGAAAGTACACTTAAGGTCCCATCTCATGGGATCACTTCGATCAATTTAACCGTTATTTTGGCTATTATTCCAACGTGTATGATTGCAATATGGAGAAAAAGTCTCTTATTAACGGTTATTGTCGGTATTATAACAATGGCGATCATCCGATTTCTACTTGGATAATCGCCATTGTTTGTTCTATTTTTGTCTACATTTTAAAACAAAAGATTCATAAGGTTTTAGTTTAATTGATGAAAGATCTTGTTTTAAATCAAACGGATAGTTGCTGATAAGGCAATCAGCATCATCATGACTTATATGACTTGGCCATTCAAATACCGCTTCTTTATCGTGAAAATTATTGACCACCACGAGAACAGTATCTTCAAGTGTACGTGTATAGGCAAAGATGTCTGGATGCTCTTTAGCTATTAAATCATATTGACCATAGACAACGACTGGCAATTCTTTTCTTAGTCGAATTAATTTTTGATAATGGTAAAAAATCGAATCTGGATCCTTAAGGGCCTGTTCAGCATTAATTGTTTCATAATTTGGATTGACTTTAAGCCATGGGGTGCCAGTCGTAAATCCAGCATGATCTGTTCCATTCCATTGCATCGGTGTACGAGCGTTATCACGACTCTTGGCATAGATAGAAGCCATAATATCTGGCTCGTTATAACCTTGTCCTACTCGTTCATTGTACATATTAATGGTTTCAATATCATTATAGTCATTGACGGTTTTGAATTTAATATTCGTCATCCCGATTTCTTCGCCTTGATAAATATAGGGTGTTCCTTTCATCATATGCAAAAGTGTGCCAAGCATTTTGGCCGATATAACGCGGTACTTGCCATCGTGACCAAAACGGGAAACAATCCGTGGCTGGTCATGATTATTCCAATATAAACTATTCCATCCCCGTTCACTTAATTGATATTGCCATTTACTTAAATTTTCTTTCAGATCCATGAGATCTAATGGTTTTAAATCCCATTTGCTTTTTCCAGGTTGTTGGTCGAGTGACATATGTTCAAATTGGAAGACCATATTTAGTTCGTGACGATCTTCTGCTGTGACAAGTTGTGCTCGCTCTGCATTAATGTCTACACATTCTCCAACAGTTATCGTGTTATACTTCGATAATACTTCACGATTCATTTCTTGGAGAAAATCATGCAGTCTTGGACTGTTTGGTTTGTAAGGTTTATTTACGGCTGTCCCATTAACAAAATCTTCATAAGGAGCTAGAAATTCTTTTTTTGAAATCATATTTATCACGTCCATGCGAAAACCATCGACACCTTTGTCTAACCAAAAGGCCATCATGTCATAGACTTCTTTGCGAACTTGTTCATTCTCCCAGTTCAAATCTGGCTGTTTATCCGCAAACATATGCAGATAGTATTCTCCTGTCAACTCATCGTATTTCCAGGTTGACCCGCCAAACATCGCTCCCCAATCTGTCGGTGGGGTATCTTTATCACCAGGTCTCCAAATATAATAATCTCGCTTTGGATTATCCTTAGACTTCCGAGATTCAATAAACCATGCATGCTCATCAGAAGAATGATTAACGACTAGATCCATAACAAGTTTGATTCCTTTATGATGCATATCCGAAATTAAGGCTTCCCAATCGGCCATTGTACCAAACTCGTCCATAATATCTCTGTAATCACTTATATCATAGCCGTTATCACAGTTGGGAGATTTATAAACGGGCGATAACCAAACAACATCCACACCCAGCTTTTGTAAATAGTCCAATTTTGAACGAATACCTTGAAGGTCTCCGATACCGTCTCCATTGCTATCCATAAAGCTACGAGGATAGATTTGATACACAACACTTTTTTTCCACCAATTATGATCTGTCATGTTAATATCCCTCCTGTATCATAAACACTTCATACTATTATTTATTTTAGCAAAATATTTATGGCACGCTATATAGTAATCGCTTACAATACATTATATAACATGATTTGTAAATATCAATGTAGAGGATCACGCAGGATAAAAAAAGAATATTTTCCTTCTCAATAAAAAATCATAACCACCCTTCCAAAGGGTGGTTTGCTCTAAGGCTATAAGCCTTAATTACCGGCCAGCGTCTAAAGGCGCTGGCTTTCACTTGTGTT